>CATXLW010000006.1:0-84769 GCA_958371715.1 uncultured Collinsella sp.
CGGTCGGCGGGGCCATTGTGGCCCTTGACAGTGGATTGGGTCATATGAGCGAGCGAGCCGCATTTGCGCCAAGGTGACGTGAAGCGAAAGGGCGCTGACCTTTTGGTCGCGCCCTTGAAGCTGAACGTCAGATTGGTGTGAATGCGGCTCGCGCAGCGTCAAGCGGTCCGCCGTTCGGTAGAACGGCGGAACTATACAACGATTCCGCAACAGTGGTCGATTTCGTGTTGGATGATCTCGGCGGTGTAGCCCGAGAAGTTCTTGATGCGGTGGACGAAGTTCTCGTCCAAATACTCCCCTTTAATGCGACGGTAGCGGGTACAGGGGCGCTCGCCGATCAACGAGAGGCATCCTTCGCTCGTCTGATAGGCATTGACCTGCTCAAGAATTTGAGGGTTGTACATCAGCAGCGCCCTGTTGCCGTCCTTTACGCAGATGATGCGTTTGCGCACGCCGATCATGTTGGCGGCGAGGCCAACGCACTCGTGCTCATGCTCATGGAGCGTATCCAGGAGGTCCTGCCCGGTCGCGGCATCGTCGGGTCCCGCGTCTTCGGAAGGCAGGCGCAAAAAGAACTCGGATTTCATGATGGGCTTAATCATGGCGGGCTCCTTAGGGTGGACACGTTTGGTTCAGGCCATGATACCGCGACATGTCGCATTAATGTGTGCACATAGATTCTGCAGCTAGATTGGCGGGTGAGACCATAAACTAATGGACGTTTTGCCGAGAGGCATGAATGTTTAAAGCGCAAAGAGTGCGCGACGGGCCCCGCGAATGGGGCGATGATGCCCGAGAGGGCCAAGAAGGAGTCTCATGTCCGAGAACGAAGAGATCATGAACGAGATCGAGAACGAGACCATGGCTGCCGAGGTAGAGGCAGTCGAGACCGTGGAGACCGAAGCTGCCGAGGTTGAGGCTGCTGACGAGGTTTCCGCCGAGGAGGAGGCCGAGGTTGTCGAGGCCGCCGTTGATTACGATGACGAAGAGCTGATGGACAAGATGCAGAAGGCCGCCCGCCTGCTGCGTAGCCGTCGCTTTGCTATTTCCAAGGAGGAGGAGGCCAAGGCCGAGCGCATGGCGAACATCGAGCGCGCCATCAAGCTTCTTGACCTCAAGCCCAAGATGGAGCAGAAGGAAATGTCCGACCTGCTCGGCATGCGCCTCCGCGAGCTCGATGGTCTGATGGCCGAGGCCGAGGCTGCCGATCTGGTCGGCCGCATCGACGACGCCGAGGGCGATATGCGCAAGATCGTCGTCTTCGCTGCCGAGGATGCCGCTGAGGGCCTGGTCGAGCTTGCCAACAAGAAGGAGAAGCTCCTGCCCGAGCTTTCTTACGAGGAGGCCACCGAGCTGATGGCCGCTCTCGACAAGGTTATTGCTCCGCTCGTCGCCATGGGCTTGGACGAGGACCGCGGTCCTCGCGGTGGCCGTGACGATCGCGGTGGTCGTGGCGGCGACCGTGGCGGTCGCGGCGGCTTTGGCGATCGCGGTGGCCGTGGTGGTGACCGCGGCGGTCGCGGCGGCGATCGCAGTGGCCGTGGCGGCTTTGGTGACCGCGGCGGCGACCGTGGCGGTCGCGGCGGCTTTGGCGGCAACCGTGGTGGCTATGGCGATCGCGGTGGCAACCGTGGCGGCTTCGGCGGCAACCGTGGTAACGACCGCGGCGGTCGCGGTGGCGACCGTGGCGGCCGCAACGGTGGCGGCTTCCGCGGCAACCGTTTCTAGGGGTTACGCGGTTCTACGAACCGCGTAACTAGTCGACGCTGCATACCCGCCAGAGCGGCAATCTGCCTTTCAACTTCGGCGGCATGACCAAAAGGTCAATGCCGCCTCGTTTCAGGGCACCTTGCTCGCTCTGGCGGGTTTTCGCTGTCGGTACCAAGACATCGGCGTTGCCTTAATCCAAGTCTGCCAAAAAAGTAGTCATTGGGGACGTTCTTAAACGACTACATAGCATGAGAGTGGATAATCTCCCTGTTTGAGCCTGCATCCAAGCTTAAAGTGGGAGATTATCCACTCTCATTTGTTGTGTGTCCGAAAATCCACGCTCGTTTCTATTCCGCCTACATTTGTAGGAACAGTTCGTGGAGGCGGGTGTCTTCATCGAGTTCGGGGTGGAAGGTTACGCCGAGCTGGTTGCCCTGGCGGGCGGCGACGATGCGGCCATCGACCTCTGCCAAGGCCTTGGCGTCGCCGTGGACCTCGACGATGCGGGGCGCGCGGATAAACGTCAGCGGCACTTTACCGTCGATGCCGTCTACCTGTCCCTTGGTGCGAAAACTGCCGAGCTGTCTGCCATAGGCATTGCGCTCAACGAGCACATCCATGGTTGCCAAACGCGGCGTGCCCTTATCGTCATGAGCGGCAAGGTCGTGAGCCAGCAGAATCAGGCCGGCGCAGGTGCCCAGGACGGGCATGCCTTCAGCGGTACGGGCACGAAGCTCCTCGAGCATGCCAAGCTCGGCAAGCAGCTTCCCTTGAACGGTAGACTCGCCGCCGGGAAGTACCAAACGGTCAAAGTTCTGCTTCAAATCAGCCGCCTGCCTCAGCTCAATACAACGTGCGCCCAGCTCGGATAGCCTCGCCTCGTGCTCGGCAAAAGCGCCTTGGACCGCCAGCACGGCGACCGTCTGGTCTGCGTAATCGCTCATGTGCGATCCTTTCTGCCGGACTAGCGTCCGCGCTCCTCCATGATGATCTCGATCTCGTCAGCGTTGATGCCTACCATAGCCTCGCCCAGGTCCTCCGAAAGCTCAGCGATGAGTTTGGCGTCGGTGAAGTTGGCCACGGCCTTAACGATGGCGGCTGCGCGCTTGGCGGGGTCGCCGCTCTTAAAGATGCCCGAGCCGACAAAAACGCCCTCGGCGCCCAGCTGCATCATCAGCGCGGCATCGGCGGGGGTCGCTACGCCGCCGGCAGCAAAGTTCACGACAGGGAGCTTGCCCGTGGCATGGACCTCGCGCACCAGCTCGACCGGAACCTGCAGCTGCTTGGCTGCCTCAAAGAGCTCGTCGTCGCGCAAGGCGACAACGTCGCGGATCTGCTTTTGGATCTTGCGCATGTGTCGCACGGCCTGAACGACGTCGCCCGTGCCCGGCTCGCCCTTGGTGCGGATCATCGTGGCGCCCTCGGCTACGCGGCGCAGCGCCTCGCCCAGGTCGCGGGCACCGCAGACAAACGGGACGTCAAACTGGGTCTTGTCGATGTGGTAGACATCGTCGGCGGGGGAGAGAACCTCGGACTCGTCGATGTAGTCGATTTCGATGGCCTGAAGGACCTGCGCCTCGACGATGTGGCCGATGCGGCACTTGGCCATGACGGGGATGGAGACGGCCTCTTGAATGCCCTTGATCATCTTGGGGTCACTCATGCGCGAGACGCCGCCTGCGGCACGGATGTCGGCCGGGATGCGCTCGAGTGCCATGACGGCGCAGGCGCCTGCCTCCTCGGCGATACGTGCCTGCTCGGGCGTGGTGACGTCCATGATGACGCCGCCCTTGAGCATCTGCGCGAGCTCGCGGTTGAGTTTGACGCGATCGGCCTTGCTGGTCTGTTCTGCCATGGTTGCTCCCTTGGTTGGCATGTGCATTGCTTGACGGAACATCCTATCGGGGGGCTGGGTATGGCGAAATACTCAGTTTTCGAGATAATAACAAGGTCAGAGTAATACCAGATTGAATGACTTAATAAGGTCAGGTGATAGGCTCGTGCTTGACTACAATTTGGAAAAACGCGGCGAAGCATCGCTCTATGAGTATGTTTACCAGCAAATTCGAGATGATATCGTAGCTGGACGCATTGCGGCGGGGGAACATCTGCCGTCTAAGCGCGCCTTTGCCAGTCATCTTGGAATTAGTGTCATTACCATCGAAAATGCATATAGCCAGTTGCTTGCCGAGGGTTATATTTGCTCAAAGCCGCGCCGTGGTTACTACGCGTGCGAACTTCCGGATGCGCCGGTTTTGGCTTCGGCTGCGGAGGGCATCGATCGAGATGCCGCCTCCGTGGGCCCCAGCGCGCATGATGTCAACGGACAGGTCGAGCGATTCGATGCGCTTTCTCCTTCCGCCTTGGAGGCGGCGCGGCTTTGGCAAAGCGCGCTACGGGCGACACTGACGTCCGAAGACGAACGTGAAATCTTTTCGCCCGCGCCGGCGCAGGGCACCGCTCGGCTGCGACGTGCGATTGCGCACCATCTACGCGGGACGAGGGGTATGAATGTCGACCCCGACAACATTGTTATCGGTGCGGGCGCCCAGCTGCTCGATACCATGTTGGTTCAGCTACTTGGCGCGGACAAGGTATATGCCGTTGAGGACCCGGGCTATTTGCGCCTGACGCGAATCTATCAGGCTATGGGCTGCAAAGTTCGGCATATCCCGTTGGATGATGAGGGCGTGGACTTGAGCACTTTGCAGAAAAACGGGACCGATGTCCTTCACCTGATGCCGTCCCATCAGTATCCGACCGGCCTTGTGACGAGCATTGCGCGTCGCTACGCGCTGCTCAGCTGGGCCGCCGAACGACCAGGTCGGTATCTCATCGAAGATGACTTTGATTGTGAGTTTCGCCTTGCCGGCAAGCCGATTCCCGCGCTTGCTTCGATCGATGCCGCTCAATCGGTCATCTACACCAACACGTTTTCAAAAAGTCTGTCGTCGGCCCTGCGTTTGGCGTATATGGTCCTGCCCGATGAGCTGATGGAGCGGTTTAGGTGCAACCTTGGTTTCTACGCCTCGTCGGTGAGCTCTGTTGACCAGGTCGCTTTGGCTCGCTTGCTGGAATCGGGTGATTACGAGCGACATGTGAACCGCGTGCGCGTTCGAGCTCGCGAGGCGCGTGATGGCCTGACGGCGCTTGTGCGAAAGGCGTTTCCGGCGGGGGAGTTTTTGGTTGAGCACGCGGATGCCGGCCTCTACTGCGTCGTAGCTGCGGAGTGCGATACGGGCGGAAACTCTTTTACACGCGCCCTCGCGCGCTCGAGCATCCCTTACATCGATATCAATGACTGTTTTTGGTGTCCCGATGGCGCACATGGATCTTCAAACCCGACTCGAATCCTTGTCCAGTACGACGATTTGAGTCCAAATGAGCTAAATACCCTGGAATCGCAGCTAATGGGCGCACCCTCTAACCTAAGTGAGTAGGCTTTTAGCGTGAGGAGGACCAGGCTGTTTTGTAGCAAGCTATCTACCTGCGATTTTGTGAAGCAGTTTAGTCGGTCTGCTCGGCGGGTCCTAAATAGTCTACTCACTTGCCGCGCAAGGCTTCCGCATGAGAAAAGAAGCGGGGTTTTCAACAACGCTCCGTCCAGTTCTTGGCAAGCTTTTGGCCAGTTGGGGAGGGCTGTTGAAAACTTGGCAGTCCGTTCGGCGCCATTTTTGGTGCGTTCGCGCCAATGCGTGACTGACTGGGTTGAAATTCGTGTTTTCCTGTGCCTATGAAGGATTTACTTTGTGACATATCAGCTTTTAGGTACTGGCGTTTGCCTCCTCAAGTCCGCGCTTTGTGTCCGCCGCTTCCACGACCGGAAGAAGACCGGCAGCGATATGATCTCGCCCGCAACCCGACGGCTGCGGTCGCGCTCGGTTTTCCGTTGTATACATTGGTTCGGTCGAGAAACAAACGGACTTGTCCTGCCAGCATTAGGCAGCGGCTGTTTCTTGGTGAGCTTCCCAGGGAATCCGTGCTGGAAACGGAGCATGGGGTTTTGATTACGTCTCCTCTACTGACGGCATTCATCATGTTGCGGCATCTGACGGATCTTCAGCTTCTTTTGGTATTGGCGGAGATGTGTGGCTTGTTTGCGGTGTGTGCCCTGCCGGCGGCACTTGAGGCGGAGCTTTCGCGTGCAATTGATTCGGGCGCGATTTCGACAACGTTCGGTTGGGTGCGCTGCCCGTCCGAGGACGGCACCGCCTCAAATTTATGGCGTCGAGACGCTTTGGTTTTGGGCGGAGACCTTGACCGTTTTTGTTCAGATGTTTGCGGGATGCGTTACGGCAATAGATTTATAGCGGTATCGCAACTCGTTCCATTGGGCGCCGCGTCGCCTTTTGAGGTCGAGGCGTATTTGCTACTTGCACTGCCGCGATCCCTGGGAGGCGAAGGTTTTTGCGGCATAGAGCTTAATGTTGAAGTGATGCTAAGCACAAGTGCTCGAGCGATTGTGGGAAAGTCCCGTGTATATATCGACCTACTTCTTTCTTCGCCGGACGGCAGGCGACAGGTGGCCATTGAATGTCAGGGAAAGGCCTCGCACGGACGCGCAGGGGATGGCTTGCGTGACGCTGACCGCATGACGGCCCTTCAGGCCATGGGCTACGATGTACTTCTCCTGACACACAGACAGATATCCGATGAGGGTAGATTCCACGCGATCGTTAAGGCCGTATGCAGGATGCTCGATGCTGAATATCGTGATAAAAGCTCAGATGAGCAAAGGGCTGAGACATTACTCCGGTCTGAACTATTCGTTGACTGGACAAAATTGGGAGTAATTGACGGAAAGATGCCCGTTAGACACAAAACAGCTCGATCGTGGACGGCTGCGGTTCTAAGTGAGTAGGCTTTTGGCACTTTGGCGACCAGGCCGTTTTGAAACAAGTCATTTACCTGCGACTTTATAAAGCAATACGGATGGTCTGCTCGGCAAGTTTCGAAAAGTCTACTCACTTAGTTTTTGACGAGAGACCGATGCCGAAGATAGCTCTATTTCAGGGCGTTAACGAGTCCTCGAGACACAAAAAGGCCCGAACCAATACGGTCCGGGCCTTCTTCGAGCTAGAGGTTATGTCTCAGGCAGTTGGCTTAGCCAAAGTAGCGCTTGAGCAGGCCAGCGAAAGCCTTGCCGTGGCGAGCCTCGTCGCGGGCCATCTCGTGCACGGTGTCGTGGATGGCATCGAGGCCAGCGGCCTTGGCGCGCTTGGCAAGATCGGTCTTGCCGGCGGTGGCGCCATTCTCGGCCTCAACGCGCATCTCGAGGTTCTTCTTGGTGGAATCGGTCACGACCTCGCCCAGGAGCTCGGCGAACTTGGCGGCATGCTCGGCCTCCTCGTGGGCAGCCTTCTCCCAGTACAGGCCGATCTCGGGATAGCCCTCGCGATGAGCGACGCGAGCCATGGCCAGGTACATACCGACCTCAGAGCACTCGCCCTCAAAGTTGGCGCGCAGATCGGCAACGATGTCCTCGGAGACGCCCTCCATCTTGGCGACGCCCACGACGTGCTCGGCAGCCCACTCGAGCTGGCCCTCCTCCTGCTTCAGGAAGCGAGAGCCGGGAACGCCGCACTGGGGGCACTTGAAATCCTCGGGCAGCTGGTCGCCGTCGAACTCTTCCACATAACCGCAAACGGGGCAAACAAACTTCATGATTCGATCCTTTCGATCGATGGCGATGGTGCGCTCGTCCGGTCCCGTAAGGGCCCTCTCCGGACGTGCGTCTTGACGGGTTCTATTATCCATAAATGAGACCGAATGTGAAGCCTATTAGGAATGATTTTTAATAAAACAATTTAAGCATGTGTAGATGTTGATTGATTAACGATTGCTAGACCTCGTGCGACCTCCGATGAGTACAATCGGTCGAGCAAATGTTGACCAATCAACAAATGAAGGAGCTTCCTTTATGCATCTAGCCCGCCGCGCCTGGTGCCGAACGTATCAAACGGTTTTTCGCATCGCATTGCCGGTGCTGCCCTATACCGAGCCACGCATTTTAGAGCACGCTGAGGAAGTGCCCGCAGCGCTTCAAAAGCGTTCAATACACCATGTTCTTATCGTGACAGATCCCGGCATTGCCCGTCTGGGGCTCACGGCACCGCTCGAGACAGCGCTCGCGTCCAAGGGAATTAGCGCTGCGGTCTATGCCGAAACACGTGCGAACCCCACGGTCTCAAACGTGGAGGAAGCGGCGTCCCTGTATCGCGAGAGCGCCTGCCAGGCCATTATCGGCTTTGGCGGCGGTTCGGCCATGGACTGCGCCAAGGGTGTGGGCGCGCGCATCGCGCAGCCAAAGAAGCCCATCAACAAGATGCGCGGCCTGTTGCGTATCCATCGTCACCTGCCGCTGCTCATCGCCGTTCCCACCACGGCGGGCACGGGAAGCGAGGTCACGCTTGCAGCGGTAATTACCGACGACGAGACGCACTACAAGTATCCCATCAACGACTTTGTGCTGATCCCGCGCCTTGCGGTGCACGACCCCGAGTTTACGCGCGGCCTGCCCGCCTCCATTACGGGGCAAACGGGCATGGACGCCCTGACACATGCCGTCGAGGCCTTTATCGGGCGCAGCACCACGCCCTATACGCGCAGGATGGCGCGCCAGGCGGTGCAGCTCATCCACGACAATTTGCTCGAGGCCTATGAGTGCGGTGGCAACATGCGTGCGCGCCGCAATATGCTTTCGGCGGCGTATAAAGCGGGCGTTGCCTTTACGCGCTCTTATGTTGGATACGTCCATGCCATCGCGCACAGCCTGGGCGGGCGTTACGGGATTCCCCACGGCTTGGCCAACGCCATCATCCTGCCGCACATGCTTCGTGCCTATGGCGAAGCTGCTGCTCCCAAGCTCGCCGATCTCGCCCGCATGGCCGGCATTGCGCCGGCTAATGCGCTGGACAGCCTGGCGGCCGAGGCCTTTATCGATTGGGTCGACCGCATGAACGCCGCCTTGGGCATACCCAAATATGTGACGGGCATTCGCCGCTCCGACATTCCTGAGATGGCGGCGCATGCCGATGCCGAGGCCAATCCCCTGTACCCCGTTCCGCTTTTAATGGACCGTTTGGAGCTCGAGCATATGTACGAGGTCGTTGCGGGTGGTATGTTTGAAGACGAGAACTAGGAGGGCCCATGAACACCGAGGAAATCGCGCGCATCGTTGCCGATCAGCGCGCCTATTTTAAGACGCACGCCACGTTTGATGTCAACGCTCGCCGTCGCGCGCTCGTGAGCTTGCGCGACGCAGTGCGGGCGCACGAAGCCGATATTGCCCATGCGCTCAAGACCGATCTGGGTAAGTCACATGACGAAGCCTATATGTGCGAGATCGGCACCTCGCTTTCCGAGATCCGTCATCAGATTGCGCACGTGGCTCGATGGAGTCGTCCGCGCCTGCGCCCGTGCGACCTCGCCAACGCCGTGAGTGTGTGCAAGACGCAAGCCGTGCCCTATGGCGTCGCGCTCATCATGGCCCCCTGGAACTACCCGTTTTTGCTAACGCTCGAGCCGCTCGCTGGCGCTCTTGCCGCAGGCAACACCGTGGTCATCAAGCCGAGTGCCTATGCTCCGGCATCGAGTGCGGTGCTCAAGCAGATCTGTGAAGAGGCATTTGATCCGTGCCTGGTGACGGTTGTCGAGGGCGGGCGCGCCGAGAACGAAGCGCTGCTCGACGAGTGCTGGGACAAGATCTTCTTTACCGGTAGCGTTCCGGTCGGCAAGTTCGTTATGGAGCGCGCAAGTAAAAACCTTACGCCCGTGACGCTTGAGCTGGGCGGGAAGAGTCCCTGCATCGTGGATGCGACGGCTAACTTGAAGGTCGCGGCGCGCCGTATCGCCTTTGGTAAATGGCTCAACGTGGGGCAGACTTGCGTGGCGCCCGACTACCTGCTGGTCGATACGCGCGTGCACGACGAGCTGCTGGGTCTCATCAAGGAAGAGGTCCGCCGTATGTTTGGCGAGCATCCGCTCGATAACGAGGATTACGGGCATATCGTCAACGCCAAGCATTTTGCACGCGTGCGCGGGCTGATCGATCCCGATAAGGTCGTGCTTGGAGGTACCGCGCGCGAGACTTCGCTCAAGATCGAGCCGACGATTTTGGATGGCGTGTCCCCCGATGACGCCGTGATGCAGGAGGAGATTTTCGGCCCCATCTTGCCGGTGCTGACGTTTGAGAGCCTAGACGAGGCCGAGACGTTTATTACGGATCGTCCGACGCCGCTGGCCCTGTATATCTTTAGCCAGGACCGTGAGGTTCAGCAGCGCTTTGTGCGTTACGTGCCCTTTGGTGGTGGCTGTGTTAATGACACCATTATGCATTTGGCCACGAGCCATATGGGCTTTGGCGGCATGGGGGCGAGCGGTATGGGACAGTACCATGGACGCGAGAGCTTCGATACGTTTAGCCACAAGAAGAGCATCGTGAACAAGGCAACGTGGCTGGACGTGCCGTTCCGCTATGCCCCTTACGCAAGCTGGAAGCACAAGTTCGTGCGCATGTTTGTGCATTAGAATCAGATGACATAGGGATAAACAAAGTGGCCGCCCCCGCGTAAGCGAAGACGGCCACTTCTCACAATGAAAACGTGTATCGGAGTTGGCAAGACCCGCTGCCACGGGTGCCACCCGTGTTCCTATCTTATCTGCAAGCGTTCCGTCGCGCAAGCGTTGCGGCAAACGATTGAAAGACGCAGACAGGATGAATTTGTGTCCGCACGGGCCCGTAGGCTTCTCAACTACGTTGTGGATGCTCGCTAATCGGTAATGGAGGCGCACGTGTTTGATGACGATGACCTGTTCGATCTGGTAGACGATCCGTTTGAGTGGGATTTGCTGCTCGATGACGATGAGTTGGAGCAGGACCGCAAAAAGCAAAAGGATAAGAACGCCCGGGGTAAAGGTTCGAATAAAAAGGACAAGCGCCGCCGAGGTCTGTTCGGTGGGCTCTTTGGGTGACTGTCTCATCGCTGCGTCTGTATACTAAACAGGTCTTATACGCGTTGCGAAATGAGGACAGAGACGATGATGTGGTTTACCGCCGACCTGCACCTGGGCGATACGAATATCTTGCACGACATGGATCGACCGTTTGATTCGGTCGAGGAGATGAACCGCCGTGTCATCGATGCCATCAACGAGTGCGTGGCTGTGGACGACCGCCTTTATGTCCTGGGAGACTTTACGTATCGATTGCCCCTGGCGGAAGCGGTTCGCCTGCGCGAGCGCATCGACTGCCAGAACATAACGCTCATCCGTGGTAACCATGACGGCGATTGGGAAGATCCGGACGCGCCGCACATTTGGGATGAGGTGCGCGATTATCTGGAGGTCGCTCCCGGTTACGCGAAGGGCCATCGTCTGGTGATGAGCCATTACCCCATGCTCAGCTGGAATGGCAAGGCGCGCGGCGCCATCATGCTGCACGGGCACATTCACAGCAGGGGAGACCGCACCAACGCGCGCAATCGCGATCGCGAGCGCCCAGTCCTTCGCTACGACGTTGGCCTCGATGCCAACAACTACAAGCCCGTTAGCCGCGACCAGATCCTGGGCTTCTTTGGACTCTAGCTGTAAGTGCAGGTAGAATGAACGCGCCGCGCGGATGGTCTGCACGGCGCGTTTTAGTAGGAGCGATGATTCCATGAGGGCTATCCAGCGCATTAACCACAACGCTGCCATCTGCGAAGATGGCGCGGGGCGTCAACTTATCGCGCTGGGTCGTGGTATCGGCTTTGGCGATATGCCGCATGAGGTCGACCTGGATGTCATCACGCGTACCTTTTACGGCATCGATTCAAAGTACCTGGCGTTTATCGATGAGGTCGACCCCGAGGTGCTGGAGTTTTCTGCTCAGCTGGCCGATATCGCGACCGGACAGCTTTCGTACGAATTGAGTCCTAACCTTCCCATTACATTGGCAGACCATATTCAGTTTGCCATTAAGCGTGCCCGCGAACACATGGTGGTGTCGTTGCCGCTTGAGCGCGATCTTGAGCAGCTGCATCCCATCGAATACCGCTTGGGCGAGCTGGCTGTTCGCGGTATCCAGAAGAGCTTTCATGTGCGCATGCCCCGAAGCGAGGCCGCGGGCATTGCCATGTCGATTGTCAACGCATCGGTTAAGCCGAGCGAGCGGCGCGTGCTTGCCGAGCAGCACGAGGAGCGACTGCTCGATATGACGGTCGCGATTATTCAAGAAGAGTTGGGTGTGACGGTCGATCGCTCGTCGTTCGCCTTTGCCCGCTTTGCCACTCATGTGCGCTATCTGCTCGACCGCGTGGCAAAGAAAGAGCCGATCGATACCGAGAACTCCGGTCTTTACGACGTGCTCGTGGAGCAGTATCCGGCGGCATCGCGTTGCGCTCACCGTGTCGACGATCTGATTCAAGAGACCTTTGGCGAGCCATTGGCCCAAGAGGAGCTCGTCTATCTGATCATGCATGTGAATCGCGTGGCTTCTGTCCACTCGGATAAATAGGCTCTCTGGTATTTCCTTTCCGTCATGGCGACCGTTCGCGGGTCGTTTGCTACCGTTCGTCGGTAATCTGAGCCGCAACGAACGCATCTGCCGCATATACTCCCCGTGTGTTGGGTGTTACTCACGGCGCAGCTCCGAGAGGCACTACCGATTCTGCCGAGGCCATAATTGGGTCTCTGTCGGTTGTGCGCGGGGCTTTTTCATGTCGATCCACCCGGGAATCACATGCAAATCAATCTCTTGCCAACTGATGTCGCGCGCTGCGCAGGCGCGAGCGGAATTGTGCGTCTTGGTGCCGTGAAGTCCCACGGCCTTTAGTTGGAAGAGAAGGGATTCGACATGGCTGTCGATAACAAGAAGATTGCCGAGGACGTGCTTGCTGCCGTCGGCGGCGCCTCCAATGTGACGAACGCGACGCACTGCATGACCCGCCTGCGTCTGAACCTCAAGGATCAGTCCATTCCCAATGACGATGAAGTAAAGAAGATCAAGGGCGTGCTGGGTGCACAGTGGTCTGGCGGCCAGTATCAGGTCATCATTGGCCAGAACGTGCCGAAGGTCTATGACGCCGCCATTGCGCTGGGCGTCAAGGGCGAAGGCTCCATTGACGAGAACCTCGATGACGGCATCAAGGAGCCACTGACGGTCAAGACTGCGGGCAAGAAGGCCCTTAACTACCTGTCCAAGACAATGTGCATGACGATCCCCATTATCATGGGCGCCGCCATGTTCCGCACACTTGCCGTACTTTGCGGCGACGGCATGCTCGGTATCTGGTCTGCTGATTCCGACATCTACAACTTCTTCTACAACTGGATTTACAACGCAGGCTATTATTTCCTCCCTGTTTATCTGGGTTGGGCTGCCGCAAAGCAGCTCGGCTGCAGCCAGCCGCTCGGCATGATGCTCGGCGGCGTGCTCATTGCCCCTGAGTTCATGACGCTGGTCAACGCTGCGGCGGATTCGGGTGCTACGACCACGATGGTTTACGGCGTGCTCCCGGCTCAGCTGAACAACTATTCTGCGACCGTGCTCCCCATGCTGCTGTCTATGCCGGTGCTGATGGTCGTCGAGAAGTTCATGAAGAAGATCATCCCCGACATGCTCTCCACGGTGTTTGTGCCCGTGTGCACCATGGCTGTGATGACCCCCGTTTCCCTGTGCGCCCTAGCTCCGATTGGTTCCATTCTGGGCGACCTGGTCGGCAACTTTATGTTCGGCCTCGGAAACGCTGGCGGCATCGTCACGATCCTCTCCCTCGTCGCCATTGCTGCGCTTTGGGAGTTCCTGGTTATGACCGGTATGCACCAGGTTCTGATTGCCCTCGGCATTGTGCAGGTGCTCACCTCAGGGTCTGACTCCTGCGTTATGGTCGCGGGTGCTATCGCTCAGTTCGCAACGTGGGGCATGGCCTTCGGTGCCTTCCTGCGCCTTAAGGAGGTCGACGAAAAGGGCGCTATGCTTGGTTTCTCGCTCTCCGGCATTGTCGGTGGCGTGACGGAGCCCGCGCTGTATGGCTGCGGCTTTAAGTATACTCGCTGCCTGGGTGCCATGGTCGCGGGCGGCGCTATCGGCGGCCTGATCGCGGCTCTCACTAATGTGACCACGTATGTTTTGGGCGCAACTAATATCCTTGGTATTACAGGTTATGTTGCAGGCGGAACTGCTAATCTCGTATGGGGCTGCGTTGCATCGGGCACTGCATTTGTTGCCGCCGCTGCCATCGCCTACTTCTTTGGCTTTACCAAGGAGCAGCTCGACGAAGACGCTGCTGCCGCCAAAGCCTAAAGCATCCGTTCGGTAGGACAATTATCTGGGGCACTTGGCTGCGCTTCAAGTGTCCCTTTCCGTAGATGGGGGTCAATATGAAGCAATTGCTCATTCGTGCCGACGATATCGGTTATTCGTATGCCGTTAACCTGGGGATTGCCCGCAGTATCAATGAGGGCCTGGTGCGCTCGGCGGGACTTATGCCCAATATGCCCGAGGCCGAGCGTGGCTGGTCGCTCGTGGCGGATGTCGGCATTGCGGTGGGTCAGCACACCAACGTGTGCCTGGGCAAGCCGTGTGCCGACCCGGCGCTCATTCCGAGCATGCTCAACGAGAACGGCGAGTTCCATAGCAGCCGTACCTTCCGCGATCATTTTAAGCGCGGCGAGGAGTTGATAGACTTCGACGAGGCCTGCATCGAGATCCGCGCGCAGCATGACCGCTTTGTCGAGATCGTGGGCCGCGAGCCCGATTACTTTGAGGCCCATGCCGTCATGAGCAAAAACCTTAACCGGGCGATCTCGGCGGTTGCTCAGGAGCTGGGCCTTAAGGAGCAAAAGGCGAGCTTCGACCCCGCGGCTGTGGTGCATTGCGGAGATACTGATCTGCGCATGGTGATGCGCTCGATGGAGCCGGGCTACGAGCCCAAAGAGGCAATCATGCAGACGGTTCGCGAGATGGTGGACGGCGAGACGGTCGTCTTTGTGTGCCATCCGGGCTATCTCGATCGTTTTATCCTGGAGAACAGCTCGCTCACTACCGACCGCACCAAGGAAGTCGATGCGCTGATCGACCCCGAGCTTCGCACTTGGCTTGAGTCTCAACCTGATCTTCGCCTGATCGACTACCGCGACCTGTAAGGACCCAAGTCACCACAAAGGGGACAGTCGCCTTTGTGGTGGTTCTGGCGCCGTTGCCATTATGGCGGCGGCGTCTTTTTTGTCCGTGCGGCGCGGTAGAGTGTAGGCGGTTGAAATTTGCGTCCATCGAGGAGCTGCCATGAACGAGATCAAGTGCCCGCATTGCGGCGAAGTTTTTAAGGTCGATGCGTCCGGTTATGCGGATATCGTCAAGCAGGTGCGCGATGCCGAGTTCTCGCGCGACCTGGATGAGCGCGTGAAGGCGGTCCAGCGCGAGGGCGAGCAGGCGCTGGAGCTTGAACGCTCGCGTTCGTCGGCTGCCTTGCAAAGGGCAGAGTCTCAGCGCAACGCTCAACTTGTCGAGCAGAAGAACGCTGCAGCTCAACAGCTGGCACAAGAGGTTGCCAAGCGCGATGCCGAGCTTGCCGAGCTACGCGCCAAGCTCGAGGGCGCTGCCGCAGAGCGCGAGAGCGCAAGCCAGCGCGCGGCGGTCGAGGCCCGTGCCGATGCTCAAAAGGAGAACGCCGAGTTCCAGCGTGAGATCGACAATTTGCGTGCGCAGCTGGGACGCAAGGATGATGAAGCCAAGCTTGCCGAGTCGGCGGCGCGCAACGCTGCTCAAAACGATGTAGCCGCGCGTGATGCCCAGATTGCCGAGCTGCAGGCCAAGCTTGCCGCGGCAGACAAGGCTCAGGAGATGGCGCTTGCCGCTGCTGCTGCCGAGTCGCAGCGCGAGCTCGATGCCGCTCGCAGCGAGGCCGAGCGCACGCTTGCCGACTATCAGGCGAAAGTGAAGGAGAAGTTTTCCGCTGCAAAGGCTCAGTCCGAGCAAGAGGCCGAGGGTCTGCGTGCGCAGCTGCGCGAACAGGAGCTGACGGCCAAAATGAACCTGTCAGAGGCGGTCGCCGCGGCGGAGCGAGAGCGCGATGAGGCGCGTGCCAAGCTGACGAGCGAGCTGGCGGTGCGTGATTCTCGCGAGGAGCAGGCCAAGGCGGCACACGAGCTCGAGCTTGCGCAGACCAAGCGCGCGAACGAGGAACTGATTCGCTACAAGGATGAAGAGATTGAGCGCCTTAAGGACATGAAGGTCCGCCTGTCCACCAAGATGGTGGGCGAGTCGCTCGAGCAGCACTGCGAGACCGAGTTTAACCGCCTGCGCATGACGGCGTTTCCCAACGCGTATTTCGAGAAGGATAACGATGCATCCGAGGGTACCAAGGGCGACTTTATCTTCCGCGAGTGTGACGAGAGCGGCAACGAGATCATTTCGATCATGTTCGAGATGAAAAACGAGAACGACGAGACCGCGACCAAACACAAGAACGAGGATTTCTTTAAGAAACTCGATCACGATCGCCGCCAGAAAGGCTGCGAGTATGCGGTGCTCTGCACCCTGCTGGAGCCCGAGAGTGACCTCTATAACGCGGGTATCGTCGACGTGAGTTACCGCTATGAGAAGATGTACGTGATCCGCCCGCAGTTCTTCATCCCCATGATTACGCTCCTTCGCAACGCCGCTATGGGTTCGCTTCGCTATAAGCAGGAACTGGCGGAGTACAAACAGCAGAATATCGATGTCACGAACTTCGAAGCCAAGATGGAGAAGTTCAAGGATGGCTTCTCGCGCAACTACAACCTGGCGAGCAAGCAATTCGAGTCGGCAATCAAAGAGATCGATGCCGCCATTAAGCAGCTCGAGAAGACCAAGGACGACTTGCGCCGCAGCACCGAGAACCTACGCTTGGCCCACAACAAGGCCGATGAGCTTACCATTCGCAAGCTCACATGGGGCAACAAGACCATGAAGGCAGCGTTTGACGAGGCGCGCGAGGCTGCGCCAGAGACAAACGAGGAGCCAGCCGAGGCGGATTCGTATGAGGTCGAGGATGCCGAGTAAGGCATAGCGGATAGTGAAAAAGCGGGGCCGCTGGCGATGTTGCCAACAGCCCCGCTTCGTTTCGTCCCAATATGCTTGGCTAATCCTCGAGCAAATCCTCGATAAAACCGACGCGGTAGTTCTTGAAGATGACCTCGCCACCGTCTTGCGTGGCGTCCAGATCGACATCGCCCATGATGCCAAAGTCGTGGTCGCCGTCCTCGTCGGCAAAAATCTGGTGCACGTGCCACACGTGGAGCGCCTTCTCGTCGGACTCGTCGATCGAGAACATAGCAGAGGAGCGCGCGTCGCCGTCGGTGAGAATCTCCTCGTGCTGCTCGTGGTAAGCGTCGAGTGCTTTTTGCCAGCGGATCTCGCTCATGCCCCAGTCGTCGTCGAGCTCGCCCAGGTCGCGAACGTGCTCGCGGGCGGCAAGGGTCACGCGGCGGAAGAGCGCGTTGCGCACCAACAGCGTGCAGCCGCGGCGGTCCGCCACGACCTCGTCGATGCCCTGCGGCGGCGTGGCGTCGAGGGCTGCCGGGTTGCCAGCGTTTTCCCACTCGTCTACCAAGCTCGAGTCGACCGAGCGCACCACAAAGCCCAGCCACGAGATAATGTCGCGCAGGCGCTCGTCGCGCTTCTCGATGGGTACGGTGCGGTCGAGCGAACGGTAAGCCTCTGCCAGGTAGCGCAGCAAAATGCCCTCGGAGCGGGCGATGCCGAGCTTTTGAATGTAGCCCTTAAAATCGCTCGCGCTTTCCAGCATATCGCGCAGGACGCTCTTGGGAGAGAGCTGGTAGTCGTTTGCCCAGGGTACTTCCTGGCAGTACTTGTCAAAAGCGGCGTCGAGCAAATCCTCGAGCGGCTTTTCGTACGTGACGTCTTGAATGCGCTCCAGACGCTCCTCATACTCGATGCCGTCGGCCTTCATCTCGGCCATAGCTCGATCGCGTGCGGCACGCTCCTGCGCACGCAGCACTTGCTTGGGATCTTCGAGCGTCGCCTCGACCATTGAGATTAAATCCATGGTATAGGTCTCGCTCTCGGGATCGAGCAGCTCCAACGCGGCGAGCAAGAACGGCGAGAGCGGCTGATCGAGCGCAAAGTCCTCGGGCAGGTCGACCGTCAGCGCGTAGTCGATGTCCGGCGCGGCGTCAGCCGGAGCGTCGGGTGCGGGCGGCACCTCGGTGCGAACGACGACACCGGAATCGATGAGCGTGGCGAAGATTTCGTCGGCGCGAACCTCGAGCTTTGCCTTTTCCTCGGGCGTTTGCAGGCTCGTCTCGATGAGGTCGTGCACGCGGGCACGGGCGTCGCCACCCTGTTCGACCACGCTAATCACCATGGAGTGCGTGATGCGCAGGCGCGGCTTGAGTGTCTCGGGCTGCGTCTCGATCAGGCGCTCGAACGTCTGCTTGTTCCAGGTGACAAAGCCCTCGGGGGCCTTCTTCTTTTTAATCTTGCGGAGCTTTTTGGGGTCGTCGCCCGCCTTGGCCATAAGCTTGGCATTCTCGATCTCGTGCTCGGGTGCCTCGGCGATGACCATGCCCTCGGTATCGAAGCCCGAGCGGCCGGCACGACCGGCAATCTGATGGAACTCGCGGGCGCGCAGACGACGCATCTTGTAGCCATCGAACTTGGTGAGCGCGGTGAGCACCACGGTGTGGATGGGCACGTTGATACCGACGCCGAGCGTATCGGTGCCGCAGATGACGGGTAGCAGGCCCTGCTGCGCCAAGCGCTCGACCAGCAGGCGGTAGCGCGGCAACATGCCAGCATGGTGCACGCCGACGCCGCATCCGAGCAAGCGCTTGAGGATTTTGCCGAAGGCCGTCGAGAAGCTCGTGCCCTTGGCCGCCTCCTTGATGGCCTCGCGCTGCTCCTTGCTGGCAATGCCAAAATTGGCGAGCGACTGTGCCGTCGCAAGTGCGGCATCCTGGCTAAAGTGCACGATATAGAGTGGGGCCTCGTCGCGGCGTATGGCGAGCTCGACCGTGCCCTCGAGGGAGGTCGTCACATAGTCGTAACTCAGCGGAACAGGACGCGGGGCGTCGACGACCAAGTCGCAAGCAGCGCCGGTGTGCTCCTCGAGTGAGGCGGCGATGGCAGTGACATCGCCGAGCGTGGCGCTCATGAGCATGAATTGCGTGTGAGGCAGGGTGAGCAGCGGCACCTGCCAGGCCCAACCACGATCGGGGTCGGCAAAGTAGTGGAACTCGTCCATGGCGACGCAGCCAACATCGGCATCTTCGCCTTCGCGCAGTGCGTCGTTGGCAAGGATCTCTGCCGTGCAGCAGATGACGGGCGCCTTGGTGTTGATATGCGTATCGCCGGTGATCATGCCGACGTTATCGCGGCCGAGCACCTGCACAAGGTCGAAAAACTTTTCGCTGACCAGAGCCTTGATGGGGGCCGTGTAATAACAGCGCTTGCCTTGTGCCATGCCCATAAAGAGCATGCCCAGCGCGACAAGCGACTTGCCCGATCCGGTCGGTGTTCCCAAAATGACGTGATCGCCGGCAGCCAGGTCCATGAGGGCCTCTTCTTGGTGGTCCCACAGCTCAATACCGCGATTGCTCGTCCATTCAAAGAAGCGCTCGAAGGCCTGGTCGGGCGTGAGCCATGGCTCGGGCTCGCTGCCGTCTTCGGGCTCCCACCAGGTGGGGGAGAGCGCACCGAGTGAGCCGAATTCGGCTTCGGTTCCCGTGCCGCCCGAGAATGAGCTGGCGGCTCCGGCACCGGAGACGGTGCTGGCGGCGATATCTGTCGTGGTCTGTGCCATGTGTTTGCTTTCTCTCGCGATTGTCCGCCAACTATTATGGCGTAGCGTCGCATCGATGCGTTCGCAGGCAAGAAAATGCAGGAAATGGGCGTTCTGCCCAGCCGTTTAGTGTAGTCGCTAGCCAAGTGAGTAGACTTTTTGCGATATTGCGAGCACATGACTTTTGCGCAAGGGTTCTACCTGCGGTTTTATGTTTCGCTATGCGGGCTGTGCCTGGCTATTGCAAAAAAGTCTACTCACTTAGGTTTGAGGGCCGTTCGCTGGCGCCAATTTGCGCTTGTTTGCCGACGCCGCGACCATCAGAAGCCCCTAGGACTCTTGCGGCAGGCGCTTCTTGCCTTTGCGGGCGCGGTTTCTAAAGTTCTCGACGGCCTCTTCCATGCCCAGAGGTACATAGGTGAGCTCATCGAGGTTTTCGGGCAGGTAGCAGGCAAGGCTTTGCTCCTGCGCGCGGCCCGCCGCGAGCTGTTCATTGCTGGGCTGCGCGCCGGGTGTGGCGCAAATGCCATAGACGACGGCGCCCATATCGCGGGTGCGCTGCTCGTATTCGGTCTCGGGGTGCTCGGGATGGTCGCGACGGACGTCGTCACTTGCCCACAGCGTGTCGTAGCCGGCCGCGGCAAACTGCCCCAGGGCGTAGTCGCGTAGTGGCTTGCTGTCGGTGCGCAGCGTGACGGTGGCGCCGGCTGCAAAGAGCGGGCGGTAGAGCATCAAATGGTCGACATGGACGAGTCGTTTTTTGGCGTATTTGGCCTTGGGCTGCGGCGTGGGAAAGTTGATGGTGATGGCATCGAGCTCGCCTGCGGCAAACAGCTGCGGCAGCGATGCAGCGCCTCGGGGCAGGACGAGTGCGTTGGTCAGTTCCTGCTCGCAGATTTTCTGCGCGGCATAGGCGATGCAGATGGGCTCCTGGTCCATACCGATAAAGAGCGTGTTTGGCTCGTTGACCGCGCGCTCTACAAGGTAGGTTCCCTTGCCGCAGCCAAGATCCAGGTGCAGGTGTTCGAAAGGCTTGCTGCCAACTGGCGCGCAAGCCGCGCGCCAATCTCCGACATAGGCCTCGGGGTTCGTCTCAATCGCATCGGCGTAGCGCTCCAGGCGCTCCTCGAGTACAAAGTTCTTAGGCGTGCGAACGTGGACGGCTCCCATGAGGCTCCTTGGTCATAAATGCGAAACGCATGGCTGCGCGTTTCGGCAATGCGTTGGAAGAAGGTGGGCATGGTTTGCCCGAAAGATGCGGTGCGGCTCGGCGGCGAGTCGCCGATACCTACAGGCGCTTGAGGATCACATAGCGGTTGAGCTCACCGCTGCGACCGTCGGCATGGAAACGCTCGAGCTCGCGCACGGGGACCTCGCCGCTCTTGTAGAACGTACGGACGCCGCGCACCAGGTCGGTGATCTGCTGATCGTCAAAGTGATGGCAATAGCGGTAGGCGTGGCGGTCGTTTTGCCAGCCAATGAGGTGGTCGCCGGCTTCAAACTGCGCGGAATCGTAACCCTCAAACGGCGGGGTGAGTTCGGCGCGGGCTTCGGCGCGAACGGCCTTGCGCGCCATGCGCTCGTCGTTCATAAACTCCCAAAAGCTGATGGCGATGATGCCGCCCGGGCGTGTCTGGCGTACCAGGGCGTCGAGCACGCGTACGCGGTACTCGCACGACGGCACGTGGTGCATAAAGCCAAAGCAGACCGAGATATCGGCGAGCGGGGCGTCGAAAAGCACGTCGGGTGTCTCGGCGGGGTTGAGCTTCATGAGGGCGTCGAGCACGTCGAGTTCCTGGAAGTGCAGGTTGGGAATGCGCAGGGCGTGGCCATGTGCATCGATGGCCAGGTCTTGGCACGAGTCGACGCCATAGAACTCGAAGGGGCAGCTGGCATCTGCCGAGGGGTTTGCGCCGTCGACGCCCTTGGCGGCAAGTGCGCCGCCGGCGGCAAAGTTCTCGAATCGCATATTGCCGCAGGCAAGATCGAAGACGCGGACGGGATGCTCGATGGTGGCGACGTCGAGCTGTTCGAGCGCGATGTCCATGGTGCGCACCCAGCCGGGCCACGGGGCCTGGCGCGTATCGGAAAAGGAGGCGGAGTGCTCGCGATAGAACGTATTGTTGAGCTGGATGAGCGATGATGCGAAATCGCGGTTCACGGCGCGGAACTCCCTCCGATGGCGGTGCGGAATAAACAGTACGACCATACTACCGTTAACGCCGCAACGGGGACAACCGAGCTGCTGATCAATGCTTTGTTTGGACACATTTCCGCAGCTCATATGTGCCCGCAACCGCCGGTTGTCAAAAATCTCACTAAAATAGGTGGCATGATTTTGGCGGTGGCGGATAGATTTCTAACTGTGCAAGGCGCCTTAAGAACAAAAACGGTCCGGCGGCACGGCTGGCAAAAGCATAGGAGGAATCATGAATGTAGAAACTGCGCAGCGGCTCGCCGATCTTCGCCGCAGCAAGGGCTTTAGCCAAGAAGGACTGGCACGAAAGCTGGGACTGTCGCGCCAGGCGGTCAGTAAATGGGAGCGCGCGGAGAGCTCGCCCGATACCGAGAACCTGATCTCGCTTGCCAAGCTCTATGGTGTGAGTCTGGACGAGCTGCTCAATCCGAGCGACGAGATCGAGGACGATATCGAGTTTGAGAACGAGGACCGTGCCCGCCAGCGCGAGGCCGAGGCGGCCGAGCGCGCCCGTACCCACGAGGCGGCAGCGCGCGCTACCGAGGCGGCAACACAGGCGAGTGATGCCGCGGCCAAGGCAGCGCAAGCTGCAAGTTGGAGCGCGCAGGCGGCTAACGCCGCGACGGCGCAAGCGACGAGCGCTGGCGCGGTCAATCCGACTCCAGTGAAAGGTCCGTTCCAGTCGTTTCCGTATTGGGCCGTGTGCTGGCTGCTGTTCTTTTTACTGATGTTCCTGTTTGGTGGTGCCCCCTTTGCCGCACTGATCTTCTTTACGATCCCCATCTATCACTGGGTGGCGCGTGCGCTCGATGGTGATTGGGCGCGCGGGGATATTCAGGTTGGTCCGGCGCCGGTGGCATCCAGGGCTCAGGATGATTCCCCTGCGGTTGATACCGACGTGGCTACCGCGACCCCCGCTGATCCGAGCGCCAAAGAAGGTGATGAATAATGAAACTCTCGCATGAATCTAAGGTGCGTCTGGGCGTTGGCATCGGAGCGTTTGTGCTTATTGTTGGGCTTGTCTTTGGCGCTTCGCGGACATGGATTCATTTTGATGGTCCGTGGGATCTCGGCACTATTGCATCCGGCTTGTCCGGTAGGGACGATGCGGTTGACGCCGATGTTTTGAACGATGGCGGTAAGTATTCCGCTCAGCCTCAGCAGCTTTCGAGTGCGACCTTTGATGCCGATGAGTTTCGCTACCTCGATTTCGATATCGCCGCGGCCACGGTCGATGTCAAGGTCGTTGACGGCAACAAGGTTCGCGTTATCGAGCGGGGACGCGTTGCCAAGGGTATGGATGCCTCCAAGGCCGCGGCGCAAAACATCGCATCCGTCGAGGACTCGACGCTCAAGGTTTCCCAGTTTAGCAGTGATGACGGTAGGGCAATCGATCGCTCGGTTAC
The DNA here is from genome assembly GCA_958371715.1 of uncultured Collinsella sp. GTDB lineage: Bacteria > Actinomycetota > Coriobacteriia > Coriobacteriales > Coriobacteriaceae > Collinsella. Next base: position 23,076 of record CATXLW010000006.1, read on the forward strand.
GGTTGAGCTGCCGCGCCGTGTTGCCGAACATCTGAAGGGAGTTAACGCGCACGTACGTTCGGGTGATCTGCAGATCGCCGGCATCATCTGCGATGGCTTCGATCTTTTCCTGAACTCGGGAGATGTAAAGTTTGCGGGCGGCGTGACTGATGCGCTCAGCGCCGAGGTTGGTTCGGGCGATGTGACGTTTGACCTGAATCAGGCCCCCGCGAACTCGATGGATGTTACCGTGGGCTCGGGCGATGTGGAGATGACGGTTCCGAACTCTACGGGCTTTAAGGCGAGTCTTACCCTGGGCAGCGGTGACTTCGAGAGCGATTTCCTCCCGGATGGCTACGATGGTGAGGCCGTTTCGAATCTTGAGTTCGACAACGGTGATAAGTCCGCCACGTATCGTTTTGAGGTCGGCTCGGGCGACGTGTCCTTTGGTTCGGAGTGACGGGCAGTTTTCGAAAACCCGTAAGCATAGACGCGCTGTTTGATGAAGGCGCCGAAGCCGAGGTCGGCTCCGGCGCCTTTGCCTTTACAATGGGGGCATGGAACAGATTATCTTGAACATACTCGAGGCCCTGCGTCGCGGCGAGACCGTGGACGACAAGGCGCTCGTCAAACTGATACATGCCGAGGCACGCCGTGAGGGTGCCGACAAGCGCGATCTGGCCAAGCGCCGTCTGCTGCCGTTCTACCAGCGGGTTAAACGCGAGGAGCCGGCTCGTTGGGCTGCGTGGAATGTCGATGCCGATCTGGAACGCCAGTTGCTGCGAGTGCTGAGGATGAAGCCGCGTCGCACGGCTTCGGGCGTGGCGACCATTACCGTCATCACCAAGCCGTGGCCCTGTTCGGGCGATTGCCTGTTTTGCCCCAGCGATCTGCGCATGCCCAAAAGCTATCTGCACGACGAGCCGGCGTGCGCCCGCGCGGAGCAAAACCGCTTCGATCCGTATCTGCAGGTGAGCGCTCGTCTGACCGCGCTTTCGCAGATGGGGCATGCGACCGACAAGATTGAGCTCATCGTGCTCGGTGGCACCTGGAGCGACTATCCGGAAGGCTATCAGACATGGTTTATGTCGGAACTTTTCCGTGCGCTCAATGACGATGCCGTCGCCGGCGTGGCGGCCAACCCCATGCTGGCGCGTCCGGGCATCAGTCGTGTCGAGGCGGGGCGCCTGCTCGATGACGCTCCCGCCGATGCCCTGCCGCCGGTGGTAGCGGAGCGTCGCGAGCGCTATCGGGCTGCCGGTATTGCGACCGATGAGGCTGAGCTTGCGAGCGGCGTTGCCGACGAGCAGGGGCGTGTGGATGCTGCCGTGGGCGGCTACAACCGTGCGGTGCGTCGTCTGTACGGCCCCGGTACGCCGTGGGGCGAGGCCACCGAGTGGCAGACGGCAACGATGGAGGAGCTCGAGCGCCAGCAGCGCATCAACGAGACGGCGAAGCATCGCGTGGTGGGGCTCGTTATCGAGACGCGCCCCGATGCTGTAACGCCGCAGGCCCTCACGCTCATCCGCCGCCTGGGTTGCACCAAGATACAGATGGGCATCCAAAGCCTTGACCAGCACCTGCTCGATATCAACGAGCGCCGCATTTCGGTGGCGCAGATCGAGCGGGCGTTTTCGCTCGCGCGCCTGTTTGGCTTTAAGATCCACGCGCACTTTATGCTCAACTTGTTGGGTGCTACGCCTGAGGGGGACAAGCGTGACTACGAGCGCTTTATGACCGAGGGCGCCTTTATGCCCGACGAGGTCAAGGTCTACCCGTGCGCGCTCATCGAGGGCTCGCGTCTGGTGGGCTGTTACGAGCGTGGCGAGTGGCGCCCCTATACCGAGGAAGAGCTGCTCGACGTGTTGGCCGATGACATCGTGGTGACGCCGGCATTCTGTCGTATCAGCCGCATGATTCGCGACTTTAGCTCCGACGACATCATGGTGGGCAACAAGAAGCCCAACCTACGTCAGCTCGTCGAGAACCGCCTGGCTGCTCGGGGTGACGGTGCGACGGTGCGTGAGATTCGCTATCGCGAGATCAGCACGGCGGGTGCCGACCTGGACGAGTTGACCCTTGATGAGGAAGTGGCGTACGAGACGCCGGTGACTTACGAGCACTTTTTGCAATGGGTGACGCCGCGGGGCAAGATCGCGGGCTTTTTGCGGTTGTCGCTGCCCGATCGCGCTTTTGTTGCCGCGCATGTGGACGAGCTGCCGACGACGCCGGACGAGGCGATGATTCGCGAGGTGCACGTGTACGGCATGGCGGCGCGCGTGGGCGATCAGGGTCAGGCGGCGCAGCACCATGGATTGGGACGTTTGCTCGTGGAGCGTGCGTGCCAGATAGCTCGGGATGCCGGTTATACGCACATCAACGTGATCAGCGCGATCGGTACGCGCGAGTACTATCGCCATCTTGGGTTTTATGACCATGGACTCTATCTGCAGAAGGAGCTCTAGATGAACAAGCCAAGTGTTTCTGCCGGCGTCGTTGCCGGCGTTGCCCTGGGAGCCGCGGCGCTTGGTGCGGCCGCCGTCGCTGTTCGCGCTGCCTGTTTGCAGGTCGCACGTACCCGCAACGGGCTGGCGCGGGTGAAGCGCATGCACAATGAGGGCGGTGACGAGGTCCGTGTGCTCGTGCAGGGCGGCGTTTACCAAAGCGCGAGCTATGTTGGCGAGCGTTGGGCGGAGCCGGCCTTTGCGTACTATCGTGCATTTGACGATGTGTTTGAGGCCGAGGATGCAATGCGCGACGCTTATGGTCACGGCATCGACCGCATGCTTATGCTTGGCGGCGGTGGGTTTTCCTATCCCAAGTTTGCACTGTTGTCGCATGAGGGCTTGCGTATGGACGTCATCGAGTATGACGGAGAGATAACGCGCTTGGCGCGCCGTTGGTTCTATCTGGACGAACTGGAGCACACGGTGGGCGATCGCCTGCGGGTGATTACTGCCGAGGCGCGTTCGTACCTGGGCGTGACGAGCGTGGGGCATCGTCGCTACGACGTGATCGTGAGCGATTGCTTTGGCGGTGCCGAGCCCGTGCGCGAGCTGGCGACCGTTGAGGCGCTGCGCCTGGTGCGGGGCAGCCTGAATGCCGGCGGCATCTACGTTGCCAATATCGTGAGCGCAAACGAGGGAGGCGATGTGACGTTCCTGCGTGATTGCGCTGCTACGGCGCTCGAGGTGTTCATCCACGCCTGGGTGGTCCCATGTGGCGATGCGAAGTTCGGCGGCGAGGAAAACTACCTGCTCATCGCCAGCGACGGCGACTACGCCTTTGCCGAAGCCGTGCCCTTCGACACCGACTTCCTCGGCACCGTCCTTCACGACAAGTAAGTCTCCCCGTCCCAAAATAGACTGGTCTTAGGCGTGGTCGCGCCAGCCGAGAACGCGCTGCTTCATGCCCTCTATGTCGAGCACACCTTCGGCAAAGCCCTTGCGCACGAGCTCTTCGGGAACAAACTCGTCGTAGCGGTCAAAGTAAGGCACCTCGCCAGGATAGACGAGCTCGATGGGATCGAAGTCCTTCTCGGCCTCGGCGGCGAGCACCTCAAAGAACGTCTCCTCATCGGCCTTCATCTTAAACTGCATAAAGTACGGGCGTGACGGATCGAGCCCGCGAAGGCCCAGCTCCGCGGCACATTTAATCTTGAGCATGCGCTCGAGCGCCAAAAAGGCGTAGCTGCCCAGCCAGGGGAAGAGCACCCAGGTATCGCCGCCCAGGTTAATGAGCGGCTTGGTTCCCGCCCCCGAAATCTCGGCGGTATGACGAGCCTGCGCCAAGCGGGCCCGTGCGTTACCCATAAGGTACGGATATGTCGCGTGCTCGTTGAGCGCCTTGCGCATGCGCTCGAGCACATGCGTGTTAATGTCGCCGGGGCAGTCGCCAAAGTAGGCCGGCACCCGGCCCTTGACCTGCGTGGCAAAGACAGTGTGGCGCTTCCAGTCCACTTCCTCGACAATCCAGCAGTGTCCGGCGATGGCGATGCGCTCACCGGGCGGGGGCGGATTAACGATCGTGCCCAGCTCGGCCGATTCGCTCCGGACGGTAAACTCCTCGTTTTCCTGGAACACGGCGTAGAACTTAAAGTTGTTGATGATGCGCTCGCCCGCGAGACCCACGATGAGCCCGCCACCTTCGGTGACCTGGATATGGTCGATCTTAATGAGGTGACGTAGCAGCACACGGTAATCGTCTGCCGAGACACGGTGGAAATAGCTGAGCGTGAGCACGCGCTGGGCAAGTTCGGCCGGCGTGAGCTCGCCGGTGCTGGCGAGGGTCGACATAGTCTGGTGATAGAGCAGGCTGTAGGGGAGACGATCGAGCTCGGGTGGCTCGACCCACTTTTCCTCGCGATAGAGTTGTACGAGCGCGATACCCTGCAGGAGCTTCCAGGGAATGGTTTCGGGCATCATCGTGCGCGGCTCGGGCTCTTCCTCGCGCATGACAAACCACATCTCGGGCGGAAGATCGCGACGGCCTGTGCGCCCCATGCGCTGCAAAAAGGAGCTGACGGTAAACGGCGCGTCAATCTGGAAGGCGCGCTCCAGGCGGCCGATATCGATACCGAGCTCCAACGTAGAGGTGGTGACGGTTGTCTGCGTCTGCTCCTCGTCGCGCATGAGCTCCTCGGCCGTCTCGCGTAGCGATGCCGAAAGATTGCCGTGATGGATGAGAAAACGGTCGGGCTCGTGCCGGCTCTCGCAGTAGCTGCGCAGCATGGAGCACACGGCCTCTGCCTCCTCGCGCGAGTTGGCAAAGACCAGGCATTTGCGGCCGCGCGTATGCTCAAAGATATAGCCCATGCCGGGGTCGGCGTTGTCGGGCGCCGTGTCGGTGGGGTTGAGAAGCGCCTGCTCGGTCGCTCGTGGGATGTCGACTTCGCCCTCGGGGGCCGAGGAAGTGCGACGGTCTTTGGGAGCGGCCTTGCCCCGCGCCTGCTCACGACGTTGACGGTGTTCTTCCTGTGTAAGCTGTCCGCTGTGGCACATGTCTTGTCCGGATGCGGGCAGCGCCGCGGGCGCCGCCGTCTCAATACGCTCGCAAGCAAGCACCTCGGCTTCTTGTGGACCTGTGCCTACGAATCCTCGTTGCTGAGCCTGGGGGCCCGAGTTGTAGAAGTGCTCCATGGAGATGCGCCACACGCGGCGCGGTTCCTCAAAGCGGGGGATAACGCAGTCGCGCCCCGTTCCCTGCGAGAGAAAGGCGCCCGTGCGCTCGGGGTCGCCGATGGTGGCCGAAAGGCCAATGCGGCGGGGCTGCACGCCTGCCATGCGCGAGAGGCGCTCGATAAGACAGAGCGTCTGCCCGCCGCGGTCGCCGCGCATGAGCGAATGGACTTCGTCGATAACCACATAGCGCAGGTCGCAAAACATGCGCGGGATCGCCATGTGCTTATGGATCAGGAGCGCCTCGAGCGACTCGGGCGTAATCTGTAGGATGCCGCTCGGTTTTTTGATGAGTTTGGCCTTGTGTGATTGCGAGACATCGCCATGCCAGTGCCAGACGGGGATATCGGCTTCTTCGCACAGGTCGTTGAGGCGGACGAATTGGTCGTTGATGAGCGCCTTGAGGGGGCCAATGTAGAGGGCGCCCACGCTTGCGGGCGGGTTCTCCCAAAACTCGGTCAGGATGGGAAAGAAGGCTGCCTCGGTTTTGCCGGAAGCCGTGGATGCCGTCAGGAGCACATTATCTTGCGTGTTAAAGATGGCATCAGCTGCTGCAACCTGGATGGAGCGTAGGCTCTCCCAATCGTGGGAGTAGATGAAGTCTTGGATAAACGGGGCGTAGCGGTCAAAGGCGTTCACGGGGCCTCCTTTCAAAAGCGAATCTCTCAACGCGGCGGGTAGTGGCTTGCTGCATTACTGCTTCAACGTTTGCCCAGATAGAGCCTGCCAAAATAAACCTGTCCCTTTTTGGCAGGTTAGATGGTGAATTCGGCGAAGTTACGGTCGCCGCCTGCGGTATCGGTGTCGCCTGTTGCGGCTGCCGGCGCCAGCGCGTCGCCGCCGACGCTTTGCAGCAGCTCGGCCACGTTGGCGTCGGGGTTTTGGCATAGGATGTCGAGCAACTCGATAAAGTCACGAATGACTTCACGCGGCGTCAGATGCGTGTCGGCTCCCACACGACCGAACTCGATCTTGAGGAAGTCCACCAAGTCGTTCTCGGTAAGCGTGGGCGTCCAGCCAAAGTAGCCAGCGTGAATTTGCATGAGTTTTTCGATGAGCACCAGTAGCTCCTCGTAGGTGAGCGGCTGCAGGCGGATGATGGGCGCGAGCATGTCCTTAAGGTCCTCGCGCGCAAAGCGACCCTGAGCGAGTCGGCTGCGCAGAGCCTCGTAGGAGAACACGCCGCGGCGGCGGTCTTCGATGGAGGTTGGCGTGCCGCCCATGATCATGCCCAGGTACTGTGCCTTGCCCTGAAGTGTGTCGTTGTACATGGTCAGGATCTTCTCGTAGTTGTACTGGCGCGTGATGGCATTGGGAATCTTATACAGATTCACGAGCTCGTCGATGAGCACCAGCATGCCCTTGTAGCCACTGCAAACCAAAAAACGCGCGATGAGTTTGACGTAGTCGTACCAGTCGTCATCGCTGATGATGGTCGAGGAGCCCAGCTCGGCGCGTGCCTCGCTCTTGGTGCGGTATTCGCCGCGAATCCATTTGGTCACGCGGCTCATGGTCTCTTCGTCGCCCCCGGATGCGGCCATGCGATAGCGGCGGAGCATGCGGGTGAAGTCGAAGCCGTGGACCATCTCCTCGAGCGGGGCCAGTTGGGCATTGACGACCGACTCGTCGACGTCGGCACACGAGGCGACCCAGCGATCCAGAATAAGGTTGAGCGCACCGCCCTCGGGGCGCGTCTTGGTCGATATATTGCGGATGAGCTCGCGGTAGGTGGCAAGACCCTGTCCCTGACCGCCCTGCAGGCGGCGCTCGGGCGACAGGTCGGCATCAGCGACGACGAATCCCTCGCCCATGGCGTGCGTGCGGATAGTCTGGAGCAAAAAGCTCTTGCCGGCGCCGTAACGACCGACCAGAAAGCGGAAGCTCGCGCCACCGTCGGCGATGAGACTCAGATCGGTGAGCAGGGCGCGGATCTCGACCTCGCGCCCTACGGTGATGTAAGGAAGGCCGATGCGCGGGACCACGCCGCCCTTGAGCGAGTTGAGAATGACGGCAGCGACGCGCTTGGGCACGCGAGGTGCTGCGGATGCGGTATCACTCATGGTCTAGGTATCCTCTCACGTCTGCTTCGTAGTCCTCGATAATCTGCGGCCCTGCCGCGCTAAATTCAATTACGGTGTCGCCCACCAGGTCAAAGAGCGCCTCGTTGATGGTATCGACGAGCATGTCCTCGCTCTGCTCCGATTGCACTACCGCCGATTCCGCCTGTACTGCGTTGTGCTCGAGCAGCGCGCGGAGATAGGCGTCTGCGGCGGGCGCGAGTTCGTTTGTGGCGTCAGCGGGCGTAGCAGCTGCGAACGCGGGCGTCGGCGCGAGAAGCGGTGCCACGACACCAAACTGTTCGGTGGATATGGTCGGCTCGTCGGACTCGTCCTGCCCTGCGGCCGCCGCGACCGCCTCGACCATCGCGTCGGCTACGGGCTCGGCTTCCGGTTGCCCTGAGTCCGCTGCCTCGGCTTCTGCGGACGCGCCGTCCTCGCGTTCCTCGTCGATCAAAAGCGCTTCGCGCGTTTGTGCGGCAGCGCTCCGAATGTGCCCCAGCTGGCTCAAATCGATATCGATCTTGACGGGCTGGTGTGCGGCGTCCCACGAAAGCCATGCCACAATCTCGTCATCGATAATCTTGGCCAGATATTTGGGGACCTTTTCTTCCTTCAGGGGATGGGCAGGGTCCAGGGCCAGGCGCAGGCGTTGGTCGCAGGCGCGCATCATCTCGCCAAGTTTGCTGCTCTTTTGTCTGCTGCCGTGAATCCGCATGCATTCCCAAAAACCGTTTTGGCAACGGTAGATATGGATGGGGTCCAGACGGTATTCGCAGTTCTCGTGGCGCTCGGGCGCAAAGAATACGGCCGAGGCAAACATGGTGTAGGGCATTGCCGTCTCCTCCCCAAATAAACTTGCCACGATGCCGGTCTTTCGGTGCGTGTCATAGTAGCGCGCCATGCGGACATACACGGCGCACGCCACGTGGCGCAGATCGCGGTGGTGGCTGCGGTCGAGCCGCGAGCTACTTAGGTTGTACGTGGAGAGGGCGTTGATGGCGGCCATGAGTCGCTCCTCGCGCACCTCATCGGGCGGAAGGGGGAGCGTGGGCTCGGAGGTTTTGCGACGCTTGGGTGCCGGGTCCGACGGCGTCGGTGCTGGTACAAGGTCTCGTGCCGCGCGCCGCAGTTCGATAAGGGCGTTATCGAACATGACGGTTTTAGAGTCGCGAAGCAGCTTGGGGTCGAGCCCGTGGAACACGGCGTAATCTTGCAGCCACACGCGCGCAAACCGGTCGATGCCGGGCTCGAAGGCGCGATAGACATCCCAAAAAGCCTTGATCTTGTTAAAACCATCGAGTGGATTATCTACGCCAATGCCGCAGATCAGCTCATAGAGATACAGAAAGGCAAAGGACGTAGACGTTTCCTCGACGGTTCCGCGGCGCACTTGGGCACGCCAGGTAAAGTAGCCGCGCAGTTGCCGGTCGCTCATGGCGTTGTAGGTGGGAAAGTACGACTTAAAGGTGCCGTTGTAGGGACAGTCGTCCTCAAAGCCGGCCATCAGCAGGCCCTGGCGGTAAAAAAGCTCGGCTTCCGAAAGCCAGCGGCCCGCACCGCCCTTGGGGTCATCCTGCCAGCGCGATATCTCGCGCATTTTACGGTACTGGTCGGGGAGGAAATTCTGCATCTGTCGCCCGGTTTTGAGAATCGGCTCGTCTGCGTAGGTTTCGTTTGAGAAGCGGGCGGACTGATGGGTCCGGGCCTCGGCCATAATGCGCTCGATGAGCATTTTGATGTCCTGGTCGGCCACCGCTCCTCCTCTCGAACGCAGCTACGGTGACCTCATATCATAGCACAGCATCAAACAGATGTTCGAGATACCGCTGCGTTGATAGATTTAGAACAGGAGGGCGTATATGACGGCGATGACGACGGAGGGAAGCATATTGGCCGTGCGGAAGGTCTGAGGACGGATGAGGTTGACGCCGACGCAGAAGATGAGCATGGAGCCTACGAGCGAAAGGCTGTTGAGGGCTGCTGTGGTCATGATGGGGGAGAGCGCGCCGGCAAACAACGTGATCGTCCCCTGGAACACGGCGACGGGCAGGGCGGAGAAGATGCAGCCGCGGCCAAGCGAGGCCGTCATGGTGCAGACGATGATGCAGTCCAGTGCGCCCTTGAGGGCAAGCGTTGACCAGTCGCCGAGCAGGCCGTCCTGGATCGATCCCACAATGGCCATGGCGCCGATGCACACGGTGAGTGAAGTCGAGACAAAAGCGTTGGTGAACTCGTTATCGCCCTCACTGCCAGTCTTGCGCTTGAGCCATTCGCCAAGGTTCTCGATGGAGGCCTCCAAGTTGATGGCCTCGCCGATGAGCGAACCGAGCGCAAATGAGACGATGAGCATGGTGGTACCGGTGGTCGCTAGCGCCTTTCCATCGATGATGAGCATCTTTTGCATGGTGCCGCCCAGGCCGATAAACAGGACGCACAGCCCCGATGCTTTCATGAGCGTGTCTTGGATGCGCGGTGTAATGAAGCGGCCGCCCGCTAATCCCAAAAGACCGCCCGCAACTAAAAGCGCAACGTTGATGATTGTTCCCAAGCCCGGCATGAGCCCTCCTGTATTGATGCCAACGTGGCAATCGTAGCAGAACGAAATGCGAGGCACATCGCGACTCATCTAATACGTTATATAAGTGGTATTAGGAATGATGCGCAGCATTTAAGCCTCAGGTGGTTGTCGGGACATAGGGGTAGTAGTCAAAGCGCAGTGTCATAAGCCGCTGCGGGGATTCAATAGCCGCGGCGATGATATTGGCATCGCGGGCACGATCAAACCCTTCGAGTTCGATCTGATACGAGACGTCTTGCATAATGTCCAGACGTCGCCAGGCTAGAAGTGTGTCGCCATCGAATTCCAAGGTCTTGCCTCCGTCTGGGGCAACGGCGTATAGACGCAGTTTAGCGGTGGTTGCAGGGTCGACAACCGTGACCTTTTTAATTTCGTTTCGAGTATTCTTGGCGCCCAACAAGGTGAGCAGTGTTGGGGCCACGACCTCGCCCGATGGCAAAAAGACGACTTCGATGGATTCGGGAAATGCGATGATGGCCGACTTGCGGACGGGCTGATTGGCGGCGGCAACTTCGATGTTTGCAGCATCGATGACCTCTGTGTGGTCGAGGGCGGCAAGCACGCAGCAGTTACCTTCATCGATCTCCTGAGGATCAGCAAGTCCCAGACTGTCCGCGAGCTCGGGATCGTTTGGACCGGTAGCGGGCCCATTCGGTGCTTCGAAAGAAGCTGGGACGCTGTTTGTTGGCGACGGCGTGTCGCCCGCACCTGCTTCTTTGTCCGTGCTCTCTTCTTGTATGGTTGCGTTGATGGGTTCGTCGTTTGAGGGGAGCGTCTTGGCGTCAAGCGCGGAGGGGACAATCCCGATGGCTCCGGATCCGTTCCACTCCATTTCGAGAAGCGCCGGGTCGGCAAGAATGCGTTGCCTGCTTTGCGCGTGGGCATCGATTTCAATAGGGCCTGCCTCTATCCCTCGTGTAAGGCTGAGTGATCCGGCTGACTTCTCGAAATGAGCGTCTGTGTCTTTGGTGCTGACGGCGTAGAACAGCAGGGATGCTTCTCCCGCCGCGATGGCATCGGTGCCCGCCTTGGTCAGCCGCAGCGATGCCGTGAATGAGAGGGTGGGCTGCACATCGTCTGCATTCGCGGCGGCGCAGCCCAGACATATACCGCCTCCTTTCTCGAAAAACGCACCGTCGAAGGCGACCTTCGCTCCGTTCGCCGAGTCATCGACCGAAGCGATATCGATGCGCAACCCCAAATCGCACGGATCGCCATCTGCATCGAGCACAATCGAGCGCCATGTGCAGACGGCGCACCCCGCCTGGGAGCCGTTTGCCTTGTTCGAACGATTGATATCCACGACTATCGAGCCGTCCGTATTACGACGAAGGCATCCCGAGGTTGAGATTGCGGCCTGTGCGAACGAAAAACGCTTGCACGCAATGGCGCTCGATGGATTTGGTGCGGAGCTTAGGGCTGCTGGTAAGGAGTCTGCCATGACGGGAGTCGCCCAAGCGGCGACAGGCGTTCCGGTTGCGAGCGCGCCGCAGAGTGCGACGACGGGCAAAAGGTTCTTCGATGCCATGGGGTCTCCTTAGCTAATTTAGTGCGGCCTGTCCGTGTTTCGTTTCTGGCTGCGTTTGATGTGCAGACCGAGGCCGGCGGTTCCCGCACCTGCTGCCGTGGCGCCTGCTGCCAAGAGCCATCGTCTGTCGTCTGTCTGTGCCAACGGTTCCTTGCAGTTGCCGCGGTCGAGCTCCGAGAGGTCGACCGTCACTTGCGTGGCGGCCTGCGCCTGTTCTTGCTGGGCAAAGGCCATGGCTGGCCCAAACGCTAGGATACTGACGGCGGCCAGGGCGACGGCCTTATGCCGTGTGCGCACCGGGCTCGACCGTCCAGGTGATCGTTGCAACCTGATCGCCTTCGCCGGTTACGCGGAAGATGTCGCGCGTGACGCGGGCGACGTTTCCGCTTGTCTTGAGTTTAATTTTGTCCGTGCCGCCGGCAATGCCCTGGTAGCCCATGTCGAAGGCTGCATTCTTGGAAAGATCGAGGCCCGTCTCCTGCATTGCGGCGCTGGCGTTCTGGAGTGCGCCGTCGGGGCCGACCTTAAAGTCGATGGAATTCTGCGCGGTTCCGGCCTTGGCGTCGGCGGCAATGGTCCAGGTGTTCATGGCGTCGATCTTCATGTTGGTGACATGGATGCCGTAGGCCGAATGATTGTCGATGGTGGTCGCGTCTTCTGAGGGGCCCTGAAGCGTGCCGTCGGCCTTGGCGACGAAGGGAATAACCGTCGGAACTTTGAACTCTACGTTGTCGATCTCGGTCCTGACCATTACTTTCGTGGTTCCAACGCGCCCGGCTGCCAGAGCTGGCGTCGGGGCGGTGCCCATTGCGAGCGCGAGCGCGAGCCCTGCGCCCACGATGAGCGCTCTGGCTCCGTTCATGTTCCTGGTGATGTCCATGGTCGTTCCTTTCTATTCGCCGCGGGCCGTCCCCGCGATGATTGGACGAATGCTGGTGAATTGCGTGCGGTGTCGCGTCGGCCGAAAAAGCTAGTTCTCGGCTTGCTCAACCCGTACCTTGACACGTGTCGGATTGCCGTGGCTGTCGAGGGTCTTGGCATCGAGTGCCTGGATCTCGATGTATGCCTCGCCTTCTTTGATGTCGCCGGCGGGGCACGTCTCGATTGTCTTGCCGGTCTCGACCACACCGGATTCGTACATGGTCTCGTCGTTTTGGATGACGCGGAATCGCTGGGGAAATTTATTGCCTTGGACGTTTTGCACGTTGACGCGCAGCTTGCCGTCCTCCTGTAGCTGAGCGACCGGCGCGACCGAAATCGTCATCATGTTGTCGCGGACGATGGCATCGAGCTCATCTTGGATTTCTTGTCGCGATTTACCCTCTGCCGTCGTGACTGAGGCGCCCGCTTCGGGCACGGGCTGCGACTGCCAGGCGTATAGCCCTACGGCGATGAGGGCGCAGGCGATAGCCAGGCAGACAACGACGAGTTTCTTGCGACGCCCCAGTCCTGCGAGGCGGGGCGGCTTCTTCGCACTCATGCGGCGTCCTTGGTGGTGTAGACACGTGCGAACGTGGACGGGTCCGCTCCAAAGAGCATGTGAAGCATCAGGCGGCGCGAGTAGATGAGCTCGTCAAAGTCGTGAGGGAGCTCGATGTCGTGGATACGCGCGATGTGGTGGGCGAGCGCCGAGAACGACTCGGGGTCGCAGATAACATCGGTGGTGACGTGGTAGACCGCCGTATCGGGGAACGCCTCTTCGTCGAAAGGCAGGAGATAGGGATCGTCGTCGACCTCGATGGCGACGCCGTACTGGGGCCAGTAATATGCCATGGGAACCTCCCTGCTTCTGGGGCCAAAACTTCTATCGGTTTTGGCTGTCGACGCCGACCGTATCAGCCGCTACTTGACCAATTTCTGACCAAATGCTTGACGGATTGACATCTCCGCAGGTAAAAGGTGGAAAAATTACTTCAACTTTTTTCGAGCGACAATCGAGCGGTCGGCGACGGCGGGGCGATATGTGTCAAAAGCATCGTCTGCCGAGGAAGCCTTGCCGTTCGCCGAATTGCACAAACGTAAAAATCGCCAATTATGGAGACGGTCTCGAACACGTCGACGAAACGATGCGGTAACATCTCCCTGCAAACACTGTAGTTAGCTAAAGGGGGAGTTCGCGTGTCTGCAACCATTAAACCCTTCACCGATGAGTTCGAAGAGTATGGCCGCGATGAATCTCGTGCATCGGGCGAAGCATCGAGCATCTCGTTTCCGACAACGGAAGACGAGGTCCGTGCCATTTTGGAAACGCTCCATGCCGAGCGTGTCCCGGTAACGGTTCAGGGCGCCCGAACCGGCCTTGCCGCCGGTGCCGTGCCCCACGGTGGGCATATCCTCAATACTTCCCGTATGAATCGCTACTTGGGCCTTCGCCGCGATGAACAAGGCCAATTTCTGCTGCGCGTGGAGCCGGGCGTTGTGCTCTCGGAGCTGCGTAAGCAGCTGAGCAAGAAGGTACTGCCGACCGCTGGTTGGGACCAGGCATCGCTTGAGGCCTACGAGGAGTTCCAAGAGTCCCCCGAGCAGTTCTTTCCCACCGATCCCACCGAGGCATCTGCCTGTCTGGGTGGCATGGCGGCATGCAACGCCTCCGGCGCCCGCAGCTACGCTTACGGCCCCATGCGCCCGCATATCACGGGACTCCACGTCGCGCTGGCTGATGGCGATTTGCTTGAGCTTCAGCGCGGCGAGGCTTTTGCCCAGGGCCGCCACCTGTCGCTCGTGACGGCAGAGGGTCATACATTCGAGCTTGATCTTCCTGACTACACCATGCCCAAGACCAAAAATGCCTCGGGGTATTTTGTTGCGGACGATATGGACGCCATCGATCTTTTTATCGGTGCGTGCGGCACGCTCGGCGTCATTACCGAGCTCGAGATCGCCCTGCAGGCGGCACCTTCGGTCGTATGGGGTGTGAGTTGCTTTTTCGATAGCGAAGACAAGGCCGTGTCCTTTACCGATTCCGTGCGCCCTGTCCTGTCCCATGCGGCTGCCATCGAGTACTTCGATGCTGGCGCCCTGGATATTCTACGTCGCCAGCGCGAGCAGTCGACGGCGTTTGCCTCGCTGCCGGCGCTCGACAAAGAGGCCAAGGTCTGTGTCTACGTGGAGCTCGATTGCGATGACGAGGCCCAGGCGACCGAGGAACTGTACCACCTGGGATGGGTGCTCGAGTTTGCGGGCGGCAGCGACGATGCGACATGGGTCGCGCGCACCGAGGTCGATCGCGAGTGTCAGCGATTCTTCCGCCATGCGGTGCCCGAGAGCGTCAACATGCTCATCGACGAGCGTCGCCGCACCGACCCCACCATTACCAAGCTGGGGTCGGATATGTCGGTGCCCAACGCGCGCCTGGCCGATGTCATCGCCCTTTATCGCCGCACGTTGGCCGAAAGTGGGCTTGAATCTGCCGCCTGGGGGCACATCGGTAACAACCATCTGCATGTGAACATCCTGCCGCGCGATGCGCAGGATTATCGCCGCGGCGGAGAACTCTTTGCCCAGTGGGCTTCCGAGGTCACGGCTATGGGCGGCGCCGTCTCCGCAGAACACGGCGTCGGCAAGATCAAGGCGGGCTTCTTGGAGACGATGTACGGCCACGAGGCCATGGTTGAGTCGGCGCGCCTCAAACTCCAGCTCGATCCTGCCGGCCAGCTGGGTCGCGGCAACCTGTTTACGGAGAAGCTCTTGGATGAACTCGTCCAGAAAGGGGGCGCGTGAAGATGAGTGATTTCCATATGGTGGTGTGCGTCAAGGCGGTGCCCGGAAGCACCGAGGTCAAGATGGACCCCAAGACCAATACTATCGTGCGTGATGGCAAGCAGGCGGTCATTAATCCCTTCGATGCAAGTGCCCTCGAATGTGCGCTAGCGCTGAAGGACGACTTTATCGGCTTTGGCATGGACGTGCGTGTGACGGTGGTGTCGATGGGCATCCCCGCGACCGAATCGCTGCTGCGCGACTGCATCGCCCGCGGTGCCGACGACGCGCTGCTGCTGACCGATCGCGCCTTTGCGGGCGCCGATACCCTAGCCACCACCTATGCCCTCAAATGCGGCATCGAGGCACTCGATGAGGACTTTGACCTGCTCATCTGCGGCAAGATGGCAGTGGACGGCGATACGGCCCAGATCGGCCCCGAGCAGGCCGGCGCCTTTGGGGTCCCCTGCGTGACCGACGTGAGCTGTGTGCAGAGCGCGGGATTTACGACGTGTGGCTCGCTGGCGCTCGTTCACGGCTGCGATGCCGGCGAGGAGACGGTGTACCTGGAGATGCCGTGTGCGATGACGACTGCCAAGGAGATTGGCCAGCTGCGCATGCCGAGTATTGCCGGTATTCGCGCGGCCGAGGATGCAGACGTGCGCGTGGCCAGCGCTGCCGACGTAAACGCCGACCCCTCGCGTTGCGGCCTTGCCGGATCACCGACGCAGGTCGTGCGCTCGTTTGTGCCCGACCGTGACCAAACGTGCGAGGCCGTCGAGGGAACGGCGTCCGAGCAGGCGGTAAAACTTGCCAAGATTATCGAGGGGATGGCATAGATGAGCGGGCTGATTATCGATAGCGAAGCCTGTATCGGCTGCGGTCGCTGCGTTCGCGCCTGCGCCTCGGGCGGCATTGTGGTGGAGGGTGAGCGCCCCAATCGCTGTGCCCGCGTAACCGACGGCTGTATCCTGTGCGGTGGGTGCGTCGACGCCTGCCCCGTCAACGCCATCTCGATTGAGCGCGACGAGGCCGCCGGCGCGGCAGACCTTGACGCATATCGAGGCATCTGGATCTTCGTGCAGACTGACGAGCACGATGCCGTTGCATCCGTGGCCTTCGAGCTCATGGGCAAGGGGCGCGAGCTTGCCGATGCCCGCGGCTGCCGTCTGGTGGCACTGGTCGGCATGAGCCCCGAGGGCTCACTCGGGGACCTGGAGCATCTGATTTGCGCCGGTGCGGACGAAGTTCTGGTCTGTCGTGACGAGCGCCTGCGTCAGAACGACGCGGAGGTCTACGCTCGCTTGATCTGCGATTTGGTAGCCGAGCGCAAGCCCGAGGCCATTCTGTACGGCGCGACCGCCTTTGGTCGCGAGCTGGCGCCCGGTGTGGCCGTGCGCTTGCAGACGGGTCTTACGGCCGATTGCACGGTGCTTTCTATGGATACGGAGACGGGTCTGCTGCAGCAGACGCGCCCGGCGTTTGGCGGCAACCTGATGGCCACCATTATCTGCCCCAACCACCGTCCTCAGATGGCAACGGTGCGCCCCGGCATCTTTAAGGCGCCCGAGTTTGACTATAGCCGCTCCGGCACGATTACCCAGGTAGTGCTTGCGGATGACGTTAAGGCCCGCGTCGAGATCTCGATTCCCGCCGAGGAGTGGGGACAGCAGGCCTCAATTGCCGATGCCGAGCGTCTGGTCGTGGTGGGCCGCGGCATCGGCTCCAAGAAGAATCTGCCCCTGATGCGAAAGCTCGCCGGTGCCCTGGGTGCCGAGCTTGGTTGCACGCGTCCCATTGTGGAGGCAGGCTGGTTGGAGTATCGCCACCAAATTGGCCAGACGGGTGTATCGGTCTCGCCCAAGCTTCTCGTGAGTATCGGTGTTTCGGGCGCCATCCAGCATCTTGCCGGCATCGGTGGGGCGGAGTGCATTATCGCCATCAACGAGGACCCGGATGCCCCCATCTTTGGTGCTGCCCAGTACAAGGTTGTCGGTGATGCCGTCGAGGTCGTCGAGGAGCTGCTGGCCCAGTTTGAGCGCTAGGCACGCGCCAGCCAGTCGCGCATCTCGTCCTTTAGGCGGCTCCAGGTTGCCTGCGTGGCGGGGTCGGTAAAGGGCCGCGTAATGCCAAAGGGCGCGTCGAGCAGGCGGTAGATATCGCCTTGCTCGCGCGCCAGCGCGCGGCTTGCCGGATAGACGAGCTCAAACATAAAGCAGATAAGCCCCACCAAGAAGTCGGCGGGCTCATCGCGCTCATCGCGCGCGACGCAGCGGTGCTCGTCAAAGGCGGTAAGCGCCGGTGTCGAGAAGTGGCTGGCGAGAAACGTGTCCTCATCCACCTTGAGGACGGTGTCGACGGTGCTGTCGGCGATGGTGCGCATAATGTCGATCTTGTCGCCATCGCGCACGATGTCGCAGAAGCTCCGCGTGCGCTCGTCGAGCTGTGCGGGTAGACGGAAATCGCTGTGATAGGCGATGCTCGCTCGGATGAGCTCATCTTCTGCCGGGTCATCGATAAAGTCGCGGATGCTCATTACGGCGGGTGCATCGGCGGGATTCTCGCCAAAGAGGACCTCGATGCCCAGCACTGCATGGCTCATGCTCTCGGCGTCCTTAAAGGTGTCCCAGCGTCGCAGCTGCTCAAAGCGGCCCATATCGTGCAGCAGGCCGCAAAGCCATGCCAGGTCAATATCTTCTGACGACCAGCCCTGCTCGCGCGCTACGGCATCGCATGCCTCGGCCACGTGGTACGTATGCTCGATTTTGAGCGCGATGCGTGGGTTAGTGGCGTCGTAGGCATCGGTGTAGCTTTTGAAGGCCGCGCGCGCCCGGTCTCGATCGATAGCTGTCATAATGACTTCCTAAAAAGTTGTGTCTTTCGATCCGGTGGCAATTGTAGGTGAACTTTATTGCCACCGGTTGATATTTCTGCTGCGTTGCAAGGCGCGCTGCAGACGACTTACCAGAATGGGAGTGGCATGGTCCTTAGGATCTTTAAAATCGTCTGGCCAGTGATGCTTACCTATGTTGCAATAGGCGCGCCGTGCGGAATGATCATGGGGCAGACGGGAATGGAGCCCTGGATGGTCTTTGCTCTGAGCAGCACGTTTGTGACGGGCAGCGGCCAGTTTATGATCTGCAATCTTTGGCTGGCGGGCGTGCCTGCAGCATCGATCGTCGCGAGCGTTGCTGCCATCTCCTCGCGCTTTGCGCTTTACTCGGCATCGATCGCGCCGCATCTGACGGGTGCCTCGAAGCGTCAGACGCTGGCTGTTGCCGCGACACTTACCGAGGAGGCATATGGCATCTCGCTTGCCAAGTTGGTTGAAGGGGAGGATTGGGGCCCGCGCGAGTCCTTCGTGCTCAACGTGATTCTCATCGCAACATGGGGCGTTTCGTGTACGATGGGCGCCATCGTCGGCGCCGTTGTCGATGTTCCCACCGCCATTGCAGCCTTTGTCTGCACCTCGCTCTTTATCTGCCTGCTCTTTTCGCAGCGGCTGTCGCGCGGCAACGTTGTCGCGGCGGTTTCGGGCGCGGTGTCCGTCGCCGTATGCAAGTTCTTGGGCCTCACGAATATTGCCGTGCCGGCAAGCGTCGTGGCCGGCATTGCCATTGCGTTGGCGTGCGATGCTGTATTTGACGGAAGAGGTGCCCGCGATGCCCGTTAACGAGTTCTTGGTTCTGTGGCTGTCGTCGTGGGCTGCTATCGCGTTCTTTCGCATCGCGCCGGCGTTTGCCTTGCGCGGGAGAACGCTGTCGCCCCGCATTACCGAGGCCCTGGGTTATATCCCGCCCGCTGCCTTTGCCGCGCTGGTCGCCAACGACTTGGTGAGCCCCGGCGCGTTCGACGCGGGACCCTGGCCTGCCTTGGTTCCCTGGATTGCGGCTGCCGGCGTCGTGGCCGTGGCGGTCAAGACAAAATCGATGCTGTGGTGCTGTGTTTCGGGCATCGTGTTCTATATCGTTTTGAGCCTCATATAAGAGCGGGGCACGTTTAGCGCCCCTGTCCAACGAATCGAATTTCTCACCGAGCTGGTCTATTTCTTCTGGTACCATGGTCAAACTTTACTGTAGCAAAGCGTGACGTGGGCTTTTGTACCCCGTCAGCGGAAATGGGGGTTTCATGGCACAGGAAGCGACCGCCAACGAGCAAAAGAAATTCAAGGTCCCGCGCATCCCGGGCGACATCATGATCTATCCGATGATCGTCGGTCTTTTGCTCAACACCTTCTGCCCGCAGGTTTTTGAGATCGGCGGCTTCTTTACGGCTGCCTGCCGCGGTGGCTCCAATGCCATCGTCGCCGCGATCCTGCTGTTTGTGGGCGCCGGCATCAGCTTTAAGTCCACGCCGGGTGCCATCAAGACCGGTATCGTCGTGCTGATCCCCAAGCTGGTCGTCGCAGCGGCTCTCGGCCTGGGCGTGGCATATTTCTTTAACGACAACTTCCTGGGTCTGAGCTCCGTGTCTATCATCGGCGGCATCACGTTTTGCAACATGGCGCTCTATACGGGCATCATGGGCGAGTTCGGTGATGAGTCTGAGCAGGGCGCCGTCGGTATCCTGTTCTTTACGGCTGGCCCCGCCGTCACGATGATCATCCTCGGTGTTTCCGGCCTCGCCAACATTCCCATTGGCACCATTATCGGCTCCATCTTGCCACTCGTTATTGGCATGGTTCTGGGCAGCCTGTTCCCGTTTATCAAGAACCTGCTGGTTCCCGGTGCCAATCCCGCGATTGCCGTCATCGGATTTCAGCTCGGTGCGTCCATGAGCCTGTCGAGCTTTATCACCGGCGGTATTTCCGGCATCTTGCTGGGCCTTGTCACGCTGTTTGTCGTCGGTCCCATCACCTTTGCGTTCGAGCGTCTGTGCGGCGGCAATGGCAAGGCCGCTGTGGCTTGCTCCACCATTGCCGGCACGGCTATGACCACACCGGTTGCCCTCGCCGAGGTCGCACCGCGCTACGCCGAGCTTGCGCCCATCGCGTACGCTCAGATCGCCACCGCCGTTATCATCACGGCGATCATGGCTCCGATTCTGACTGGCTGGGTCGACAAGAAGTTCTGCCAAGGCAAGGAGGATCTGTCGCCTGTCGGTGTCGAGGCCATCGAGGAGGCCGTCGCGACTGACATCGATGGCGAGTAGCAATCGATACCCATCAATGATGCCGGCGTGTGCAATTCGCGCCGTATGGGCGCCCGAACAGAAACTGTTTTGCAGTGATGTTCGGGCGCTCTGCTATTATCCCCTTTACCCCTGCGGAGTAAAGGGGTGTTTATTGCCCTGATTCGAATTGGGCGATTCTGACCACTTGGGTATTGAAGGGGTGGCGCTAGTGGTTAAGGCACTCAAGATTGAGATATTCGTGCTATGCATGATTGTTCTTATCGGGCTTGCCGTGCGAAGTCGTCGCTCCTTGTTCTCGAGCACCCAGCAGCTATTGTTTAGCATGCTGGGCTACACGTCTGCTGCCTACATTTTCTTCGATATGATCTGGACGCTCTCGGATGGCTTGAGCACTCCTGTAGGCATCACGGCCAACTGGATTTCCAACGCGGTTTCGTTTTCGCTCTTTGCTATCGCGTGTCTCATTTGGTTTATCTATTCCGAGACGGTGCAGGGTTCTCGCCTTTTGACCTCGCGCTATAGGGTGGTGCTTGTTGCGTTGCCTACGGCTCTGGTGGTCGTGCTGGCGTTTACCAGTTACTGGACGCACGCCCTGTTCTATATCGATTCGCAGGGCGTGTATCGTCGCGGCTTTGCCTATATGATCCAGCCCATCGTCAGCTACTGTTACGTTATACATACGTCCCTGCATGCATTTGTGCAATCTCGCAGGGTCGAGAGCCTGCAGACGAAGGCCATCTATCGAACCTTGGCATTTTTCGCCATTCCGGCCCTGGTGGGCGGTACCTTTCAGGTCGTATACTCGGTGCCCGGCCTTTGTGTCGGCATAATGATTAGCATGTTGCTGCTCTACATCATCTACCAGGAGCAGCTCATCTCGACCGACCCGTTGACTGGACTTAACAATCGCAACCGTTTTGAGACCTATATGCTGTCGCTCTTCTCAAATGTGGATCAGGCCGAAGATGTATATCTGCTTATGATGGACGCCGACGGCTTTAAGCAGATTAACGATCGCTATGGGCATGTGGAGGGCGACCACGCTCTTCAGGTCATATCCGCTGCGCTCAAAGAAGTCTGCTCGGCGTCTGGCGGCTTTATCGCACGTTATGGTGGCGATGAGTTCGTGGTGCTCCAAAAGGCAGTGGCGGAACAGGATATCATGCATCTGTGCGCGACAATCAACGATGAGCTCGCGCGCGCCGAGGTTCCGTATCTGTTGCGGATGTCCATCGGCTACGCACGGGTTGGTGATGGCGTCGATACCTGGCAAGACTTGCTTCGTGCTGCCGACGCGGAGCTCTACCGCGTAAAGCGCGAGAAGAAGAAAGCCGGCGTTCAGATACGCTAGGAAAAGGGGCACACGCTGGCGTGCGTGGCGGCCCTCGGCTCTCCGATGTACTCTATTAAACTAAAGTATGTGAATCCGCTCTGCTAAATAAGGGCAGTTCATTAGGCCTTTTTGGGCCTGTTGACGATGATGATGCCGCCGCAGACCAACAGCAGGGCAACAAGTACGGTCACAGGGCTCGTGCCAGCGCCCTCGCCGAGCAGCAGCGCGCTTAACAGTACGCCAAAGACTGGATTCATAAAGCCAAAGACCGACACACGGCTGACGGGGTTGACGGCAAGCAGACGCGACCATAGCGAGTACGCGACGGCGGAAATGAGTGCCATATAGATAATGAGCGCGATGGCGGGGGCGATTTCAGTGGGGGAGAGCGCGCCGCCCATCAAAAAGCCGATGGCGGTGAGGACCAGTCCGCCGACCAAGAACTGCCACCCGGCAAGCAAGACGCCGTCGTGCTTGCGCGAGAAGATGCCGATCAGGCAGGTCGAAAGAGCACCCGCGACAGTGGAGGCTAGGATAAAGCCCTCGCCATCGAGCCTGAAGCCAAAGGTGCCATCTGCGCCCGAGAGGTTGACGAGCGCGACGCCGGCAAAGCCCAGCGCACAGCCAAGCACCTTGGCCGTATTGAGCTTCTCGGTGTGAAATGCCAGGGCGGCAAAGAGGATTGCGAGGAAGTTGGCGCTGGCCTCGATGATGGAGCTCGACATGGCGCTGGCGCGCGAGAGGCCCAGATAGAAAAAGAAGTACTGCCCGATAGTCTGGAAGAGCGACAAGACAAAGATGGGCTTGATGTCGCGAGCCTGCGGAATGAGGGGGCGGCGTTGGGCCGCACTCATTCCAACGATAACCAGGGCGCCGGCAAGCGTGAAGCGCAAACCTGCAAAGAGCAGCTGCGAGGCGCTATCGTGCGCCGGGATACCAAAGAGTGCATAGCCGATTTTGATGCAGGGGAAAGCCGACCCCCAGAGCGCGCAACAAACAAGACAGCCCAGGATGAGTCCAGGCAGGGTGGCGAGATGCGGCTTGCGGCTTTCCATGATGTCCTTCCTGTATGCGCGAAGCAAAAAAGAACCCGCCACCGGATGTGTCGGTGGCGGGTGTTGTTACCCGAAGGGATTGTACCCGATGGGAAAGGTTTAAGCGAAGTAGGCCACGCCGCTCTCAAAGATCGGCATGAACTTATCGCCGGGGACATGCTCGGGCACGTTGCGGTACAGGTTGTCGCCGCGACGCTCGGCATGGCCCATCTTGCCCAGGACGCGGCCGTCGGGGCTCGTGATGCCCTCGATGGCGAGTGCGGAGCCGTTGGGGTTGACGGAGAGATCCATGCTGGGCTTGCCGTCCTCGCCCACGTACTGCGTGGCGACCTGGCCGTTGACGATCAGCTGGGCGAGCACTTCGTCATTGGCGACAAAGCGGCCCTCGCCGTGGCTGATGGCGACGGTGTAGGGGTCGTCCAGGCTGCATTGCGACAGCCACGGGGACAGGTTGGACGAGATGCGGGTGCGCACCAGACGGCTCTGGTGGCGACCGATGGTGTTGAACGTCAACGTGGGCGCATCGGGCGTGGCGTCGACGATGTCGCCGTAGGGCACCAGGCCGAGCTTGATCAGGGCCTGGAAGCCGTTGCAGATGCCCAGCATCAGGCCATCGCGGGCCTTGAGCAGGTCGCGGACTGCCTCGGTGACCTCGGGAGCGCGGAAGAACGCCGTGATGAACTTGGCGGAGCCGTCGGGCTCGTCGCCGCCCGAGAAGCCGCCGGGGATCATGACGATCTGGCTTGCACGGATGCGGCGGGCAAGCTCGTGGGTGCTCTCGGCGACGGCCTCGGGCGTGAGGTTGTTGATCACGAAGGTGTCGGCCTCGGCACCGGCGGCACGGAAGGCGCGGGCGCTGTCGTACTCGCAGTTGTTGCCGGGGAACACGGGGATGATCACGCGCGGGCGGGCGATCTTGGCGCCGCCGTACACGTGGATATCCTTGGCGCGGAAGTCGATGGTCTCGACCTCGGGGGTCTCGCCGGCGCTGCGGTAGGTGAAGACGCCCTCGATGCCGCTCTCCCAGGCCTCCTGGAGCTCGGAGAGCTCGATGACTTCGGAACCGGTGTCGATGACATAGCCCTCGACGGTGGTTCCCAGGGGCTCGACGACAACGCCGTCGGCGACCTCGGGCAGCTCGGCATCCTCGGCGAGCTCGACAATAAAGCTGCCGTAGAGCGGGGTGAAGAGGCTCTCCACGTCTACATCCTCGGCAAGCTCGATACCGATCTGGTTACCGACGCACATCTTAAAGAGGCTCTCGGCGCCGCAGCCGTAGCCGGGCGTGGAGATGGCCAGGGCGTTGCCGGTAGCAGTGAGCGCCTCGACGGCGTCAAACGCGGCGAGCAGCTGCTGAGCATCGGGGCGGTAGTCCTCACCATAGGTGGCGGGGGCGATGCGCACGACGCGATGCGTCAGACCCTTGAACTCGGGCGAGACGGCACGGGCGGCCTTGCCCACGGCCACAGCGAAGCTGATCAGGGTCGGCGGAACGTTGAGCTCACCGGCCTCGTCCTCAAACGAGCCGCTCATAGAGTCCTTGCCGCCGATGGCACCGGCACCCAGATCGACCTGGGCCATAAGGGCGCCCAGGACGGCTGCCATGGGCTTGCCCCAGCGCTCGGCCTCGGTGCGCAGACGCTCGAAGTACTCCTGGAAGGAGAGATAGGCACGCTTGTGCTCAAAGCCGGCAGCCACGAGCTTGGCGATGGACTCAACCACGGACAGGTAGGCGCCCGCAAACTGGTCGGCCTCCATCAGGTAGGGGTTGAAGCCCCATGCCATAGCGCTCGCCGTGGTGGTCTCGCCGTCCACGGGGAACTTGGCAACCATGGCCGAGCTCGGGGTGAGCTGCGTCTTGCCGCCAAAGGGCATGAGCACGGTTGCGGCACCGATGGTGGAGTCGAAGCGCTCGGACAGGCCCTTGTTGGAGGCGACGTTGAGGTCAGTGACAAGCGAGGTCATGCGCTCGGCAAGCGTGGTGCCGGCCCAGCTGGGCTGCCACACGCTGCGGGCACAGACGTGGGCGACCTGGTGCTTGGGCGCGCCGTTGGAGTTGAGGAACTCGCGGGACAGATCGACGATGGCGACACCGTTCCAGGCCATGCGCATGCGCGGCTCGGCGGTAACCTCGGCGATAACGGTCGCCTCGAGGTTCTCCTCGGCGGCGTAGCCCATGAACTCCTCGACGTCACCGTCGGCGACGGCGCAGGCCATGCGCTCCTGGGACTCGGAAATGGCGAGCTCGGTGCCGTCCAGGCCGTCGTACTTCTTGGTCACGGTGTCCAGGTCGACATACAGGCCATCGGCAAGCTCGCCCACGGCGACTGAGACGCCGCCGGCGCCAAAGTCGTTGCAGCGCTTGATCAGGCGGCAGGCGTCGCCGCGGCGGAACAGACGCTGCAGCTTGCGCTCGACCGGGGCGTTGCCCTTCTGGACCTCGGCGCCCGAGGTCTCGATGGACTCGGTGTTCTGGGTCTTGGAGGAGCCGGTGGCGCCGCCGATGC
This sequence comes from uncultured Collinsella sp., assembly GCA_958371715.1. Taxonomy (GTDB): domain Bacteria; phylum Actinomycetota; class Coriobacteriia; order Coriobacteriales; family Coriobacteriaceae; genus Collinsella. The sequence goes on from CATXLW010000006.1 coordinate 48,125, forward strand.
CGTCACGGCCGGTGCGGCCGCCCAGCAGGATGATCTTGTCGGTGGGGGCGGGGCACTCGCGACGCACGTGGTTTGCCGGGGTAGCGCCCACGACGGCGCCGACCTCCATGCGCTTGGCAACGTAGCCGGGGTGATAGAGCTCGTTGACCTGGCCGGTGGCAAGGCCGATCTGGTTGCCGTAGCTGGAGTAGCCGGCGGCAGCGGTGGTTACGAGCTTGCGCTGCGGCAGCTTGCCCTCGAGCGTCTCGGACACGGGGACGGTGGGGTCGCCGGCGCCGGTGACACGCATGGCCTGGTACACGTAGCTGCGGCCCGACAGCGGGTCGCGGATGGCACCGCCCACGCAGGTGGCGGCACCGCCGAAGGGCTCGATCTCGGTCGGGTGGTTGTGGGTCTCGTTCTTAAAGAGGAACAGCCAGTCCTGGTCCTCGCCGTCGACATCGACCTTCACCTTGACGGTGCAGGCGTTGATCTCCTCGGACTCGTCGACATCGGTCATGACGCCGGTCTTCTTGAGGTACTTGGCGCCGATGGTGCCCATGTCCATGAGGCAGACGGGCTTGGTGTCGCGACCGAGTTCGTGGCGCATCTCCATGTAGCGGTCGAAGGCCTGCTGCACCACGGCGTCGTCGATCGTCACGTCGTCCAGGACGGTGCCGAAGGTGGTGTGGCGGCAGTGATCGGACCAGTAGGTGTCGATCACGCGGATCTCGGTGATGGTGGGGTCGCGATCCTCATCGCGGAAGTACTGCTGGCAGAAGGCGATGTCCGCCTCGTCCATGGCAAGGCCGCGCTCGGAAATAAAGGCGGCAAGGCCGGCTTCGTCGAGCTCGCGGAAACCGTCGAGCACCTCGACGGGCTGGGGCTCGGGGGTCTCCATGTACAGCGTCTCGGGCAGGTCGAGCGAGGCGATGCGCGCCTCGACGGGGTTCACCACGTAGTGCTTGATGGCATCAATGGCGGCCTCGTCCAGAGCGCCCGAGATCATATAGACCTTGGCGGAGCGCACGGCGGGGCGCTCGCCCTGGCTGATGAGCTGCACGCACTCGCTGGCGGAGTCGGCGCGCTGGTCAAACTGGCCAGGCAGGAATTCGACGGCAAAGACGGCGCCATCGCTTGCGGGGAGCTCGTCGTAGGTCACATCGACCTGGGGCTCGCTAAAGACGGTCGGCACGCAGGACCGGAAAAGCTCCTTGTCGATGCCCTCGACGTCGTAGCGGTTGATAATCCTCAGGGCCTCGATGCCCTTGATGCCGAGAATTTCGGTCAGCTCGCCCTTGAGCTGCTGAGCCTCGACGTCGAACCCGGGTTTCTTCTCCACGTAGATACGAGAGACCATTGGTTCCTGCCTTCCTGATCGGTTGGGCGTACGGTACGGTATGCGGCAGCGGTCGGTTTGCGGGGTCTGCCCTGCGGTCGCCTTGAGCCACATATTTGTAAACCTCACTATGATACGACAGCTCGCGGCGCGTTGAGGACGGCGAGGGTGCTACAGTGAAGCGCAAACAAGAGAAAGGCATCACATGGCATTCGTTTCGCTCGCCATCATCGCACTCGTGGCCTTTGCGAGTCCTTTTATCGCCTCGGCGATTCCCGGAAAACCCGTTCCCGAGACGGTCTTTTTGCTCGTGCTCGGCGCGGTACTGGGACCCCATATGCTCGGCGTCATCCATGTAGATGCTGAGGTCTCGCTTGTGTCCGAGCTGGGCCTGGCCTTTTTGTTCCTGCTTGCCGGCTTTGAGATCGACCCCAAGAGCATCACGGGCGTCGAGGGGCGCTACGGCTTGGCGACGTGGGTCGTCACGTTTGGTATCGCCTGGCTTGCCGTGCGCTTTACCCCGTGGTTCTCAGTCAGTCATTTCGACGGTATCGCCGTGACGCTTGCCCTCACTTCGACGGCGCTCGGTACGCTTGTGCCCATCATGCGCGAGCGCTCGCTCACCGGCACGCGCGTGGGCGACTCGATTCTCGCGTATGGCACTTGGGGCGAGCTCGGTCCCGTGCTCGCCATGTCGGTGCTGCTGTCTGCCCGCACTGGCATCCAAACGCTCGTAATCCTTGGCTTGTTTGCGGTGGTTTGCGTGTTGCTGGCCGTGGTCCCAAGCCGCTCCAAGCGCGTCGGCAGCCGCTTCTTTGCGTTTGTCGAGGAGCGCGCCGATACCACGTCGCAGACCTTCGTGCGCCTGACGGTGCTCATCCTGGTCACGCTCGTGGCGTTCTCGGCCGTCTTTGATCTCGACATCGTGTTGGGTTCTTTTGCCGCCGGCTTTGTCCTGCGCTATATCATCCCCGAGGGCAACCATACGCTCGAGACCAAGCTCGACGGTCTGGCCTACGGTTTTTTGATTCCGGTGTTCTTTACCGTATCGGGCGCAAAGATCGATCTGACGGCCGTGGCGTCGCGCCCGGGTCTGCTCGTGGGCTTTATCGTGGCGTTGTTGATTATTCGTGCCGTGCCTATTCTTATTTCCATGAGCATTTGTCCTGCGACGCGCGATGTGTCGGCGTATGGTCGCATTACCGTGGCCCTGTACTGCACCACGGCGCTGCCGATCATCGTTGCCGTTACGAGCGTTGCCGTCAACGCGGGCGCGCTGTCGCAAGATATTGCGTCGGTCATGGTTGCCGCCGGTGCCATCACGGTGTTCTTGATGCCATTGCTCGCGCAGCTCTTCTACCGCGTGGTGGATGCCGCACCGGTCGCCGCCGTGGCAGAGGTTGCCGAGCATCCATCCGATGCGCTCGACATCTTGCGCGCCCACCACGACCTAGCGAGCTTGCTCGCGCGCGAGCACGAGCTGCTGACCTCGCATGGCCATGGTCGCGTATTCGAGGGCCTGCCTACGCTCGATACGATTGCCGAGCGTCTTTCCGCCGAGGCAGCGAGCGGCCACATCGATGCCCGCATCGTGGACGCGGCGCACCTGCTTGCCGATAAGACCTATGGAGACGAGGTCGACCCGTCCGAGCTGACTCCGCGTGAGCGCCGCCGCCTGGAGCGCGCCAAGCTCGCTGTGCGCGAATACCGCCGCCGCATGCTGGAGCTCTATGCAAGAGAAGAAGCCGAGGACGACGACGGCAGGTAGCAGGGCAGCCCCAAGGGTTTAAACGGGACGCGCTCTCCGTCTCGACTTTGGAATGGGATGCAACTTCCCGTTGAGGGGCTTTGCGGAAACGACGTCCCGGAATTTAGGCGCAGAGTGGGATGTAATTTCTGCCTCGACATCCTGCGGGAAAGCGCGTCCCAGTTTGAAGGCGCGTAATGGGGTGTGTTTTCCGAAACAGGGGCAGTTGGGAAACTGTGTCCCGGAATGGGCGCTCAGAGTGGGATGTGGTTTCCGCGAGAGGCTCGTTGCGGAAACGGCATCCCAGAATCGGCATCCAAAACGGGATGCAGTTTCCGCAAGCGGCTCTGGGGAAACCGTGCCCCGTTCTGGTCCGAAATACTGGGACATAGTTTCCCTTTCATAACAGAAGAAGGCGCGCTGCCTGCAGTTGATGCGGGCCGCGCGCCTTGTTTGGGTGTGCGATGGTGAGGTTTGTGGCCGAAGCTCGTGGCCTCTTAGGAGCGGGCAGCTCCGTCGACGGGGAGCACGGCGCCTGTGACGTAGGCGGACATGTCGCTCGCCAAGAAAACGAAGGCGTTGGCGACATCCTCGGGCTCGCCCATGCGGCCCAGCGGAATGGTGGCGATGATGGGCTTGATGACCTCTTCGGGCAGGTTGGCGACCATGTCGGTCTTGGTCACGCCGGGTGCGACGGCGTTGACGCGAATGCCCATGGGGGCGAGCTCGCGCGAGAGCGACTGGACCATGCCGTTGACGGCAAACTTGGACGTGGGATAGCCGACGCCGGAGGGCTGACCGTACTTGGCGACCATCGAACTCGTGGTGGTGATGGTGCCGCCGTGGCCGGCTTCGGTCATGATCTTGGCGGCCGCCTGATGACCGTTAAAGACGGCGACGACATTGAGGTCCATGACCTTTGCAAACTCTTCGGCCGTGTAATCCAAAAGGGGCGAGCGCTGGGAGATGCCGGCGTTGTTGACGACCGTGTCAAGGCCGCCCATGTCGGCTGCAGCCTGGGTAAAGGCCTCGGTCACGGCCTCGAGCGAGGTGAGGTCGCAGGAGCGGCCCCAGACCTTGGCCTCGGGATAGGCGGCTACTAGCTTCTCAACGGCCGCGTCGGCAGTCTCCTGGCGCGAGCCAAAGACGGTGACGGCAGCGCCTTCCTCGATAAAACGGCAGGCGATGGCATAGCCGATACCGCGCGTGCCTCCGGTGATGATTGCTTTCTTGCCCTCGAGCAACATGGTGCTTCCTCTCATCGCGGGCGGACATTCGCAGCACAGCGTAGCGATAGCCGGAATCGGCCGCGTTTGCATATCGGTGAACGGTAACCCGCGCTACCGATGAACGGCTCGTGCAAATGCCGCTTTGCCGCTGTGCTTAGAAGCCGGATTGAAAAGGGCTCCCGTCCCACATAGGACGGGAGCCCCCGAGGCGCGTATTGTTAAGCGTGTGTTGGGCTAGTTGGCCATGACGCCTTCGGTCCAGGCCTCGACGTCCTCGATGCGCAGGACGTTGGCGACCTCGGCTACGCAGTCGACGCTGGCAAGCTCGGCGGCGGCAGCCTGGACGTCCTTCTCGAGCGCGCGGTGCGTCAGGAAGATGACCGAGCAGGCATCGCTGACGCCCGACTTGCCGTCCTCGACCTGGTTGATGAGCGAGATCGAGATGTTGTGCTTGGCAAAGATGTCGACCGTCTCGGACAGGGCGCCCACGCGGTCGGCGACCTTCAGGCGCACATAGTACTTGGTCTGGAGCTCGTCCATGGGCTTAAAGGCGAGGTTGTGACCATAGGGCTCAATCTCGGGCAGCGGAGCCACGCCGCGGCTGATCTGCTCGGAGAGCGACAGGATATCGCCCACGACGGCACTCGCGGTGGGGAAGGAGCCTGCGCCGGCACCGTAGAACATGGTCTCGCCCACGGCGTCGCCTACCACGTAGACGGCGTTCATGGCGCCGTTGACCTTGGCAAGCATGTGGTCGGCGGGGATCAGCGTGGGATGCACACGGACGTCGACGCCGGCGTCGGTGTTGCGTGCGATGCCCAGCAGCTTGATGGTGTAGCCGAGCTCGCGGGCCTGGGCAATGTCCTCGGCGCCGATGGTACGGATACCCTGCTGGTAGACATCGTCGGTGGTCACGCGGGTGCCAAAGCCGATGGAAGCGAGGATTGCCGTCTTGCTGGCGGCGTCGAAGCCGTCGACGTCTGCGGACGGGTCGGCCTCGGCATAGCCCTTAGCCTGGGCGTCGGCGAGCACGTCAGCGTAATCGGCGCCCTCGGCGTCCATGCGCGACAGGATGTAGTTGGTGGTGCCGTTGAGAATGCCAGCGATGGTCAGGATCTTGTTGCCCACCAGGTCGTGCTCGAGCGTGCTGACAATGGGGATGCCACCGCCGCAGCTGGCCTCGCATTTAATCTGCACGCCGCACGCGCGCGCCTTCTCGGCGAGCGTCTCGACATGACGGCCCAGCAGGGCCTTGTTGGCAGAGACGACGTGCTTGCCGTTCTCGAAGGCGGTGGTGAAGATTTCGGTCGCGGGGTGCTCGCCGCCGATGAGCTCGACGACGATATCGACGGCGGGGTCGGTGACGACGTCGTGCCAGTCGCTCGTAAAGGCCTCGCGCTCAATACCGGCGGCTTCGGCCTGCTCCCAGGCAAGCGCGCAGGCGCGGGTCAGCTTAAGGTCGATGCCGTAGGCGGCCAGGTACTCATCGTGGTGGCTCTTGATCAGACGGGCCACGCCGCCGCCGACGGTTCCCAGACCGATGAGGCCGACGTTCACGGTGCGCAGGGGTTCGCTCATAGATAGCTCCTTCGTGCATCTTATGGATGGATTAACCGCTTAAAGGTTGAGTGCATTCTAGCGTGAAGTGCGGGCGCGTGCTTGCCTGGCAGCGGGAGCAGCACAAAACGCCACCCCCGAAACGCTGCGGAAACATTGGAAACACGCTCGCTACAAACGAACTTCCGTAACAAACTGTCAACGTTTGCACCATAAGGTTTGCCCTGTACCGCAAGACGGCCGCACCGCGGCCAGCGAAAAGGGGGACACCATGTTCAACATCAACAGCACGCTCAGCCGTAGGAACTTTCTCGCCGGTGCCGCGGCGCTCGGTAGCACCGCGGCACTCGCTGGTTGCTCGTCGGGTGGCTCGGACGGCGGCCCCACCGATGACGGCAAGACCTTCAAGATCGGTGTCATCGGCCCTCTGACCGGCGCCGCGGCAACCTATGGCGTTTCGGCCGAGAAGGGTGCCAAGCTTGCCGCCAAGGATTTTTCGACCAAGGACCTCAAGCTCTCGCTTAAGTCTGAGGATGACGTCGCTGACGGCGAGAAGGCCATCAACGCCTTCAATACCTTGTGCGACTGGGGCATGCAGGCGCTCGTCGGCCCCGTCACCACCGGTGCCGCCGTCGCTGTCTCTGGCGAGATCGCCGACGATATGCTCATGGTCACGCCTTCGGCCTCGTCGCTCGACGTTACCAAGGATAAGACCACGGTTTTCCAGGTTTGCTTCACCGATCCCACCATGGGCGCGAGTGCTGCCAAGTTTTTGGCCGAGAAGTATGCAGACGCCAAGATCGCCCTGTTCTACAACTCCGGCGATACGTACAGCTCGGGTGTTGCCGATGCCTTTGCCGAGCAGGCCAAGGCGTCCAAGCTCGATGTCGTCGATACCGAGACCTTTAAGGACGACTCTTCCACGAGCTTTACCAACCAGCTCACCAAGGCCAAGGAGGCCGGCGCCACGCTTATCTTTGCTCCGATCTATTACACGCCGGCGTCCGTTTTGCTCAAGAACGCCAAGGACATGGGATACGACATGACGCTTATGGGCACCGACGGCATGGACGGCCTGCTCTCCGTTGAGGGCTTCGATACCTCTCTTGCCGAGGGCGTGCTGCTCATGACCCCGTTCTCTGCTGACGATGAGAAGAACGCCGACTTCGTCAAGGCCTATAAGGACGCCTACGACGAGACGCCCAATCAGTTTGCCGCCGATGCCTATGACTGCGTCCATGCGATTGCCGAGGCTATCGATAAAGCGGGCATCGACATTACGGCTGACGGTGCCGATATTGCCGACGACCTTGCCCACGCCATGCGCAAGATCAAGATCGAGGGCCTGACGGGCGAGCTGACGTGGAACGACAAGGGCCAGGTCGAAAAGCCCGCCACAGCCTATGTGATTCAGGACGGCAAGTACATCGCCGCCTAAGTGCGCATAAAGCGCGACCGGTGAGGCCGTTTTATTCAGGGCAGGGACGCCTGTAACAGAAGGAAACATTACTTTCACACAATAAAGTGGCATTACTGCATAAAGTAATAGAAATACGCAGAATTATGGATAAACGAACAAATCCAAAGAAAAGTTGAAATAATCGCCACTTTCCTTAACTAAAGCGTCTAGTATTTTGCGAACGCCGAACACGGCGAAGGATGGCCTGTCGGGTAACCGAAACCCGACGAGATTTGAGAGGAGAGCCGCATGTCGAGCCTCACCGGTAAGTCATTGAACCCTGTTATGAATCGCAGGAGCGTTATCGCGAGCGCAGCAGGTCTGGGGGCGATGTCCATTCTAGCTGGCTGCTCCTCCAACGGCGGCGACAGCGGTTCCGCGTCGGGCGACGCTTCGTTTAAGATCGGCACCATCGGCCCGCTGACCGGCGCCAACGCGTCCTACGGCAAGTCCGTTACACAGGCTGTCGAGCTTGGCTGCAAGGATTTCTCGACTAAGGAGCTGCCGCTTGTCAGCAAGGCCGAGGACGACCAGGCGGACGGCGAGAAGGCCGTCAACGCCTTCAACACCCTGCTCGACTGGGGCATGCAGGCCCTCGTCGGTCCGACCACCACGGGTGCGTCGGTCGCCGTTGCCGCCGAGTGCGGCAACGACCCCGAGACGTTCAAGATCACCCCGTCCGCGTCCGCCGAGGACGTTACCAAGGGCAAGGATTGCGTCTTCCAGGTTTGCTTTACCGACCCCAACCAAGGTGTCAACGCTGCCAAGTTCCTGGCAGAGAAGTATGCGAACGAGAAGTTCGTGCTGTTCTATAACTCCGGCGACGCCTATTCTTCGGGCATCGCAGATTCCTTTAAGGCCCAGGCCGCTAAGTCTAAGCTTGAGATTGTCGACGAGGAGACCTTTAAGGACGACTCCGCCACGAGCTTTACCAACCAGCTGACCAAGGCCAAGCAGGCAGGCGCCACCATGATCTTTGCGCCGATCTACTACACGCCGGCGTCCGTCCTGCTCAAGAACGCCAAGGACATGGGCTACGACGTCAAGATGATGGGCTGCGACGGCATGGACGGCATCCTGGGCGTTGAGGGCTTCGACACCTCTCTTGCCGAGGGTCTGCTGCTCATGACCCCGTTCTCCGCCGACGACGAGAAGAATGCCGACTTCGTCAACGCTTACAAGGATAAGTACGGCGATACCCCCGACCAGTTTGCCGCCGACGCCTACGACGGCGTGCATGCTGTGGTCGAGGCTCTTAAGGAGGCCGGCCTGGGCGTCGACGCCGACCCCACCGAGGTTGCCGAGAAGCTTCCCGAGGCTATGCTCAAGATTACTGTTGACGGCCTGACTGGCAAGCTCTCCTGGAACGACAAGGGTCAGGTCCAGAAGGACCCGACGGCGTACGTCATTACCGACGGCAAGTACGTACAGGCCTAATAGGCCGCCTTACATAGAGCGGTTTTGATCCCAAGCAGGGGAGGTTTTGGCCTTCCCTGCTTGCTTGGTATCTAGGGACGATGTAACGTCCCTGTTTCATACATCAACTGGAAACCTATTCGAAAGGGGGATGTGGAACATGACGGTCTTTATCCAATACCTGGTCAACGGCCTGTCCATGGGCAGCGTCTACGCCATCATCGCGTTGGGCTACACCATGGTCTACGGTATCGCCAAGATGCTCAACTTCGCTCACGGCGACGTCATCATGGTCGGTGCCTATGTCTCGTTCTGCGCCACGTCGTATCTCGGCCTCCCGGGCTGGGCATCTGTAATTCTCTCTTGTGTGGTCTGCACGGTTCTCGGTGTTCTCATCGAGGGTCTGGCATACAAGCCGCTGCGTCAGGCGGGCCCGCTGGCCGTTCTGATCACGGCCATCGGCGTGTCCTACTTCCTGCAGAACGCCGCGCAGCTCCTGTGGGGCGCCACGCCCAAGAACTTTACTTCGCTCGTCACCTTCCAGGTGCCGGAGTTCTTGGCCAAGTTTAACGTAAGCGCCGTCTCGCTCGTCACCATCGTCGCCTGCCTGGTTATCATGGCCGGCCTGATGTTCTTTACAGGTAAGACCAAGATGGGCAAGGCCATGCGCGCCGTGTCCGAGGACAAGGCCGCCGCTCAGCTCATGGGCATCAACGTCAACCGCACCATCTCGATGACGTTTGCCATCGGCTCTGCCCTTGCCGCCATCGCCGGCGTGCTCCTGTGCTCCTACTCGCCGGTGTTGCAGCCCACCACGGGCGCCATGCCTGGCATCAAGGCCTTCGACGCTGCCGTTTTCGGCGGCATCGGCTCCATCCCCGGTGCCTTTGTCGGCGGTATTCTCATCGGCATCATCGAGGCGATGGCTCAGGCTTACATTTCCACGAGCCTTGCCAACTCCATCGTCTTTGGTGTTTTGATTATCGTCCTGCTCGTCAAGCCTGCCGGCCTCTTGGGCAAGTACGTCCCCGAGAAGGTGTAGGTGAGCGTTATGAAGTTCCTTAAAGACAAGCAGACGCGTCACGACTTTGTCACGTACGCCATGTGCATCGTGGCATTCGCCATCGTGTTCTTTATGCAGTCCAACCATATGATCCCGCGCATGATCGCCGGTCAGCTGGTTCCCATCACGGCCTACATCGTTATGGCCATCTCGCTCAACCTCGTCGTCGGTATTGCGGGCGACTTGTCGCTGGGCCACGCGGGCTTTATGAGTGTCGGCGCCTATACGGGCATCGTTACCGCCGTCGCGCTGGAGAGCGCCGTTCCGTCCGATCCGATGCGCCTGATCATCAGCATTGTGGTCGGCGCTATCGCTGCCGCCATCCTGGGCTTCTTGATCGGCATCCCGGTCCTTCGCCTGAGCGGCGATTACCTGGCTATCGTGACGCTGGCCTTTGGCGAGATCATCAAAGAGATCGTCACCTGCCTCATTGTGGGCGTCGATTCCCGCGGTCTGCACGTGATCTTTAACATCACGGGCAACTCTACGATCGACGACCTGCACCTGCTTGAGGACGGCACCGCCATCATCAAGGGTGCCCAGGGCGCATCGGGCGTGTCGACCTATTCGACCTTCCTTGCCGGCGCCATCCTGGTTATGGTCGCGCTCGTGATTGTACTCAACCTGGTTCGCAGCCGTACCGGCCGTGCCATCATGGCCGTGCGCGATAACAAGATTGCAGCCGAGTCCGTAGGCATCTCCGTCACCGAGTACCGCATGATCGCCTTCGTGGTTTCCGCCGCTCTCGCCGGCGCTGCCGGAGCCCTCTTCGGCGGTAACTTCTCGCAGCTTTCCGCCACCAAGTTCGACTTCAACACGTCCATCCTCATCCTGGTATTCGTGGTCCTGGGCGGTCTGGGCAATATGCGCGGCTCCGTCATCGCGGCGGCGTTGCTCACGGTGCTTCCCGAGCTGCTCCGTCAGTTCTCGGACTACCGCATGCTCATCTACGCCATCGTGCTGATTCTGGTCATGATCTTTACCAACAACCCGCAGCTCAAGTCGTTCTTCGCACGCATTAAGGACCGCTTTGCTTCCAAGAAGGAGGTGGCAGCCGATGCCCAGTAAGTTTGAGTTCAACAAGGGCAAGATGGTCCCGTATCCTTCTGGCGCCATCGTTCCCGACCGCGACCTGGGCCAGCGCCCGGCGCTCGAGTGCATCCACTTGGGCATTGAATTTGGCGGCCTTAAGGCAGTCGACGACTTTAGCCTGACCATCGGTAAGACCGAGATCGCCGGTCTGATCGGTCCCAACGGTGCCGGTAAGACCACGGTCTTCAACCTGCTCACCAAGGTGTACCAGCCCACGCACGGTACCATCCTGCTCGACGGTGAGGACACCTCGGGCAAGTCGGTCTATCAGGTCAACCGCATGGGTATTGCCCGTACCTTCCAGAACATTCGCCTGTTCAACACCATGACGGTGGAGGACAACGTCAAGGTCGGCCTGCACAACCAGGAGCGCTACTCTGGTTTTGAGGGCGTGCTGCGTCTGCCGACGTACTGGAAGCACGAGAAGGCCGCCCACGAGCGCGCCATGGAGCTGCTGTCCATCTTTGATATGGAGCACCTGGCAAACGAGCAGGCCGGCTCGCTGCCTTACGGCGCCCAGCGTCGTCTGGAGATCGTCCGCGCGCTTGCCACCAACCCCAAACTGCTGCTGCTCGACGAGCCTGCCGCCGGCATGAACCCGTCCGAGACCGCGGAGCTCATGGAGAACATCGTCAAGATCCGCGACACCTTTGGCATCGCCATTATGCTTATCGAGCATGATATGTCGCTCGTCATGAACATCTGCGAGGGCATCTGCGTGCTCAACTTTGGTAAGGTCATCGCCAAGGGCACGGCCGAGGAGATCCAGAACAACGATGCCGTAATTGAGGCATATCTGGGCAAGCAGGATAAGGGGGAGAACTAAATGGCAGAGCCGATGCTTTCCGTCTACAACATCAACGTCTGGTACGGCGCTATCCACGCCATCAAGGACATCTCCTTTAACGTCAACGAGGGCGAGATCGTGGCCCTGATCGGCGCGAACGGCGCCGGTAAGTCCACGACGCTTAAAACCGTCTCGGGCCTGCTGCGTTCCAAGACCGGCTCCATCAAGTTTATGGGCGAGGACATTACCCATACGCCTGCCGATAAACTGGTGGGCAAGGGCCTGGCCCAGGTTCCCGAGGGCCGTCGCGCCTTTTTGCAGATGACGGTCGAGGAGAACCTGGAGATGGGCGCCTACACGCAGCCCAAGTCCACGGTGGCTCCGGGCCTTGAGCGCGTCTACGAGCAGTTCCCGCGCCTTAAGGAGCGCCGTCGCCAGGTCGCCGGCACCCTTTCGGGCGGCGAACAGCAGATGCTCGTTATGGGGCGCGCCCTTATGAGCAACCCCAAGCTGCTCATGCTCGATGAGCCTTCCATGGGTCTGGCGCCGATTCTGATTGAGCAGATCTTCCAGATTGTCGAGGACCTGCACAAGGCCGGTACCACGGTGCTTCTGGTCGAGCAGAACGCCCAGATGGCGCTTTCCATCGCCACACGCGGTTACGTGCTCGAGACCGGCAAGATCACCATGACCGGCACCGGCCAAGAGCTCCTGCACGACGATAACGTGCGTAAGGCCTACCTGGGCGGTTAGGTGGTTACGCGGTTCTACGAACCGCGTAACCACTTGACGCTGCAAACCCGCCAGAGCGGCAATCTGCCTTTCAACTTCGGCGGCATGACCAGAAGGTCAATGCCGCCTTGTTTCAAGGCACCTTGCTCGCTCTGGCGGGTTTTCGCTGTCCGTCCTCTATCTGCGGCGTTGCTATGGCTGTCAGTTGTGCGACAGTTTGGGGGTGGTTATTGGGGACAGACTTAAATGAGTAGTCGTTGGGGACGTTCTTGAATGACTAGTCGTTTAAGAACGCCACCAATGACTAGGCGGAGAAAAATTCTTAAAAAAGTTCTTGCCCTGAGCTGATTCGTCCGTATAATAAACTTCGTTGCTTGAGAGCACGCACCTATTCCTCGGTAGCTCAATGGTAGAGCACGCGGCTGTTAACCGCGCTGTTGTAGGTTCGAGTCCTACCCGGGGAGCCAGAATTTCCAGCCCTTTCCGTTGGGCTTTTAAATTCCTCGGTAGCTCAATGGTAGAGCACGCGGCTGTTAACCGCGCTGTTGTAGGTTCGAGTCCTACCCGGGGAGCCAGGTTGTAAAACCCGTCGCTTATGCGGCGGGTTTTTTCATGCCGCGACCACTTGACTCGAACGTTGCCATATCAACATTTCGTGTCGAGGATGTAATCCCGCGACCCACCACCTCAACATGGCGCGGTCGTTGTAGAATATTGCAATGATTGCTCCCACGACATGGTGCCGCGAGCACCAGATAAGGAGATTCTTGTGTCTGAGACCATTAACGGCAGCCTGAGCGTCTCGAACGACGTTATTGCCGATATTGCCGGTTATGCCGCGATGACGTGCTATGGCGTTGTCGGTATGGCTGAGCAGCTCCAGGGCGCCGAGAGCGTGCGCCTGCTTGCCGGTCAGCGCCTCCGCAAGGGCGTGCTTGTCTCCGCCGACGAGAACGGCCTCACGGTCGACCTTCACGTCGTGCTCGAGAACGGCGTCAACATGAAGTCCGTCTGCCACAATCTTTCGAGCTCCGTTGCCTTCACTCTGCAGGAGGTCGCCCAGATCGATCCCGCCAGCCTTAAGATCGGCATTCACATCGACGCGCTCAAGAGCCGTCTGAACTAGCATCCGAAAACGGAGATTCAAATACCCATGATTGCAAAGACCATTCGCACCTGTTTTCCGATCGCTGCGGCTGCTGTTTCCGACAAGGCCGAGGAGATCAACAAGCTCAACGTCTTCCCCGTACCCGACGGCGACACCGGTACCAACATGTCGCTCACACTCGCCTCGGTGACCAAGGAGCTTTCCGCCCTTCCTGCTGACGCCGACATGGAGGCCATCGCCGGCGCCATCACTCACGGCTCCCTGATGGGTGCCCGTGGCAACTCCGGCGTCATCACCTCGCAGATTCTGCGTGGTGTGGCCGAGGGCCTTGTCTCTTCCGATGAGCCCATCACGTCCGCCAACATCGCCTATGCCTTCCGCCGAGCCGTCAAGGTTGCCTTCCAGGCAGTGCGTAAGCCCATCGAGGGTACGATCCTCACGGTGTTGCGCGACGTCTCGACCAAGGCAGACGAGTGCGAGAAGAAGAAGTTCTCGGCCGAGGAAGCGCTCGACGCCATCGTCGTCGAGGCCTATCAGTCCGTCGCCCGTACGCCCGACCTGCTGCCTGTTCTGAAGGAGAACGGCGTGGTCGACTCCGGCGCCTTTGGATTTGCCATCTTCCTTGAGAACTTTGTTGCCGCCGCGCTTGGTCGCAGCACCGTTGTCGAGGATTTCTCCGCCATGTTTGACTCCGCTGGCTCTGCCCGCGACGCGGCCCTCGACCGCGTTGAGATCGAGGCCAACGACGACTGGGAGGGCTCGGAGTTTCGTTACTGCAACGAGTTCCTCTTTAAGGCCGATGCCCCGTTTGATGAGGACGAATGCCTTAAGTTCCTGGGCTCCATGGGCGACTGCGAGCTGCTCGTGGGTGCTTACCCCGATTACAAGATTCACGTGCACTCCAACACCCCCAACCTGGTGCTCGAGCACATGCTGCAGCTTGGTCAGATCTATGAGGTCTTTATCCACAACATGGAGATGGAGGCCCACGACCGTACCGCCAAGATCCATGAGGACCAGGAGAAGGCCGCCGAGCCCGCCAAGGCGCTGGGCTTTGTCGCTGTTGCCGCCGGTTCCGGCGAGGCCGATATCCTCAAGTCCCTCGGCGTCGACGTGATCGTGTCGGGTGGTCAGACCATGAACCCCTCGACTGCAGACCTGCTGGGCGCCGTCGACCAGGTCAACGCGACCTCGGTCATCATCCTGCCTAATAACGGTAACATCCGCATGGCCGCCGAGGCTGCCGCTTCTGCATGCACCGACAAGAAGGTTGCCGTCGTTCCCACCAAGACCGTTCCGCAGGCCTTCTCTGCGCTGTTCGCGGTCCTGCCCGATTCCGAGCTCGAGGACGCCGTCGCCGCTATGGTCGACGCCATCAGCGAGGTCCGCGATGGCGAGGTCACCCGCGCTGTGCGCGACTCCAGCGCCTCCGACGGCTCGCCGATTCACTCCGGTGACGTCATGGGCATCATTGCCGGTTCCATTGACGTGGTCGGCTCCGATGTGAAGCAGGTCACGCTCGATTGCATCAACCGCATGCAGGAGGAAGAGGAGGGTGACGCGCTGACGATTCTGGCCGGCGAGGAGCTGTCCGATGAAGCCTTCCAGGAGATCGTCGACGCCATTGAGGAGGCTCAGCCCGATCTGGAGATTGACGCCCATCGTGGCGAGCAGCCGCTCTATCCCGTGATCTTCTCGATCGAGTAGGCAACTGTCCATGTCCGAGCTGTGCTCCGTGCCGCGCGTCTCGGAGCGCTTTGCCCAGAGCAATGCGCTCGACGAGGATATCGCGCGACTCAAATATGTTTCGGGTAAACGTGAGGAGGCCCTTCGCCGTCTGGGAATTCGGACGGTGGGGGACCTCCTTCTCCATATCCCTCATCGATACCTCGACTTTACCCGCTCGTGGTCCATCGAGATGGCGCCCATCGGTATCGTGTGCACCATCATCGCCACGGTTGACCGTATCGTCCAAAAGCAGCCGCGTCCGCGCATGCAGGTGACCGAGGTCTCGCTCGTTGACGAGACGGGCGTGCTGCAGGTCGCCTTTTTCCGCCAGCCCTGGATTGCCCAGCAGCTTAAGCAGGGCGACCGCCTGGCCGTGATGGGCAAGGTCGAGTTTGCCTATGGTTTTAAGCAGATGGCCTCTCCGCATTTCGAAAAGCTCGAGGACGGGCGTGCCGCGGGCACGATCCTGCCGGTCCATTATGTGAGCGATGGGGTGAGCCAGGCATGGATGCGCCGCATTGTAAGCGGCGCGCTCGAGGTTTTCGGCAATCCCTTTGATCCCATTCCGGCACCGCTGCGCGCAAAGCGGAAGCTCATGAGCAATGCCCGTGCTTTGCACTCGATCCACTTTCCCTCGAGCATGGCTGAGCGCGATATCGCGCGCGCACGGCTTGCCTACGAGGAGTGCCTCTACCTGCAGCTGGCGCTGCGCCTGCGCAACGACGGCGGCCTGGTCGATGTGGTGCCCTATGCCCATACCGCGGGCGATCACCTGGCCGCGCTCAAGCAGGCCTTGCCGTTTTCGCCGAGCGACGAGCAGCAGGCCGCGTTCCAGGATATCCTGCGCGATATGTGCGATGGCGGGCGCGTGATGAACCGCCTGCTGCTGGGTGATGTTGGTACCGGTAAGACCGCCGTCGCCGCCTGCGCACTGGCTGTCGCGGCCGATTCGGGCACCCAGGCCTGCGTTATGGCGCCCACGGGCGTGCTGGCGCGCCAATATGCCGATAAGACTGGCCCTCTGCTCTCGCAGGCCGGCATGTCCTGGGCGCTTCTGACGGGTGCTACGCCGACCTCAGAGCGCGAGCGCATCCATGCACAGCTGGAATCGGGCGAGCTTGACGTACTCTTTGGCACCCACGCGGTGCTTTCGGATGACGTTGCGTTCAAGCACCTGTCGCTCGTGGTCATCGATGAGCAGCACCGGTTTGGCGTCGGCCAACGCAACGCCCTGCGCGCGAAGGGCCCCGGTGCCGATCTGCTCGTAATGACGGCAACGCCCATCCCGCGTACGCTGGCGCTTTCGGTCTACGGCGATCTGGACACGAGCATCATCCGCCATCGGCCCGTCCCTGGCGCTGGCGTGACGACACGCGTGCTGACCGAGTCGAGCCGTGACCTCGCCTATGGCGCCATCCGTGAGGCGCACGAAAATGGTCAGCAGGCCTACGTGATTTGCCCGCTCGTGGAGTCGAGCGACTCGGCAGATGAGCTGGAGGATGTTCCCGGTATCGCCCGCGACGACGAGGGCCACGTGACGGTCCCCGTGCCGCTGCACGATACGGCGACCGAGCTCGATCGCCTGCGTCTGGCGTTGCCGGGTCTTGCCATCGAGCGCCTTCACGGCCGCATGCCAGCGGGGGAGAAGGACCAGGTTATCGATGCCTTTAAGCGTGGCGAGATTGACGTGCTCGTCTCGACTACGGTGGTCGAGGTGGGCGTCGACGTGCCTAACGCCACCGTCATGGTCATCGAGAACGGTGAGCGCTTTGGTTTGGCTGCTCTGCACCAGCTGCGCGGTCGCGTGGGCCGTGGCAGCGTGTCGGGCACGTGCCTGGTCATGACGCACTCCAAGGGCAACGGCGGCGCTTCGGCAGCACAAGATCGCCTGCAATCGCTCGAGAAGACCTCGGATGGCTTTACGCTCGCCCAGATGGACCTGCGTCTGCGCCACGAGGGCGAAATCCTGGGGTACCGCCAGCATGGCGGAGTGACCCTGCGCTTTGTCGACCTGGATGCCGACGAGGAGCTGATCGAGTGGGCCCATTTGGACGCAGTCGAGCTCTTGCGGTATGCTTGCAACCTTGACTCCGTGGCGACGCGTCCCCTGCGCGATGCGGTCGCCATGCGATATCGACATATTTTTAAGGAGGTCAGCGGAGGATGAGAATCATCGGCGGCGAATGGCGCGGTCGTAAGATCGAGGAGCCCCGTGGTCGCGATGTCACCCGCCCCACGACCGATCGTGTGCGCGAGGCATGCGCATCTATGGTCATGTCGGCATTCGACTTCGATCTGGACGAGGTCCGCGTGCTGGACGCCTTTGGCGGCTCCGGCGCCTTAGGGTTAGAGATGCTCTCACGTGGTGCCCGCTCGCTCACGACGTTCGAGATCGATCGGAATGCCGCGCGGCTCATTACCAAGAATATCGAGTCGCTCTGCCGTGACCGTGCGCGTTGGCGCGTGGTAACGGGCGACATGCTGGCGAGCGCCTCGCGCGGTCGTGTGCCGGGCGGCCCCTTTGATCTGGTCCTGCTCGACCCGCCCTATGCTTTTGGTGCCGAGCCGGTCGAGGAACTGCTGCAGAACCTGGCTCAGCAGGGTCTGCTTGCACCTGGCGCTTATGCCCTGTTTGAGCATGCCGCCGCCGATGCGGGCGCGCATCCGGCAGGCTTTGAGATCGTGCGCGAGAAGCGCTACGGCATTACCTCGGTCGACCTGCTTCGTTGGGTCGGCAACGGCGAGGATGATGGTATCGATAGCGACGCACCCACGGAGGACGCCCATGAATGACACTATCAACCGCGTGATTGTCCCGGGCACCTTCGATCCCATCACATTTGGCCATATCGACGTCATCCGCCGTGCCCGCCGCATCTTTCCCAGCGTGATCGTCGCTGTTGCCGAGTCGCAGGGTAAAAACGGTGTGGGCACCACGTTTATGCTCGATGAGCGCGTGGCGCTGGCTCGCGAGGCGCTCGGTGATATCGACGGCGTCGAGGTCCTGCCCTTTACCGGCCTCTTGGTCGACTTCGCTCGCGAGCAGGGGGCGGGGGCCGTTGTCAAGGGCCTGCGCGCCATGACCGACTTTGAGTACGAGCTGCAGCAGGCAGACCTCAACTATCGCTTGGATAACGAGCTGGAGTCCATCTTTGTCATGAGTGCGCCGCAGTACGGCTATATCTCGAGTTCGGTCGTTCGCCAGATCGCCTCGCTCGGCAGCGATGTATCGACGTTTGTCCCGCCCAACGTGGTCGAAGCGCTCAGACATCGCTTTTCGTGACGTTTTTTATTGCCTGGTGGCATGTGGTAAACTAGCACGATGATATGTTACCTATGAAAGGAGACCGGATGCCGGGCGAGAATTTTCCTGGCGATAGGATCGTCAGCTTGGTCGATGAGCTCGAAGGGCTGATCGAGGAAGCCAAGCCGCCTTTCGGCAAGAACGCTCAGTTCAAGGTCATCGACGCCGACGTGTTCTTCAACATCCTCGACGAGATCCGCATGAGCTATCCCGAGGAGTGGCAGAAGTCCCGCCGTATCCTTAAGGAGCGCGAGGAGCTTATGGCTTCCGCCGCCGCTCAGGCCGATTCCATCATCGCCGACGCTCAGCAGCAGGCCCTCACCATTGCCGGTGAGCAGGAGATCGTCCGCTTGGCACAGCAGCAGGCCGACGACATCCGCGATCGTGCCCAGCAGTACGAGCGCGAGACGCGTTATGCTGCCGAGGACTACGCAGAGCAGGTCTTTACGCACCTGGAGGAGAACCTCAAGAGCCTGACCGGCACCGTTACCCGTTGCCGTCAGCAGCTCAACGAGGGTGCCGCCCAACAGAATGGTCAGTGGTAATGGCTGAGTTCCCGAGCGTTACCGTCGATCTTTCCGAGCAGCTCGAGTTTCCTGGTGATTCGTATCCGCTGACCGGTAAGGTCGACGTCGCCACCTACATGGTGGGCGAGAAGGAGTACCAGCTACAGGGCGGTATCGACTACGACGTTGTCTTTACCAATGCCGGTACCGGTGTCTTGCTCACGGGCATGGTCCGCGCGCACGCCACCGGCGAGTGCGACCGTTGCTTGGAGCCTGCCTCGTTTGATATCGCCGGCGAGATCGAGGAGTTCTACCTCTTTGAGGAGCCTGAGGATCCCGAGGCCTACGAGGACGGCTACGAGCTCCTGGGTGAGGACCGCATCGTCGATCTGGGTGAGCCCATCAATGACGCGGTCGTTATGGACACGCCGTTTGTGGTGCTCTGCAAGCCCGATTGCCGCGGTCTGTGTCCCACTTGCGGTTGCAATCTCAACGTCGAGCAATGCGATTGCGCCGCCCAGGCAGAGGCAGAATGGGCCGCTGCCACGGAAAATCCATTTGCAGCATTGAAGAATCTCAAGCTCGATGAGTAAAACTGTGGTAGTATCGCTACTTGCGCGTAATCGCCACACTGGATAGTTCATAAGGAAGGTCACTATGCCCGTACCTAAACAAAAGCAGGGTCGTATCCGCACTCACACCCGTCGTTCCGCCAACATGAAGATCTCGGCTGCGGCTCAGTCCACGTGCCCCCGTTGCGGCGCTGTTAAGCTTCCGCACCACGTGTGCCCCAGCTGCGGTTTCTACAAGGACCGCGAGGTTATCGTTACCGAGTAACGGTATACTCTGGATGCGATGCCGTTCCAAATGGAACCACAATGGCCGGCTCAATGAGTCGGCCATTTTTGTATAAGGAGCATGTATATGAGTAACGTTCGCGTTTGTGTAGACGTTGTGGGCGGAGACGAGAAACCTCAGGTTGTTCTCGATGGTATCGAGGCTGCGCTTGCCGCCGATCCCGATATCGAGGTCTTGGCAGCTGGCCCCGCTGAAATCGTCAATCCCTTTGCTGCTTCCCATGCACGTGTTGAGGCTCTTGAGGCACCCGACGTTATCGCCATGGATGACGATCCCATTCGCGCCGTGATGACCAAGCGCAAGTCCTCGATCGTGCTTGCCTGCCGCGCCATCAAAAAGGGCAACGCGGACGCGTTTTTCTCCGCCGGCTCCACCGGCGCCATGACCGCTGCCGCGACCGCCTACGTCACACCGTTTAGATATATGGCCGAAGGCAAGAAGCAGCCGGTGCGCCCCTGTTTGACCAATGCGCTGCCCAATCGTGCCGGCGGCCTGACGGTGCTGTGCGACATGGGCGCCAACCCCGATGTCGAGGTGGACGACATGGTGCGTTTTGCCCAGATGGGTAGCGCTTATGCCCGCGTTGTCCTGGGCATCGAGCATCCTCGCGTGGGCTTGCTTGCCAATGGCACCGAGGACGAGAAGGGCTCCAACTTTACCAAGGCCTGCTTCCCGGCCATGAAAGCCGCCGTTCCCGGCTTTGTGGGTAACTGCGAAGGCACCGATCTTACGTCGGGCAATTTTGACGTCGTGGTCGCCGACGGCATGTCGGGCAACATTGCGCTCAAGGCCACCGAGGGCGCTGCCAAGTTTTTGTTGCAGGAGCTCAAGGGCGTCTTTATGTCTTCGCTTGGCACCAAGATCGCCGCGCTGCTCATTAAAAAGCAGATGCGTGAGATAAAGGCCAAGCTCTCTGGCGACGCCAAGGGCGGCGCGATTCTTTTGGGCCTGCGCGGCGTGGTTCTGATCGGCCATGGCGCCACCTCGGTCGAAGCTGTTAAAAACGGTACGCTTGCGGCGGCCGAAGCCGTGCGCGCCGGGCTGGTCGAGAATGTCGCCAACTCCATGGACGGCATCGTTTTGTAAGAGCGAGTTAGAGCGCTGTTATGTGCCTCGCGGCCTGCTTCGTGGGGTAGAATCAGAACCGTGTCTTGGTACCGCCCGGGCGGTACCATTCTTTTGGTATTCATGCACTATGAGAGGAAGCGCTATGGACCGCTCCGAAATCTTCGACAAGATCGCCGAGGTCGCTGCTGACGTTCTGGGCGTCGATGTTGCCGAAATTAGCGATGAGACCACCTTTGACGATCTCGATGCCAACTCGCTCGAGCGCCTGCAGCTGGTTACGGCTATCGAGGACGAGTTCAACCTCGAGATCGATGACGAGACTCTGCTCTCGCTCAACTCTGTCGCCGACGCCGTCGACGCGATTGAAAACGCCAGGGAGGCCTAGGTCTTGGCTTTGTCTGAACGACTTACGCGTGCCCAGGAAATTCTGGGCCACGAGTTCAATAATAAGGTGCTTCTGCGCGCGGCGCTTACGCATCCCTCGGCAGTCGAGGGCCAGCCGGTTTCTGCCAGCTATGAGCGCCTTGAGTTCTTGGGCGATTCCATTTTGGGCGCCGTCGTCGCCCGTTCGCTCTTTGAGTCCTATCCCGAGTTTGACGAGGGCAAGCTCACGCGCCTGAAGGTGTCGCTTGTCTCGGGCGCTACGCTATCCGAGGTGTCGCATGAGCTGGGCATCGACGACATCATCATCTTTGGTGCCTCCGAGACCGGTACCGGCGCGCGCGGCCTGCACTCGGCGCTCGAGAACGTCTACGAGTCGCTCGTGGGTGCGCTGTACCTGGATGCCGGCTGGGATGTTGCGGCGGACTTTATCCATCGTACGCTCAAACCGCACCTGGCCTCCGAGCGTGCCGAGCACCCCGCGAACCCCAAATCGTTCTTGCAGGAGTGCGTGCAAGCCGACGGTCACGAACCCCCGGCGTATAAGCTCGTTGGCTCCGAGGGCCCGGCGCATGCGCCCACCTTTACCGCCGTGGTGTTGATCGATGGTATTCGCCAGGGTCGCGGCTCCGGCTCCTCAAAGAAGGAAGCCGAGGGAGCCGCTGCACTTGAGGCACTTGACCGCATGGGCTACACCACCAACGGCGTGATTCTCAACAAGAAGCCTGTTTAAGCGAGGAACCGTGTATCTCAAGTCCCTCACGCTCAAAGGGTTCAAGTCGTTTGCCGACCGCGCCCATATGACGTTTGAGCCGGGCCTGACCGTCATCGTCGGTCCCAACGGCTCGGGAAAATCGAACATCTCTGACTCGATTCTGTGGGTCCTGGGCGAGCAGAGCGCCAAGCAGCTGCGCGGCCAGGCCATGGAGGATGTCATCTTCTCGGGCTCGTCAGCGCGCAAGCCGGTGGGTGTCGCCGAGGTCACGCTGGTGCTCGATAACTCGGACCATATGCTGCCCGTCGACTTTGACGAGGTCGCCATCACCCGTCGTATGTATCGCTCGGGCGAAAGCGAGTACCTCATCAACTCGAGTCCGTGCCGCCTGATGGACATTCAGGACATCCTGCACGATTCGGGCTTGGGCAAGGATACGCATTCCATCATCAGCCAGGGCAAGCTCGATGCCATTTTGCAGAGCCGCCCCGAGGAGCGCCGTGCCCTCATCGAGGAGGCCGCCGGCATCTCCAAGCACAAGCGCCGCAAGGAGCGTGCGCTCAGAAAGATTAAATCGATGGACGAGCACCTGACGCGTGCCCGCGACATCAATAAGGAAATTGCCCGTCAGCTGCGACCGCTGGAGCGTCAGGTCGATCGCGCGCGCAAGTATAAAGAGCTGTCCTCGCGCGCGAACGAGCTTACGCAGATGCTGGCCGTCGACGAGCTGCGTTCGCTGCAGTCGCAGTGGAACGACTTGGAGAGCCGCTCCAAGGAAGGTGCCGCCGAGCTGGAGCTTGCGCAGTACCGCATGGGCGAAAAGGAGCGCGAGCTCGAGAAGCTTCAGGTCATGCTCGAGGAAAAGGGCCTGTTTGTGGGCGATCTGGGCGAGCAGCGCCGTCATATGCAAGATGTGGTCGGCCGCATTAACTCCGACATGCGCCTGCTCGAGGAAAAGGGCCACAACATGGTGTCGCGCCTGTCTGACATGCGCGGTCAGATCTCGAGCTCCGAGCATCAGCGTCGTCGCGTGGTCGAGGAGCTCGAGGACGCGCGTGCCCAGCTTGAGGAAGTGACCGGTGCGCACATGCAGGCCCAGGAGGACGTTGACGCCGCTGGTCCTGCCGCTGCCGAGCTCCACGAGCGCCGCGTGGCGCTTGATGCACAGATTTCGCAGCTTACGCGCGAACAGCGCGATGTGCAGCGCGTGGCCGATAACGCCGCGCTCGAGCTCGCTAAGGTGAAGGATTCCTTGAGCAACGCCGAGGTCGAGGACAACATGTACGCCTCGCGCCTGGAGCAGATCGATGAACAGCTCGAGGAGGTCACGGCTTCGCTCGAGAGCCGTCGCGACCGCGCCGAGGAGCTTGAGTACGCTCTTGAGGAAGCTCGCCAGGCTCAGGTCGATGCGCGCGAGGCCACCGAGACGGCACGCGCTGCCCTCAAGGACCTGCGTGCCCGCGAGGGCGAGGCACGCAACAAGCTGTCCGAGGTGCGCTCGGAGCTTGCCAGTCAAAAGAAACTCGATGCCCGCATGGCCGACAGCTCGCCGCTCGTGAGCCGCCTGGTGGGTGCGCTGGGCGACGATGTCTCGGGTCGTCTGGGCGACGTGCTCGAGGCCCCGCGCGAGCTTGAGGGCCTGGTTGAGCAATTGCTCGCCGGCGATATCGATGCGCTGCTGTTCGACGATACGTCCGCGCTTGAGCGTGCCGGTCGTGCGGCCCTGGACCAGAAGAAGGCCTCGGGCGAGGCGCTGCTGGTAGCGCGCGGCGTGAGCGGTTCTGCGGCCGCCGAGGGTGCTTTCGGTACCCGTCTGGTTGATCGCCTGTCCGTTCGTGCGGGCTACGGTCCTGTTGTCGAGGCTCTGCTCGGCGGCTATTACGTGGTCGATGACTTGGCTGCCGCGTTGGCGGCGCCGGTTGTGGATGGCGTGACCTATGTGACCCCTGATGGTGCCCGCGTTGCCTGCGGCGGCTTGGTACGCGTGGGTCTCGATGCCGGTGAGGCATCGGGTGCCTTGGAGCGCAAGCGCCGCATTCGTGAGCTCGAGGGCCTGGAGCCCGATCTGGCTGCCGTGTTTGAGCATGTTTCTGATCAGGTCGTCGAGGCCAATTCGGCCGTCGAGGAGGCGCGCACCGCCGAGGGCGATAACGCCGGCGAGATCGCCCGTCTTGAGGGCGAGCGCCGTTCGCTGCTTTCCGAGATCGGCCGCCTAGAGCAAAGCGCCAACAACGCAGAGGTCGAGCGCGTGCGCATTTCCAAGCGCCGTGAGCAGGCCGCCGAGGCCGTTCGCGCCGCGCGCCCGCGCGTGGACGAGCTCGCCCGTTCGCGTGACGAGGCCCGTGCGCAGGCAAGCGACCTGGGCTTGCAGATTGCCGAGGCCAACGATGAACTTGACCGTGTTCGTCGTGACGATTCCGAGGCTGCTGGCAAGCTCGCCGACGCCAAGGTTCGCCTAGCTCAGACGAGCGAGCGCCTTCGTTCGCTGAAGGGCCGCGTGCCCGACCTGGAGCATCGTCTTGAGGGCATCGACCGTCGTATCCGCGGAACACGCCAGGCCTCGCGCTCACTCGAGCTGTTGCGTCTGCGCGTCGACCCCATGCACGAGCGCTATTCGGCCCTGCTGGAGCGCGCATCGGATTGGGCAGCGCGCCTGCGTGACCAGGCCTCTCTGGAAGAGGCGGACTCCGCTTCGCTCAAGAAGACCATCGAGGATGCCAAGGCCGAGGTCTCCCGTGCCAAGGAGCGGGTTGATGCCGCCACGGCGACGCAAAATGAGTTCAAGGTTGCGCGTGGCAAGCTCGAGGTGCAGGTAGAGGCCGCCATTAAGGCCATTACAGCCGATGGCACCACGATACTCGAGGAAGCGCTCATGCTTCCCGCGCCCACGGACCGCGATGCCGCCGAGCGCGAGCTCAACCAGCTTGTGCGTCAGATCAACAATCTGGGCCCTGTGAACCAAGTTGCCATGGAGGAGTACGAGCAGCTCAAGCGCCGCGCCGACTACATCGAGGAGCAACTTGCCGATCTGGAGAGCGCGCGCAAGGCGCTCACCAAGATCACCGTGGCCATTGATCGCAAGATGCGCAAGGCGTTCCTGGTGACGTTTGAAAAGGTTGATGCGAATTTCCGCGAGATCTTCGCCATGCTCTTCCCGGGCGGCCAGGCACATTTGGAGATGACCGACCCCGAGCATCCGGCCGAGACGGGCATCGAGGTCGTGGCGCAGCCGCGCGGCAAGCGCATCACCAAGATGATGCTCATGTCGGGTGGCGAGAAGAGCCTGACGGCGCTCGCCCTGCTCTTTGCCGTATACCGTACGCGCACGGTGCCGTTCTATGTGCTGGACGAGGTCGAGGCTGCGCTCGACGACGCCAACCTGTCCAAGCTCATCGGCGCCCTCGATGTGCTGCGTTCCGATACGCAGCTCTTGGTAATCTCGCATCAGCGCCGTACTATGGAGGATGCTGACGTTCTCTACGGCGTCTCGATGCAAGCCGACGGCGTCAGTCGCGTCGTCTCGCAAAAACTCGATCGCGAAACCGGAAAGGTCGTGAATGCATAATGGGATTCTTTGACGCACTCTCGCGCGGACTTGAGCGCAGTCGCGAGGCCCTCAACGAGGTCTTCTACTTTGGTGGCGAGGTCGACGAGGATTTTTGGGAGGACCTTGAGGACACCCTCGTCATGGGTGACATGGGTGCCGAGGTCGCTATTCAGGTCTCCGATGAACTGCGCGACGCCGCCGCCAAGAAGAACCTCAAGACCGCCCCGCAGCTTCGCCGCGCCCTGGCCGAGCAGCTCGAGGGCCATTTTGTGCCTGTTGAGCGCGATCCGTTTTCCGACACGCCGAGCTGCGTGCTGTTTGTCGGCATCAACGGTGCCGGCAAGACCACGACGGTCGGCAAGATTGCGAGCGCCATGGCCGCCCGCGGCAAGAACGTGGTGATCGGTTCGGCCGACACCTTCCGCGCCGCCGCCATCGAGCAGCTCGATGTGTGGGGCCAGCGTGCCGGCGTGCCCGTCATCAAGCGTGACCGCGGCTCCGATCCGGCGAGCGTGTGCTATGACGTGCTCGACGAGGCCGATAAGCGCGGCAGCGACCTGGTGCTCATTGATACCGCCGGTCGTCTGCACACGAGCCCCGAGCTCATGCGCGAGCTCGCCAAGGTGGTCAACGTGACGCGTAAGCGCGCCGCAAATATGGCCGCCGGTCCCATGCCGGTCTCGGTCGTGCTTGTGATCGATGCCGCCACTGGCCAGAACGGTCTGAACCAGGCGCTCGAGTTTAACGAGGCGCTGGGCCTGGACGGTATTATCATGACTAAGCTCGACGGCACGGCTAAGGGCGGTATTGCCATGGCCGTGGCCGAGAAGCTCAAGCTCCCGATCCTGCGCATCGGCGTGGGCGAGCAGGTCGATGACCTGCAGGAGTTTAACGCCAAAGATTTCTGCCGCGCCCTGGTGGGCGAGTCCAATTAAGGAGTGACTAGTGTTTGATTCTCTGAGCGATCGCCTCAACGACACATTTGACCGCTTGCGCGGCAAGGGTAAACTGACCGAGGCCGATATCACTTCGGCCATGCGCGATATTCGCATGGCGCTGCTCGAGGCCGACGTTAACTTTAAGGTTGTCAAGGAGTTCGTTGCCAAGACCAAGGAGCGCTGCATGACCGCCGAGGTCATGGAGTCGTTGTCGCCGGCGCAAAACGTCGTCAAGATCGTGCTCGACGAGCTCACCGAGATGCTCGGCTCAACCGAGAGCAAGCTCGTCTTTAGCAACCGCATTCCCAATGTCATCATGCTCGTGGGCCTGCAGGGCTCCGGTAAGACCACGGCTGCCGTAAAGCTTGCCT
Source organism: uncultured Collinsella sp. (assembly GCA_958371715.1). Lineage (GTDB taxonomy): Bacteria > Actinomycetota > Coriobacteriia > Coriobacteriales > Coriobacteriaceae > Collinsella. The sequence continues at coordinate 75,049 of CATXLW010000006.1, forward strand.
ACCTGCTCAAGAAGCAGGGCCGCTCGCCGTTGCTCGCCGCGTGCGACGTCTACCGTCCCGCCGCTGCCGACCAGCTGGCCACGCTCGGTGGAGAGATCGGCGTTCCGGTCTTCCGCGGCGACGGCGCGCACCCGGTCGACATCGCCAAGGGTGCCATTCAGGAGGCCGTCGACCACCTGCGTGACGTGGTCATTGTCGATACCGCCGGTCGTCTTCAGATCGACGAGCAGATGATGCAGGAGGCCGTCGACATCAAGAAGGCCGTCAAGCCCGACCAGGTGCTGATGGTCGTCGATGCCATGACCGGCCAGGATATCGTTAACGTCGTCTCGACCTTCGCCGATCGCACCGACTTTGACGGCGTGATCATCTCCAAGCTCGACGGTGACGCCCGTGGCGGTGGCGCACTTTCGGTGCGTCAGGTGACCGGCAAGCCCATCAAGTTCGTGAGCATGGGCGAGAAACCCGATTCTCTTGAGCCGTTCTATCCCGATCGCATGGCCAAGCGAATCTTGGGCATGGGCGACGTCGTCGGCATCATCGAGAAGGCCCAGGAGGCAGCCGATGCAGAGCAGCTCGAGGCTGCCGAGCGTATGCTGCGCGAGGGCTTCACCATGAACGACATGCTCGACCAGATGAAAGCCGTCAAAAAGATGGGCGGCATGAAGGGTATCCTGGGCATGCTCCCCGGTGGTCAGCGTGCACTCAACCAGATGGGCGGCAACCTGGACGAGGGCATCTTCGATAAGAACGAGGCCATCATCATGTCGATGACCAAGGAGGAGCGCCTGCGTCCCTCCATCATCAACGGTCAGCGTCGCGCGCGTATTGCCAAGGGCGCCGGCGTAACCCCCACCGAGGTCAACAGCCTTATGAAGCAGTGGGGCGAGATGAATAAGATGATGGGCCGCATGCGCACGATGGCCAATCAGGCACAGGCCGGCGGCAAGAAGGGCAAAAAGGGCAAGAAGGGCAAGAAGATGCGCATGCCCAATATCCCTGGGCTGGACGCTATGGGTCTGGGCGGCATGGGCGGCCTGGGTACGGGCGGTCCCAAGTCCGATATGGAGCTGCTGCGCCAGATGGAAGCGCAGATGCGTAATAAGAAATAGAGCTGTAATTCCAGCTTGATATGGCAAAGGCCACTCGGATGCTACCGGGTGGCCTTTGTTGTTGGCTTTGATTGTTGGGTTGCGTTCGGCTTCGCGCCCCGAGCTCGCGGTGCCGTGCCGTTAGTGGCAGCCGCAGCCCTCGTGGCCTTCGTGGTCGTGGTGGCCGTGGCAGCCGCAGGACCCGCCATGCTCATGGGTGTGCTCGTGGTCGTGGCTGTGGCAGTCGCACGTGGCCTCGCCGTTCTGTGCGAGCGTGCCGGCGATAAGGGCCTCGACGCAAGCGTCGCAGCTGCCCTGGGCACCTGCGTATACCGTGATGCCGGCTTGAGCAAGCGCGTTGATAGCGCCTGCGCCGATGCCGCCGCAGATGAGCGTGTCCACGCCGCCGTTGGCGAGCAGGCCCGCAAGTGCGCCGTGGCCGGTGCCGCCGGTGCCCACGACCTGCTCGTTGAGTACCTTGCCGTCCTGAATGTCGTAGATCTTGAACTGCTCGCTGCGGCCAAAGTGCATAAAGATGTTGCCGTTGTCGTACGTGGTTGCCACCCTCATGGTGCCGACCTCCTTTGCTGGCCATGCGGCCGTCGTCGTGGTGATGGGGGAGTATGCGATATTGCCGCCCTCAATGCTGAGTGCCCGACCGTTGACCAGCGCGTTTGCCACCTTGCGATGTGCGCGGCTGCAGATGGCCGCCACGGTGGCACGAGCGATGCCCATTCGCTGGGCGACGGCCTCTTGATTGAGGCCTTCTAGGTCGCACAGGCGCAGGACTTCGAGCTCGTCAACCGTCATGTCGATGGCGTCTCCGCTGGCAAGGCCATCGGGGGTAAAGCCGCGATATTCGGGGATGATCCCAACGCGGCGCAGTTTTTCGCGTCTTCCTGCCATGTGCTCTCCTTATCTGACATATGTCAACAATAGAATAGCGAACGCGCAGATTTATGCAATGAATTTCTGGCATATGCCAGAAATTGAGGGCTTATGTTTGGGCTGTGGGGCCGCATGTGCCTGGGCTACAATGAATCTCGCTTATAGGCGACTGACAGGAGGGTCAATGAGCAAGGCTGATCAACAGTTTGTAACCATGTGCCGCGATATTCTGGACCATGGCACCACCACCGAGGGCCAAAAGGTCCGTCCGGTGTGGGAGGACGGCACCCCTGCCTATACCATTAAAAACTTTGGCGTTACGGCACGCTATGACCTGCGTGAGGAGTTTCCGGCGCTTACCCTGCGTCGTACGGCCCTCAAATCTGCCATGGATGAGATCCTATGGATCTATCAAAAGAAGTCCAATAACGTGCATGACCTCAACAGCCATATTTGGGATGAGTGGGCTGACGAGACCGGCTCCATCGGTAAGGCCTACGGGTATCAGATTGGGCAGAAGAGCCATTATGCCGAGGGCGATTTCGACCAGATGGACCGCGTTCTGTACGACCTTAAGAACACGCCGTACAGCCGCCGCATTATGACGAATACCTATGTGTTTAGCGATTTGTCCGAGATGCACCTGTATCCGTGCGCCTACAGCGTGACGTATAACGTGACGCAGCGCCCGCAGGATGACAAACCGACGCTCAACATGATTCTCAACCAGCGCAGCCAGGACATTTTGGCCGCGAACAACTGGAATGTGTGCCAGTACGCCATCTTGCTGATGATGGTCGCGCAATCGGTCGATATGATTCCCGGCGAGCTGCTACATGTGATTGCCGATGCCCACATTTACGACCGTCATGTCGATATCGTCCGCGAGCTTATCGAGCGTCCGCAGTTTGCCGCGCCCAAGGTAACGCTTAACCCCGATGTGCATGACTTCTATGCGTTTACGACCGACGACCTGATTGTCGAGGGCTATGAGCACGGCCCGCAGGTCAAGAACATCCCCATTGCGGTGTAGGTGACGCGCATGACGTGTAAGCTTTCTGCCATTGTCGCCGTGTGCGATGACTGGGGCATTGGGTGCGAGGGCGACATGGTGGTGTCCAATCGCGCCGACATGCGCCATTTTGTGGCGTGCACCAAAGGGTGCCCGGTTATTATGGGACGCAAGACCCTGCTGAGTTTTCCCGGTGGGCGTCCGCTCAAGAACCGCCGCAATATCGTGCTCACGCGTGACGAGAGCTTTGCTGCCGAGGGCGTCGACGTGGTGCATAGCGTCGACGAAGCGCTCGCCGTGGTTGCCGATGAGCCCGTTGCGTGGGTGATCGGCGGTGGCGAGGTGTATCGTCAGTTTTTGCCGTGCTGCGCGGAGGCCGAGGTCACGCATAACCACTGCGTCCATCCCGTGGACACGTACTTTCCCGACTTGGACGCCGATCCCGCGTGGGAGATTGCGCGGCGTGGCGGGGTTGCCACGATTGCCTCGGGCGAGGGTGACGAGGGTCTCGATTATGAGTTCGTGACGTATCGTCGCGTTGAGGCATAAATCGCCTGGCGTGAACGGTATCATCGGGTTGATTGAATGCATGGGGCGGCGCTTAGCGTCGCCTCGTTTGGTATAGATGTGCTGTAAAGAAGGGTGCGGGCTGGCTGCTATGACTGATGCCGTTGAGGTGCTGCGAATCGATTCGCTCGAGGACGAGCGGCTCGATGCCTACGTGCGACTGACCGAGCGTGAGCTTCGCTGCGTGCTGGAGCCGCAGAAGGGCATTTTTATCGCCGAGAGCGCCAAGGTCATCGAGCGTGCGGTTCGCGCCGGATACGAGCCGGTGAGCTTTCTTTTGGGCAAACGCTGGCTCGATCAGATGATGCCGCTGTTTGAGCGCCTGGTTGTGCGCGAGGGCGCGGGTCCGGTTCCTGTGTTCGTTGCCTCCATGGAGCTCATGGAGCAGCTGACGGGTTTTAACGTGACGCGCGGTGCGCTCGCGGCATTCCGTCGTCCACGCCAGATTCCGGTAGCCGAGTTCTTGAGTGGCGTCGTCGAGGCGGCGGGTGAGCGCCCGGTGCGCGTGTGCGTGCTCGAGGGCATTGTCGACCACACCAATGTCGGCGCGATTTTCCGCTCGGCGGCTGCGCTGAACGTCGATGGCATTTTGGTGAGCCCCACTTGCTGTGACCCGCTGTACCGTCGCTCGGCCCGCGTGAGCATGGGCACGGTGTTCCAGGTGCCCTGGACGCGCATTGGCAGCGAGGCGCGCGTATGGCCGCATGATGGGCTGGCGGCGCTGCACGATGCCGGCTTTTCGTGTGCCGCCATGGCGTTGACGGATGATTCGGTGTCGCTGGACGATCCCGTGCTGCAGGAGATTGACCGCCTAGCGATCTTTATGGGTACCGAGGGTGCCGGCTTGGGCACCAAGACCATTGCCGGCTGCGACCGAGCCGTGCGCATTCCGATGGCGCACGGGGTCGATTCACTCAACGTTGCCGCTGCTAGTGCCGTCGCCTTTTGGCAACTGTGCCCGCATGTGAGCAACGAGTACCACTACCAGCCGGGGCTGTATCACTAGGCAGATATTTCGCACCGGGCTCTGGTTCGGGACGTTTCGGCCGACGTCGGTCGGTGCTAAGCTGGTTTTGGCTTTCGTCTTAAAGTGCCGTTTTGTTGTTTGACGTACGCTGGTGGGGAGGGCGTGTGGCTAAGAAATCTACGGCTATCGATGTAACGCAGGGCGTTATTTGGCAGCAGCTGCTGTCGCTGTGCGTCCCCATCTTCTTTAGTTCGTTCTTTCAGCAGGCATACACGCTTATCGGTACCTATATCGTCGGTCAGTTTGGCGGCAAGCTCGCGCTGGGTGGCATTCAGGCCACGATGGTGCTTACGGAGCTCTGCATTGGTTTTTGCGTCGGTGTTGGTGCTGGATGTGCCGTTATTACCGGCCAGTTTTTTGGTCAGCACGATGACGAGCGCTTGAGCCGATCGGTCCATACGGCCATGACGCTCGCGCTGGTGGGCGGCATTGTCATTTCCATTCTGGGCATGGTGTTTGTCGAGCCGATGCTTGTGCTGATGAATACACCGCATGAGCTGCTGGCCGAGGGTGTGGCGTATGCCCGTTGCTACTTTGCCGCCATGTTTGCGGCGCTGCTGCTCAATATGGGGACGGCGTTGTTGCGCGCCGTGGGCGACACGCGCGGTCCGGCGGTCATTATTGCCTCCGGCTGCTTCGTCAACGTGGCGCTCGACATTCTCTTTGTCGCCGTGCTGCACATGGAAGCGCTGGGCTGCGGCATCGCGGTGGCGCTGACTATCTGCACCAATGCCACGATGATTCTGGTTCGTATGATGCGCGCTCCGGGTGCGTGGCGGTTGTCGCTATCCAAGCTCGGTATCGATCGCGGCATTTGCAAGAGCATGCTTTCGTGTGGTCTTCCGCTGGGCGTTCAGTCTGCGGCGTATTCGATCTCCAACGTTTTGATTCAGGTGTCGGTCAACTCGTTTGGTGCCGATGTCACGACCGCTTGGGGCCTTTCCGGCCGCCTGGACGGCATTATCTGGATGGTGACCGAGGCGCTCGGCGTGTCGATCACCACGTTCTCGGCGCAGAACTTTGGTGCGCGCAATTACGATCGCATGCGAAAGGGATACCACACGTCGCTCGTGCTGTCGTTTATGCTCATTGGTGGCCTGTCTGCCGTGCTGCTTGTGTTCTCGGGTCCGTTGTCGCGTTTGTTCATCGACGATGCCGCGATTTCGGCCTACACCACGACGATTCTTCATTTCATCGCGCCGTTCTACGCGATCTTCTCGATTATCGAAAACGCGTCTGGCTCCATCCGCGGCGCTGGCGTGAGCTTCCAGCCTATGATGCTCACGATCTTCGGCACGGTCGTGCTCCGCGTGGCGTGGGTGTTCGCGATTATGCCGCTCGACCCCTCGCTCGAGCATCTGCTGCTGGTCTACCCCGTAACCTGGGTAATCACCGCCGCGATGTTCACCGTCTACCATCACAGCGGCAACTGGCTAGGCCGCGCCACTGCCTGATGATCCCTGGGGGACGGAGGAAAACGGATCATTGCTCTCCGTCGTGATGTCGATGATCCGTTTGCCTCCGTCCCCTTCGGATCAATTAGTATTCGATGCCTTGGCGGGCTAGGAGGCCTTCGTCGAAGTAGTGTTTGATGGGACGCATTTCGGTTACTAGGTCGGCAAGGTCGGCGAGGGGCAGCAAGCCGCGGCCGGTGAGCACGAGCTCTGTGGTGGTCGGTTTCATCGCAATCAACGCTTCGACATCTTCGCGCGTCACAAAGCCCCGTCGCATGGCTTCTCCCAGTTCATCCAAGATCAGCATGTCTACCTGGCTAATCTGCTCGCGTGCGAGCTCCATGATCTGCGCGGCGCAAGTCTCGGGCGTGTCGCGGTCGGCCTGTACGATGCGTAGCCCCAGACGCGGCGCGGCATCGTGTTCGGCGCAGTGCAGCTTCTTTGCAAATTGCAGCATAAGTACGTTGAGCCCATAACCTGTGGCGCGCAAAGCCAGCCCCAAGGCGGCCGTGGTTTTGCCCTTGCCGTCGCCCGTGTAGATTTGAACCTTGCCGACTTCCAGTGATGCCATCTCTGTCCTTTCGTGCTCGGCGTCGGTTTATCGCCGTCCTGGTTGGGTATTCTAGAAAGCATTATCAACCCCAGTAGATGGAGTTCAAGCAGATGGAGATGGATGACAACAAACGTAGACGGAATATGATTCTCTACGTGCTCATCGCCTTCGTCGTCTACCTCGTGCTCTCGACCGTTCTGTTCCCCAACATCGGTCACACGCAGCAGATTACGAAGACCGATTACTCGACGTTTGTCAAAGCGCTTGATAAGAAGAGCGTCGACAAGGTCGAGTACAACACTGACGATTACACGATTTATTACACTAAAAAGGGCGAGGACGAGAACATCGCCTACAAGACGACCGGTGTGCCGAATGACGCGGGCTTTACCGATCGCGTGCTTGAGTCTGGCGCTTCGCTGGAGTCGGTCGTTCCCGACAAGAGCTCGGGCCTGATGACCTACTACCTGATTACGCTCATTCTTCCCATGGCGATTTTCTTCCTGATTGGCTGGTGGCTCAACCGCCGCATGAAGAAGGCTATGGGCGATGACGGCCCGTCGATGAACTTTGGCGGCGGTGGTTTTGGCGGCGGCGGATTGGGTAAGTCCGGCGCGCGCGTGATCGCCTCCAAGGACGTGGGCGTGACCTTTAAGGACGTCGCCGGCCAGGAAGAGGCCAAGGAGTCCCTCAAGGAGGTCGTCGACTTTCTGGAGAAGCCGCAGCGCTACGAGGAGATCGGCGCCAAGCTGCCGCGCGGCGCTCTTCTTGTGGGCCCTCCGGGCACTGGTAAGACCCTGCTTGCCAAGGCTGTGGCCGGCGAAGCTGGTGTTCCGTTCTTTAGTATTTCTGGTTCTGAGTTCGTCGAGATGTTCGTCGGCCGTGGCGCTGCCAAGGTGCGCGATCTGTTTAAGCAGGCCAAGGAAAAGGCCCCGTGTATCGTCTTTATCGATGAGATCGATACCATCGGTAAGAAGCGTGACGGCGGTGGCTTTAGCGGCAACGACGAGCGCGAGCAGACGCTCAACCAGCTGCTGACCGAGATGGACGGCTTCGATAACCACAAGGGTATCGTTGTGCTTGCCGCAACCAACCGTCCCGACAGCCTCGATCCCGCCCTGTTGCGCCCCGGTCGTTTTGACCGCCGCATCCCCGTTGAGCTGCCCGACCTGACCGGACGTAAGAACATTCTTGAGCTGCATGCCAAGAGCGTGAAGACGCAGCCGCCGATCGATCTGACCGCGATTGCCCGCGCCACGCCCGGTGCCTCGGGCGCCGACCTGGCCAATATCATCAACGAGGGCGCGCTGCGTGCTGTCCGCGAGGGTCGCAAGCGCGCCACGCAGGACGATTTTGAGGAGTCGGTGGAGGTCGTCATCGCCGGCCAGCAGCGTAAGTCCACGGTTCTGTCCGACCACGAGAAACAGGTTGTTTCGTACCACGAGATCGGCCATGCCATCGTTGCCGCCCGCCAGAAGGGTTCTGCGCCGGTTACCAAGATCACCATCGTGCCGCGTACGAGCGGTGCTCTGGGCTACACCATGCAGGTCGAGGAGGATGAGCGCTTCCTGACCACGCGCCAGGAAGTCCTGGACAAGCTCGCCGTCTACTGCGGCGGACGTGCTGCCGAGGAGCTGATCTTTGGCGAGATGACGACTGGCGCGGCCAATGATATCGAGCAGGCCACCAAGCTCGCCCGCAACATGGTGACGCGCTTTGGTATGTCGGATGAGTTTGGCATGATGGCGCTCGGTACCGTGCAGAACGCGTACCTCAACCAGGATACGTCGCTCACCTGCGCCCCCGGCACGGCCGAGCGCGTGGACGCGATTGTCGCCAAGCTGATCGAGGACGCGCATGACCGCGCTCTGCAGATCCTGAAGGAGAACAAGTTTAAGCTCCACGAGCTGGCTCGTTATCTGTACAAGAAGGAGACCATCACGGGTGAGGAGTTTATGAATCTCCTGTCGCGTGAGAATCCGCTGATGCCGAAGCAGCAGTAAAGCTGGTTGCACAGCGTCGAACGCCCCATTTGAGTTTCTATCTCAAATGGGGCGTTTTGCTTGGGAGGGTTATGTATGAAGATCGTGGTGAGCGCCTGTTTGATGGGCGAGAGCTGCAAGTATAACGGGCTCGACAACTACCATCGCGAGCTGGTCGAGGCTTGCGAGCGCACGGGGACCGAGGTGCTCCTCGTCTGCCCCGAGGTCTTTGGCGGTCTGCCAACGCCGCGTAAGCCGTCCGAGATTGTGAACGGCGAAGTCCGTACCTGCGAGGGCGTCTCAGTCGATCGCGAGTTTCGCCTGGGTGCCCAACGTGCGCTCGATATGTGTGAGCAGGCAGGCGGTCCGTCCGAGATCGCTGCGTGCGTCTTGCAGGATCGTAGTCCCTCGTGCGGCGCGGGTCGCATCTACGATGGCACCTTTAGCGGCAAGCTCACACCGGGCAACGGTGTCTTCGTTGACCTGCTCCTGCGCCACGGGTACCGTGTGATTCCGGCTAGCGAGTTCGATCCCAGCATGCTGGAACATTGTCCACAGCACTCGAACCTAACACTCCCTCTCGGGTGACCGTTTTGGCATCATCCGTGAAGTTGATATTGAGTACGACCCGGTTATCAAAGACGTAGACCGAGTTGACAGGCGCCGTACCCAGGCAGTCCCCGCGGCCCTCGCGCAGGAACGCGCACACGGCCTTCCCGTCTCTTGCGCCCCTCCCGGAACTGTCCACATCAGCGTAGCCAATCCAGTCCGCCAAGGGCTGCAGCCAGGACAACGCGGCGATGGAGGGCTTCTTCGGCCTGCTCAAGAAGGAGTTCTGGCACGGCAGGGACTGGTCGGACTGGACCCCCGCCCGCTTCATCGAAGAGCTCGGGGGCTGGATCGGTCGATACAATACGGAGAGGCGCAGCGATGCGCTCGGTGGCCGCACGCCGGCCGAGTTCCGCTCCGCGCTGGGAAGGACCGCGTAACGGTCCAAGAAATCGTCCGCAGTCCCCATTCTTGCCCCTTTGGGACAGCTTCTTGTTGGGGCGTGCCTGCCCCAAACCCCGCTAGGAACGAGTACAGCAAACTGGAATTTTCAAATTAGTCTTTGCAAATAACCTTTGAACCTTCACCATCAATTACA
>CATXLW010000007.1:0-84342 GCA_958371715.1 uncultured Collinsella sp.
AGGGCGGAGGCGGGGCATTCCCCGCCTCTTACACCACATCTCTGCGCGCTACCAGTTTCAAGTCGAGTTTTGCCGATTTCGACCAAGAATCGCTGCTACTAAAAAGGTAACAGTACTCATATTTGCCCTTTTTTGGCCACAAGCCCTAAAACAAGCCTCGCCAAGGTCGGGAAGCGGGCCAAATCGCCGGCCTCGAGGCTTATTCCACGGTTCCGTAGACGGCGCCCCAGCCGTGGGCGGCTAGGGCCGAGTTAAGCTGGTCACACAGCGACTGGCGGTCGTAATAGCCGGGCGGTAGCAGGTTGACGATTTCCATGAGATCGGGTGCCAGGTCCAAGATCTCGGCCTGCACGATCAGGTCCAGGCGGTCGATGGCGTGGCGATCGTAAAACAGTCCGTCGACCAGGCGCTGCAGGTCGCCGAATTCCTCGGCCCTAAACGATCCGTACTCCATAGTGCCTCCTTGGGCGCCCTACGCCGCCATGCGCGGCGATTCGTAGTTCATTGCGATGAACTTAATCTATCACGGCTTCATACCGTTGCGGCGGTGGCGGTCTATACTTAGACGAACTGCAACGTACCGCTTCGCGAAAGGTCGCACCCATGCAGACGATCTACCAGAAGATGGAAACCACCGAACTCGATGCCGCCATCGAGGCGCTCAAAGCCGAGGTCGCCGAGGTCAAGGCCAAGGGCCTGGCGCTCGACATGGCCCGCGGCAAGCCGTCGCCCTCCCAGGTGGACATCTCTCGACCCATGCTCGATATCCTCAATGCCGATGCCGATCTGCACGACGGCAGCGTCGACTGCTCCAACTACGGCTGCTTCGAGGGTATTCCTTCGGCACGCAAGTTGGCAGGGGAGTTCCTGGGCTGCCCCGCCGAGCAGACGCTCGTGCTGGGTTCGTCGAGCCTTTTGATCGAGCATGACATCGCCGGCATGTTCTGGCGCTGTGGCTCGTGCGGCAGCGAGCCCTGGGACGCCTACGAGGCCGCGCACGACGGCAAGAAGGTCAAGTTCCTGTGCCCCGTTCCCGGCTACGATCGCCACTTTGGCATCACCGCCGACTTGGGCATCGAGAACGTCCCCGTCGCGATGACCGACAACGGCCCCGACATGGCCGAGGTTGAGCGCCTGGTTGCCACCGACGACTCCATCAAGGGCATCTGGTGCGTGCCCAAGTATTCCAACCCCACGGGCATCACCTTTAGCGAGGACACCGTGCGTCGCCTGGTCGAGATGCCCACGGCCGCGCCCGATTTCCGCATCTTCTGGGACAACGCCTACTGCGTGCACGACCTGTACGACGAGACCGACGAGCTCGCCAACATCTTCGATCTTGCCCGCGCGGCGGGCACCGAGGACCGCGTGGTGGCCTTTGCCTCGACGTCCAAGATCACCTTCCCGGGTGCCGGCATCGGCTTTATCGGTGCGAGCCCCGCGGTCATCGCCGAGTTCTCCAAGCGCCTGAAGGCTGGTCTTATTAGCGCCGACAAGCTCAACCAGCTGCGTCACGTGCGCTTCCTTCCCACCATCGAGGCGGTCAAGAAGCACATGAAAAAGCATGCCGAGTTCCTGTGCCCGCGCTTTGAGGCCGTTGAGCGCAAGCTCACCGAGGGCCTGGGCGACACGGGTTGCGCCACCTGGACGCATCCCCGCGGCGGCTACTTTGTGAGCTTCGATGGTCCCGAGGGCTCGGCCCAAAAGGTCGCCGCGCTTTGCGCCGACCTGGGCGTCAAGCTCACGCCGGCCGGTGCCACTTGGCCCTATGGCAAGGACCCGCGCGACACCAACATCCGCATCGCGCCGAGCTATCCCACGGTCGAGGACCTGGAGGCCGCGCTCGATGTGCTGGTGCTGGCCGTTAAGCTTGTCGCTGCCGAGCTTGCGCGTGCCGAGCGCGCCTAACGCGTAGGGCCCCGCAAGTCCGCGCCTAGTACTATCCGCACTTTCGATACGTAAAGGAGCGTATACATGGATTTGGGTATTTCCACAAACCCCACGCCAGAGCTCTACACCATTAAGGTGACCGGTGAGATCGATATCTCTAACGCCGATAGCCTGCGCAATGCCATCGACCTGGCGCTCGAGCAGCCCACTGAGGCCGTTGAGCTCGATTTTGCCCAGGTGAGCTACATCGATTCGACGGGCATTGGCGTGCTTGTGGGCGCCGCACACCACGCAGCTGATCATGGTAAGCGTTTTAGCTGCGTCAACGTGCAGCCCCCGGTGATGCGCGTGGTTCAGCTGTTGGGCGTCGACCAGGAGATTTCGATCACCGCTGCATAATCTTTGCCCCCAAAAGGGCGTGCCGTTTGGCATATGTTTGTGATGCGCTCGGACGTTTTGGCGTCCGGGCGCTATACTTGACCGAATGAATAGACGAGTTCCGGCCGAATGGCGCGGTGCGGGCTCGAATCACATCGAGCCTTGGAGGTATGTGTGTTTGGTATTGGAGAAGGTGAGCTGGCAATCATCGTGGTCTTCGGCTTTTTGCTGTTTGGCCCGGATAAGCTCCCGCAGATGGGCCGTACGATCGGCCGTGCCATCCGTCAGTTCCGCGAGACGCAGGAAAAGATGACGGCGGTTGTCCAGTCTGAGATCATCGATCCGGTAAGCGAGGCCGCTTCGGCTCCGGTCAAGCCCAAGAAGGCTGCCGTCGATGACGATTCCGATGCGGACGAGGATGCCGCCGAGACGGTAGCGCCCGCCAAGAAGGAGACCTTTGCCGAGCGTCGTGCCCGCCTTGCTGCCGAGAAGGCCGCGAGCGAGGCTGCCGCCGAGGGCGAGGGTGCTGCTGAGGAGTCCGAGGCCGAGGGTGCCGAGGCCGAGCCTGCCGCTGCCGCCGAGCCTGCCGTCGAGCCCGAGCCTGCCGTCGAGCCCGAGCCTGCTGCAGAGCCCGAGCCCGAGCCGGCAGAGCCCACGACGGCTGACCTCTACGCCCGTCGTCCCCGCAAGCGCAAGGCCGTCGTCGACCAGCTCGCTCGCGAGCTCGAGGCCGAGGACGACGCTGCTGCCGCCGATGCCCCGAAGGGAGGCGATGAGTAATGCCTATCGGACCTGCGCGTATGCCGCTCTTCGATCACCTGGGAGAGCTCCGTCGCCGCCTGACCATCGTGGTCGTGTCGGTGTTTGCCGCCGCCATCGTGCTGTACTTTGCCACGCCCGTGGTGCTCGACATCTTGGAAGACCCCATCCGCTCCTTTGTGCCGGACGGTAAGTTCTACATCACCACCACGCTCGGCGGTTTTGGCCTGCGCTTCTCGCTGGCCATCAAGATGGCCGTGGTCATGTGCACGCCCATGATCATCTGGCAGATCCTGGCATTTTTCCTGCCGGCGCTGCGCCCCAACGAGCGCAAGTGGGTCGTACCCACGGTGCTCGCCTCGACGGTGCTGTTCTTCCTGGGCGCTATCTTCTGCTACTTCATCATTATTCCGGCAGGCTTTGAGTGGCTCATCGGCGAGACCTCGGCTGTCGCTACGGCGTTGCCCGATCTGGAGAACTACGTCAACATGGAGCTGCTCTTTATGATCGGCTTTGGTGTGGCGTTTGAGCTGCCGCTCATCATCTTCTACCTGTCCGTTTTCCACATCGTGTCCTATGCGGCCTTCCGCAGCGCCTGGCGCTACGTGTACGTAGGCCTGCTCGTGGGTTCGGCTGTGATTACGCCCGACGGCTCGCCCGTTACGCTGGGTCTCATGTATGGCGCCCTGCTCTCGCTCTACGAGATTTCGCTCGCCATCGCTCGCGTGGTCATTACCGCGCGCGAGGGCAAGGAGGGCTTGTTTGTGAGCCGTCTGGACCTGTTTTCGGACGACGAAGAGGATGACGAGGAGTAAATCGGTATGCACGAGGTTGGCATTGTCAACGGCATACTCGATACAGTGATTCGCGCGGCGCGTGGGGCGGGGGCCTCGCGCGCCGTTTTGGTAACGCTGCGTATCGGGGATATGACCGAGGTCGTGCGTGAGGCGCTCGACTTTGCGTGGGAGACGTTTTGCGACGAGGACCCGCTCACGAAGGGCTGCGAGCTTGCCGTGGAGGAGGTCCATCCACAAAGCGAGTGCCAGGACTGCGGCGAGGTCTTTGAGCACGACCGTTTTCATTGCCGTTGTCCCCAATGTGGCGGTGCCAACGTGCGCCTGCTGCACGGCCGCGAACTCGACATCGCAAGTATCGAAATCGAGACCCCCGACGATTAGCCCGCCAGCCACCTGGGGACGGGGTATAAAGGGGCCAAAGTAAGGAGCGCTAAGTATGGCCGAGAAAACGATTGATATCGCGTCGCCGATTCTGTCGCGCAACGAGCGCCTGGCAGATCAGCTGCGTCAGCGATTTGAGCAGACGAACACCTACGTGATCAATGTGCTGTCGAGCCCCGGCTCGGGTAAGACCACCACGATTCTGGGCACCAACGAGCGCCTGCGTGACAAAGCCGGCCTGCGCTGTGCCGTCATCGAGGGCGATATCGCCTCGGATGTCGACGCCATCACCATGAAGGAAGCCGGCATGCCCGCCATCCAGATCAACACGGGCGGCCTGTGCCACCTCGAGGGCAACATGATCATGGAGGCCGTCGACGCCTTCGACCAGGCCGTCGGTCTGGAGAACATCGACGTCATCTTTATCGAAAACGTGGGTAACCTGGTCTGCCCGGTCGACTTTGACCTGGGCGAGAATCTGTCCATCATGATTCTCTCGGTGCCCGAGGGCGATGACAAGCCCATCAAGTATCCGGGCATCTTCCAGCACGCCGGCGCGCAGCTGCTCAATAAGGTCGACGTGGCCCCGGCTTTCGATTTTGACATGGATAGGTATACTAAGACACTCGATGACCTCAATCCGCAGGCGCCGCGGTTTGCCGTGAGCGCGCGCAAGGGCGAGGGCATGGATGCCTGGTGCGATTGGCTCATCGGGCAGATTGAGCAAGCAAGGGCGTAAGTCGGCCGCCATGAGCGCGGGCGCAGCCGCAGAGACACGAGATAGGAGCCTCTTTTGAAGCTCATCATCGCCGAGAAAAACGACGCCGCGCGTCAGATTGCCGAGCGTCTGTCCACGGGCAAGCCCAAAAAGGACAAGGTGTACAACACCGCCATCTACCGTTTTGAGTGGAAGGGCGAGGAGTGCGTGACGATCGGCCTTGCCGGTCACATCCTTGCGCCCGATTTTTGCGACAGCGTGCTGTTCGATAAAAAGCTGGGCTGGTATTCGGTCACGGAGGACGGTGAGATGCTGCCGGCCGATATGCCCGATGGCTTGGCCCGCCCGCCGTACGACACCAAGCGCAAGCCGTTCCTTGCCGATGGTATCTCCATCAAGGGCTGGAAGCTTGAGAGCCTGCCTTACCTTACCTGGGCGCCCGTCATTAAGCTGCCGGCCGAGAAGGAGCTCATTCGTTCGCTCAAGAACCTTGCCAAGAAGTCCGACAGCGTCATCATCGCCACGGACTTCGATCGCGAGGGTGAGCTGATCGGCTCGGACGCCCTCAACAAGGTGCGCGAGGTCGCGCCGGACTTGCCGGTCGCCCGCGCTCAGTATTCTTCGTTTACCAAGGCCGAGATTACGCAGGCCTTCGATAATCTTGTCTCGCTCGACCAGAATCTGGCCGACGCCGGCGAGAGCCGCCAGCACATCGACCTCATTTGGGGTGCGGTGCTCACGCGCTACCTGACGCTCGCCAAGTTTGGCGGCTTTGGCAACGTGCGCTCCGCCGGCCGCGTGCAGACGCCGACGCTTGCCCTGGTGGTCGAGCGCGAGCGCGAGCGCATGGCGTTTGTGCCCGAGGACTATTGGCAGATCCGCGGCATGGGTGCCGCTCAGGGTGCTGCCGAGGATGACCGCTTTAAGATTGCGCACAAGACGGCACGTTTTACCGATAAAGATGCTGCCGAGACGGCGTACGGCCACGTCGACGGCGCTACGACGGCAACCGTCGCCGCGGTGACCAAGCGCTCCCGCAAGCAGCAGCCGCCCACGCCGTTTGCGACGACCTCGCTGCAGGCTGCCGCCGCGGCCGAGGGCATCTCGCCTGCGCGTACGATGCGCATCGCCGAGTCCCTCTACATGGCGGGCCTCATCAGCTATCCGCGTGTCGACAACACCGTGTACCCTGCGACGCTCGATCTGGGCGCCGTGGTGAGCGACCTGGCAAAGATCAACCCGGCGCTGGCGCCCGTGTGCAAAAAGGTACTCGCCGGCCCCATGAAGCCCACGCGCGGCAAAGTCGAGACCACCGACCACCCGCCCATCTACCCCACGGGCGAAGGCGATCCGTCCACGCTCGATGGCGGCCAGCGCAAGCTCTACGACCTCATCGCCCGCCGCTTCCTGGCAACGCTCATGGGGCCCGCGACCATCGAGAACACCAAGCTCGAGCTCGACGTCAACGGCGAGCCGTTCGTGGCTTCGGGCGACGTGCTCGTGACCCCGGGCTTCCGCGAGGCGTATCCGTATGGACTTAAGCGCGACGAGCAGATGCCGCCGCTGGAGCAGGGCGATACGGTCGACGTTTTCGACATTAAACTCGAGGCCAAGCAGACCGAGCCGCCCGCGCGCTACAGCCAGGGCAAGCTCGTGCAGGAGATGGAAAAGCGCGGCCTGGGCACCAAGTCCACGCGCGCGAGCATCATCGAGCGCCTGTATGCCGTGCGCTATCTCAAAAATGATCCCGTGGAGCCGAGCCAGCTGGGCATCGCCATTATCGATGCACTGTCGCAGTTTGCCCCGCGCATCACGAGCCCCGATATGACCAGCGAGCTCGACGGCGACATGACCCGCGTGGAGCGCGGCGAGGACACCGAAGAACATGTCGTGACGCACTCGCGCGCGCTGCTGGCCGGCGTGCTCGACGAGCTGCTCAAACATACGCAGGAACTGGGCGACGCCATCAGCGACGCCGTCACGGCCGATGCGCGCGTGGGCGCTTGCCCCAAGTGCGGCAAGGACCTGGTTATGAAGACGAGCGCCAAGACCCGCGGCAGCTTTATCGGCTGCATGGGCTGGCCCGACTGCGATGTGACCTATCCGGTGCCGAGCGGCGTCAAGGTGAGCCCGCTCGAGGGCGAGGCGGCCGTGTGCCCCGAGTGCGGCGCGCCGCGCATTAAGTGCCAGCCGTTCCGCCAGAAGGCCTTCGAGATTTGCGTGAACCCCACGTGCCCCACCAACTACGAGCCTGACCTTAAGGTGGGCGAGTGCAAGGTGTGCGCCGAGGCCGGACGCCATGGCGACCTGATCGCGCACAAGAGCGAGAAGAGCGGCAAGCGCTTTATCCGCTGCACCAACTACGATGACTGCGGCGTGAGCTATCCTCTGCCGGCGCGCGGTAAGCTCGAGGCGACGGGCGAGACCTGCCCCGAGTGCGGCGCCCCCATCGTGGTGGTCAACACGGCGCGCGGTCCGTGGCGCATCTGCGTGAACATGGACTGCCCGACCAAGGAGAAGAAGCCCGCCCGCGGCCGCAAGACCACAACCAAGGCGAGCACGGCGAAGAAGACAACGGCGGCCAAAAAGACGACGGCTAAGAAAGCCACTGCCGCCAAGAAGACGACCGCGAAGAAGTCGACTGCCAAGAAAACAGCCGCCGACAAGTAACGGCGCAGTCGAAACATTGCCCAAAAAAACGAGCGAGGACCCCGCGATCCTTGCTCGTTTTTTTGACCGGTAGTTAGGGACGTTCCTTTTCTGCCGGCAGTTTAGGAACGTCCCTAACTACCGGCTCGGGAACGACAAAGCGCTAGTTCACCTCGACAGGCTTGGCGCCGGGATAGCGCTCCTCAAAGTCTAGGCGGTACTTATTGTCATTGGTGCCCGCCACGTTGTCGCGCGACAGCGGCGCCACGATCTCATTCTTGTGGTCCGCAGGCTTGGCGTATTTCAGGCTGATCTCCCAGGCATCACAGATTGCGTCAATGCGGTGATCCAGGTCGTCGTACAGGGCGATGATATCCTTCCAGGAGCTGTAGTTCTTGGAGCTCGTCGGGACGTCCAGGTCCTCGACGATGTCGTAATACTGCTCGATGGTGTCCTCCGTGCGCTCGGCGACGTCGGCGAGATTTTGACGGGTGGTTCGATCCTCTTCCAGATAGTTGCCGTTGAAGTTCTGCGCGCAGCCACGGACCTGGCTGTCGAGATCTTCGAGCAGGTCGTAGTATTCGCTCAGGCGACGGTAGAGGTTCTGCTCGGAGAGCGTTGCTTCGCCGCCATCCTCGTCGTCATCGTCATCATTGTCGTACAGGCTGTTGGGATTGCCGAGAGGCTTTAGGTCATCGTCGTCGACGTCATGGTGCAGCTTAGCTACCTCGGCAGTCGTCTGCGTGGCGGCGTTGTCGAACGGTCTGATCGCAAAGAAGATGACCAGGGCGATGATGATCGCCACCAGCACAACGATAACGGCGATAAGCGGCCCGGTGCCGCTCTTTTTGGGAGCGGGGGTCTGTGGCGAAGCGGGCGCGTATGCGGGAGCCGGCTGCTGTTGGGGCGAGCCGCTCGCGACGGGTATGCGCTGCGTGGTCTCGACGGCCTCGGTCCTTGCGGCGGGGTCGGGGCTATAGGCGAGGGGGTCGTCCGCCTTGGCTTGCGGCGTATCAAGGGAGCCGGTCTGCTCAAAAGCGGGCTGGCTATCGCTCGCGGCTGTTTGCTCAACGGGTGCACCGCACGAGGTGCAGAACTTGGCATTATCTTCAAGAAGCTTGCCGCACGAGGCGCAATACCGAGACATTGCCACTCCTTTCGCCACATTTCAATGCAATACGACGATTATACCCACTGCCCCAAGAAGCCGGCAGTTAGGGACGTTCCTTATCTGCCGGCAGTTTAGGAACGTCCCTAACTGTCGGCTAATCGTTGGGGCGCGCCTGTCCCTGGGGTATCATGGCTTGGTTGATATATCCGCATTTACGCGCCTTGTAGGAAGGGGCTGCGTCCATGGCTTTTGAGCCCGCTCAACATAGCTTTATCACGCTCGAGGGCGTCGACGGTGCCGGCAAGTCCACGCAGGCGCGCCTGCTTGCTCGCGCGCTCGAGCTCGCTGGCCACCAGGTTGTGAGCCTGCGCGAACCGGGCGGCACCGCCATCAGCGAAAAGATCCGCGCCCTGCTGCTCGACCCCGCCAATATGGCGATGGGCGATACCTGCGAGCTGTTGCTCTACGAGGCCGCGCGTGCCCAGCTGGTGCACGAGGTCATCGCGCCCGCCCTCGCTGCCGGCAAGGTGGTCCTGTGCGACCGCTTCTACGATTCCACGACCTGCTATCAGGCATTTGCCGACGGCCTCGATCGCCAGATGGTGCGCGATGCCAACAACCTGGCCGTCGCGGGTACGCACCCGGCGCTCACACTTGTCTACCACATCACGCCCGAGCAGGCGGCGCTGCGCATGGCAGCCCGTGGTGCGGCAGATCGCATGGAGGCAAAGGGCATGGCATTCCAAGAGCGTGTCTACCAGGGCTTTTGCGCCATTGCCGCCGAGGAGCCAAACCGCGTAAAGCTCATCGACGCCACCGCGACCATCGAGGAAGTCTTCGAGAAGACGGTCGAGCAGGTTCGCGCCTACGGCCTCGATATTTCCCAGGACGCCGTCACCGCCGCGCTTGCCCAGGAGGCCGAGTAACATGGCTCCCGCTCAGGCAAGCCTGCTGGCAAAGCTCGACACCCAAGAGCGCGTGCGCGACTTTTTGACCAATGCCGTCGCTAGCGGTCGCGCATCGCACGCCTACCTGTTTTTGGGCGCGCCCGGCGCGGGCAAGCTCGACGCCGCGTGGGCGCTCGCCCAAGCCTTCCTGTGCGAGCAGGACGGCTGCGGCGCATGCGACAGCTGCGTGCGCGTTGCTCGGCATACGCATCCCGACGTGCACTATTACACGCCCGAGAGCGCCACGGGCTACCTCATTGCCCAGACCCGCGAGCTGCTCGACGACGTGCCTCTGGCGCCCATCCGTGCCAAGGCCAAGGTCTACATCATCGACCGTGCCGAGCAACTTCGCGCCAACACCGCCAACGCACTGCTCAAAACACTCGAGGAGCCGCCCGAGGGCGTTATGTTTATCTTGCTGGGCACCTCGGCAGACGTGATGTTGCCCACCATCGTGAGCCGCTGCCAGTGCGTGCCGTTTCGGCTGGTGTCGCCCGCCGTAGCCGCGCGTGCCGTGAGTCGCGCCACCGGTCAGGACCCTGCGCGTTGCCGCATGGCCGTCGCCGTAGCGGGAAGCCCCACGCGTGGCATCGAGTTCCTCAAGAGCGCCGAGCGCCAGGATGCTCGCCGCCAGATGGTCCGTGCCATCGATTCGCTCATCGCCGCCGACGAGGCCGACGTGCTCAGCCGCGCCAAGTCGCTCATCGTCGCCGTTAAGGCGCCGCTCGCCGAGGTCAAGTCCACGCAGGAAAAGGTGCTCGAGCAAAACGCCGACTACCTGTCGCGTGGAGCATTGAAGCAGCTTGAGGACCGCAACAAGCGCGAACTCAACGCGCGCGAGCGTTCGGGTATCATGGAAGCGCTGGCGAGCGCGCGGACGCTCATGCGCGACGTGCTGCTGACGCTTCAGGACGAGGCAGCCGACGTGGTGAACGAAGACGTGCGCGACACGATCGGTCGGCTTGCCGCCGCGACCAATGTTGCGGGTGCCACGCGGGCGCTCGAGGCAGTCGCGACCGCCGAGCGCAACATCGCCAGAAACGTTACTCCCCAGCTGGCCATCGAGGTCATGCTGTTCGATATCAGGAAGGCACTGAAATGCCGTTAGTCGTACCCGTTAAGTTTACCTACGCCTCGCGCGACCTGTGGTTCGATCCGCAGGATTTGGATATCCTCGAGGCCGATTATGCCATTTGCTCCACCGAGCGCGGAACCGAGATCGGCCTGGTCACGGCCGATCCCTTCGAGGTGCCGCAAGACGAGATCGGTCAGCCGCTCAAGCCCGTGCTGCGCGTGGCGAGCGACATCGACCTGCAGCTTGCCGACGACCTGGCCATCCAGGGCGACGAGGCCATGGTCGACTTCCGCCGCCTGGTCAAGGAGCTCGACCTCGAGATGAAGCCGGTCGGCGTCGAGTACCTGTTTGGCGGCGAGAAGGCCGTGTTCTACTTTGCGGCCGAGGAGCGCGTCGATTTTCGCCAGCTCGTCAAGGATCTGTCCTCGACGCTGCACATTCGCGTCGACATGCGCCAGATCGGCGTGCGCGACGAGACTCGCCTGGTGGGCGGCTATGCCCAGTGCGGACAGGAGCTCTGCTGCACGCGCTTTGGCGGACAGTTTGAGCCCGTCTCGATCCGCATGGCAAAAGAGCAGGACCTACCGCTCAACTCGTCCAAGATCAGCGGCGTGTGCGGCCGCCTGATGTGCTGCCTGCGCTACGAGTTCGAGGCCTACAAGGACTTTAAGAGCCGCGCGCCCAAAAAGAAGACGCTCATCGATACGCCGCTCGGCAAGGCGCGTATTCAGGAATATGACACGCCGCGCGAGCAGCTGGTGCTGCGCCTGGAGAACGGCAAGGTCTTTAAGGTCAACCTGGCCGATATGACCTGCTCGGAGGGCTGCAAGAAGAAGGCTACCGAGCAGGGCTGCAATTGCCGCCCCGACTGCGTGACGCGCGATGTGCTCGAGCGCATCGAGTCGCCCGAGATGCGCCTGGCGCTCATGGAGCTCGACCGCGAGAACGGCGTCGACGTGGGCGATGGCCTGTCGAGCGCCGACCGTCTTGCTGGCACGTCGATGCCCAAGCGCCGTCGTCGCGATGCCGATTCCGATGCTCGCGCCGGTCAGGGGCAGGGCGAGGGTCGTGGCCGCGGAAAGGGCCGTGGCAATGCCGCAACGCCTGAGGCCGAGGAGGCCGCTGGCGGCCGTCGCCGCCGCAAGCGTGCGGGCTCTGCCGATGCCGGCGAGGCCGCAGCCGCCGGCAAGAACGGCGCTCGCGAGCGCGAGGTTCAACAGCCCCAGCAGCAGAATCGCGGCGGTGGCATGAATCCCACGCGCCATCGTCGCCGTCATCTGTCGAGCGAGGAGCGCGAGGACGCCTTCCGCGCCGCAGCTGCTCGCGAGGCTGGTGCCGCTTCCAAGGGTCCCTCGGCCTCCGATGCGCCTGTCGACAAGGGCGGCAAGTCACGTGGCGAGGAGGAGCGCGCGCCGCGTCCGCGCCGTCGCCATTCCTCGGGCGCACAGCAGAAGCCTTCAGTGCCCTCCGTGGCCGATCAGGTCTCGGATGGCGAGGTCAAGGTCACGCGCCGTCGTCCCGGAGATGGCGGGGGAGCTGCTGCCAAGGCTTCGCGTGGCGCCGCTCGCGACGAGCGCGAGCCGCGCGAGGATCGCGGTGGCGAGGGCTCGGCCGACCAGGGTCAAAAGCGCCGTCGCCGTCGCCGTTCCCGCAAGCCGCGCCAGGATGGTGGCGAGGGCTCGACCCCGTCTTCGTCTGCACCACAACCGCCCGCCGGCGAATAACGCCCGCGAGCGGATTTAGCTCGCCTTGCCCCGAGCGCATCGGGGTATCATAGCGCTGAATCAACAACCCTCCCTGCGACCGAACGTAGGGAGGGTTGTGTCTTGAAGAGCCATCTGAACATATTGAGCCGTCTGCAGGGTGCCGGCGCCCTACCGTTTGCGGACGAATTGCTACCGTTTGCCGAGCGGGTGGCACGCGAGGCGCTCGAGGCATTGTCGCCAACACGATGTGCCGGCTGCGAGCGCGCCGGTGCGCTTATTTGCCAAGACTGCCTGGCTGCGCTCACGCTCATCGACCCACGTCATAGCTGTACCCGATGCGGCGCCCCGTTTGGGGATTTGCTGTGCACTGAGTGTTCGGTCGAGGGCACGTCCTCGGCAATGTCGGAGGCGCTCGACCGCTGCCTGGCGTGCGCCGTCTATGCGCATCCGCTGCCGCGCATCATTAAAGCGTACAAGGATGCGGGCGAGCGACGTCTGGCTCCGTATCTGGCGGAGCTGCTTTACGACACCGCCCTGCATGCCCAGGTCGTAGCGCCCGAACGCTTAGGAGGTGTGCTGTCCGGTGCGGATGCGGTGGTGTTTGTGCCTGCGACGGCGGCAGCGTTTCGGCGGCGTGGTTTTGATCATATGGAGGCTATTGCGCGCCCATTTTGCGAGCTGTCGGGTGTTCCCCTGCTCGATGCTCTCGTCAAGTACGGGCATGGCGACCAGCGCGAACTCGGTCGTGAGGAGCGCCGCGAGCGTGCCCAAGGCATGTACGAGACGGTTGAGGACGTGCGCGGCCGCCGCCTACTGCTTATCGATGACGTTATCACCACGGGCGCGACCATGGCAGCAGCCTCGGCGGAGCTCAAGCGTGCCGGCGCTGCGGCAGTCGATGGCCTTGCTATCGCACGTGTTTGGTAGGGGTGGTTTTGTGGCAGTGAAGATTGAGCGGCGCAACGAGCCGACAGGCGAACAGCTAGCGGCTTCCGTAATCCTAACAGGCGCTTCAGCGCTGCGCATGATGCGCGCCGAGCGCCGGCAGATGGGCTATATCAGCTGGAAGGACCTTAATCCCGATGAAGAGCGCCGTGTGCTGTGCACGTCGTCGCCCTCGACCGAGGATATCTATCTTCCTGACTTGGTGCGAATTGGAGCCAAAAGTGGCGAGGTGCAAGAAGATCTGTGCTTGCTGGTGGGATCTGCGGCGCAGCGCCGCCGCATGCCTGGCGTAGGCTGGTCCGTGTGTTCCGGGTTGCCCGCCGGCTCGATTCTAGAGGTGGAACCGGGGGTGTACAGCCTATCTCCCGAGGCCCTTTGTGTTGCCGTTGCGCGCGAGGTCGGCTGCATCCAGGCGTTTGCCCTGGCCCAGGAGCTGTGCTCTAAGATTTCACTGAGCGACCGCGGGAAGTATCTGCCTCCCTACACCTCGCCTGTTACGAATAAACTTGCAAAGGACAAGGACCAGCCAGCAGACGTGGGCTACTTTGAAGTCGAACCGGTGCTGACGCCCGATCGCCTGGCAGATTACCTTGCGACATGCAAGGGAAGCACGGCCAAACAATTGCAGCGTCTGTGTCCCTACTTGTCAGAAAACCTGCTCTCGCCCATGGAGTGCATCATGCTCGCTCTGTTTTCGCTTCCGTTTTCCTATGGCGGGTTTGCCTGCGGACCTTTTAAGACCGACTACAAGATCGAGTTCGATGACCGTGCGCAGGCAATCTCGGGGATGCCTCATGCAGTTTGCGATGCGTATCAAGAAGCGGCCCGGTTTGACCTGGAATACAACGGTGAGCTGGGCCATTCCTCTCGGAGGGGACGTATCCATGATGAAAAGCGCAACACGGGCTTGATTACTATGGGAATCGAGGTCGCGACGGTCAATAGCGAAATGCTCTGTGACATGGAAGCGATGGAAGCGCTCGCATGGCGCATGCACCAGCGTATGCGAAAGCGGTATCGGAATCGTGTCGATGCCCGCAGGAAGAAGCAAGAGGCGTTGCTTAACACGCTGCGGGCGTGTTTTGGGCTTAAGCCGGTCTAATTCACGTCGAAAATAGGGGGTTAATCATATGCCCTGGCCAAAATATGGCAAATATGAGTACTGTCACTAAATCAGTAACAGCAAAATCAAGGAATTTAGGACTCGGAGGCGGCATAAAGTAAGAAAATAATAAACAAATGTGGAATAACTAAGCATCAGGTTGGCGACACTGAGCGCAAAATCTGTCCGAGAGGCCAAAATTGCCTGTTACTAAATTGGTGACAGTACTCATATTTGCCATTTTTTGGCCACGGCACCCTAGGAAGGGTGCCCCGGAGCTCCCCATAGGGGAGCTCCGGGCTTCACAGAGGCACGAATAGCCCACTCCGACCTGCGAAATCTGTACTCGCGATGCGAATGACGCCCCTAACCTTAAACTTTAGCTTGAACTTAGCTATAATGCGCTACGTTCCTACCAGGCTGTGGTTGCGGACGGACGAAATGCCCGTCCTAGTCCAAGACAGACGCGGTCAAAGGGATCCACGTAAGCGACCGCGTGCGCGCGGCGCGATCATGGCGCGTCCTAGATGTAAGCCGCACCGTCCGTTCTACTTTCTTTGGGGCAATACCGCCTCGCGGGCGAGCGGGCCAGTCGTGAAGGTGGCTGCGGCCTCCCGAGCAAACACCCCGGTGCGCAAGTGTGGGGTCAAATACCAGGTCAGCTGGTGGGAACAATCTGATATTCCGCGCAACGCACGGATCGTATACGACACAGAAGGCAGGGTAGTGGACATGGTGAGGGGCAGCTTGATGCACGCGGCTCGGTTAGGTGCTGGGACCGCAGCGGTCATCGCCGTTTTGGGCCTGAGCGGATGCGCGTTCAACCCGCTGTCTACGTTCACGACTCCCACGATCGACCAGATCGAGTACGAGACCGTCACGCCCACGGTGTCGGATGATGCCCTGGTCACTCCCGGTACCCTGACGGTTGCCCTCGATACCTCCGATGCGCCGCAGGCCATGCAGGGCGCTGACGGCGAGCTCACGGGGTATGCAGTCGACGCTGCCCGCGCCCTCGCAAGCCGTATGGGCCTTAAGGTCGCCTTTGTCGATGCGTCCTCGGCAGGTTCCGCGCTCGGCGACAAAAAGGCTGATATCTTTATCGGCGAGATCAACTCCACGGACGGGGACGTTAGCTCGCTCGGCACCTGCCTGTACGATGCCGCTTCCGTGTTCGGTAAAACCAGCGATGGTGGGTCGCTAAGCGTTTCCACCGATACCCTTAACACGTCTACTCTGGGTGTCCAGATGTCCTCGGCCTCGCAGGAGGCGCTTGCTAAGCAGAGCATCACCGCCAACCAAAAGACCTACTCCAACATCAACGAGTGCTTTGAGGCGCTCGAGTCTGGCGAGGTCGACTATGTGATCTGCGACTCCACAGCCGGCGGCTATCTTGCACGCCTGATGAGCGAGGTCTCCTATGTCGGTGCGCTCGAGGCGCCCTCGACGCTTGGTGTTGCGGGCCTCTCGTCCAATGACGAACTGTGCCGTGCCGTGAGCGATGCCCTCGACGGCATCACGGTCGACGGTACGCTCGAGGCAGTCCACTGCGTCTGGTATGGCACGATGCCCTACGACCTCACCACTAAGACAGTATCTGGTGTCAACCTTCAGTCGTCTGGCTCCGCATCCTCCGGCAGCGAATCCTCCGATTCCAACAATGAGACCGCACCCTCCGAAGACAAATCGTCCAGCCAGGAAGACACCATCACCGACGACGACATTAACAAGCTTAATAGCTAGTTATTGCTAGGGGTGGCGTCTCCTATGCGCTAGGAGAGATGCCTCTTCACGGTTTCAACACGCACTGCCGGGCTTCCCCAATAGGGGAGCCCGGCTTTTTCATCTCTATAAAACCAGCAGGTCAAAGCCAATTTTCGGGACCAAATACAAAGTCGCCGGCTCCCTCCTATAGCGCACTTTGCCACAGAAAAGTGCGAGACTTCGGTATGCGGTATCAAGCAATCGTTATTCGGGTCTTTGGGAATCCGCGTGATTAAATGCACGGCAATGGGTACATAGCCAGTACAGTAAGTCCCCGAGGCAGATTGGAGCCACGTATGGATATCAAGGTTTCTGGACGCAAGACGACGGTAACCGATGCTCTGCGTGCGCATGTGGATGAGAAGATCGGCGAGGCGCTCAAGGTTTTCGATATCGAGCCCATGACGGTCGACGTTGTACTTCGCTATGAGAAGAACCCCTCGAACCCCAACCCGGCAATCGTCGAGGTTACGGTTCGTGCCCGCGGTTCGGTGATTCGCGTTGCCGAGCACGGTGCAGATATGTACGCCGCCATCGACCTCTCCGCCGATAAGGTCACCCGCCAGCTGCGTAAGTTCAAGACCAAGGTCGTGGACAACCGCCAGGGCGGTGCCAGCGCCGCGGATGTCGCGCCGGTCGAGCGCGTCGAGGATCTGGCCGACCTGCTGCTGCCCGAGGAGGAGGACGACCTGCTCGTCCGCGAGAAGGTTATCGACGTCACCCCGATGACTGAGGAGCAGGCGCTGGTGCAGACCGATCTGCTGGGCCACGACTTCTACGTGTTCGAGAACGCGACGACCGGTCTCATCAATGTGGTGTATCACCGTAAGAATGGTGGATATGGCATCATCAAGCCCCGCATCGAAACACTTGACGAGTAAAATACGTTAACTTGCATGAGTTAACGGTTGGCGGCCATCCCATGCGGGTGGCCGCCTTTTTACGTAAGGAGTCGCTTTGATGGACAAGGCCGCATCCGCCGGTCATTCGGACCGTTGCCGCATCGTCGTCGATACCTGCTGCGACTTTAGCCCCGAGGTCGCCGCGAACCTCGATGTCGATATCTTGGGTTTCCCCTTCATTATCGATGGCGAGGAGCGCACGGATGACATCTGGTCGAGCATCACACCCAAGGAGTTCTACGACCGCATGCGCGCCGGTGCCCGCGTGTCCACCTCGGCTGTGTCGCTCGGTCGCTATATCGAGTTCTTTACCGAGTGCGCCAAAGAGGGTACGCCCACGGTCTACCTGTGCTTTACCTCGGCGCTGTCGTCGAGCTACAACTCCGCGTGCCAGGCGGCGGACGCCGTGCGCGCCGAGTATCCCAACTTTGAGCTGTACGTGGTCGACAACGCTCTGCCCTGCGCGACCGGCGAGCTCCTGGCGCTCGAGGCCGTGCGCCAGCGCTCGGCGGGACTGACTGCTAAGCAGCTGGTCGACTGGGCAAACGAGGCCAAGACCTATGTCCACGGTTACTTTACGCTCGAGAGCTTTGACGCGCTGGCTGCCGGCGGCCGCATTCCGCCCGCGGCGGCACAGCTCACGGCAAAGCTCGACGTCAAACCCGAGCTGTCCTACGACCTGGCCGGCTCGCTGTCGCTGATCGGCGTCAACCGCGGTCGCAAGAAGGCGCTCAAGTCCATTCTCAAGTCGTTCCGCGAGAACTATGTGCCCGATCGCACCATGCCCATCGCCATTATGACGGCCGATGCCGAAAAGGACGGCGACTGGCTCGAGGCCGCCATCCGCAAGGAGGAAGGCTGCGCCGACGTGACCATCATCCGCAGCTCTGTGGGCCCCACCATTGGCTCGCACGTGGGCCCCGGCATGGTGGCTTGCGCGTTTTGGGGCAAGAACCGCGCCGACAAGGCGTCGCTTTCCGACCGCATCGCCCGCCGCGTGCGCGGTCAGTAGGCAAGTAACGCGGCCGTAATCGCCCTCGACTCACAGCCCAACGCTGGCACCGAGTATTCAACCTGGTAATAACACCCAACCCAAAAGGAAAGGTTTCATGGCAAACAAGCTCTCCGTCGCATTTATCGGCACCGGAATCATGGGTGCCCCCATTGCCGGCCACATCCTGGATGCCGGCTATCCCGTCACGGTCAACAACCGCACTAAGTCCAAGGCCGCCGCGCTTATCGAGCGCGGTGCCGTTTGGGCCGATACGCCGGCAGATGCCGTGGCGAACGCCGACGTCGTCTTTACCATGGTGGGTTATCCCTCCGAGGTCGAGGAGCTCTACCTGGCGGGCGACGGCCTGCTCGCGTGCACAAAGCCTGGCGCGGTCCTGATCGACCTCACCACGAGCTCGCCCGAGCTCGCGCGCGATATTGCCGAGGCCGCCCAGGTTTCCGGCCGCATGGCGTTTGACTGCCCCGTCACCGGCGGCGAGTCCGGTGCTATCGCCGGCACGCTCACGGCCATCGTGGGCGCCACCGAGAACGACATCGCCCCGGTCCGCGACATCCTTTCCACCTTTGCGGCAACTATCTGCTGCTTCGATGGCGCCGGCAAGGGCCAGGCTGCCAAGCTCGCCAACCAGGTGTCGCTGGGCGCCTGCATGGTCGGCATGGCCGATGCGCTGGCGTTTGCCGAGCTGAGCGGCCTTGATCTGGAGAAGACCCGTCAGATGATCCTGGGCGGCACCGGCAAGTCCGGCGCCATGGAGAGCCTGGCACCCAAGGCGCTCGACGGCGATTACAAGCCCGGCTTTATGGTCGAGCACTTTATTAAGGACCTGCGCTTGGCGCTCGCCTATGCCGACGATCGCGAGCTTGCGCTGCCCGGCGCCGACGTGGCCCTTACGCTCTACGACATGCTCGATGCCATCGGTGGTGCCAAGCTGGGCACCCAGGCCATCACGGTCCTCTATAAGGAGGAGGCCGACGCCATCGCCGCCGGTCTGGACTGGTCGCAGTATCGTCCCGAGGAGCACGGTGCCCACGAGGAAGGCTGCGGTTGCGGCGAGCATGGCGACGACCACGAGTGCTGCGGTGGCCACCACCACGGCGAGGACCACGAGTGCTGCGGCGGTCACGGTCACGATGACGGCCACGAGTGCTGCTGCGGCCACCATCACGAGGAGTAGCGCCTATGAGCTGGACGTTCGTGGTGCTTGCGCTGGTGCTCTTTCTCTTTGCGATCTACATCGGCTTTTTGTGCGGCCAGTGGGCCTGCGAAAAGCGCGTCATCACCAAGCGCGACTACTGGATCGCCAACTTTGCAGGAGCGGCGGCAGTCGTCCTGCTGACTTGGGTGTTCTCGCTGTTCCCGCTGGTGCAGTTTGCGCCGATTGGCTGGCTCGGCGGCTTTATCGCCGGCCTTAAGATGAGCTTTGGCGAGTCCGTCGGCCCGTGGCGCAAGCACGACGAGGTTTTTAACGTCAACAAAGCCCATCGCGCCGCCGCCGATGCGGGCGATGCCGAGGAGCGCCGCCGTGCGCGTCGCAAGGGCGCAGCCAACCGGCAGCTCATCTCGGTCACCGATGACAGCAAGGGTGCTGGCAAGCACGCTAAGAAATAGTAAGAAGAGGTAACTATGGCAGACAATAAAGACGAACAGCTCACCGACGAGGAGCTGGCACAGCTCCAGCTGGCAGAGGAGAACGAGAACGCCGTCGACCGTCTGGTCCAGGAGCTCGGCTGCCCCACGCGCCGCATCCGCCAGTTTGCCGCCCGCGTGCTGCACCTGCTTGCCGAGCGCGATCCGCAGCGCGTCGAGCCCTGCGTACCCGCGCTGATCGAGGCGCTCGACCGCCCCGAGGCGCAGACCCGCTGGGAGGCCCTCGATGCCCTGACGGCGCTCGCCACCACCTGCCCCGAGCAGCTGGGCGATGCCTTTGAGGGCGCCGAGACCGCACTGTTCGACGAGATCTCCTCCACGCTGCGCTATGCCGCCTTCCGCCTGCTGTGCGTGTGGGGTGCCACGAGTGTCGAGCGTTCGCGCGAGGCTTGGCCCATCCTGGATGAGGCCATCCAGTGCTACCACGGCGACCTTGAGTATCGCGACATGCTCGGTTGCCTGTACGAGTTTTGCCAGGGCGAGATCGACGCCGAGGTCGCAGAGAAGCTTGCGCTGCGCCTTAAGTTCGACGCCGAGAACGGCAAGGGCAGCTATCTCAAGGCCCGTTCGAGCGAGATTTGCGAAATGCTTGTTAAACGTTTTGGCCTGGATCTCTCCAAAAAGAAGAAGCGTGCTAGCGTTAAAAAATCTGACGACGCCGAAGACGAGGAGTAACAGATTATGGCGCACGATGTAGTCCTGATTCCCGGTGACGGTATCGGTCCCGAGATTACGCAGGCCATGCGCCGCGTGGTCGAGGCCACCGGTGTCCAGATTAACTGGAATGTCCAGGAGGCCGGCGCCGGCGTCATGGACGAGTTTGGCACGCCGCTGCCCCAACATGTGCTCGATGCGGTTGCCGAGACTAAGGTCGCCATCAAGGGGCCCATCACCACGCCGGTCGGCACGGGTTTCCGCAGCGTCAATGTTGCTCTGCGTAAGCACTTCGATCTGTACGCCTGCGTGCGCCCCTGCCTGTCGCAGCCGGGCGACGGCTCGCGCTTCCGTGACGTCGACCTGGTCATCGTGCGCGAGAACACCGAGGACCTCTACGCCGGTATCGAGTTCGATGAGGGCGCTGCCGAGGTCGAGGAGCTTTCGCAGCTCGTCGAGCGCTCGGGCCAGAAGACCTTCGCCGCGGATTCCGCCATCTCGATCAAACCCATCTCCATCGCCAAGAGCCGCCGCATTGTGGAGTACGCCTTTGAGTACGCCCGCCGTTGCGGTCGCAAAAAGGTGACGGCCGTGCACAAGGCCAACATCATGAAGGCAACCGACGGCCTGTTCCTGCGCGTTGCGCGCGAGGTGGCCGCCAACTATCCCGACATTGAGTTCAACGACAAGATCGTCGACGCCACCTGCATGGGCCTGGTCCAGAACCCCAACGACTTCGATGTCCTGGTGCTGCCCAACCTGTACGGCGACATCGTGAGCGACCTGTGCGCCGGCCTGGTGGGCGGCTTAGGGATGGCCCCCGGCTCCAACATCGGTGCCGACTGTGCCATCTTTGAGGCGACGCACGGCTCCGCTCCCGATATTGCTGGTCAGGATATCGCCAACCCCACGGCCGAGATTCTCTCTGCCGCGATGATGCTCGATCACCTAGGCGAGAACGACGCGGCCAATCGCATTCGTGCCGCCGTCTCTGCCACGCTCGACGAGGGCGAGCAGGTTACCGGTGACGTGCGTCGTGCCCAGACCGGCTCCGTTGAGGGCGCTGTGGGTACGCAGGCATTTGCCGATGCCGTTATCGCGCACCTGGCCTAAGGCATGCACACTGCAAACGCCTAAATAGTACTTAAGTGTTTGCGTATAACCTAAGAATCAATACGCCCGGCGCTCTGTCGGGCGTATTCTATTGGGGACTATGTTTCCTAACAAGGAGTAACCGATATGGGTCTGATTCAAAAGAAGGACGAGAAGGACGAGATCGACGGCATCCAGATCATCGAGCGCGGCGAAGGACCCGACGGTGACGAGGACGAGAAGATCGACCTGGTCGCCGGTACGTCTGCCGAGCACATTGCCGCCGGCACGACGGCCGAGGAGGAGGACGCCCGACTGGAGGCTCGGATTGCCGCGGATGCCGCTGACGAGAACCTCATGCCCGAGGAGCAGGATGAGGACAGCGACTCCGACGTGGACGACCACGCTTGCAAGCACAAGAAGACGATGATTGCCGCCTTTGTAGTTGCAGTCGTGATCGCTGCCGTGGTCGGCTTCTTTATTGGCAACGGTGGTTTTGGCGGCAAGGGCGTCGGCTCGGCGACCCTGACCGAGGACCAGCTCGATTCGACCGTGGCGAGCTACAGCTACAACGGCAAGAAGAGCGACATCACCGCGCGCGAGGCCATCGAGAGCCAGTACAGCCTCGATACCGTCAAGGATAGCGATGGCAACTACACCGCTCCTTCTGCCGACGTCATCCTGTCCTATGTGCGCAACAAGATCCTGCTCGACGCTGCCGAGGACGAGGGCATTACCGTCTCTTCTAAGGAGATGAAGAAGTACGCCGAGGATTCCATCGGCACTTCGGACTACAAGACCATGGCCACGCAGTACGGCGTGTCCAAGGACCAGGCCAAGCAGATCGTCCGTCAGTCCGCGACGCTGCAAAAGCTCTACAAGAAGAAGGTGGGCGATAGCTCTGCAAGCATGCCGACCGCCCCGACCGAGCCTGCTGACGGCAACGAGGAGACCGCGAGCAAGGACTACGCCGACTACATCATCAAACTTGCCGGCGACGAGTGGGATAGCTCGAAGGGCACCTGGAAGGACGCCGACAGCACCTATGCTAAGGCCTTCGCCGACGATGCCTTTACTGCCGATAGCGCAACCTATAAGCAGGCCATGACCGCCTATTACACCGCCTACCAGCAGTACTCTTCGCAGGCCTCGAGCGCCAGCTCCAAGTGGACCGAGTATGCTAACGGCCTCTACGCCAAGGCCAACATCAGCATCTACGGCCTGTTTGCGTAAGATCTGTCTGCACTACTGCGCGCTAACCGATCTACCTGATTAAGCCCGCTAGAACGACAACGTTCTAGCGGGCATTTTGTTACCGAAACCACTAGGATAGGACTTGCGCCCGTGCAAGTGCTTCATCGGGTATCCTCAATTCATCCTGGAAAACGGCCGCAAACGATTGCAAATAACCGGTGAACGGTCGAAAACTACCGTTCACCGATAATATCGAAACTGGTTCTAACTGGTATTAAGTCAAAAAGACCAATTCACAAATCTTCACAATGACCTGCATTTTTTCTACACGCCATTTTTAGCCACCCTGCGTTGTTTAGACACGAAAAAAGTTCCGATCTTTGGTCAAGGCATTTCAAAACGATTACAAAACCGCAGGTAGAAGTGTTAACGAGCGGTAAACGGTCGATTTTTCGCCGTGAACGGCGCAAAAACGTTTTACTGTGTGAATCAGCGAAAGCGACCTCTTCTGTGGTGATATAGTGACAACAACACATCACGTGGTTACTACCAGTTGAGAGACCACTGGTCTTAAAGAACGCTTTCCAAGAAGCTTTAAGGGCACCTGCCCGCTGGCTTCCGAAAACATCGGACTCGTATCGTACACACCTTCGGAAGGGAAATTTGAATGGTTGGCTTTATTCTTACCGGTCATGGACAGTTCGCACCCGGCATCGCAAGCGCTATCGCTATGGTCGCTGGCGACCAGCCCGCTTTTACCGTCGTTCCTTTCGAGGGCGACCAGGCTGCTTCCTACGGTGAGGATCTCCGCGCCGCTATTACCACCATGCGCGAGGAGTGCGATGGCGTGCTCGTCTTTACCGACCTGCTCGGTGGTACTCCGTTCAATCAGTCGATGATGATTGCCCAGGATGTCGACAACGTCGAGATTCTGACTGGAACTAACCTTCCCATGGTTATTGAGCTTCTGTTCCTCCGCGGCAACGCCACGCTCGCCGAGCTTGGCGAGCAGGCCGTGACCGTTGGCCAGACGGGCATCACCGCCCAGACGGTCGCTTCCGTCGCTGGTGCCGAGGAAGAGGATATCTTCGGCGACGAGGACGGCATCTAATGGCCGATTTCGGAGCCAGTGTTCTGAGTTCCTCGGTCGCTCTTTTGGGCCTGCTTGTCATCATGGGCTTGATTTACACCATCTGGTCGCAAATCAACATGAAAAAGAAGCAGAAGTACTTCAAGGAGCTGCACACGGAGCTCAAGCCGGGTCAGGAGGTTCTTTTCGCCGGCGGTATCTACGGAACCGTCAAAGGCATCGAAGGCGAAAAGGTCCAGATCAAAGTCCGATCCGGTGCCGTCGTAGATGTTTCGCGTTACGCGATTCAGGAGATTAAGTAACTGTCGTCAGCAATCAACGAAAGGAAGCTGATCAACATGGCAGAACCCAACATTCTTCTTACCCGCATCGATAACCGACTGGTTCATGGTCAGGTCGCGACCCAGTGGAACTCCACCCTGGGCTCCAACCTCATCCTCGTCGCCAACGACGATGTGTCGACCAACACCATGCGTCAGAACCTCATGAAGATGGCCGCTCCCGCCGGCGTCGCTACGCGTTTCTTCTCCCTGCAGAAGACCATCGACGTCATTGGCAAGGCGAGCCCGCGCCAGAAGATCTTCATCGTGGCCGAAACACCGGAAGACGTGCTTACGCTCGTCAAGGGCGGTGTGCCTATAAAGAAGGTAAACATCGGCAACATGCACATGTCGGAAGGAAAGCGCCAAGTCGCCACCTCCGTCGCAGTTAACGACGAGGATGTCGCTGCGTTTAAAGAGCTGCAGGAATTGGGGGTGGAGTTGGAGATCAGGCGCGTTCCGAGCACGCCTGTTGAGGACACGAGCAAGCTCTTCTCGTAATCCTCATGATCCACGCTGTCAGGAATGAAACCCTGACATTCTGTACGTGAAATCCAAAGTGCGTACATACATTTTGAAAGGAGGAGCAAGATGGAATACTCGATCATCCAGGTCGCTCTGGTCTTCATCGTCACGTTCGTCGCGGCAATCGACCAGTTCAACTTCCTCGAGTCTCTCTATCAGCCCATCGTCACCGGCGCCGTCATCGGTCTTATCCTTGGCGACCTCAACACCGGTCTTCTCGTGGGTGGTACTTATCAGCTCATGACGATCGGCAACATGCCGATCGGAGGCGCTCAGCCGCCTAACGCCGTCATCGGCGGCATCATGGCAGCCATTCTCGCTATCGCTACGGGCCTCGAGCCCAACGCGGCAGTCGGCCTTGCCATTCCGTTCGCTCTGCTTGGTCAGCTCGGCGTTACCCTGGTCTTCACGCTTATGTCGCCCCTCATGTCCTCCGCGGACAACATGGCTCATAACGCTGACACCAAGGGCATCGAGCGCCTGAACTACTTCGCCATGGCTCTGCTCGGCCTGATCTTCGCTGTCGTCGTCACCCTGTTCTTCATCGCTGGCGCTACCATCGGTCAGACCATCGCTTCCGCCATCCCGACTTGGCTGCAGACCGGTCTGTCCGCTGCAGGCGGCATGATGCGCTTCGTCGGCTTCGCCGTCCTGCTCAAGGTTATGATGAACCGCGATATGTGGGGCTTCTTCCTCATGGGCTTTGGCCTCGCGCTCATCACCGTTGCCAACGATTCTCTGGCAACCCCTGCCCTGCTCATCCTCGCTCTCATCGGCTTCGGCATCGCTTTCTGGGACTTCCAGCAGCAGACCGAGCTGAAGGGTGCAGCTGTTTCTGACGGAGGTGACTTCGAAGATGGCATCTAATGAGTATGTGATCCCGGAGCACTACGAGGATCTCACTCCTGCTCCGCAGCTCGACCAGAAGACCCTCAACAAGATGGCTTGGCGCTCCTGCTTCCTGCAGGCATCGTTCAACTACGAGCGCATGCAGGCCGCTGGCTGGCTTTACTCCATCATCCCCGGTCTGGAGAAGATCCACACCAACAAGAACGACCTCGCGGCTTCCATGAGCCACAACCTGGAGTTCTTCAACACCCACCCGTTCCTCGTCACCTTTGTTATGGGTATCGTGCTTTCGCTCGAGCAGAACAAGGTTGACATCCCCACGATCCGCGCCGTCCGCGTCGCCGCAATGGGCCCGCTCGGTGGTATCGGTGACGCCCTGTTCTGGCTGACGCTCGTGCCTATCACGGCCGGCATCACCTCCAACATGGCCATCAACGGCAACGCCGCTGCGCCGATCATCTTCCTGGTGATCTTCAACGTCGTCCAGTTCGCTCTGCGCTTCTGGCTCATGAACTGGTCCTACAAGCTTGGCACCAGCGCTATTGACGCTCTGACCGCCAACATGCAGGCCTTCACGCGTGCCGCTTCCATCATGGGCGTCTTCGTCGTCGGTTGCCTGGTCGTCACCATGGGTGGCACCCAGATCAACCTCCAGATCCCCAACGGCACCACCCGTGGCCTCTCCGCTACTACCGTGATCGTCTCCGAGAAGGAGGCCGAGAACTTCACCGGTATGGAGGGCATCGATACCGAGACCGCTGAGGCCGGTACCATCGCCATGACCGATGAGGACGGCAACGCCCTCACCGCTTCCGATGCCGACGGCAACGCTGTCGAGTGCGGCGTCACCGATCTGGGCAACGGCATGGAGTCCGTTACCTACGGCACCGTCACCGAGGATCCGGTCAACTTCTCTGTTGCCGACACCCTCAACACCATCGTCCCGAAGCTTGTCCCGCTTATGCTTACGCTGCTGCTTTACTACATGTTCGCTAAGCACAGCTGGACCCCGACCAAGGGCATTCTCCTGCTCTTCGTCCTGGGCATCCTGGGCGCTGGCCCGCTTGGTCTCTGGCCGAGCATCTGGTAAGGCTCTAGCTTGAGGGGTGTGTCCCTACGCGGCTCACACCCCGACCCCTTAAGCCATGTGTATGTTAAAAGCCGCGTGCTCGAAAGAGCGCGCGGCTTTTGTTTTCTTAATGATTCGGGTGTTGCGGACCGATAATGCTTAACACCCAAGGTAGTTAGCCGAGTTCGAGCAAAAAGGGAGGATAGAATGACGATCGGAGCGCGCAAACAGCCCCTATACGATCAGCTGGTCGATATTCTGACCGAAAAGATTGACCATGAATATCATGCCGGTGACATGATTCCTTCCGAGCGCGAATTATCGGAGCGCTATGGTCTCTCGCGCACCACAGTGCGCCTGGCCCTGCAGGAGTTGGAACGCTTGGGGCTGGTGGTTCGGCAGCACGGTCGCGGCACCTTTGTGACCGACCGTTCGGCAAAGGTAACCAATCTTACGCAGTCCTACAGCTTTACCGAGCAGATGCGTGCGATGGGTCGCGAACCAGAGACCACGATTCTCGATTTTTGCGAGATGGAGGCCGATAAGAATCTGGCCGAGCATATGGGGTGCCGCATCGGCGACCGTATCTTTAAGCTTAAGCGCCTTCGTTCTGCCGACAATATGCCCATGATGGTCGAACGCAGCTATCTACCGGTTCGTCAATTTCTGTCCCTAAAGCGACCGCTGCTGGAGCGCAAGCCGCTTTACGATGTGATTGAGCAGGACTTTCAGCAAAAGATACGCGTGGCTGAAGAGGAGTTCTATGCGAGCATAGCCCGTCCCACCGACGCCCACCTTTTGGGAATTGTCGAGGGCTCGCCTGTGCTCGATTTGGTCAGGACTACGTATAACGAGTCAAACGAGGTTGTGGAGTATACACTCTCGGTTGCTCGTGCCGATCAGTTTAAATACAAGGTTTACCACCAGCGTAGCAACTAGTGTCCGCATCGTTTCCATATGGTGATTCTTTGCATTTAACTGGTTACTACCAGATAACCAACCGAAGTGTATAATTGCACGTCAGAGGATTACTTCTAGAGAGAGGTATTAGAAATGTTCGAGAAGAGTGTCGAGGAGCTCACCGAGCTCGGCGCCCAGATCACCACGGCCGAGATTGCTCAGCAGCCCGAGCTTTGGCGTGATACGCTCAACATCTATCGCGAGAACAAGGAGGCCATCGAGGCCTTCCTGGCCGAGGCTCGTGCTATGGGCGAGGGCCGTCTGTCCGTTGTCTTCACCGGTGCCGGTACGTCCGACTACGTTGGCGATACCTGCGCCCCGTACCTGCGTCACGCTGGCAACACTGATCTCTACGACTTTAAGCCCATCGCCACGACAGACATCGTGAGCGCTCCGCGCGATTTCCTGCGCGCCGAGGATCCCACGCTCGTGGTTTCCTTTGCCCGCTCTGGCAACAGCCCCGAGAGCCTTGCCGCCGTTGCCGTTGCCAAGGAGCTCGTTCACAACGTCAAGTTCCTCAACATCACCTGCGCTCCCGAGGGCAAGCTCGCCGTTGAGTCTGCCGATGATCCCAACGCGCTGACGCTGCTCATTCCGCGCGCCAACGACAAGGGCTTCGCCATGACCGGCTCCTACACCTGCATGACCCTGCTCTCTACCCTCATCTTTGACGAGGCTTCCGACGAGCAGAAGGCCGAGTGGGTCGAGACCATCGCCAAGATGGGCGAGGAGGTCATCGCTCGCGAGTCCGAGGTTGCCGACTACCTCGCTGGCGACTTCAACCGCGTGACCTACTTGGGCTCCGGCTCCTTTGGCGGCCTTGCTCAGGAGAGCCAGCTCAAGATCCTCGAGCTCGCTCACGGTCTGGTTGCTACTTCCTACGACACCTCCATGGGCTATCGTCACGGACCTAAGTCTTTCGTCGACGATAAGACGCTCGTCTTCGTATTCGTCAACAACGACGCCTACACCCGTCAGTACGACATCGACATCCTCAACGAGATCGGTGGCGACGATATTGCTCAGCACACCGTTGCCGTTCAGCAGGATGGCGCTACTGTCTACGAGGGTGAGTCCTTCACCTTTAAGGGCTATGAGGCACTCCCCGAGGGTTACCTTGCTCTGCCGTTCGTGATGTTTGCCCAGGCAATCAGCCTGCTCAACTCCGTGCGCGTGGGCAACACGCCCGATACGCCGAGCCCCACCGGCACGGTCAACCGCGTGGTCAAGGGCGTGACGATTCACCCCTTCACCGCTTAATCGCGTCCCCCTGTAAGGGCGCCCGTCCGCTCATAACGGCGGGCGGGCGCTTTTTGTTTTACGTGAGCTGGGTATAAGCATCACCACAGTCAACTGCTTTAGAAGCAAGGAGTGCATATGAGCACGTACGCAATTAAGGCTGACAAGTTCTTCTTGCCGGCAGGCCCGCAACTGGGCGGCTATCTTATGGTCGAGGATGGCGTCTTTGGCGCCTGGCAGGCCGACGAGCCCTCTTGCGAGATTAAGGATTACACGGGATCGTGGATCGCACCGGGTATGGTCGACACCCACATCCATGGCTTCTATAACCACTCGACTACCGATAACGATCCCGAGGGCATCGATATCAGCTCGACCGAGCTCGCCCGTCGCGGCACCACCAGCTGGCTGCCCACGACGTTCACCGATGGCGT
Organism: uncultured Collinsella sp.; assembly: GCA_958371715.1. Lineage (GTDB taxonomy): Bacteria > Actinomycetota > Coriobacteriia > Coriobacteriales > Coriobacteriaceae > Collinsella. The sequence goes on from CATXLW010000007.1 coordinate 29,213, forward strand.
CGAGCAGATTAAGGACGCCTGCGCCGCCATCGCCCAGGCGGACGAGGGTCGCGGCCCCGACTTCTGCGGTGCTCGCATTCAGGGCATCTACCTGGAGGGCCCTTTCTTTACCATGAAGCACGTGGGCGCGCAGAACCCCGCTTATCTGATCGATCCCTCCGAGGAGGTCTTCGACCAGTGGCAGGAGGCTGCGGGTGGTCGCATCGTTAAGAGCGCCATGGCGGCCGAGCGCGACGGTGCCGCTGCTTATGCAGCTGCTCTGAACGCCAAGGGTGTGGTGACCAGCATCGGTCACTCCGACGCCACCTACGATGAGTGCATCGCCGCCATCAACGCCGGTGCCAGCTGCTTTACGCATACCTATAACGGACAGCGCGGGCTGCATCACCGTGAGCCTGGTGTCGTGGGTGCCGCCATGTCCACGCCCGAGACCTACGCCGAGATCATCTGTGACGGCAAGCACGTGAACCCTGCCGCCATCAAGGCGCTGCTGCAGGCAAAGGGCTGGCAGCACACTGTGCTCATCACCGACTGCCTTGGCTGCGGCGGCATGCCCGAGGGCAGCTACACCAGCGGCGGCATGGACGTCATCATGAAGGACAACCTGTGCTGGCTCGCCGACGGCAAGAGCATTGCCGGCTCGGTGCTCACGCTTGCCCAGGGCGTCAAGAACATTGTCGATTGGGGCATCGCCAGCGCCGATATCGCCATTCGCATGGCAACCGAGGTGCCGGCTCGCTCTGCACACATCGAGGATAAGTGCGGCAGCATCATGCCGGGTCGCGACGCCGACTTTGTCGTGTTCGACCATGAGCTCACCCTCGTCGAGACGTATGTTGGCGGTCAGAGCGTCGGCAACGCCTTTACCGAGTAACGATAGAAAAAGACGGCGGGCCCGAATCTGCTCGGACCCGCCGTATGGGTTAAACGCTCAATAGCACCTTCACAGTTACAGCTTGTTAGCAATCTTCTTTGCCGTGCGCTTAACGCCGGCCACAAGACCTCCCGCAGGATGCTCCTTCTCGTATGCTAGGCGCTTCTCACGCTTGGCGTACTCTTCGACGATGATGTCGCCATATTCGTCTTCGATCTTGTCGAAGAAGTCGACGGCGCCCTTAATTTCCTCCGCGGTCGGGTGTCCCTTTTGGACACCGCCGGCGAGCTTGAACGGCCCCCACGTATCAAAGCCGGGGCAGCCGTAGACACCCATAAAGATGGCCTGCCTCATGCGGCAGATGCCATCGATATCCTTGCCGTACCACTTGTTTTTGCCTCCGTAGGTCATAAGGCCAAACACCTTGTCCTGCGGCTGCAGCACGTTCGTGAGTACGCGTGCCATGTCCTTGTCGATCTCGGAGTAATAGATGCCCGTGGCGACACCGATTAAATGATATTCGTGCAGGTCGGGGTACTCGTTTTTGCCGAGTGACTTCACGTCGAGGGTATCGATCTCGGGGTGTGCCTCGACGATGGCGTCCACGAGCTTTTTCGTATTGCCGTGGTGGCGCGAGGCGTAGAGGATGATGGTTCGCATAAGAAGGCCTTTCAGCTGTAATTGCATCAATGTCTGTATGGTACCCCGTTGCATGGCTGGAAAACCGGACGCATCGATGAACGTGCGGGTTTGTCCTTTGGTCAGGGCCGAGACGGGTTCTTGCGAGCAAAAAAGCAGTTGTTCGAAAGGATGGATAATGGAATACGCTCTTTCCAACGATTCGATTTCTATCAAGGTTTCCACGGCCGGCGGCTCGTTTACCTCGATTGAGGCTGACGGACGCGAGTACTTGTGGCAGGGCGATCCCGCCGTGTGGTCTGGCCAGGCACCGATTTGCTTCCCGATTTGCGGAGGCTTGCGCGACAACAGCGCCATGACATTTGCCGGGCATCATGTAAAGCTCGCTCGCCACGGGTTTGCGCGCAAACAGGAGTGGAAGCTGTTGAGCCAAGGCGAGAACGAGCTGGCGATGTGCCTGGCTTCGGAGGATAACGCCGCATTGCTGAGTGATTATCCGTATCCGTTTAAGCTTGTCGCCCGCTATGCGCTCGAGGACGCCGCCGTGCGCGTCGCCTACGAGGTGACCAACGAAGGCACCGAGGACATGCCGTTCTTTATTGGCGGTCATCCCGGCTTTAGGTGCCCACTCGATGAGGGCGAGGCCTATACGGACTACGAGTTGCGCTTCGAGAGAGACGAGGCTGCGGAGCTTTGCACCGCTGTCCCTTCGACTGGCTTGATTGATGTGGCTAACCGTTCAAAGAACCCCATGGTGGGAAAGACGCTGCCCCTGTCGCATGGGCTCTTCGATTTTGCGGAGACCATCTTTGACGTGCTCGAGAGCCGTCAGGTCACGCTTTCAAAAAAGGGCGAGGACAAAGGCGTTCGTCTGAGCTTTGAGGGTTTCCCGTATCTCATTGTGTGGAGTAAGCCCGAGGGCGATTTTGTGGCAGTTGAGCCATGGGGTGGCCTTTCGACCTGCTCCGATGAGGACGACGTGCTTGAGCACAAGCGCGGCTGCCTTGTCGCCAAGCCCAAGGAGACCGTCGTTCGCTCGTTCACGATTGAGATTCTGTAATTCCGTTTTGTCGACTCGTATCGCGAGGCATAAGGAGCCTGCGAGATAAGGAGCTAAAAATGATCCTCACCGTTACGATGAACCCGTCCGTCGATACGCGCTATCAGCTCGATGAGCTCGTCATCGACGACGTCAACCGCGTGACGCCCGAAAAGACCGCCGGCGGCAAGGGCCTTAACGTAGCCCGCGTTCTGGGTCAGTTGGGCGACGACGTTGTGGCAACCGGCCTGCTCGGCGGCCACATGGGCGCCTATATGGCCGAGCTCATGGACGCCAATGGCATTAAGAATGATTTTGTGCCCATCAAGGGCGAGACTCGCATTTGTCTCAACATCCTCCACGCCGGCAACCAGACCGAGCTGCTCGAGAGCGGTCCGACAATTGCCCCCGAGGAGCTCGATGCCTTTACCGCCAAGTTTACCGAGCTTGCAGGTAAGGCCGACGTCGTCACCATTTCGGGTTCGCTGCCCCGCGGTGTCGAGGCAGACTACTATGCCAAGATCACGGGCATTGCCGAGAACGCCGGCGCCAAGGTGCTGCTTGATACCTCGGGTGCTTCGCTCGAGGCCGCCCTTAAGTCCGAAATTAAGCCCGAGCTGGTCAAGCCTAACCTGACCGAGATCAACGGCCTTCTGGGCACGAACTTTACCACCGACGATGTGGACGAGCTCCGCGCCGCGCTCGCTTCTGACGCTCGCTTCTCCGATATCCCCTGGGTCGTCGTGTCCATGGGCGCTGCCGGCTCCGTTGGCTTCCACAATGGCCGTGCGTTCCGTGCCAAGACGCCCGATATCCCTGCCGTTAACGCTACGGGTTCAGGTGACTCCACTATCGCCGGCTTCGCGCATGCCATCGCTGCTGGCGCAGACGACGAGACGGTGTTGCGTACCGCCAATACCTGCGGCAAGCTTAACGCCATGGATCCCATGACCGGCCACTTGGTTATGGATCGTTGGGATGAGGTTTACAACGGCGTTGTCGTGACCGAGCTGTAGGAGCTTGTGCCGCGGCCTCGGCATCGGTTGCTTGCTTGTGGTTAGAGTCGACGACAAGTGCGGTAGCATTATGCCGGGGCGCGACGCCGATGCTGTCGTGTTCAATCCCGACCTTACCCTGGTCGAGACGTATGTGGGTGGCAACAGCGTCGGCAATGCGTTTGCCGAGTAGCCGCCAAAGAAACGATCCGAGAGGGGATTTAGATGATTTACGGTGCATTGGGCGATATCGAGGAGTACCGCGGAATGCTCAAGGGCCTCGACGTGCTGATCGACTGGCTCGAGGAGAACGACCCGGCAGAGCTCGAGGTCGGCAGCCATCCGATTCTGGGCGACAAGGTCTTTGCGAACGTCATGGCTCCCACGACGCGTCCCGAGGCCGAGGCTCACTACGAGACACATCAGCGCTATCACGACCTGCAGATCGACGTCGAGGGTCGCGAGGCCTTCAAGGTCGCTACGGGCAGCCTGACGCTGGTCCAGGAGTTTGACGAGAAGGACGACTATGATCTGGTCGATTCCGACGCCTCGATCGCCGGCGATCTTGCCGACGACAAATTCGCGCTGTTCGTTGCCGGCGAGCCCCACATGCCCACGCTCGAGTTCCCGGTCGATGGCGCACAGCCGGTCAAGAAGATCTGCTTTAAGTTGCTTGCCGACGCCTACTGGGAGGAGTAGCGAGCTGCTCGGCTGAGCTGTTCGTCTGATGGCGTGATTCCCCTAGGGAAATCACGCTAGGACCCCGCCAAACGGGTTTTCCCTAGGGAAATCACGTTTGGCGGGGTTTTCGGTTTTTGAATAGGGAAGCCTCATTTATTTGCGAAGAACATCGGCTAGCCGCAGGATTGAAATCATCGACCGATAAGTGAGTTCCACTTTTTCGCCCGCAAGCAGTCGTTTCGAGCCAATCTCATCTAGCCCCACAAGCCGAGAAAACAGCGGGCCGCTCATCGTGCCCTCGTCAATTGATTCCCTTATGGTCTTCAAAACGTCCGTATCATGAAGCGACGCCGAGCTGTAGGGGGCAACACGAGCGGAACTCTCAATTAACGACGAAACAAAAGGATGGAGATGCTTTGGACATAGTCCATCAAACACCACATCCCCATTGTCGTTCGAGCCGACCAGGCGCCAAGTATAGTGATCGACCCAGTCATCTCCGTCATACATGGCGTCCATGAGCAACTTCCCGTCTAGAGAGAGAAACCTATTTGGACATCGGGGCGCAAGACCGCAATCCATATCGGGCCTGCAGCAGCTCCAACCCAACGCACCACATAGGTTCCCTTTCGTACATGTGTATCAATCTGCCCCGAAATGCCGGTGAATGCAATTCCAGACCCGTTTGTCGGATAGCAATCGACGTATTTTTGTTTTCCGCTCACAACCTTGTATAGATATATCGTTCCAGCAAAAGAGAAGGGATCGTTCGCAATTTTGTCCGGAAGAACTTGCCACCTCAAAATCCCGCTACCAATATGGTCAAGCTTGACCGTTCCGCCGTCCCCCTCAAAAGTGGCAAGGGGATTTACCCCAGACTGGGAGTCGGCATCGCCCTCCTTAGCAGTTATCAGCAGGTTGCCCGTATAAGACTGCTGAGGCTCACCTTCAGGACAGGCAGCCTCGGCCCAAGAAGGGCCACTCAGGCAGAACAGTCCGAGCAGCATCATTACCAACAAAAGAAAACCCTTAGTTCTTTTCATCTATATCGCCAATATCTCTCGACATTTGTATATTGTGACTATTTTAGATCTATATGGCCAATTTGAGCCCTCACCATGGCAATTGTTGCAGCTGGGTTTCTTTTCATTAAGATTTCACTTTGGTAAATCCCCGCCCCTAAGCATTAAACACGAAGTCCACCGAGTGGGCCGCCGTTGACGTGGCGATGTTTGGATTGGCGCGCACGCACTCAAAATCGGCAACAAAAAAGCCGCCCGAAGGCGGCTATCTTGTGTAATGGAGCCAGCGACCGGGCTCGAACCGGTGACCCCCGCTTTACGAGAGCGGTGCTCTACCAACTGAGCTACGCTGGCGGCCATGTGGTGACGCAAATGAAGCGTCAACGGCTGTCTATGATACGGGACATTGCACATCCGCGCAAGTGCTCTTACGGCTTTTCTCACTTTAAATGCACTAATATTGGAGACGTGGTGTCTACGGCGTTCATTTGGCGCTTGACTTGCTGTTGAGTTGGTGACTGACGTCCCGCTCGTATGGGTCTCAAACAGAATGGGGCAGCCATGGCTCAACCCAAGATTCTTCTTACGCGTATCGATGACCGTTTCATTTACGGGCAAGACGTTGAGCTGTGGAACGAAGCCGTGGGTTCCAATCTTGTCTTAATCGTCAACGATGAGATCGCGGCGGATTCGCGCCAATGGGCACCCATGAGGGTGGCGGCGCCAGAAGGCGTTTGGACGCGGTTTTTCTCGGTGCAAAGGACCATCGACATCATTTATACCGCAACGCCGCGCCAATGGATTCTCATCATGGTGGCGTCGCCCACGGATGCACTCGCGCTGGTTAAGGGCGGTGTGCCAATAACCAAGATCAGCATCGGCCATATGCGGGCGAGGGAGGGCAAGCGCTCTGCAACGCCTGCCATTGCCGTAGACGATACGGACATCGCCGCCTTCAAAGAGTTGCAAAAGCTCGGCATAGAGCTAGAAATCCGTTATCTCCCCAGTTTCGCCCCCGACCCCATTGGCAATCTGTTCAACTGATCCCTTGGGGACGGAGGAAAACGGATCATTTTGCCCTTGCGAGGGATGCGCGCGATGCCGCCTGTCAAAAACTATGCCCATTTACTACGTTTGGTCGGCTATCGCCGAGCATGTCGAATTTGAGAAAAACAAAACCGCAGGTAGACGGCTTGCGAATTTAACAAAAACCGGTGCATGGTCGAGCACCCCGGGCTAAACGTAGTAAATGGGCATAGTTTTGATATGTCACTCATACAGTCACAGCGAAAATGAGCCAAAAGATGAAAAAACGCCCGTCGGCGGTGGTGCCGGCGGGCGTTGCTGTGCGATATGTCGCGTTGTGGGCTTAGTGCCTCATAAAGTGATATTCGATCACATTGCTATAGGGATGACCCGGCCCCACGATGCCCTGGGGGAACAGCGGGCGGTGCGGCGTGTCGGGGTACATCTCTGCCTCGAGGGCAAAGCCGGCGCCCCAGCTATAGTTGGCATCGTCCTTGGCGTGCTCGTCGCCCAGCCAATTGCCAGTGTAGAGCTGCACGCCCGGGGCGGTGGTGTAGTAGTCCAGCTCGCGGCCGGTCCACATCTCCTCGACATGCAGGGCGCGGCGCAGGTTGCGACCGTACTGATAACCATCGATGCACAGGCAGTGATCGTAGCCACGGGCCTGCTTGATCTGCGGGTCGTCGGCCTCCATGCCGGGTGCGACGGGGCGAAGCTCGCGAAAGTCAAATGGTGTTCCCTCGACCGGAGCAATCTCGCCGGTGGGGATGTTCTGCTCGTTAATGGGCAGGTAGTGGGCGGCGTTGGCGACAAAGAAATGTTCGCAGTCCATGCCGGCGTTATGGCCTGCAAGGTTAAAGTACGTGTGGTTGGTCATGGACACGTAGGTGGCGCGGTCGCTCTCGCAGCCATAATCGATGCGGAAGACGCCGGTGCGCGTAACGGTAAACACGGCCGTAAAGGTTCGGTTGCCGGGCAGGCCCAGCTCGCCATCCTTAAGCGAGGTGGTCATGCGCACGGCGTTATGGACCTCGTCGAGCTCAACATCCCACACACGTTTGTGCAGGCCGTGCTCAAGGTCGCTGTGCAGGTTGTTGGCGCCCTCGTTGGCGGGCATATGCCAGTCCGTGCCGTCGATGGCGATCGTGGCGCCAGCGGTGCGGTTTGCCACGGGGCCGATGGTCGCACCAAAGCAGGCGGGGTTGTCAAAGTAATCCTCGAGCTTATCAAAGCCCAGCACCACATCGCGTACGTTGCCGGGAATGTCGGGCACATCGATGCCCAGCACGGTGGCGCCATAGTCCATAATGCGAACGCAGATCTCGGGCCCGTTGAGGGTGTAGCGATGAACGGGGGTACCGCACGGCGCGGTGCCGAAAAGCTCGGAAGTGATCATTTGGTTCCTAACATCGAGGTATTCCGACAAACTGTAGCGCGAACAGGCGAGATTATCACTACACCCCACTAAAGCTGGGGGTATTTTTCTCAAAAAAGTGATGATTGGAGCTGTGCGGGCGTTCATTTTTGACGCGTACGAGTCTGATACAATTTGTTCGTTACTGTTTGAATGATATGCGCGCAAAGAACGGCGAGGATTCATCGTGATTAAGGCAGAGCGACAGGATAAGGTTCGTCAGCTGCTCGAGGAGCAGGGCACGGTCTCGGTCAAAGAGATTTCGGATGCGTTGGGCGTTTCGGACATGACGATTCGCCGCGACCTCGAAGAACTTGCGAGCCTAGGCGAGATTGAGCGCGTGCACGGCGGAGCCCGCAGTGCACAGGGCCGTCCGCACGCTATGTTGCGCCATGAGTATTCGCACAGCGAAAAGCGCACTAAGCATGCCGAGGAAAAGCTGCAGATTGCGCGCCGTGCTGTGGAGCTTATCGAGGAGGGCTCGACCATCTTTTTGGGCACGGGCACCACGGTTGAGCAGATGGCCTCGATGCTGCCGACGTTTCGCCTGCGCATTGTGACCAATTCGCTTTCGGTGTTTAACCTGCTCGAGGCGCGCGAAGACTGCGAGCTGTGCCTCGTGGGCGGTATGTACCGTCGCCGCACCGCCGCTTTTGTGGGACCAACGGCCGAGGATACCCTGCGCGCGCTGGGCATCGATGCGGCGTTTATCGGCGCCAACGGCATCTTGGACGGCGACGTGTCTACGTCCAACATGGACGAGGGCCGTATCCAGCAGCTCGCTTTTAGCAAGGCAGACTCGCGCTATCTGATCGCCGACTCCAGCAAGATCGGCAAACGCGACTTCTACACCTTCTGCCGCCTGGACAATTTGGACGCCGTGGTGTGCGAACCGGGTATTGCTGATGGAGATCGCGCCGCCATCGAGGAGCACACGCAGGTCATCTGCTAGTTAACGCTGCAGGCGATACGTCTGCCCTCTGCCGGCGCGGGGATTATCGTTTTACAATGACGCGGAAAATGACTCGCAAATAGTTTTGGGCAACAAGGGTGAGGCCATTCTGAGGTATGGCTAGACTTCGTATTTCGCTTTGATATTCCTTGAGAATGAACCGTAGTCTTCGTAGAGTTCGTCTTTGCTTTCATCTTCCGCGCGGTTTATGCGTTCAAGGAGTTTGTCCTTTGGGGACTTTTTTGTAATTTCTGACCTGCCGTCGGGTATTGCGGATTGCAAGAATAATTCCAGGGCGTGGACGTCTTTGAGTATGTAGCCCGTCGAACGACCCGCTCCTGTTTTCTCGATTGCGCTGCAACCAACAAGCTGACTGAGGGTTCGTTTAACGGTTATCTCGCTGATATCGGGGCAGTTGGACTGGATGTCGGATTTCTTGATGACGCCGGGTCTCTGCTGAAATAGAGCAGCTATACGTGCTTGCTTCGACATGGGGTGAGTGCCAGATTCAATCTGGGTGTGCTGCTCGAGCTGTCGGTAGGCCGCCAGGATGGTTCCGAGCATAAAACGGATAAAGGGCACTTCGGTGTTTTGATTTTCATTCCATCCAGTGGAGCTTGCGGCGAGGGCGTTGTAATAAAGCGCTTTATTGTCTTCAATGAGACGTTCGATGCTGATGTAACGCGCAACGTCGTATCCAGTCTTTTCGAGTAGCAGCGTTGTAAGGAGCCGGCTCATCCTGCCATTGCCATCGTTGAAGGGATGAATGCTGACAAAATCGAAGATGAAGCGCAATGATATAAGGAGGGGGTCGCAAACTTGACGAGATAAGGCATCATTGAGGGACCGACAGGCTTCTTCGATAAGTCCGGGGGTTGCCAGGGCCGAAGGCGGCCTAAAGCGCACAAATCGATTGCCTTGATCGTCGATGGAGATGATTTCGTTATCGCTATCTTTCCAATGGCCCCCATACGAGATTGCTGTGTGTGCCATGAGGTCACGATGCAACTGCAAAATGACCGATGGCGTTACGGGAATGAAATCGTGCTGCTCGTGAATAAGCGACAGCGCATCTCGGTATCCAGCGATTTCTTCCTCTGCGCGGGAGCTTGGCTTGGCGGAATACGCCATGATTGCTTTGAGTCTTTTTTGGGTGGTAACAATTCCTTCAAGTCCGTTGGATGATTGGGTGCTTTGGATCTTAGCTTCCTCCATAAGGGACGATAGAAGCTCGGGTCTGACTTGACCCAGAACAAGCTGACGGCCTTTATGCTCGCGTATCGAGAGGAGAAGGTTGGTGATTGGAGTTGCCTCGAGTTCCGCTGGGACTGTGGCGTAATCAAACTGGCGCATGCTGCTCCGTTCAGTATCACGAACATATTTTCGGTATCATTATAACATTAAATGATACCGAAAATATGTTCGTGATACTGAAAGCAAGGAAAGAGCCGTGCTTCATAGCTGCCTGGAAAGCGCGGATTTGACTATCTAATTGTCTCAATCAGTAACGGTTGGGACCGAAAAACTCGGCCAAACGTTACAGATTGAGATTGTTTGGATTGGTTCGAACGTTTGTCTCGATCTGTAACAGGTAGGGCCGAAAATCCCTGCTAGATGTTACAGATTGAGATCTTTCGGCTCGGCTTATTCCGTTTGTCTCGATCTGTAACAGTTGGGACCGAAAAACTCGGCTAGGTGTTACAGATCGAGATTGAGGGGATTGACTGGTTCGTTTGTCTAAATCTGTAACGGCTGGGAGCAAAAACGCCGGCTAGATGTTACAGATCGAGACAAACGGATTCTGACTCGCTCAAAAACAAAAAAGACCGGGGGCGGCGCGCCGTGTGACGTGCCGCCCCCGGCTGAGAAATGGGGACAAGTTATGTGAGTGGGGCAATTCTGCTCGTCGCAAGCCACTAGTCCAGACGACGGGTCTGCGCCACGTGCTTGTACCAGTAGGCGCTCGCCTTGGGCGTGCGCTTTTGGGTCTCAAAGTCTACGTAGAAGAAGCCGTAACGCTTGTTGTAGCCATTGGTCCAGGAGAACTGATCCTGCAAGCTCCACAGGAAGTAGCCACCTACGTTGACGCCCACCTCCATGGCCTTGAGCAACCAGCGCAGGTGCTGCTCGATGTAGTCGATGCGCGGCTGGTCGTCCACAAAACCGTCCTTGTAGGGGTCCTTGTAGCCCATGCCGTTCTCGGTGATGAAGATCTGCTTGTAGTTGGGGTAGCGCTGCTTAATGTAGACGAGCAGATCGAACAGACCCTCGGGATAGATGATCCAGTCCCAGTCGGTGGTGGGGATGCCGGGCTTGTTCACATGCTCGCCAATGCCCTTGACGCGCCAGCGACCGGTGCCCTTCTCGCCCGTACCGTTGTGGTGCAGGTCGTTCTCGCCGTCGTAAGCCTTGAGGAAGCGGCACTGGTAGTTGTTGACACCCAGGTAATCGTTGTAGAGCGCGGCCTCGCGCATGATTTCCAGATCATCGTCCAGGATCTCGATGGCGCCGCCCGAGACGGCAGCCAGGCGGTTGGCGCACTCGAGGGTGTCGGGAGCATAGTCCCCGCGGAAGGTGGCGTCGAGCAAGAACTGGTTCTGCAGCACGTGCTCGTTATTGGCGGCCTTGATGTCGGCGGGGTCGTTCTCGTTGAGCGGATACTTAAACTCCAGCGATTGAATGACGCCGATCTTGCCCTTAAAACCGCCGTTGTGGAAGGCCAGCACGGCCTTGGCGTGGGCGAGCATCATGTTGTGCTCGCACTGGAAGGCCTCGGCCAGATGAGCTTTGACGCCGCCGGGGAAGGTACCCTCGATGTAGGTGTTGGAGGCGTCGGCCCAGATCTCGTTAAAGGTGAACCAGTAGGTCACCTGGTCGGCGTACTCCTTAAAGCAGAAGGTGGCAAAGTCCACAAAGGCATCGATGGTCTCGCGGTTGAGGAAGTCGCCCTTCTCAAAGAGGGGAAGCGGCGTGTCAAAGTGATGCAGCGTGACGAACGGCTCAACATGGTGCTTATGGCACTCGGCAAAGAGATCGTGGTAGAACTGGACGCCTTCGGGGTTGATTTCGCCGGTGCCGTTGGGGAAGATGCGGCTCCAGGCAATGGAGAGGCGAATGCCGTTGATGCCAAACTCCTCGCACAGCTCCAGGTCGACGGGGTACTGGTTGTAGAAGTCCGAAGCGGGATCGGGGGAGAAACGGCCTTGGGCTTCCAGAAAGTCGTCCCAGGCAACCTTGCCCTTACCGTGAGTGCGGGTCTCGCCCTCTACCTGGTAGGCAGCAGTGGCGCCGCCAAAGACAAAGTCCTCGGGAAACTGCGCAGGCGGGTTGGTGACGCTAGCAGGGTTAACGGACATGATGATCCAATCGTCTAAATCGAAGGGCCAGCCGGTCTTGGATGGTCGGCTGGCCCTAGGCGTTACTTACTTCGAAAGCTGCTCGGAGACGAAGGCGAGAGACTTGTCGCCGTTCTGGGAGAGCTCGATGTACTGCTTACCGCGGCAGGCGACGCACTTGTTGCCCACGCGCTCGCAGTCTTTCTGCAGGTCGGCCAGGTAGCTTGCGGCCTGCGGGGCCAGGACGACCAGGTCAAAGTCGGGGAGCATGTCGACGTGGTTGCCATAGGCCTCGGCAGCGGTCTCCAGATTGATGCCGCGCTCCTTGGCAGCCTTGGCCAGCGCGTTGGCGAGCAGGCCCGAGGTTCCGCCACCCTGGCAGAGCACGAGCACACGCTTGCCGTTGAGGTCGCTGGCGGTCGTTGCCTCGGCAGCGGGTGCTGTGGAAGCGGTGGGGGCGTCGGCCTTCACGGCCTCGGCCGCGGCGCCGGCGGCAACGCTCTTGGCATCGGCCTTGCCCTGGAAGGCGTCGTTGAGCTTGGCGGCCTTCTCGGCGTTCTTGGCGGCGAGCTCCTCCTGGGAGATCTCGGCCTCCTCGGCGCACTTCTGGGCGTCATAGGCACGGAAGAACGGATAGTACAGGACAAAGTCGACGACCAGGATAAGGGCGAGCATCACAAAGGCGAGCGGCTGGAAGCCCAGGCCCATGATGGTACCGATGGGGCCGGGGACGGTCCAAGGCAGGGTGTACATAAAGCCGTTCATGCCCAAGAAGTCGATAAAGACCTTGAGGATCCAGATGTTGGCGATCGGGGCAAAGACAAACGGGACAAAGAAGACGGGGTTGAGCACGATGGGTGCGGCGAACAGCAGCGGCTCGTTGACGGCAAAGCAGACCGGGACGATGGCGGCCTTACCGACGGCGCGCATCTCCTGAGACTTGGCCAGGAAGCAGAACATAAAGACCAGGACGAGCGTGGCGCCGGTGCCGCCCATGCAGACGACGAAGTACTGGGCACCCTGGGTCAGGACAGCGGAAGCGTGCTGGCCAGCTTGGAACGCAGCCAGGTTGTCGGTCATGTTGGCAACGAGAGCGGCGGCGATGGCGGGCTCGACGATCGAGGGGCCGTGGACGCCGACGAACCAGAACAGGCTCATGGCACCGTAGATCACAGCGAGGCCGATGTAGCCGTCGGCGGCGGTGAACAGGGGCTGGAACACCTGGATGACGCCCTGGGCAAAGCAGAAGCCAAAGGCAGCGCGGAAGACGATGTCAAAGACCCAAAAGACGGTGATGCAGACGGAGAAGGGGATGATGTCCTTAAAGGTCTGCGAAATGTTGGGCGGAACCTGCTCGGGCATCTTGACGGTGATGTTGCGCTTAATAAAGAACTTGTAGATGATGCCGGTCACAAATGCAGCGATGAAGGCAGTCAGCAGGCCTTTGGAACCAAGATAGGTGGTGTTGAAGCCGCTGGCGGCGTCCGTGGCGATCGTGTCGCTCGAAAGGAGCAAGAAGCCGATGATGGCCGCGCACATGCACGAGATGAAGTTGATCTGGTTGTTCTTGGGCAGGTCGCGGTTCTGAGCGTCGGCGAAGTGCTTGGCCGTGGTGGCGGCGCAGGCGATGGCCAGGATGCCCATGGAGTAGTTGTAGCACTTCCACAGGGCGTTGTTGATGTCATCGGGCCAGTAGAAACCCCAGATGTTGGGGACCGAGGCTACCAGGCAGAAGATGGACGAGAAGATGATGATGGGGATGACGGAGATAAAGCCGTCGCGGATCGCCTTGAGGTACTTGTTGCGGGCGATCGCGTTGAAAAAGGGTTGGCCCTTTTCGATGATGGCGATGAGTTGCTCCATGCAATGCTCCTAAGAGTCGGTGGGTTAGCAACGATGGTAACTTTTGGCGTTCGGTTGCCAAAATGTTGACGTTGCCATTTTGCGACACAAAAAAAGACGCGAACTGATGGTTCCTGTGCCTGCGAACCGTCGATTCCTTATGCGTAAACGTTTGAGCCGCCCGGTGGCTCTGTGTTTGCACAATGGCAACGTTAACATTTGGACTACAAAAGCCGTTCGGGGAAGCAAAAATGTCGGTGAACGGTAGGTTTTGGGTGGTGAGCGTATGGCGGAGGAGGCGTTAGATATACTTAAAGACGTTTCATTTGACTGCGTAGGGTGCCACCAATGGCATCGTTGACATAGAAAGATCGACCTATGGCCGCTGTTAAAAAATCGGTTTCCGTTAAGGACGTGGCGCGTCTCGCGGGCGTCTCGGAGCAGACAGTCTCGCGTACGGTGCACGATTCGCCCAGCGTGCGCCCCAAGACCAAGGAGCGCGTGCGTGCCGCCATGCGCGAGCTGGGGTATCGCCCCAATTTTGCCGGACGATCGCTGCGCCGCGGCAAGTTTAAGACTGTCGGCGTCGCCATGTTCAACATTACCGGCACCGGCAACCTCGACCGTATGGAGGGCTTTGCCGCCGCTGCCGACAAACACGGCTATGCCATCACCCTTACTAAAGTAGACGGACACCCCTATACCCTCGAGAGCGCATCGTCGCGCATGAGCGCACTGCCGGTGGACGGCATGGTTGTGATTATGAACCGCATGCCGGCGGACTTTGGCACCTTCGAGCCGCTGCCCGGTATGCAGACGGTGCTCGTTACCATGCTGGAGCACCCGCTGTGCTCGACGGTCGATAACGACCAGTTCGATTGCTCGCGCCAGGTTGTCGAGTACTTGCTGGGGCAGGGGCACAAGACTGTGCACTTTATCTCGTGCCCCGAGCGCTCGCTTTCGGGCATGCAGCGCGAGGAGGGCTGGCGCGAGACGCTGCGCGCGCATGGTATTGAGCCGCCGCGATTCATTCGTGGCGATTGGACGGCGCAGAGCGGCTATGCTGCCGGTCAGGCTCTGGCAGACGATCCGACCTGTACGGCCATCTATGCCTCCAACGACGCCATGGCCTACGGCTGCATTCGCGGGCTCGAGTCGCGCGGGAAGCGCGTGCCCGAGGATGTGAGCGTAGTGGGTGTTGATGACAGCCTGGGCGACATCGTGCCCGATCGTCGCCTGACCACGGTGCGCTTTGATAACAAGCGTGTCGGCATGTGGGCGGTCGACAAGATCGCCGGCGCCGAGGGCGTTGCGCCTGGCGTGGAACACATGCTGATCCCCGGCGTGCTCGTAGCGGGCGATACGGTGCGCGATGTACGCTAGGGTGCGGACCTGTTTGGGTTGCCGCTAATTGTGTTCGAGAATGTTCAGATTGGTTTAAAAACCGTTCACGGGTGAAAAGCAACCGTTCATAGCTCGAAATTACGTTTTGCGCTGTTCTTTTTTGTTTGAATGTTAATGTTCCTGCCATACACAGCGCAGCGCATATGCCCGGACGCGATGCTCTCCGTTGGTTCATATGTGAAAGGAACGCAATATGGCAACCAAAGAAGAAATCTCGATGGTTGGATTCGAGATTGTCGCATACGCGGGCGACGCCCAGACCGATCTGCTTGCAGCGCTCGATGCTGCTCGCGAGGGTGATTTTGAGAAGGCCGAGCAGCTGCACAAGGATGCCAGCGATGCACTTATCGGCGCCCACGACACGCAGACCAAGCTGCTTTCGCAGGAGGCCGGCGGCGGCGAGATGGAGATGACCTTCATCATGGCTCACGCTCAGGATACTCTCATGACCACCATGATCCTGGAGAAGCAGACCCGCTTTACCATCGATGCCTATAAGCGCATCGCCGCACTCGAGGCTAAGCTCGCCTAACGAATCCTCACAACCAAGTCCCCTTCCAAAAGCTCTGCCGCAAATCCGCGACAGGGCTTTTTCTGCACTCCTCCAAGTTGCGGTGAAATAGGGACTGAATAGGGACCGGCGGGCGCAAAACAATCCCTATTCCACCGCAACTCATCCCGAAATAGTCATTGGGGACAGTCTTGGTGCCCGTTCGTCTTGCCGTTCGGTTTTTCGCTCGGTGGGTATACTTCCTTTCACATTAAACGCCGGAATGAGGAGGTATCCAAATGCCGGATAACGGGTCAATACAAAAAAGAGGCGCGCACGAGATGGCTCATGGGCGTCCTGTCCAGATAACCGAGCGCACGACGGTAACCGAGCTGCAGCCCAGCCTGTTCGATGTCGTGTGCGCAAACAAAAAGCTGCAGATCGGTATCATCGTTGCGCTCGTGGTACTGGCCTTGCTGTCGGGCTTTGTGGCTCGTCCGCATTTTGCCGATACCAAGACTTGGGACTCCACCATCGAGGTTATCGACCAAAAGAAAGGTAACGTACTGGCGCTCACGGCCTCGTGCGTGGCGCTGTCTGCGGGCATTACCGCGCTGCCGGGTGATACGGGAACGCCGGTTGCCGAGCAGCTTGCGCAGCTTTCAGGCAACCTTGGTATCGTGCTTGCCGTGCTCTACCTCGAGAAATATCTGCTGACTATTTTGTGGTCGGTTGGCTTGGGCATCTTAATCCCGTTTGCGTTGGTGCTCTTTGCGGTGTCGCTTGGCATTCACGGGCGCTGGAGCACGAGCGCCGTCCTGCGCCGTGTGGCGACGCGCGTGTTGGTGGTTGCCGTGATCGGCATGGCGCTTGTGCCCGCAAGCGTATGGGTGTCGCAGAAGGTCGATGAAACGTATCGCGTAAGTATTGAGCAAGCTGAGCAAAAGGCAGCGGACGCTGCGGAAAAGACCGATACCACGGACAAGTCAGGCGAGACCAGCTCAAAATCGAACAAGAAAAAGTCCGAGGCCACGGAGTCCAAAAACGTACTCGAGCAGTTGACTGACGGGGCCTCGAGCCTGGTCACGTCGGTAACCAGTGGTGCCAAGCAGATGACCGACGAGATCGTGCGGCAGGTGACCGATCTGATCGAAGGCGTCATCGTGATGATCGTGACCTCGTGCGTTATCCCGCTGCTGGTGCTCGCGGCGTTTCTGTGGCTGGGACACACGCTACTGGGGATCGATATCTCTGGCCCGGCGAACTATTTGACGGGCCGTTTTCTGAGCGCTCCGTCCAAACATGCCAAGAAGAGCGGGCAGTCTGAGTAACTAAAACATCCGTACGTGCCGGAGCATACCGAGAAAGGGTGGCTGAGATTCGTTCTCGGCCACCCTTTTTGTTTGTTGAATACGTGGCAGGCCAGACCCTCCTCGAGCCCAAACGGTCAACAATCGCCAGCGAACGGTATTTGTTCAAAAAAGAACAAAGATAAACAAATAATGGTTGCAGTCGCTGTTCGAATGTGTTCAAATAAACATGAACAGTGAAGAACCGCACATTCAGATGCCCGGACCTGAACGCGATTCAACACTTCCAAACAGAAACTACGCACCTGCGTATCTCTCAAGGAGGATGTCATGAGGGTTGTAATCGCTTCCGATGCCGACGGTATGTCGATGAAGGAGTCCATCAAGGAGATGCTCATCGCCGACGGTCACGAGGTCGTCGACTATTCCGAGACCCCTGCCGCGGACTTTGTCGATTCCGCGACCGCCGTTGCCAAGGACCTGCTGGAGCACAAGGATTCCCAGGGCTTCGCATTCGATAAGTACGGCGTCGGCTCCTATATGGCCGCCGTCAAGATCAAGGGCATGGTCGTCGCCAACATTTCCGACGAGCGTTCCGCCTACATGACCCGCGAGCACAACGGCTCGCGCATGGTCACCATGGGCCCGGGCGTTGTGGGCACCGAGGTCGCCAAGAAGATCGCCCGCGAGTTCCTGCGCGCCCAGTACGCCGGCGGCCGTCACCAGATCCGTGTCGACATGCTCAACAAGATGGCCTAACGAGAGCCACCGAGAACTCGAACTTCTACCTCAACTTGTGAATTCAGACGAAAGGACGTTCTGATGAAGAAGACCATCGCAATCGGTTGCGACCATATCGTTACGGACGAGAAGATCTATCTGGCCGACCGCCTGGAGCAGGCTGGCTACAAGGTGCTCGACTGCGGCACCTACAGCCACACCCGTACGCACTATCCCATCTACGGTAAGGCCGTGGGCGAGGCTGTTGCCAGCGGCAAGGCCGACTTTGGCGTGGCCCTGTGCGGCACCGGCATCGGCATCACCAACGCCGTCAACAAGGTTCCCGGCGCCCGTTGCGCCCTGGTTCGCGACATGACCTCTGCCCTGTATGCCCGTCGCGAGCTCAACGCCAACATCGTGGGCTTTGGCGGTAAGATCACCGGTGAGTTCCTGATGGCCGACATTATGCTTGCCTTCCTTGAGGAGCCCTACGAGAAGACTCCCGAGCACGACGCCCTGATCGCCAAGATTGACGCTTGCAATAAGGCCGACGCCGAGGCTCAGGCTGACCCGCACTTCTTTGACGAGTTCCTCGAGAAGTGGGACCGCGGCGAGTATCACGACTAGTGGGGTTACGCGGTTTTGCCAAACCGCGTAACGGGTCGACGCTGCGCGGCGCTCAGGCACCCCATCTCGCCGCTCAAACCGTCGCTCGCGTACATGAAGTACGCGTCGCTCCTCTTTCGCGGCGACCTGGGGCACCTGAGCGCCGCTCGCTGACGTAGGGGGTACCAGCAGGGTTGCCGCTGTTGTTGGGAAGCGTTCTGGTTCGGCTAGCTGCTCCGATAACACGTTTGCTTGCTTGGCTTGAGTGCTTCGTTTTGGCGGTACCCGGCATTCTGTAGCTTTTCAATTGACGGCTCGCGTTTCTGTGAGGGGGCGCGGGCCGGTTTTCTATCAGCCCTATTGACTTGGCGGGCTGGCGTACGAAAGGGAAGGCTCCTATGGAGTTTGTTCTTGATAACGGTTCTATTCGTGTGGCACTGAGCACGGCTGGTGGATCGTTCACTTCGATTAAAGCCAACGGACGCGAGTACCTGTGGCAGGGTGACCCGGCGGTTTGGTCGGGCCAAGCTCCCATTTGCTTCCCGATTTGCGGCGGCCTTCGTGAGGGCCGCGCGATGACCATGGGCGGATACGAGGTCAAGCTTGCCCGCCACGGCTTTGCGCGCAAGCAGGAGTGGAAGCTCGAGGAGCAGGGCGACAACATGGTTGCGCTGAGCCTAAGCTCTGCCGACCATGCCGAGTTGCTCGAGCAGTACCCGTATCCGTTTAAGATCGTTGCTCGCTACAAGGTCGATTCGGAAAAGGTGGCCGTGTCGTACGAGGTGACCAATGAGGGCACCGAGGACATGCCGTTTTTTGTGGGTGGCCACCCCGGCTTTACGTGCCCGCTCGACGAGGGCGAGTCCTATGACGACTATGAGCTTCGTTTTGATCAGCGTGAGGCCGCCGAGCTCTGTACTGCCGTTCCCTCGACGGGCCTGATTGATGTTGAGCATCGCAGTAAGAACCCCATGATCGACCAGAACCTGCCGCTTACCCACGAACTCTTCGACTTCGCGGAGACCATCTTTGACGTGCTCGAGAGCCGCGTGGTTACGCTGACCAAGAAAACCGAGGACAAGGGCGTGCGCCTGACGTTCCCCGATATGCCGTACCTGATTGTGTGGAGCAAGCCCGAGGGCGACTTTGTGGCCGTGGAACCGTGGGGCGGCCTGTCTACCTGCTCCGATGAGGACGATATTCTGGAGCACAAGCGTGGCTGCCTGGTTGCCAAGCCGGGGGAGACCGTCACCCGCGGCTTTGAGATCGAGATCCTTTAACGAGCTATCGTATGTTTGGGGTGGGTCATGCCGCCCCGGAACAGGAGTTCAATATGATTCTGACCGTTACCATGAACCCGTCGATTGATACGCGCTATCAGCTCGACAAGCTGGTCATTGACGACGTTAACCGTGTGACGCCCGAAAAGACCGCTGGCGGCAAGGGCCTCAACGTGAGCCGCGTGCTGCTGCAACTGGGAGACGACGTGCTCGCGACTGGTCTGCTTGGCGGCCACATGGGTGCCTATATGGCCGAGCTTATGGATGCCGACGGCGTCAAGAACGACTTTGTGCCCATCGCCGGTGAGACGCGCATTTGCCTGAATATTCTGCACGAGGGTAATCAGACCGAGCTGCTGGAGAGCGGCCCGCAAATCGCCCCGGCCGAGCTCGAGGCCTTTACGGCCAAGTTCGCCGAGCTTGCAGCGAAGGCGGACGTCGTGACGCTTTCGGGCTCGCTGCCGCGTGGCGTCGATGCCGGCTACTATGCCGAGCTCGTCAAGATCGCCGAGGAGGCGGGCGCCAAGGTGCTGCTCGACACCTCGGGTGCATCGCTGGAGGCAGCGCTGGAGTCCGATGCCAAGCCCGAGCTCGTAAAGCCCAACCTGACCGAGATTAACGGCCTACTGGGTACGTCCTTTACGACCGATGATGTCGATGCCCTGCGCGAGGCGCTTGCCGCCGATGACCGTTTTGCCGGTATCCCCTGGGTTGTCGTTTCGATGGGCGCTGCCGGTTCGGTGGGCTTCCATGAGGGTCGCGCGTTCCGCGCCAAGACGCCCGCGATTGCGGCTGTGAACGCAACGGGTTCCGGCGACTCGACCATCGCCGGTTTTGCGCATGCCATTGCTGCTGGTGCCGACGACGTCACGGTGCTCAAGACCGCCAATACCTGCGGTAAGCTCAACGCCATGGATCCCAAGACCGGCCACCTGGTCATGGACCGCTGGGACGAGATCTACAGCAACGTTGAGGTCGTAGAGTTGTAGCGGTTGCGACTCCTAATAGAATGAGCGTGGATAATCTCCTGCTTTTGGTGCCCATGCGAGCTCAAAGTGGGAGATTTTCCACGCTCGAGTCATTAGCCATTGGGGACGTTCTTGTTTGACTAGTCGTTTAAGAACGTCCCCAATGGCTACACTCAAAAACGGCGCCCGTCGGCGATGTTGCCGGCGGGCGCCGTTGTCGTGTGGGCGGAAATGATCCGTTTTCCTCCGTCCCTAAGGGATCATTACAGTGAGTCGATAAAGCGCTGCTGGGCGGCGCGGCCGGCCTCGTCCCATTTAAAGACGCCGGCGTTGTCGAGCACGTGGCCAAACACCACGCCGACCTCCTCGTGCAGGATGTCGATGGCGTTGTCCACCGTAAGCTCGTTCGCGCGGCGAGCAAAGACATCCGCGGCCCATGCGGCGTGGCTACGGCAAAGATCGTCGCTCTCGAGCGCTGCGGCAAGGTCGTAGCTGGCATCGGCTTTGGCTGCCAGCAGGTGCTCGCGGACAGCGCCGAGCTCGGGAACCAGGCGCGGCGGAAGAATAGCCAGGCCCATAACCTCGATCAGGCCGATGTTCTCCTTCTTAATGTGGTGATACTCGGCATGCGGGTGGAAAACGCCCAGCGGATGCTCGTCGGTCGTGATATTGCAGCGAAGCGCCAGGTAGGCCTCGTAAATCTCGCCGCCGGCGTTGCCGCGGGAGTCGACGCGGCGGATGACGGGCGTCACGGTGTTGTGCGCTACGCCGTCGGCCGTGTGCGCGATAACGCCCACAGACTCGTCGGTCCACTCGCGCCAGGCGAGGATAATCTTCTCGGCAGCGTCGAGCAGCTGAGCGCGGTCATGCGAGCGCAGGCGCAGCACCGAGAGCGGCCACTGCAGCACAGTGCCGGTGACCTGGTCAAAACCGGGCATGCTAAACTGCGAGACCTCGGTGGCATGCATCATGGGGAACTCGTGCGCGCCGCCCTGGAAGTGGTCGTGCGACAGAATCGAGCCGCCCACGATAGGCAGGTCGGCGTTGGAGCCGATGAAGTAATGCGGGAACAGGTCCACAAAGTCGAGCAGGCAGGTCAGGCCCTTGCGGTCGACGTGCATCGGACGATGCTCGGAGCTCATGGCAATGCAATGCTCGTTAAAGTACGCGTACGGGCTGTACTGGAAGCCCCAGCGCTCGCCGTTGAGCTGGATGGGGATAATGCGCAGGTTTTGGCGAGCGGGGTGAGCGCCGCCGTCGGCTGCGGCGGAGCGTCCGGGATAGCCCTCGTTTTCGATGCAGAGCTGGCAGGCGGGATACTTCTCGCCCGTGTTCTTTGCGGCACCAGCCGCGGCGATATCGCGTGGGTCCTTCTCAGGCTTGGAGAGGTTGATGGTGATCTCAAGATCGCCCCAGTTGGTGGGGGTGCTCCATTTGATGTTGCGCGCGATGGCGGCACGGCGCACGTAGCCGGCGTCGCAGCACAGGCCGTAGAACCAGTCGGTTGCGGCGCGGGGCTCGTTGACGCCCATGCGTCCGTTGAACTCCTCGTTTACAACCGAAGGCCTCGGCATGAGCGCACCCATGATGCGCATGGCGATGCGGTCGCGGCCTGACGTCGTGTCCTCGGCGGCACCGTTGGTAACGGCGGCCTCGGAAAGCGCGGCAAGCGTGCCTTCAAGATCAAAGTCGGGCAGGGTATTGGGGTGCAAGAGCGAGAGTTTCTCAACTTGGAGCGCCCAGGCCATATCGAGTGCGGGACCCGTGGCGCCGATGCACTCCAAAATGGTGTTGTATGCCCAGATCCGGTCGTCCTGGCCGATCATCGATCGGTGGATGGCGTACTCGATCAGGTTCTGCGCGGCCTCTCGCACGTCAGTCATTACAGCCATGCCGCGTAAGCCCCCTTGTCAGAGATGGCGTAGTGACGGGCAGAGCCCTCGCCCAGCCAGCCGTTCATCTTGGCAATGAAGGTGTCGACCAGATCGAGCGGCACGAAGGCCTGGATGGTGCCACCAAAGCCGCCACCGTGGATACGGACGGCGCCGCGGCCGTCGAGCACGTGCTCGGCCAGCGCCAGGGCATACATGGAAGGCTGCTCGGAACCCAGCTTGGCAACAACATTTTGCAGGTACATGGCAGAGCTGGCGCCGGACTCGCGCGTCAGGACCAGGAACTGGTCAATGTCGCCGGCGTTCAGGGCTGCCCAGCGCTTGTCGACCAGGCCGTTCTCGTACCAGTAGTGAACGGCGCGCAGGCAGGCGCGGTCGCCCAGCTTGGCGCGCAGCTCGGGGAGTTTAGCGTCAAAGTCGGCAACGTCGACCTCGCACAGGCGTGCCTTGCCAAACTCGGCGGCGACGTCCTGCATCTCGCGCGGAACGGCGGCGTAGTCGTCGGTAGCTGCCACATGGTCGGCGCCAACCTTAACGAGCACAAGCGCATAACCGTGATCCTCAAAGTTGAGCTCGAGCTTTTGGGTCTTAGGCTGGGCCTGGTCCTCAAAGTCCATGTAGGCGAGGCCGCCCAGGCACACGGCGGCTTGGTCCATCAGACCGCAGGGCTTGCCGTAATAGTTGTTCTCGGTGCGCTGGCTCATCTGGGCGAGCGCGACGGGCTCAATGGCGGGCGCGCCCCAGAGCGTCTCCATGGCACGACCGTACGCGGCCTCGACGGCGGCAGAGCTGGAAAGGCCACCGCCCGAGGGGACGGAGCAGGTGAAGGCAAAGTCGAAGCCGTGGGGCTCAACGCCCAGAGCAGCGATTTCATGGGCCATGCCGCGGACGAGGCTCGCGGACGTGCCCTTCTCGGACTCCTGAATGTCTAACGTGTCGAGCGTGATCTCAAACGTAGGATAGCCCTCGTCGGCGACGCGAATCTTGTTGGAATCGGTTGCCACGGCGATGCCATCGACGGCGACATCGAGCGAGCCGGCGATAACGTGGCCGCCCTCGTGGTCGGTGTGGTTGCCGCTGATTTCGGAGCGGCCGGGCGCGTGCACGTAGAGCACCTGGCGGTTGCCGATGGGGCCAAACTCCTCCTCAAACAGCTTGGTGAGGGTGGCGAGTGTCTTTTCGTCGGGGGCGGTCATGGGAGTCCTTTCCTTGGTGCGCACGGGTGAATTTTGCGTCGATATGAGTACGTTAACAACTTGAAGCGGCATGAACCAAGTGTTCACGATACCGCACGTTACGGGATATGTTAACGTACTCATAACACATCGCTTGTCACTTTTTGAGAATCTGGTAATCGGTAGAAATACAGCCGTGAACGGTACTGCCGTATGGACTTATAAAGCAGAAAAGATGCAGATAGAAAAAGTAGAGTACGTTAACATGCGTCCGACGATAGCGGGCCTCGGCGCGGGGTGTATTTCTGCCCGGGCCGGCATTCACGCTATTCAGATCTCGCAAGAGCGAAGGTGATTTTGTGGCAAGGCGCCCTTCCAACGATACGGGTACGCGTCCGGTTTCCATGGCCGACGTTGCCCGTGCTGCCGGCGTTTCGCAGCAGACGGTTTCGCGCGTCGCCAACGGCTTGCCCAACGTTAACGAGCAGACGCGCCAGCGCGTGCAGGCCGCGATGCAAGAGCTCGGCTTTCGTCCGAGTTATGCCGGTCGCTCGCTGCGCGATGGCCGTTACCATTCGGTCGGCCTGTGCATCAACGATGTCACCAAGTTTGGCAACCTTACGATGATCGACGGCATTGCCAGTGCGGCCCGCGAGCGCGGCTGCGCCATCACGCTGGTCGAGATGTCCAAGACCGAGGAATTCTCGCTTGCCGAGGCCACGCGTCGTATGGCCGCATTGCCGGTGGACGGCATCATCATCGGCATGAGTCGCATGGCGCCCGATTTTGAGACGTTTGATCCACTGCCGGGCATTGGCACGGTCATCGTTACCATGTACGCGCACCCGCGGGTGACCACGGTCGATTCCGACCATTACGGCTGCTCGCTATTGCTTATGGATCACCTGTTTGAGCTGGGGCACGAGCAGATTCGCTATATTGGCGGCCCGTCATTCTCGGTCGACGAGCAATTTCGTCGCGCCGGTTGGCAGGATGCGCTCGAGCGTAAGCACATTAAGCCACAGGCGCCGCTCGAGGGCGACTGGTCTGCCAACAGCGGTTACGAGGCCGGCAGGTATCTGGCCGAGCACGACCGCACCATGACGGCGATTTACGCGGCAAACGACCAAATGGCAAACGGCGCCATCGCCGCGTTGCGCGATAGTGGCTTGCGCGTGCCCGAGGACGTGAGCGTGGTGGGCGTCGATGACTCGCTCGACGACTTTGTCGCGCATAACGAGCTCACGACCGTTCGTTTCGATCTGCATCAGCGTGGACGCGAGGTGTTCGAGCATGCGGTTCCCAAGGCGGGGGCATCGGACAGACCCGTCGCCATTCGCATTCCCGGTCATCTCATCGTTCGACATACCACCTCAGCGCCGCGCGCATAGTTTTCGCAGGTCAACGGCTCGGCGTTGCGCTTCAATAACAATCGGTAAGGACGCCGGCGGATAGCCGTGGCTATGAAGGCGAGTGCTATGATAGACGGGTTCATTTGTCTATCTAGGAGGCTTTGCCTGATGGAGATCACCAAGGATATCCGCTACATTGGCGTTGACGATCATGACATCGACCTGTTCGAGGGCCAGTACGACGTGTCCGAGAACGGTATGGCATACAACAGCTACGTTATCTTGGGCGAGAAGATCGCTGTCGCCGATTCGGTCGATGGCGGATTTGTCGACGAGTGGCTCGGCAACCTCGAGACCGTACTCGACGGCCGCACGCCCGACTACCTGGTCATCCATCACATGGAGCCCGATCACTCCGCCGGCATCGCCGCCTTTATGGAGCGCTATCCCCAGGCGCAGATTGTGGCAAGCATGGGCGCCTTCCGCATGATGGTCAACTACTTTGGCACCGACTTCCCCGAGCGCAAGATGGTTGTCAAAGAGGGCGACGTGCTTGATCTAGGTGGCCACAGCCTGACCTTTGTCGGCGCCCCCAACGTTCACTGGCCCGAGGTACTCTTCTCCTACGAGGCCACCGACAAGGTGCTCTTTAGTGCCGACGGCTTTGGCAAGTTTGGCGCCAACGACATCGAGGATCCGGAAGGGTGGGCCTGCGAGGCGCGCCGTTACTACTTTGGCATCGTGGGCAAGTTCGGCAAGTTTGTGCAGGCCGTGCTCAAGAAGGCCGCCGATTTGGACATCCAGGTCATCTGCCCGCTCCATGGTCCCGTTCTTACCGAGAACCTGGTCTATTACCTCGACACCTACAACACCTGGTCGAGCTATCAGCCCGAGGACGAGGGCATCACGATTGCCTACGCGAGCGTGTATGGCCATCTGAAGGCTGCCGTTGAGGAGCTCGCGTCTGCGCTCGAGGCCCGCGGCCAGAAGGTTTCCGTCTTTGACTTGGCTCGCGACGACATGGCCGAGGCCGTTGAGGACGCGTTCCGCTATGACCGTCTGGTACTCGCTTCCATTACCTATCAGGGCGAGATCTTCCCATTCATGAGCACCTTTATCCATACGCTTGCCGAGCATGCCTACCAGAACCGTACGGTGGCGCTCGTCGAGGGCGGCTCCTGGGCGCCCGCAGCTGCCAAGATTATGACCAAGGAGCTCGAGGGTATGAAGAACATCACCCTGACGCAGAACAAGGTGACCGTCCTGGGCTCGCTCAACGACGCCTCGCGCGCTCAGATCGAGGCCCTCGCTGACGAGCTCTCCAAGTAGCGATACGTTCACGTTTAACGCTCAAACCACCACAAAGGGGACGGTGAACCTTTGTGGTGGTTTTTGTTTAAGCGCCGGCGATGAGGAGATTTGGGCGGGCGTTGTCGACGATCTCGGCGATTGAGGTGGCGACGGCGTGATCGGGGTCACGGTCCATCACGATGGCGTTGACGTCGGTCAGCTCGGCAAAGCGGTACATGCCCCGTCCGTTGACCTTGCTGGCGTCCATGAGGGCCACGCTTTGGCGGGCGGCGCCAATCATGGCCGTTTTGGTCTCAGCCATCTGGGGAAAGTCGGTGGTAAAGCCGCAGCCGGGAACGAAAGCGCCAGGGCACATGACGGCAAGATCGGCGTGGACCATTTGGAGCGCCTGCATGGTAAGTGGGCCGTACAGATAGCGATGGCCTTTGCGCAGTGCCCCGCCCAGCATGACGACATCGACTGAGGGCATGCTCTCGTCGATGTAATCGGCAATGGTAATGTCGGCCGTGATGACGGTGATGCCATCGCGCTGGTCGAGGAGCCGAACGAACTCGAGTGCCGTGGTGCCGGAGTCGACAAGCACCGTGTCGCCGTCGTTAACAAGCCTGATAGCGCTTTGGGCAATGGCTTGCTTGGCGGCAACGTTGACGTTGATGCGGCGATCCTGCGTGGAGACGGTTAAGCGTTTGTGGAGCGACACGGCGCCACCATGCGTGCGGCGCAGCTTGCCGGACTCGGCGAGCGCGTCTAGGTCGGCGCGGGCGGTAACGGAGGACACGCCAAAGGTCTGGGCGATTTCTGCTACTTGCACCGAGGCGTTATGTTCAAGCATCTCCATGATGGCGGCGCGTCGCTCATCGGCGAAAGCTCGGGTTGTTGCGTGGGCCATAGCTGCTCCATCCTCAGCCTAAATTTGCAGGAATTGTGTTGAGTCTATTTTCGTTCATTTTCTTTTTAAGTAAGAAAACGCCTTTCGATTACTTACTTTTTCTATAAAAGAAAGACGTTTAACGCCCAAAATTCAATATCGAACACGCCCACTCAGCTCCAATTCCTTCCGTTTACTTTTCAAAAGCGACTGTATTGACCTGCATGGGCTCAATATCTCGCACATGCATACCCGCTGAATTTCATACAATGAGCGCAGCAAAACGCAAGGTAAAACGCCTTGTGAACAACTACGCCCGATGTCCAGATGCGGGCGAGGGAGAGGAGCAAACGCTCATGGCACTTGTTACCACCGAAAAGATGCTCAAGGACGCTCAGGCCGGCCACTACGCCGTTGGTGCGTTCAACGTTGAGAACCTCGAGTTTGTTATGGCCGTTCTGGCTGCTGCCGAGGAGACCAAGTCCCCCGTCATCATGCAGACCACCCCGGGCACCATCAAGACCGCTGGTCTGGACTACTTCTACGGCATGGTCAAGGCTGCCGCCGAGCGCGCTTCCGTGCCCGTCGCCCTGCACCTCGATCACGGCGATGGCTATGACCGCTGCATGCAGGCTTTCCGCACGGGCTACACCTCCGTCATGATCGACGGTTCGCACGAGTCCTTCGAGGACAACATTGCCCTGACCAAGTCCGTCGCCGACGCTGGCCGCGCCATGGGCGTGCCCGTCGAGGCCGAGCTCGGCAAGGTCGGCGGTAAGGAGGACGACGGTCCCGCGGTTGAGGGCGAGAGCCCCTACACCGATCCTGCCGAGGCCAAGGAGTTTGTTGAGCGCACCGGCTGCACCTCGCTGGCCATTGGCGTTGGCACCAGCCACGGCGTGTACACGAGCGATCCTCACATCGAGCAGTCCGTGGTCAAGGCCATTCGCGACGCCGTCGACGTGCCGCTGGTTCTGCACGGTACCTCCGGCGTGCCCGATGAGCAGGTTGCCGAGGCCGTGAAGAACGGCATCTGCAAGGTCAACTACGCCACCGAGCTGCGTCAGGCCTACACCAAGGGCTTCATGGCCTACATGGCCGAGAACCCCGCTTGCTTCGATCCTAAGAAGCCGGCCAAGGAGGGCATGCGTGAGATCACCGAGCTGGTTAAGATCCGCATGACCAACCTCAACTCTGTGGGCAAGGCAGAGTAACAGCAAGGGTACTCCGACTCGCTACATATCCCGGGGAGGGACGAGGACTTAGTTCCCCAATCGTCCTCGGGCATGCAAAAAGCCTCGCTGCGCACTTCGTGCGGCGAGGCTTTTTGCCCCCTGCGGAAAGATTGGGGAACTAAGCCCTCGTCCCTCCCAGGTTGACCTACTCGAGGTCGTCGCCCTTGTGGCGTTAGGGCGGAAAATAATAAGAAGCCTTCGCGCTGCGGAATGATTTTGGAAACTAAGTACGGGGACCCGCCCAAACCGTCCTGCTCAATCGCCCTTGTGGTGTTGGGGCTGAAAGGGTGGGACGCGTGGGTCATTTGGTTGTTAGGGTTAGTAGGTCGTTGGGGGTTTTGAGGTTGTAGGTGGCGTTTGGGATATCTTGGTGTGATCCCCATGCTGCTCGGGCAAAACTGACCCCTGCCGAAGTTGCGCATTGTTCGTCGTAGACGGTGTCGCCAACGTAGACGACGTTGCCAGGATTCGCGCCCGTACGCCGGAGATATTCGAGCATGGGAGCGGGTGCGGGTTTATGTTCGGTTGTGTCTTCGACAAGGATGATGTGCTCAAAATACTTATCGAAGCCAAGGGGTGCAATTTCTTCTGCGTATTCGTCGCGCGCACGTGAGGAGACGATGCCAAGTTTGCAGCCGCTATCGGCGAGTGTTGCGATGACTTCAAGCAAACCTGGAAACACGCTGATGGTGCTTTTAAAGCTGGCGGCAACTTGGCACCAGCGATCCAACGTTGCCTGCGAGTAGATCCCAAGTTTCTCAAGGGTATCCTTGCCGGGTATGCCGAGGGCAAATTCAAGCTCGTGTCGGGGGAGCGTTTTGCCGGTTTCTTCTTGGACAATCTGGTCAAGCGATGACAGCACGCTTTCTTCTGTATCTGCCAATGTCCCATCAACGTCAAACACGATATAGTCAAAGTACTTCATATAGTAGCTCCTATCCGTTGTTTGCCTGCAAGTTTGATGCGGTGACAGAAGAAAGGCTAGCGGGATTTCTGCCTGGTGCTATCGAGATTCTGCCTTGCTGCTCGATAGCTCGAAGGAGTGCATCCCATTTGTTCTTTAAATACCTGGCCAAGATGGCTTGCTGTCGCAAAGCCGCATTGGCGCGCGACTGTCTGGACCGTTCGCGTGGTGTGTGTCAAAAGTTCGCAAGCACGGTTTACGCGGTATGCGCGCAGATATGCCGCCGGGGTCGTTCCTGCGCAAGCTTCGATAATGCGGTAACACTCTCTTTCGCTTACGCCGGCTGCAGATGCCATCTGGGGCACATCTATAGCGGCTGCATAGTTCGCGCGGATATAGTCTAGGATTGCCTTGAACTGTACGTCGCGGTTGGTCATCCAAGAGGCGTTGTCGGAGGAAAAGAGCGGTTCGGCCTTGGCGTAAATCTGAATCCAGAGCTCTGACAAGCTATTCCGAAGCGCCATCTCGTTCTGCGGCCGTTGAAGGTCGTGGTTAAAGGAACTCTTTAGCAAATCGATAAAGGGCATATCGTCGGGGTTGGTGGGCGACCATTTGAGCACATCGACGCCTCGACATTGCAGTAAAGGATTGATATAGCGCTTTTGAAGGCGTCCCGCGGGATCGCCGAGCATCGACGGCTGAAAGATATGCAACATTTGAATGGCTGGTGCCGAATTGGGTGATTGCAGCGTGCTGTGCAAAACGCCGCCGTTGATAAAGCCGGCGGACCCTTCCTCAAAGCGCACGTGCTCATGAGCCGCACGCGTTCGATAGTCAATCGCTCCCTGCTCCATGTAGAAAAGCTCAACTTCGGAATGCCAGTGCCAGGGGACGGAATTGCCCGGATAGCGAGCGAATTCTGCGCGTTCGGCAATATAGGGCCAGTCTTCGGCGGTCTCGGGAAACGCTTCCTCGCGTCCTCCGCGGTGCAATTCTATGTGATCCATGTTTCGCATGGCATCAGTATAAAGCGCAATGGGCTTAGATTGCTCTTGCCTGTTCGGGGAACGCCTTGTCTAGGGATGCTTGGAGCTTTTCGAAGGATGCTCGTAAGTTGAGGCTCTGATCGGCTGAGCGCTTGGTTTTTGTGGTGGGGGAGTCGAGGAGGCCGTTTCTCTGTGTCGGGGGGAAGGAGAAAAGGTTTGCATGTTTTAGGGATGGCTGCTGTGCTGCGTCATTGGAAGAATGCATGCTTTTGCGGCCTCCTCGATATCCACCAAAAGGATGCGCTCGGGGTTTGCTGCTAGGTCCCGTGCGCTGGCTACATTATGCCGCGGCTGCCGCAAAGAAGCGCTAAAGAAAGGCTTAACCTGGTTTGGTGTTACGATGAAACTGCAGGTCAGAGGTATCGAGTAACACTCTTGAAAGGTTTTGAGCTTAAGGGCTTTCTAAGGTTTGTGACGTGGATGTGGCGCGGACGTGCGTAGCGTGTGAATGCTCGCTGTTAGCGCTGCGGCTCTGTGGCGCGCACCTGCTCGATGACCTTTTCCATCGTGGCGTCGATGCGGTCTTTTTTGAGTTCGCATTCCCAGATGGTTATGGGCGTCCAGCCCATTTGAGTGAGCGCTGCCACAGCAGCACGGTCGCGCTCGACGTTGCGACGGAACTTTGCCTCCCAA
This sequence comes from uncultured Collinsella sp., assembly GCA_958371715.1. Lineage (GTDB taxonomy): Bacteria > Actinomycetota > Coriobacteriia > Coriobacteriales > Coriobacteriaceae > Collinsella. Next base: position 60,226 of record CATXLW010000007.1, read on the forward strand.
AACTCAACGTTGCGCTTGGGCTGGCTTGGGTTGCACTTGGGGCAGCGGTGCCAAAAGCAACCGTTGACGAAGATGGCGATCTTGCGGCCGGGGAAGGCGATGTCGGGCTTGCCGGGTACCTTCCATTCCAAACGATAGCCCGTAAGGCCCGCGGCCCGTAGGCGCTGACGTACGAGCAGCTCGGGCTTGGTGTTGGCGCGCTTGTTGCCCTTCATGGACTTTTTGATGGCGGCGCGACGGCGGACCAGTTCGCGCTCGTCAGCGGAGAGGTCCGAGGTATCGATGCCGTCGAGCAGACCGGGCTTGGGACGCTTTTTGCTGCGGCGTTTAGGTGCGCGCTTGGGTTTGGTGGCGGGTTTGTCGGTTGTGTTGGGCGCGGCGTCATCGGCGGAGCTTGCCTCAAGCCGATCTTCCTTTAACTCAATCAGAGCATCGATAAGCCCCTTGTCGGCGGGCATCCACTCCACCGTGGCAAGCGAGGTGCGCGGAATCCAGCGGATATCGAGCTGGCGGTCGTGCTTCTGGGGCTCATCGGATTCATCGGCGAGCGAGCAGTAGTAGCACTCCATGGAGAGATGGAAATCGGGATAGTCATACTCAACGGTGTAGAAGTCACGCAGGTTGGTGACCTTCACCCGCAGCTCTTCCATGAGCTCGCGGCGCACGGCGTCTTCTGGCGTCTCACCGCGCATGAGCTTGCCACCGGGGAACTCCCAAAGTCCCTGCATGTCGCCATAGCCGCGCTGCACAGCCAGTAGCTCGTCGGATCCTTCCTTGCGAATGATCCCGGCGGCAACATGAACAGTCTTCAACAGGAGTCCTCTCTCAACATCAACACGTGGCAGACTACGCTTACCTTACGCAACGGTAAGGCAAGCGTAAGCCATATCGATGGTAGCCGACTCGGCTTCTTGCGACTATAGATGCCGTAGACTAATCGCAAGAAAGGACTCGGTATGCAAACCACGCACATGGCGACCCCGGTACTGGAGGTCGCGCATCTCGAAAAGGTATATGGAGCGCTGGGCAACGTGACCCGCGCGCTCAACGACGTCAGCTTTACCGTCAACCGCGGTGAGTTCGTTGGCATCATGGGCGCCTCGGGCTCGGGCAAGTCGACGCTGCTCAACTGCGTGTCGACCATCGATGCCGCCACGAGTGGCACCATCCGCATCAACGGCCAGGACGTGACGCGCATGAAGCAGGCCAAGCTTTCGCAGTTCCGCCGCGAGGAGCTCGGCTTTATCTTCCAGGACTCCAACCTGCTCGATACGCTCACGGCACGCGAGAACATCGCCCTGCCGCTCACCATTGCCCGCACAAACTCGGCAGAGATCTCGACCCGCGTGCAGGACGTGGCCGCGCGTCTGTCTATCAGTCAGGTGCTCGACAAGTATCCCTACCAGATGTCCGGTGGTCAGCAGCAGCGCGTTGCCGCGGCTCGCGCGCTCGTCACCGACCCCACTATGATTATGGCCGACGAGCCCACCGGCGCCCTCGACTCCAAAAGCGCTCGTCTGCTGCTCGAGAGCCTGGAGGCCCTTAACCGCCGCCTACGCGCCACCGTGCTCATGGTCACGCATGACAGCTTTGCCGCCAGCTACACGAGCCGTGTGCTGTTTATCCGCGACGGCAAGATTTTCACCGAGCTGCGCCGTGGCGACACCGACCGCCGAGAGTTCTTCGACCGCATTATGGAGGTCGTTGCCATGATGGGCGGTGAGGGCTCCGATGTTCTGTAAACTCGCTTGGGGCAACGTCCGCCGCGCCGGGCGCGACTACCTCGTCTACCTTTTGACGCTCACCCTGGGCGTCACGGTCTTCTATGCCTTTAACACCATCTCGATGCAGGTCGACATCGCCGGAATCGATGAAGAGGGCTTGGCACAGGTTATGGGCAGCATGCTCGGCTACCTGACGTACTTTTTGGCCGGTGTCATGGCCTTTTTGATGGTGTACGCCAATAACTTCATCATGAAACGCCGCAAGAAGGAGTTTGGCCTGTACCAGGTGCTCGGCATGGGGCGCGGGCGCGTCGCCACGATCATGGCGCTCGAGACCGTGATAGTATCGGTCGTGGCCTTTGTCGCCGGCATTGTGCTGGGTGTGGGACTCTCCCAGCTCATGACGTTCTTTACGGTCTCGCTCTTTAAGACACAGATCGCCAATTTCCACTTCTTTTTCTCGGTGCATGCGTTCAACCTGACCCTTGCCTGCATGCTCGTAATGTTTGTGCTCACGCTACTGCTGAACCTTCGCGCCGTGCGTCGCACCAGGCTCATTGAGCTCATGGGTGCCGAGCGTCGCAACGAGAGCATCAAGACGCGCAACCCCTGGATCGCGATTGCCATCTTTGCCGTGGGCGTGGCGCTTGTGGGCGTGGCCTATTACCGTCTGCTACGTGATGGGTTCCCACTAACCGCGACGGACAGCAAGCTGCAAGAGGCCATGAGCCAGTTTGGCATTACGACCGCTATGGTTACAGTGGGCACCTTTGCGCTGTTCTGGGGACTCTCGGGCATGCTTATCAAGCTGTTGCAGAGCCTGCGCAGCGTGTATTGGCGCGGCCTCAATATGTTTACCGTGCGTCAGCTTTCGGCCAAGGTCAATACGGTGTGCTTTTCGATGGGCGTCATCGCGATGATTCTGTTTTTGGCCATTACCTCGGTGACCTGCGGTATGTCGATTGCCAATGTGATGAACGAGAATCTGGAGCGCTATAACCCTGTTGACGTGTCTCAGACGTATGTCTATTACACGCCCGAAACGCTCGACTACTACAAGGAGTATGTCAATCCGTCTGAGGCCGATCGCATGGTGCTGGCCGATGCAACGGTCGATTTGTACGCTGCATGGCATGGCGATCGTAAAGATCCCGATAACGTTGCAGACGGTATTAAGGGCAAGTCGGCGGACAACAACGACGAGACCGGCAAGAAGGTCAATATCGCCGATGTTGCCGGTGAGCATGTGCAGATCGATTCGTATCTGAGTTATCCGCTTGGCGGCTCGGGCCCCTCGGTGGTGGCGGGTGAGATGTGCAAGGCCATGGGCGAAAAGCTTCCCAAGGCGCTCGAGGGAAGCAACGCCGATGCGATGGGTCTGTATGTGACGCCGGCGAGCCAGTACAACAAACTGCGCCAGATGATGGGCGAGGAGCCGGTGAGCATTGGCCGCGACCAGTATCTGCTCACGTGTGATATGGGCGGTGAGCTGGGCGACCTGTACACCAAGTATATGGCTGGCGGCCATGCCCTAACCTTGGGCGGGCATACGCTCAAGCCCGCAACCGATAAGTCGGACGAGGACACGGCGGCCATCGCCAACTCGGCGATGGGCAGCAATCCCGGTACCGTGGTCGTAGCCGATGAGCTGCTGTCCCAGCTTAATCTGCAACCGTATTCCAGTAATCTGCTCGTTAATTACAAACAGGGTATGGATACGACCGAGGCAGACGAGAGCATTAAATACACCTTGCTCGACAATCTGCTCGTTGACGGCAAGGAGCCGGGGTCGTGGGGAGTCTTCATCACGCGTTCCGAGATGTACACGCAAGCAGCGCAGATGAACGGCATGATTAGCTATCTGGCCATCTACATTGGCTTTGTGCTGGTCGTTGCGTGCGCGGCAATCCTATCGATCCAGCAGCTCTCCAATGTGGCCGACGGCAGCCGCAGCTATCGTGTGCTGGCACAGATCGGCTGTGACGACCGCCAGATCCGGCATTCGGTGATGGCGCAGCAAGCGGTGTTCTTCCTGTTCCCGCTGGCAGTGGGCTTGGCGCACTCCTTTGTGGCGCTCAAGGTGATCATCGAGCTGGTGAGCGTATTCGGCGATATGAGCATCGCCGGCACCGTGGGCCTCACCTGCGCGATTTTCCTGGCGGCCTATGGTGGCTACTTCCTGGTAACGTACCTCATGAGCGCCGGCATGGTACAAGCTGCCATCGCCACCCGCTACAGCGAGTAACAAGCGGGCAAAACCGTCGCAAAATCAGAGCGAATAACCGCCGCGAAGGGAGTCCAGCTCCCTTCGCGGCGGTATTTTGCGTATCTAGAGCATCTCAGATGCAAGTGAGTAGGCTTTTTTGGATCTGCCGAGCACATCGCGGCAAGTGCTCAATAAAATCGCAGGTCAGGGCTGTGGCGTTTTGAGGTGTGCTCGGCATCCCGCCAAAAGCCTACTCACTTGGTTTTACTGCTAGAAAACCGCCGCGAGGGAAAGTAGCTCCCTCGCGGCGGTTTTTGGCGTTTGCCCAGATAAAACCTGCCAAAATAAACCTGTCCCTTTTTGGCAGGTTATCGCTTCCAAAAGTGGAGGATGAGCGTCGTGCGGTTTTGCTGTTCGGTTTTGACCAGGATGTTGTGGATGTGGGTCTTGACGGTGCCCACGGCAAGGAATAGCTCGTCAGCGATCTCTTGGTTCGATTTGCCCAGTACGACCAGACGCATAACTTCGGTCTCACGGTTGGAGAGCTTGTAGGCGTTGCGATAGAAGGGCATCTGCTCTTCGATGTGTCGGTCAAGATCGCTGACCTTCTTTTCCTCGGGCGCCTCCTGCATGCGGATTGAAAGCACGTGGCAGGAGTAGATGATCAGCAGAATCGCAAAGTAGCAGGCAAAGATGTTTTCGCTAAAGTTGCGCTCGGACAGATATAGTTGCAGCAAAGAGGGCGCCAGACTCATGGGGACAATCAGAATGTTGTAGAAATCCTCGGCAACGATGCAACCGACCAGAATAGCGCCGATAATCAGGTGCTTTCGTTGGTTGTTAACGCGTGCCTTCAGCTCGACTTGTGTGCTCTTGCGTGCCGTCCAAAAGATATATAGCCCCACGAAAACAAGGAATACCTGACGCATCGTGTAGTAGAGCCATTGATGAATGGGGCCGTAGGGGACAGCGACGATAATCAGCAGCTCGCTCAGCAAGAACGTTGCGACGGGAATGACAAACTGCTTTTTTGAATGCTTGTCGAGCAAATCCATGGCAATGAGCCAAATAAAAGCCTGCGAAGCGGTCGCCACAAAGGTCCGCAACACAGGCATGGTAATTGAGTAATAGTCGCTGGCTGGAAAACTCTGGTTTTGCAGCGTGTATTCAAAAAAGAAAATCTCGGCCATCTCGATGGCATAGCAGATAAATACGCCGCTGCCATAGATAAAGAAGCGTCGACGGGACGAGGCATAGGCGGCAAGCGAGAGCACCGCCGTCACAATACAGATCACGAGTATCGCTAGGGTATAGAAGAACATCAGGGTGTTCATCTGTCACCGTCCCATCTCATTTATTCTATGGCCGAGTTCTGTATACCTTGTGGGATATAGACGTCTCAACCCTTCGTTTCATTGCGGATTAGGCGCCGAGATACAGCATAGCCGTATACCGTTCGCGGTTCTAGATGGTAAACCCCCTGTAAACTCTTGACCTGCGGGTTTATATTGGTTTAGAGGGGGTGTAACTCCGTGAACGGTCTTTAATCCCGAATAAACTAGGTAAAAATTGCATACGGGTGAATGATGGTCTTGTCAACACGAGGCGTGATGTTCGAGCGCCTCATAGTAATAGTCGGCAAGACCGGCGGAAAGGAAATCGACATGGCACTGCCTAAGGATTTCATCGACACCAACGACTTTACCAAAGAGCAGATCCTGGCTATCGAGGATCTTGGCCTAGCAATGAAGAAGGCCATCAAGGTTGACGGTTATTATCCGCACCTGCTCCGCAACAAGAGCCTTGGCATGATCTTCCAGCAGGTCTCCACCCGCACTCGTCTTTCCTTCGAGACCGCTATGACCGACCTCGGCGGCCATGCTCAGTTCTATGGCCCTGGCACCATCCAGCTCGGCGGTCACGAGTCCCTGGGCGACACCGCTCGCGTTATGGGCTCGCTGCTCGACATCATGATGGCTCGCGTTGACCGTCACAAGGACGTCGTCGGCCTCGCCGAGGGCTCCGCTGTGCCCGTCATCAACGGCATGTCCGAGTTCAACCATCCCACGCAGGAGATGGGCGACCTCATGACCATGCTCGAGAACCTCCCCGAGGGCAAGAAGATCGAGGACTGCACCCTGGCCTTCATCGGCGACGCCACCCAGGTCTGCGTCTCCCTCATGTTCATCGCCTCCAAGGTCGGCATGAAGTTTGTCCAGTTTGGACCTAAGGGCCACCAGATCCCCGACGGCGGCCTGCACGTTGGCACCGTCGAGGAGCGCGCCGAGTTCGGCAAGCAGATGATGGCCATCGCCGAGGAGAACTGCAAGGTCTCCGGCGGCTCTGTCGTCATCTCCGACGACATCGAGTGCATCAAGGGCGCCGACTTCATCTACACCGACGTGTGGTATGGCCTGTACGACGAGGAGGTCTCGGGCGAGAACTACATGGACGTGTTCTATCCCAAGTATCAGGTCACCATGGACATGATGAACTTTGCCGGCCCCAACTCCAAGTTCATGCACTGCCTGCCGGCCACCCGCAACGAGGAGGTCGTCGACGAAGTCATGGACGATCCCGAGCGCTCCCTGTGCTGGGTCGAGGCCGAGAACCGCAAGCACTCCATCCGTGCTCTCCTTGCCGCCCTGGGCAAGCGCACCCCGCTCAACGACGAGGGTGTCGAGTACTCCGCCAAGGCTGAGCTCCACGCCGCTCTCGAGGCTCTCGAGCAGCTCTAAGCCTCAAGGCTTCTAAAAGCACGTTTGCGGGCGGCGGATGCTCGTCTCCTGTCGCCCGCTCACCGAGGCCCAAGCAATTGCCTTAATACCTTAGGGCCTCGGATCTGTCCAAGACTGAGCGAAGGAGCTCATCATGAGCGACGGAAAGAAAAAGCTTTCCTTTTTGACGGTCATTTCGACCATCATCTGCGTCGTCTTCGTTTGCGAGGCCGCCGCTCCTGCTGCTGCCATTGGCAACCAGCAGTTCTTCTGGTGGATCTTCCTGATCCTGACCTTCCTGCTTCCCTACGGCATGGTTGTCGCCGAGCTCGGTACCACCTATGACGGCGAGGGCGGCATTTACGACTGGGTGCGCGATGGCCTGGGCGACAAGTGGGGCGCCCGCATCTCGTACTACTACTGGGTCAACTACCCGCTGTGGATTGCCTCGCTGGCTACCATGTTCCCCGACATCCTGGGCATGGCCTTTGGCGTCGAGTTCAACTTGGTCGCCAAGATGGGTATCGAACTTGCCTTTGTGTGGATCGTCTACCTTATGGGCCGCTCAAAGGCGGCCGACTCCGAGTGGGTTCTTAACGGAGGCGCCATCATCAAGGTCGCCGTCGCCGTTATCGTTGGCGCCCTGGGCATTTGGTATGCCATGGAGAACGGTTTTGCGAACGACATGTCCGCTGCCACCTTCCTGCCCGAGCTCACCAACACCAACGCTCTCGGTTACCTGTCGATCATCATCTTTAACTTCATGGGCTTCGAGGTCATCTGCACCATGACCGACGACATGGCCGATCCCGCTCGCGATATCCCCAAGGCTATCATCGTTGGTGGCCTGTCCATCGCCGTGATCTACCTGTTCGCTGGCTTTGGCATCGGCGCTGCTGTGCCGGCCGATTCCATCGACCCCGACTTTGGCATGATTGTCGCAGTCCAGACCATGGTGGGCGACTCCATGATCTTTAAGGTCATCTGCATCGCCTTCCTGATCACCTTGTTCGCAAACATGGCCGCTTGGTCCTTCGGCGTTAACTCCGTTGCTAGCTACGCTGCCGAGCACGGCAACATGCCCAAGGTCTTCGCCTCGATGATCTCTGACGACGATATGCCCAACGGCGCCAACCTGGTCAACGCCGTCGTTGCCTCCCTGGTGCTGTGCCTGCAGCTGGTTCCCATCGACGCCATCTCCAACGGTGTCTTCTGGATGCTCTTCGGCACCTCCGTCGTCTTCCTGCTGCTCACCTACATCCCGATGTTCCCGGCGTTCCTCAACCTTCGTAAGAACGACCCGAACCGCGAGCGCATCTTCACGTTCCCGTTTAAGGGCGCCATGATGAAGGTTATGCTGGCCATCCCCTGCATCGAGCTGATCCTGGCCATCGTTGCAACGCTGGTTCCGTTCTCCGTCGATGAAATTGGCGACAAGGTCCCGATGATCGTTATCTTCATCGTGCTTGTGCTCATCGGCGAGGTCGTCCGCGTCGTCAGCGCCAAGGGTCGCGAGACCGAGTACAAGGGTCTCACCCCTGAGCTGGCTGCTCAGCGCCTGGCTGAGGAGGCCGCCGAGGCCGAAGAGGACTAGAGCACCCGGATTCGGGGCTCCAACCCTCCTCGCGTACCAAAGTACGCTTCGTCGGGCTTGTCGCTCCCGACTCCGGGCACTCTAGCCTCTTCGGGGGCGTGCCCAAAGCGACAAATTTGCTAACCATTCCCTGGGGCGGGTGCGAGCGATAGCTCCGGTAACCACCTCCCGCCCCAACCTCTCTCTCGTATCCTTCGTGCGCATGTCTCCGCGCACTTGGCTACGTCGTCGCTCGCCGGTGCGGCTCCGTGAAAACCGGTACCGGGCGCCCCGACCTTTGCCGGGGGACGGGCGCCCACTATCTCTTGGTTTTAGGCCGCGGGTAACCCGCCCGCGGCAAGCGATCGTTCGATTTGGAGGAAATCTTATGCGTACGATCACCGAGTCCGAGTCCACTCCCAAGGCCGACGGCTTCTTCATGCCTGCTGAGTTCGCCCCGCAGGATCGCGTGTGGATGGGCTGGCCCCACCGCACCGACACCTGGGCCCACGGCGCCAAGCCGGCTCAGAAGCAGTATGCCGCCATCGCCCGCGCCATCGCCGAGTTCACCCCGGTCACCATGTGCGCCAATCAGGCTGACTACGCCAACTGCAAGGCCGTCTTCGAGAACGACGAGAACGTCACCGTTATCGAGATGACCACCGACGACGCTTGGTTCCGCGACACCGCCGCCACCTACGTCATCAACGGCAAGGGTGAGAAGCGCGCCAACCACTGGCACTTCAACGCCTACGGCGGTCTCGTCGACGGTCTTTATTTCCCGTGGGACAAGGACGAGCAGATCGCCCTTAAGATGGCTGAGCTCTCCGGCTGCCGTCGCTATCGTCCCGATGACATGATCCTCGAGGGCGGCTCCATCACCGTCGACGGCGAGGGCACCCTTGTCGTGACCGACCAGTGCCTGCTTTCCCCGGGTCGCACCTGCTCTGCGGTTTTGGAGGAGGAAGATGATCCCGAGTCCATCTGGCCCAAGTTCCACAAGAAGTTTGAGCCCTGGAGCGAGGAGCTTCGCGCCTATATGGACGAGCACCTCAAGGATTACCTGGGTGTCGAGAAGGTCATCTGGGTCAAGGAGGGCATCGACCCCGAGGAGACCAACGGCCACATCGATGACGTCGCCACGTTCATCGCCCCGGGCGTCATGGCCTGCATCTGGACCGACGATCCCGAGTATCCGTTCTACGAGCAGTGCCACGCTGCCTACGAGACCCTCTCCAACGCCGTTGACGCCAAGGGCCGCAAGATGAAGGTCTACAAGCTCTGCATGCCCGTGAACCCGCTGTTCATGGACCAGGCTTCCTGCGACACCATCGACGCCGACGAGAACGCCGAGCCGCGCGTTCCCGACGAGCCGCTGATCGCCTCCTACATGAACTACCTGGTCACCAACCACGGCGTTATCGTCCCGCAGTACGGCGACGAGAACGACCAGCTGGCCGTTGACACGCTCCAGAAGATCTATGACGAGGTCTGGGGCGAGGGCGTCTACAAGTGCGTCGGCGTTCAGTCCGAGCAGGTCGTCTTCGGCGGCGGCAATATCCACTGCATTACCCAGCAGGAGCCCTCGGCGTAACTCAGGCACGCCACCTTGGCGTTCACTCGTCGCTTACGTAGCGTCAGTACGCTACGCTCCTCGTTCGCGCCAATCTGGCGCACCTGAGCACGCCGAGTAAACGTCTGGCTTTCCGAGGCACCCCATCTCGCCGCTCAAACCGTCGCTCGCGTACCAAAGTACGCTTCGCTCCTCTTTCGCGGCGACCTGGGGTACCTCGAAAACCCAGCCGATCAATCGGACGGTCGGTGAATCGGACCATCTTGGGGCATTGATGGTTGATTTGCTTGATGTCTTGGTCGGTTGGGTTTTCTTTGGGCACTCCGTTGCCTCCACATCGGAGTGCCCTTTTCTTTGATTGAGTACGCGTCTGGCCTGGGATTTTTGCGGGTTAGGCCAATTGTTCGCTTGAATTTCCCAGGTCAGACGCGTCTTCAATTGCCGAAAGTTTCCGGTCGCGAACGCGGCCGTTTTGATCGGAGTATCTATGTACCAGCGTATCGTTATCTACACGCGCCTGTTCCGCGAGCGTTGGTCCAACAACTGCATCCTCTCCTCTCTTTGGGATGGCACCTGTACCGGTGACGCGGCCTGCAACCCTACCTTGGGCTGCGCCTTCGGTACAGATGCCATCCTTTTTGCCGTGGGGGGAGCATGCCATGGCAGGTAAAAAGTTCTCCCTGATCGAGGTTATCCTTTCGGTTATCTGCGTCGTGTTTACCATCGAGGCGGCGGCTCCGGCATCTGCCATGGGCAACGTGCAGTTCTTCTGGTGGATCTTCCTTATCATTACGTTTTTGCTTCCCTATGGTCTGGTGGTGGCCGAGCTGGGTACGGCGTTTGATTCCGAGGGCGGCCTGTACGATTGGGTTCGCTTGGGCCTGGGCGACCGTTGGGGCGCCCGTTGCTCTTGGTGCTACTGGGTTAACTTTCCGCTGTGGGTGGCAAGTATCGCCTGCATGTTCCCCAGTGTCATTAATGCGGTGTGGGGTATCGAGTTTTCACTCGGGATCCGAATCGCCATCGAGATTGCCTTTGTGTGGGGCGTCACGGTCATGGCAATGCAGCCGGTGGCCGAGGCAGATTGGGTCATGGACGGCGGCGCCGTCATCAAGGTGCTCATTACCGCTGTGGTGGGAATCGTCGGCATTTGGTTTGCCTGCAATAACGGCTTTGCCAACGACATGTCGTTTAAGACCTTCATTCCAGATCTGGGCGACACCAATTCGTTGACGTACCTATCGATTATCCTGTTCAACTTTATGGGCTTCGAAGTGGTCGCGACCTTTGCCAGCACGATGAAGAACCCGTCGCGTGATATCCCCAAGGCGGTTATTGCCGGCGGCGTGGCCATTGCGGCAATTTACATCATTTGCGGCATCGGCATTGGAGCCGCGGTTCCCACCGAGCAGCTTTCACTCGATTCGGGCATTGTGGACGCAGTCGCCGCTATGGTGGGGCGCACCCACCCGCTGACGATGGTCGTGGGCGTGGCCTTTTTGGTGACGCTGTTCGCCAATATGATCTGCTGGAGCTTTGGCGTCAACAACGTAGCGAGCTATGCCGCGCGCCATGGCAACATGCCGCGTCCCTTTGCGTTGGCGTCCAAAAAGACCGGCATGCCCAACGGCTCGGCGCTCATTAACGGTTGTTTTGCAAGTATGGTGCTACTGCTCCAGATTCCGCTGGGCGAGGGCTCCGATGTCTTTTGGGTTTTCTTCTCGATGAACGTCGTCTTCTTGCTTATGAGCTATATCCCGATGTTCCCGGCGTTTTGGCGTCTGCGCAAATGCGACGGTCGCCCGCGTGTGTTCCGCGCACCCTTCGAGGGTAAGGTGCTCGTGGTAGCGCTCGCGATTCCCGTGATAGAGCTCGTGCTTTCGATTGTCGCTACGATTGTGCCGCTCAACAGCTCGCCCGCCGAAATGGCAAAGTTGCCCATTCTCATGGGTGTGGTGATCGGCGTGTTGCTGGGCGAGGTTTCGCGCCTCATATCGCGCCGCGGCCGAAGCGTCGACAATCCCGGCGTTGGTGCACGGGGGTCAGGTTACTTTGCACCAAAACAGTAAGCGCCGCGAGTTACGCGGCGCTTGGTGCATCTTGGATTACTGTTCGCGGTGCTCGGGATCGGAAACGAGCTTAGGCGCAAAGTAGGGGACGTGGCCCAGGTAGGGGCAGCTGTCCGAACGCGCCTCAACGGCGCAGGGGACATCGTCGTAGGTCATGGAAGAACCGAGTCGGGTGATGGCCTTGGCGGCGGGCGCGACGAGCATCTTGAGCGGAGCGATCGGTGTCATGGCATCTCCTTTCATCGGTGAGACACAGCTTGTTTATCTAAACGATACAGTACGTTTAATCGGTGAGTCTAATCTTGCGGCAAAGAATCTGTCAACATCCTCACAGCATCTGAACAGGGGGGGGGACATGAGCTTCGCATTCTATATCTACACCACAATTATCATGGGTGTGGCTCTGGTGACCAGTGCCGTGGCATTGGTGGTTTGGCTCATGACGCGCCGTCGCGACAGCCTGGTGGCCGCGGCGGGCTTTTTGCTCTACATGCTCGATATGTCGGTCATTTTTTTTGACGAGTACAATCGGCTCAAATACGACTACGCTGTTACCTTTAGCGAGCCGTTGCAGCACCCCTTGCTGCGCTGCGTGCTCGGTATTGCCATCTATGCCTGCGTGGTACTGTGGATGTTTGCGCGCTTGCGCAAAAGGCCGACGTCGCGCATGCTCGGACTTGCTATCGTGCCGTTTTCAATCTTGCAATTGGTGCTGGTGCCTCGCAGCGGTGCTGCCGGAGAGATGCAGCAGTATCTCTTTTGGCTCACGCGTGACCTGGGCAATGTAGGATGTCTTGCCTATGCCGCCTGGCATTACCGGCACAGGGCCACGCGTGTTGAGAAACTCGACCTCGACCGCTCAAAGCTCTTTTGGAAGGTGGCACTCGTTCTTGCGTTTTGCGTAATCGCCGAGGACACCTACATGATTTTGCTCTGCCGCCCCGACTCTCAAAACCCCGTCATCAGCCTCTTTTTGTGGTATCTGTCCGAGCGCAATATCTCCGAAAACGTGCTGCTCGTGGCATGCGCGGTCCAACTCTTTTGCCAGTTTAGCCATATCCTGCGCGTGTATGCCCGTCATCCGCGTGCCGATGAGGACGTGGCGGCCGAGAGCGCACGCTCTGGGGACGATCTAGCATCACGCGTTGTGATCTATGCCGATGCCCATAAGCTGTCGCGGCGCGAGCAGGAGGTGCTCACGCTGGTGCTGAAGGGCAACGACGCCCAAAACATCGCCAGCGAGTTGGTCATCAGCCCTGGCACGGTCAAGGCGCACTTGCATCGCATCTACGTTAAAAGCGGTGTCTCCAACCGAGATGACCTCATAGATGCCTTTTGGCGTTCCTAGTCCTATTCTTCCTTGCATGCGGGTCTTGCCGTGTGGGCGGGCACGCCGTTGGGCGTAATGACGCGGTAATAATCTCAGACAATAAACCTGCAGGTAAAGCGTGTAAACCTGCTTAAACTGACCGTTTGCGATCCCTGGCCTTGGCACGGATTTGCCCCTGTGTATCAATGGGTGTAGCGCGAAGCCGCGGACGTGGGACAGACGTCCGAGCACGGCTTGTAGGCACGCGCCGATGCGGGAGCGCTACGCTCCCAACCGAGTGCCCACGCGGGCGGTGCGTCCGCGTTGCAACCAAAGATGCCTGAGGAGGCTCACATGGACAAGGCTGATGTAGTTATCAAGAGCAACACCGTTTTTACCGGCGATGGGCTCGAACCGTTTAAGGGCGGCGTTGCCGTGCGTGGCGATAAGATCGTTGCCTGCGGTGACGATGCCCACTTGGCGCCGTTTATCGGCCCCGATACTGAGGTGCGCGACTTTGGCGATCAGCTCGTTATGCCTGGCCTGATTGACTCGCACACGCATTTTGCTCAGGGTGCGTTTATGACCGACCCCGATTTTGCCGTCAACCTTATCGATTGCACCAGTTTTGAGATGGCGATGGAGCGTGTCGTGGCGTTTGCGAACGCCCATCCCGATAATGAGTGGATTCTGGGCTGCCAAATCATTCAGTTCCAGTGGGATATCCCCGAGATGCCCACGGCTGCGATGATTGACAAATACATCTCGGACCGTCCGGTATTTTTGCAGCAGGTCGACATGCATACGTTTAGTGCCAATACCTGCGCTATCGAGAAAGTCGGCATTACTACCGAGACGGCCGATCCTACAGGCGGCAAGATCCTTAAGGATGCCGACGGCAACCTGACGGGCGTGTTTTCCAACAATGCCGGCTCCTTCTTTATGGATGAGGTCTACGACCCAGCGCCCGAGGTTGTTGACGCGTCGTTTGCAAAAACCGCCCGGCGCGCCAATGCCCTGGGAATCACTACGGTCGGCATGGTCAATCCTACGTTTGTGAGCATGGAAAACCCGTATGCGGTGTTGGCAGGTCTTAATGCCAAGGGCGACTTGCCACTGCGCGTGTTCCTGTACACCGATCTGTTCGAAAACGAGTCCTTAACGCTCGAGCAGATCAAGGAGAAATACGCCTTCTCGGGTACGCAGGTCGAGTGGCACGGCTTTAAGCAGTTTCTTGATGGCGTGTGCTCCGACCACACCGCTTGGATGCTTGAACCCTATTCCAACGCGCCCGATACCTGCGGTGAGCCCGCGGAGGATCCAGAGCGCATCCGTGCCGCCATTGTCAGGGCGCAGGAATGGGGCGTTGACACGCGCGTCCATACGATCGGCGATCGCTCGGTGCGTTTTGTGCTTGATTGCTTTGAGGAGGGCGAGCGCTTGCATGGTAAGCGGGGTTGCCGCCACTCCATGGAGCACAACGAGACGGTTCAGCCCGAGGATCTGCCGCGCTACGCGGAGCTTGGTATATGCCCCGGCATGCAACCGTGGCACATGCTGCTCGATATGGCTGACCTTGCCAAGGACGATGCCGTGGGCCCCGAGCGTGCAGCGCTTTCGTGGCCCCTGCACAGCCTGCTTGCAAGCGGTGCCGTGGTGCACTTGGGCAGCGACTTCCCCGTTGTGGGCTTGGAGCCCATGGAGGAGGTGTACGGCGCAGTCTTCCGCATGCTCGAGGACGGTTCCAACCCAGAAGGGTGGTTCCCGCAGGAGCGCATCACCATGGCCGAGGCCCTGCGCGCCTACACCTACGGCAGCGCCTACGCCATGCATGCCGAGGATCGCATCGGTACGCTCGCATGCGGCAAACAGGCTGATATCTGTGTGCTCGACCGCAACCTCTTTGACTGCGAACCGGCTGAGGTCCTCGAGGCCACGGCGTCTCTCACGATGATTGCCGGCAAGGTGGTCTACGAGGCCTAGCGGGGCTGCTGCATCGCTGGGCGGTGCCACAGCCTGTGCGTGCCGCCCATCCATCCATCCATCCATCCATTCATCAATCTCTCATGGAAAGGGGAGAACAATGGCAGAAGAAACAACCGCCGCTGTTGAGGAGGAGCGTGAGCTTGCCTCGCAGCCGATTCCCGGCCTGGTGCGCAAGTACACCATCATCACCGGCCAGGGTATGCTTGCCCAAATCATCATGGTGGTCCTGGAGGGCCTTGTCATGGGCTGGGGCTTGGGTGCCCACGGCCTGGCATGTGTCTCGATCATCATGTCGGTCGAGTACATTAACCTGGCCTTTGGTAACCTGTTTGGCACCGGCGTGCCCGCCGTGGTGGGCAACCTTTTGGGTGCCGGCGACATTAAGGGCGCCAGCAAGGCGTTTAGCCAGGGCTTTTGGCTTACCACGATTGTGAGTGTGCTGCTTGCTGTGGTGATGGCTGTGTTTACCGAGCCCATCTGCGCATTCTTCGGCGCCACGCCCGACATCATGGCCGATACCGTTGCCGGCGTGCGCACCTTCTCCGTGCTGCTGCCGCTCACGGTCATTGGTCAGATGGTCACCGCCGTCATGCGTGTGGACGAGAAGGTTCAGATCCAGGCCAACCTCATGACCATGTCTGCCATCGTCGCTATCTGCTGGCTTGCGCTTTCCACGTTTGTACTCAAGCTTGGCGTTATGGGAGCTGGCGTGTACTACGGTCTTTCCATCGGTATCTGGGCCATCGGTATCTTCTGGTTCATCGGGGGCAAAAAGTCCCAGCTCCAGATTAGCCTGGCCGACCTTAAGCTCGACCTCGCCATCTGCGGCCAGATCTTCAAGATCGGCTTCCCGTTCTTCCTGGTTCAGGGTGCGACCTTTATCTTTAATACCGTTGCCAACTCGCTTTTGGGTTCGCTCGGCGGCGATATGGGCTCGCTCTACATCGCAGCCTTTGGCGTGATCAACGGCTACATCCTCTACATTACCATGATGGTTGCCCAGTGCTTCTCCTACGGTCTACAGCCCATCGCTGCCTTCAACGCCGGCGCAAAGGCTTGGGCACGCCTTAAGGAGACGCTCTCCTGCACGCTTAAGTACCAGGTTGTGACGCTGGCGCTGGTCACCGTCGCGCTCTGGCTTGCCGCCACCCCGGTGTGCGCCTTCTTTGCCGGCAGCGATCCTGCGCTCGTTGAAGTTGCCGCCAACGCCACGCGTACTGTCATCCTGGCTGTTGCCCTGGGCTATCTTGCCATGACCATGTCGATGTATTTCCAGGCGGTCGAGAAGGTGGGTGTCGCCACGTTTACGGGCCTGCTTCGCTATGTGATCTGCTCGGTGCCGCTTATGTACCTCCTCGGCAACATGATGGGTGTCGAGGGCGTGTGGATCGCCCTGGTGGTGGCCGATGCCATTACTGGCATCATCTCCATTGCGCTCGCCGCGCACGAGTCCAAGCGCCTTGCCACGCTCTAGGCTCGGACATGGCTCGCGTACGATAGTCGAACAAGTTAACTCGCCTGCAAGCCACCACAATGGGGACAGTCCCCATTGTGGTGGCTTTTGTTATTTAGGGTCTGAGATTTCTGCTCTATAAATAATGCTTTTGAACTGGGTTACTATAAGATTATGGTAAACGCTACTATAAGATTATGGAGAATGAAACTATTCGATTATGGTAACAGCGTAATAAGGGGCGTTGATATGGCTGAGTTCATTAACAGGGATTTGCATGAGTTGCTCATTCGCATGGCAGGCTGGTTTCCTGTTGTGTCGTTGACAGGGCCTAGGCAGAGCGGTAAGTCTACGCTGGTTCGGCATGCCTTTCCCGACTATTCCTACGTCACGCTTGAGGACCCTCAAACGAGGCGCGCGGCCTTGGAGGATCCGGTGAGTTTTATCCGCAACCGAAAGGGCGGACTCATCATCGATGAGGCGCAATACGCGCCGGATTTGTTTTCAATGATCCAGGTTGTTTCGGATGAGCGGGGAGACGCCGGTCAATACATCCTTACAGGCTCGCAAAACTTTTTGATGATGAAAAGCATCGGGCAGTCTCTTGCCGGGCGAGTCGGGATCTTAAAATTGCTGCCATTATCGTTTCGAGAAGCGGAGAGGGGCCAGCAGGGGCAGCTGGAAGTGGATTTGTTCGCGCTCGAAGGGGGATACCCTCGCCTGCGTTCCGCCGGAATGCCGTCCTCGGTTTATTTCCCCAGCTATATCGATACCTATGTTGAGCGCGATGTTGTGGGCTTGCTTGATGTGCGCAATAAGGCGGAGTTTCATAAGTTTCTGTCCATAATTGCTCAGAGCGTCGGTGCCCTCATCAATATATCCTCGCTTTCTCGAGATACGGGCGTGAGCGTATCGACCATTAAAAGCTGGTTGTCCATCCTGGAGCAGAGCTACCTGACGTTTTCGCTGCAGCCCTATTATGCAAATGCCAAGAAGCGTCTAACTAAAACGCCCAAGCTCTATTTTTACGACACGGGGCTGCTCTGCTACTTGCTCAAAATTGGATCACTGGAGCAACTATTGGAGAGCCCTTATCTGGGGGACGTTTTCGAAAACCTCATCGTTTCCGAAACGGCGAAGAGCCATCTCAACGTGGGCGAGAATCCCGAGCTGTATTTCTATAGGGACGACAGCAAGCGTGAAATCGATTTGCTCGACTGTACAAACTCAGGGAGTCCCAAGGCTATCGAAATAAAATCATCCAGAACGTATCACGATAAGTACGCCCGCCATCTACAGACTGTATGCGATGAGATCGACATTGCAAAAGATGCGCGCTATGTTGTGGCCCGCGTGGACTCAACGTATGAGTCGAAAGACTGTAGTGTGGTTTCGGCGCGTGATTGGCTTTTACGATAACAAGCTCGGCGCATTAACAACAGCCGCGAAGGGAACCGGCCCCTTTTGCGGCGGTTTTTTGCCTATCTGGTGCGTCTTAGATGCAAGTGAGTAGACTTATTTGGATATGCCGAGCACATCGCGACAAATGCTCAATAAAACCGCAGGTCAGAGCTGTGGCGTTTTGGGGCGTGCTTGACCTCCTGCAAAAAGCCTACTCACTTGGTTTTTTCTGTTAGAAGACCGCCGCGAGGGAAGGCAGCTCCCTCGCGGCGGCTGACATTTGCCCAGATAAAACCTGCCAAAATAAACCTGTCTACTCTTTGAGCCAGAGCCGACACTAATTCAAATGGCGAAATCAAAGGGCGTTCTCCGCATGGAGGGCGCCCTTTTTTCATCGCAGGATGTTTTGCACGGCAGTCATAAGGCCCAGGCGGTTGCCGACGCCGAGCTTGCGATAGATGGCGTTGATGTGCTTCTTGACGGTTGACTCGCTTATGAATAGCTCGTTTGCCATCTGTTTGTTCGTTTTGCCGTCGAGCATGAGCCGCATGACTTCGGCTTCGCGCGGTTGGATATTGTGTTCTGTAATGAAGGCGTTCAGATGGTTTGTGTCTTCGGTCTGGGTGAGTTTAATGCCCCGAGGATAGAGGTTGGCGAGCGCGAGGCTCGCGTGCCGAGCGATTTCGAGCAGGATTGCGAGCTCGGTGTCAGTGAAGTCCCCGGCCGTGCGTTCGCGAAACAGGGTGATGCTTCCAAGTGGTAGGTTGTTGTGAGCAAGCGTGGCCGTACAGCCAAAGTAGACGCCCTGCGGTTCCATCCATTTGCGATAGATGGGCGTGGCATCGCGTCGCTTGACGTCGACGAGGTCGAGGTCGCGGTAGACGCCGACCTTATGTAAGTCAAAGCTCCATGTTGTATAGTCCATCGCGGCGTAGCGGTTGTAGTAGTCGCTCAGTGCGCGGTCGTCCATTCCGCTGCTTGCGGGGTGGACGTAGCGTGGGGCATCACTGCCCGCCGCCTCGATCAGGTCGAACATGGCGATCCGATGGGGCACGAGCCCTATCGTTCCCTCGAGGGTCTCCTTTTGCAGCTTATCGACACCGTGTGATGCGTGGATTGCAAGCGCGAGCTCGTTGAGAGCAGTCCAGGTCGTACTGTCCAACTCAATAGTCTGCTGTTTATTGCATGGGGGCATAGGGCGTCCTTTCCATTGCGGAACCCAGTATGTCATGTTCTCGGCCTGAATAGAACTTTAGGTCAGCGAATGGTATACCGTCGATCGCTGAAAGGGGCTCGAGGGACCATTGAGAACATCTCGGTGCGGCCGCATCATGGTCTCGTCAAGCAAAAGCACCGAGATTTAGGAGCTTGAAATGAAGACCATCTACGAGAGTGAGTCCACACCTAAGAAGGACGGGTTCTATATGCCCGGCGAGTATGAGGAGCAGGAGCGCACCTGGATTTTGTGGCCGCATCGTTCGGATGTGTGGCGCTGCGGTGCCAAGCTGGCGCAAAAGGTCTTTACCGAGATTATTAAGACCGTTGCACGCTTCCAACCCATCACCGTTGGTGTCAATGCCGAGGATTTCCCTGCGGTGTGCGAGATTTTCGATGGCGTTGAGAACGTGCGCGTGATTCATATGGAGTACAACGACTCCTGGATCCGCGACCCCGGCCCGGCGTTTCTTGTCAACGACAAGGGCGACGTGGCACTCTCGCACTTCCACTTTAATGCTTACGGCGGTTTCATTGACGGCCTGTATTTCCCGTGGGACAAGGACGCTTCCATTGGCCTGCAGGTGGCACAGCTCGAGCAGGTTAACCGCTATCATCCCGAGGATTATATCCTCGAGGGTGGCTCGTTTAACTGCGACGGCCAGGGCACCGTGGTGACCACCGAGATGTGCCTGCTCAATGAGGACCGCAACCCCCAGTACACCAAGGGGCAGATCGAGGAGAAGCTTGCCGAGTACCTGGGCATCGAGAAGGTCATTTGGATCAAGGATGGCATCGACCCGTTTGAGACCAACGGGCACGTGGATGACGTCGCATGCTTTAGTGCGCCCGGAGAGGTCTGCTGCATGTGGACCGATGATCCCAACCATAAGTTCTACAAGGAGTGCCAAGAGGCGTATAAGACGCTTTCCGAGACGACGGATGCCCGTGGCCGCAAGCTCAAGATCCACAAGGTGATTATGCCTGCGACCTCGGTATATATGACCGAGGAGGAGGCATCGACCATCGATCCGGTCGAGGGTGTGCTGCCGCGTACCCCCGAGGATGCTTTCGAGCCGAGCTACCTCAACTTCCTGCCCATCAACGGGGCGGTGCTGGTGCCACAGTTTGGCGACCCCAACGATGCCCAGGCACTCAAGGATATCCAAGCCGCCTATCCGGATCGCGAGGTCATCGGCATCATGACGCGCGAGGTCATCTATGGTGGCGGCAACATCCACTGCATCACCCAGCAGCAGCCCAAGGCGCGCTGTAAATAGCAGTTCCATGGTGAACAGTGCTTGATTGTCCGCACGCGAAAGTTCGCCGACTTCAATGGTCGGCGGACTTTTTGTGTGGTGGTTTCAGCTGAACGGCGGGCCGTGCGGCTTGGGTGTGCGGGCACACAATCTGGGGAAACCAAACAGATTGGGGGCTTGTATAATCGATTCGAAGGGAAACGTGCGACCCGAGGGCATGTTTAACAGGGCGTACCTGGCCCCCGAAGCCCAGCGCGCATACGATACGCTGCTCGAGTGCGTGCTCAACGGGCAGAAGGGTTGCGAGGCTTCGGCGCATGCGGGCATGGATACCATCAAGGCGCTCGTATAGCTTTACGCTTTCGGATGTGACACATAGGACTGCGTGCGCCGCTCCCGGCTATATTGCCCCCGAGGTGCTTCAACTCATGGAGATAGCCGGCATCAGCGATTTCGAGAGCTTGGCAGCGTCCACGAATGCCCCCGTGTTTACGCCACAGACGGATGACTTTGGACTCGCGGTCCATATCTTTAAGATGCTTAACCGCGGAATACACCCATACGCTTCTGGTGAGCTGGACTTGGACATATTTGACCTGGACGACGATGACATTCCGCCTGCACCATTGATAAACAGCTGCGTGTGTAATGGGCACAGCCCGTTTGTGGGGACGTTGGTCGGATACGTTGTCCCAAAGTACGCTCTTGAGCTCGATGATTTTAGCGGCATTATGGGCGAGGCACTCCGTCGATCGCTGTATGGCAGGGCGGAGGAGCGTCTTGACGCACGCACATGGGCGCGCCTGCTCGACCGCTATCTATCCGAGACAGTTGTGTGCAAACGTGGCCATCTCCACCACTCGTTACAGCACGAATGCCCTTGCTGCCGAGGAGAGCGCGCCTTGTTGACTCGTCTTGGTTGATGGTTTGGGCCGTCTTGTAGAAAGCCCGTGAGGCGACATGCAAGTTAATCCTGCGTGTCGCCTCCGTACATATAGACGATAAATCCGTCGCCGGTGTCCTGGCTGTGATCCTCCAAGATGCGCTTCATGTTGAGGTGCTCGTAGAACTGCCAGTCGGAGTTGCAGTCGCTCATCAGGAAGAATTTGGTGCACCCGGCTTTGGCGAGTTCGGCGCGCGCAAGGTCGATGAGCGCACGGCCGAGCCCCTTGCCCTGCCATTCGGGCACGATGATGATCAGGTTGAGCTGGCCCTGGGCATATTCGTTGCCCGTGGCGGCAAAGCGGTCGGCTGTTGCCTTCTCGCGGCTATCGCCAAAGAGCGAGCCTTCGAGCTTGGCATCGGCGGTCTTTGCCATCTCGGTTGCCTGGACGAACATTTTGTTGTAGCAGGGCTCCCACGTGGGATTGGTGCGTGGTTTGCCGTCTTCGAAGATACCGATGCAGCAAGCGGCGATGATGCGGCCTTCAGCTTCGGCAACGAGCGCGATGGGGGAGCGCTGCAGCTGCATGGCGATGTTAAAGCGCGCACAGAAATCGGCGGCTTCGACGTCGCCTCGGTTGCGCAGCGTGTTGCACCACAGCTGGTTGTAGATGGCGGCGATGCCGGCCAGGTCATCGAGCGTGGCGGCACGCAGAGTTACGTTGTCAAGGCTCATGGGGGCTCCTTCCAAGTTGGGTCAGGCCACCCCTGAGTGTGACATGGACGCAGGACGGCCGCATCGACCATTCGGCAGGCGAGCCTCGAATCCTCGGGGACGGAGGGTCCTAAGAAGGAATGAGGGCGGATTTTCGGACACTTGCTCGATGAGAGTGGATAATCTCCCACTTTTAGCGCTGGTATAGGCCAAAAACGGGAGATTATCCACTCTCATTCTGGGTAGTCGTTGGGGACGTTCTTAAACGACCAGTCATTAAAGAACGTCCCCAATGACTACCCCAAGGAACATCCCAGACTGCCGGCAGAAAAGGAACGTCCCTAACTGCCGCATCCGGAGTAAGACAACGCCGCAGGTAGAGGACGGCCCGCGTAACTAAACCCGCTCCGCGATCTCGTGGATGAGGTAGTCGGTCTTTTCCCAGCCCAGGCACGGGTCGGTGATCGACTTACCAAAGACACCGCCATCGACCGGCTGGTTGCCGTCCTCAAGGTAAGACTCGATCATAAAGCCCTTGACCAGCTTGGAGATGGACTCGTTGCGGCGGCAGCTGTCGAGCACCTCCTTGCAGATGCGGTACTGCTCCAGCGGGCGCTTGCCCGAGTTGTCGTGGTTGCAGTCGATGACCGCCGCCGGGTTGGCGTAGCCGGCATGCTCGGTATAGCGCTCGGCCAGGCGCTCCAGGTGCTCGTAGTGGTAGTTGGGGTAGGTGCGACCGTCGAGACCGATGTAGCCACGCATGACGGCGTGTGCGAGCGGGTTGCCGTCGCACTCAACCTCCCAGTTGCGGAAGATGAAGCTTTGATGTGCCTGGGCGGCGTAGATGGAGTTAAGCATGACGGTGGTGGAACCGGCGGTGGGGTTTTTCATGCCGACGGGCACCGAAATGCCGCTCGACACCAGGCGATGCTCCTGGTTTTCGACCGAGCGCGCGCCCACGGCAACGTAGCTCAGCAGGTCGACGAGGTACTGGTAGTTGGACGGGTAGAGCATCTCGTCGGCGGTAAAGAAACTGGTCTCCTCGATGACGCGCAGGTGCATGTGGCGAATGGCTTTAACGCCTTCGAGCAGGTCATCGGGCGCCTCGGGGTCGGGGTTGTGCAGCAGACCCTTGTAGCCGGTGCCCTTGGTGCGCGGCTTGTTGGTGTAGACACGCGGAATGATGATGAGCTTGTCCTTGACCTCTTCGGCGACCTTGGCCAGTCGGTTCATGTATTCAAGCACCGAGTCCTCGCGGTCGGCAGAGCACGGGCCGATGATGAGCACTTTGCGTGCGTCCTCGCCGGTAAAGACCTTGGCGACCTCGGCGTCGAATGCCTGCTTTTTGGCGGTAAGCTCGGCGGAAAGCGGCATTTCCTCGCGGATCTCCATGGGGATCGGCAACCTGCGCTTGAATTCCATGGCCATATGGGGCCTCCTTTATCAATTAACGGCAACAATTGGCGAATTCTCGAATGCTCGGCATTATCCGCTGTCGCACGCTAAAGTGCAAGTGAAACCTGCCGAAAAGGGACAGGTTTATTTTGGTCGGTTTTATCTGGGGAAATGTCGGCGCTCGCCGGAAGGGGAGGGCCAACGTACGGCACGCTGGAGCAAGTTGGATCTTCTGCGGCATACCCTGTGGACAAAAAATGGCAAATATGAGTACTGTTGCTAGCGTAGTATCATATCGATCTTACAAGATAATAGACACAACAGTAAATATGTTCATTAACGTTGGCACACAGAAGCATGCTACCGGGCATTTTGATCAATTTGAAGGCATGTCTAGGCCGCAATGAGGTCGTTTGGGGCAGTTTTGGCTGTTACTAAAAAGGTGACAGTACTCATATTTGCCATTTTTTGTCCACGGGGTCTTGAGGGAGGGCGTCAATCAGGTCCCAGGGGAGGCGGTTCGAGGGCCGCAGAACAAAAAACGGGGGCGCAGGCTGTCCTGCGCCCCCGTTCTCGGGCGTTATTCGGGTGGCGCGCGCAGACGTGGTGTAAGAGCGTCCCGAGGTCCGTCGCTGCAAGT
>CATXLW010000008.1:0-83550 GCA_958371715.1 uncultured Collinsella sp.
GGGCGGAGGCGGGGCATTCCCCGCCTCTTACACCACATCTCTGCGCGCTACCCCGACTCCAAGAGGTCGTGGACAAAAAGGGGCAAATATGAGTACTGTTACCATTTTAGTAGCAGGCAAAACCACCCAAAATGACGTCCGAGCGACCCCTACAACCCCCTAAAGCAGCCAACCTGACTGGTTTAAGACATATTGGAGCCAATTTTAATGAACATACTATCGGCTATGTCCATTATCTTCTTGGATGTAAATGCTATTCACTTAGCAACAGTACTCATATTTGGCATTTTTTGTCCACTGCCATATAACTAATGCCCTATAGCGGGCAAAAAACAGGCCGCAGTCCATCGCTGCGGCCTGTTCGGAAGCAAAAGTGGGCGTTAAGCGCTGTAGCCCATCGCCTGCAGGACAAACATGACGACCGTGAGCACCGTAATCACGCCGATAGTCGCCCACGTGAGCACGTTCCATACGCGGCCGTTGCGGTTGGCGCCCATAATGTGACGGTCGGCGGCGATAACCACCTGGAACACCAGAACCACGGGCAGTAGCACGCCATTGATGACCTGCGAGGTCATCATAATCTGGAACAGATCGACGCCGGGCATAAGCACCAGCACGGCAGAGATGCCGATGATGGCCGTAATGATGCCGCGATAGACCGGGGCCTCGTCCCAGCTGCGATCGGCACCGCGCTCCCAGCCAAATGCCTCGCAAATAGCGCTCGACGTAACGCCCGGCAGCACGCAGGCAGCCAAGAAACTCGCCGCGACCAGGCCCGAGGCAAACAGTACCGTAGACCACTGACCCGCAATAGGCTCCAGCGCGCGGGCAGCATCGGCAGCATCGCTAATCTGAATACCCGCCGGGAACAGCACCGTACCGGTCGTAATGATAATAAAGCCGGCAATGACATCAGCGGCAAGCGAGCCGCTCACGGTATCGATGCGCTGCAGCACGATATCGTCCTCGCCCGCGTTCTTATCGACCACGTTGTTCTGCGCCAAGAAAATCATCCACGGCGCGATGGTGGTACCGATCGTTGCGACCACGAGCGACACGTAGCTGGGGTCATTTTGAATGTTAGGCACGACCAGGTCGACCGCGACCTCACCCCAGTTGGGGCCAGCCAAAAACGCGGCGACGATATAGGTCACGAACACGCAGCTCACCAGCAGTAGAATCTTCTCGATGCGCTGGAAACTACCCGACATGGTAAGCATCCATACCAGCAGCGCCACCAACGGCACCGAGATGCTCGCCGGCACGCCAAAGAGAGCAAGACCGCTGGCGATGCCCGCAAACTCCGAAATGGTCACAGCCGTGTTGGCGATCAACAGCGCCGCCATAGCAAGTACACTCTTGCGCACGCCAAAGCGCTCGCGAATGAGCGATGCCAGGCCCTTGCCCGTCACGCAGCCGCAACGCGCCGCGGTCTCCTGCGTCACGATGAGCAGCACAGTCATGACGGGAAGCATCCAGAGCATCTTGTAGCCATAGCTGGCGCCCGCACTGGAATACGTTGCAATGCCGCCGGCGTCATTGCCCGAAAGCGCCGCCAGCAGACCGGGACCCATAGCGCCAAAGATGGCCGCGATGGTCAGCTTTTGCTTGGTGCCCGACTTTTGCTTGGTATTTTGCACGCGACCACCTAACCCATGACCGACATGGCGAGCAGCACCGCGGCGATGCAATACGCCACACACGAGATCATGACGGCAATGACGTTCATGGCGGTGCCCGACGTGTTGAGGTCATGCTCGTCACGCCAGAACAGCACCATCAGGTAAATCACGGCACTCATGTTGCCAACCAGGCAAATGATGGCAGCGATATTAAAGCACCCGGTAAAGAGTTGCTCCTCAAACATGGGCGCATCGGGGAACGCAGCGGTGCGCACCAGCTGGGCGCACAGGTAGGTCACGAGCGACAGAATCAGGCCCATGCCCGTGCTCTGGAAGAAGAACCCCAGATACGGCTTGGGCTCGTCGTCGTGACCGTCATACTCCAGGAAGTAGTTCTTGACGAACGACACCATGCGCGAGGCCGCCAGCAGCACGAGCGGCATGGCGCACATGGGGAACACCACCAAATGCGCGGAGCCGAGCGCCGTTCCCAGCACGGTCGCCATGATGCACGACGCGACGCCCCATACAACAACCCAGTACTGGCGATGTACGAACCAGCTGAGCACGTTCGTCGAGTCGTCCGATGCGCTATCACCCGAGCCGACACCGGCGATCTGCAGGTCCTCCTGGTGCTCCTCGGCGATAACGTCCATGGCGTCGTCGAAGGTCACGATACCCAGGATGTGGCGGTTCTCGTCACAGACGGGGATAGCTACCAGGTCATACTTGGTCATCTCATCCGTTACGTCTTCCTGGTCCTCGTCCGGCGACACATAGACCAGGTCGCGATAGGCCAGCTGACCCAGCGTGGCGTCGCGGTCGGCTACAATCAGCGTGCGCAGTGAAAGCACGCCGGTCAGCATGCCGCTCGGATCCTCGGTATAGACGTAGTAGACGCTCTCGAAGTCCTCGTCGAGCTCGCGAATCGCCTCGATGGCGTCACCGACCGTTGCCGTGGCGGGCAGGGAGACAAACTCCGAGGTCATGATGCGGCCGGCGGTGTTGTCTTCATACCCTAACAGGTTACGAATCGCCTTCTCCTCCTTGACGCCCATCAGGCGCAGGAGCTTCTCGGCCTTCTCATAATCGAGCTCGTCGATCAGGTCGGCAGCGTCATCCGGGTCCATCATGGCCAGCATCGACGATGCGTCCGTGTCGGACAGGCCCTCGAGCATCTCGGTCATGAGCTCGTCGTCATCGAACTCCGAGATGGCCTCGGCGGCCTGAGCCGTGTCGAGCTGTGCGAACACCTGCGCGCGTAGGCGCGGGTCGAGCTGCTCGATAATGTCGGCGATGTCGGCAGGGTGCAGCTCGCCGAGCGTCTTGTGCGACACCGAGAGTTGGATGTTTTTAGTCGAGCGGTCGAGCAGGTCCATGTAGGACCAAGCGATGATGTCCTCGCTGAGCGGCTTGCCCAGGTGCTTCATAAAGCCCTCGACGACGTGCTCGAGTGCGGGGCTGATCGCGCGCAGCAGACCGCGGGCACCGACCTCGGCACCCAACAGGCGCAGCTGGTTTTCGCCCGACATGGAAAACTTGATGTCGTTGACGCGCACGACCTTCATGCCCTGCGTGTCGACGATCTGCTTATTGAGAACATCGCGCGCCAGCAGGAGCTCGGTCGGCTGCAGGTACGAGAAGCGAATATTGGTGGCAGACGTATTGAGATACACGCCTGTCTCATCGATGCGGTCGACCCATTTGCGCCAGCTGATCATGAACGGCGTCTTGCCGGGACCGCGGAACGCGAGCGACGTCACGTGCGGAAAAACTTCGCCGGTTGCAATGCCAAAATCGTTGACCACGCCGAGCTTTTCGCCGTCGACGTCCAAGACCGGCAATTTGAGCATCTCACTCAGATAATTCAATGGTGCTCCCCATCATTATTCCTCCGGACGCGGCCGCGCGTGCGGCGTCCGGGGGCTTCTGGATATGTATACGCATGCGCGGGCGGCACACCGCTCGACGCTTACACCCCGTGCATGCGCAAAAAGCACCTGCATGGGGTCATCGACTGTATGGTCGAGGTTTGGATTTCACCTGTAACCTTTCTCTTGACCCTCATTAACCGCAGTAACTATAGCATCAGCATCGCCCTGCGGCATCGAATTTATGCGCTGCACATTGCAGGCATACCAAACGCTGACGCATCCGTGACATAGCCATTGGGGACGTTCTTAAACGACTAGCCAATGACTACTCTGTAGTGTCATCGTCCTCGGCAAGTTGGGGGAACACGGCGTCCTTGGGCATGGTGGCCTTCGTCAGCGAGGTGAGCTTTTTGCTCAGCGACGTGTCCGTCTTAACCAGGTCGCTGAGCGTCACGATCTTGTAGCCGTCGGCAATGAGGCCGTCGATAATCTGCGGCAGCGCCTCGAGCGTCTGCTCGGCGCATTCGTCTCTATCGGTGAGCAGCACGATATTGCCCGGCGTCACCGAATCGAGCACCGTCGAGACCTGCTCGTCGGCACCGTTGAGCAGCCAGTCGCCCGAGTCAATATTCCACGAGACCACGGCGGAGACCAGGTCCATCGCATCAATCCAGTTTTGCTCGTCAAAGGCAGCGTAGGGAGCACGCAGCAGCATCGTCTTCACGCCGGTCGCCGACTTAATCGCATCGGTGCCTTTCGTGATCTGCTCGCGTACCGCCTCACGGTCCTGACCCTTGAGCGAATCGTCGCTGTAGCTGTTGGATCCGATTTCGCACCCGGCATCGACAATCGCCTTGGCCGTGGCGGACGAGGCCTCGACCGCATCGCCCGAAAGGAAGAACGTCGCGGTGACGCCCTTTTCCTTGAGTACCTGCAAAATCTGCTTGGTCGCTCCGCTCGGGCCCTCATCAAACGTCAGCGCCACGTACTTTTCGTTGCCCTTGGGCGCCACGCTCGCGCACGCAACGACGCAATCGGTAGCGGGCACAACCTCGCCGCGGTCCTGCGTCTTGCCCGACTGCTCACCAACCCACACCTCGGAGCGGCCCTGGACACCCCACGTCTGCACATACTCTATGGCGCCCGTGCCCTCGACCTTGAGCTTGGGCTCGATAACCGTAGCCTGAATCTCGTGCTTCTCGTAGGTGTTACGGCCATCCTTGACCGTCACCTTCTCGCCGCCCTCAAGTTCGCGGCTATCCCATTTGCCCTGCTTCACGCGCTTGCCGTCCACCTTAACCGACAGCTTTTCGCCGCCATGGCGCTTGAGCACGCTGTCATCGACGGCCAGCAGGTCGCCTGCGTCGTAAGTGTCAGTCAACTCCTGGTCGTCGATGAGATTCTGCAGCGTAGAGCCCACACGCACCGCGGTCTTTTGCCCGTTGAGTTCCACGTCCACACTGCGGTTGACGTAGCCCACGACGGCAGCGATAAACAACACGAGTGCGCAACCCACGGCGATGAGCGCATAGGGCAGGCGAGACGAACGACGGGGTGTGCGGCTGTTGCCGATGCGCGCGCTGCAATCGCTAAACCCACGGCTATGGTTGAGGTACATCGCGCCGGGCTTACGGTGACGCTTGCACTGACCGCTGGGCAGCTGCCCCAGATCGCGGCGCGCCGTCGGACGCGTACCCGAACGCCCGTTTAAGTTGGATCCGTTTTGGCGCATGTGCCCTCCCCCATAAACACAGCAAGCCGGAGCAACAGGTCTCCGGCTTGCCTCCCATCATTTGGTACGTCGCTATTTTGTAGCTTTTGACGAGCCTCCGCTCGCCTTTTGGTATTCGTCCTTAAAGGCCTTGAACATGCCGCGCGTCTTGCCGAGCTGCTTGCCCAGTGCGCGACTGCCCTTGTCCACGGCAACCGATCCCTTGTCGTCGAGCACCTTGGCGCCCTTTCTGACCTTGTCGCCCACCACGACGCTGGCCTCGGCGGCCTTGGCAGCCGCACCGCCCGAATACCCGAGCGCCTTGACCTCGTCCGAGACAATCATCGCACCGTTCTCGTAGCCGCGCAGCATCGTCGGCGGCACCTGCGTGTCACCAACCAAAACACTCGAAGCAGCACCGGCGGTCACATAGAATGCCTGCACGATGCCCGAGCGCGGCTTGAACTCGACGTCCGAGCAATAGCCCACGACGTCGCCCGATTCCGTGCGCACGTCCATACCGACCCAGATGATGCAATCGTCCAGGTTGATGTCGAGGCGCTTGGCGGCGGCGGCATCGTACGTGTCCTTGACGTCATCGACCGCAATGGCGCCCTCGTAGACACCAATGGCGTCGAGCGCTACGAATCGATCGGGACGCTCGATCATGCCCGCGATATCGGACTGGCGGACCATAAAGCCGACCACGCGCGTACCGCCCGGGGTAAAGACCGGAAAGTGAATCTTTCCGAGCTTTTTAGGGCTGCGCGGTGTGCCGTCCTTTTTGGTGCGCTTGTCCTCGGTAGGCTTGCGATAAATCTTGGCGCCGACAAAATCCCCGGCGCGCATTATGCCTCGGTCGAGGGCTCCGCAGCCTCGGCATCAGCCTCGACGGCGTTCTCGACCACGACGTCGGCGGCAGGCGTCACGTTGCCACCCGAAATGGCGTCGTTGAGCTGCTCGCGCAGCTGGTCCATGCGCTCGCGGGCCAGGTCGACCTTGGCGCGTAGGTCGTCAGTCTTGGCGTCGACCATCGGGCCAAAGTCATTCACCGCAGCACGGGCCTCCTCGGCGCCGTGCTCGTAGGTGTCGCGCATATTGTCCCAGGCGTCGTTGGCGATATCGGCAGCCATGGCGCGGGTTTCGGCGCCCGAGCGCGGGGCCAGAGCAACGCCGATAATAGCGCCGGCAGCAGCACCAAAAAGTGCGCCGGAGACAAAGCTGAAAGTCTTACCCATGATCATTCCTCTCCTGCGGGCACGTCGGTGCCCACCGTTTGAATGCTGTCCATTATACCCGCAGCGCATCACTTGCCGCTCCGCTCATCTGCGTACGGCAAAGACGCAGGTACGTGATGGTGATAAACGCGTAGGCCTACTCCTGAGGCATAGCCGGCATGGCCACCGTGGCACCCGGGTCCTCGCCGGCGCCGTCCACGAGCGGCAGGCCGCCCTCATGCGCAGGTCCCGCCGGAACCGTCGCCGCACCGCCAAAGACGGCAGCGGAGGCCTCGTGGTTCTCGGCAACCGCGCCCTCGGTATCAATCGCCACCTGGGGCTCGTCGTCAAAGTTGGGGACGCCCTGGGGCTCGGTGGGAACGGGCTCGGCGGTCGCATCGGCAACGGGCTCGGCGTCGACCGGCACGTCGCCCTCGTCAGCGCCCTCGTCCTCGGCAGCATCTTCGCCGTTCGCAGCAGCGACGGCCTCGTGAGGATCCTTGCCCTCGGCCTCGGCGCGCATGCCCAGCACCAGGTTGCGCAGGCCCGCGACCGTGCCTTCCACGTCGGGGGCAGGCTGGTCGGCGTGCAGGTACGCCCAGTCCATCATAAAGGTGGCCGACGACAGCGCACCGATGGCCAGTGCGTCGTCGGGGCACGAAAGCTCGACCTCAAAGACACGCTCGTCATGCTCGCTCACACGCGTGCGACCGCACGAGATACTGCCGGCAAGACCGGTCTCATTCATGAGCTCGACCGTCACGTGCTCCAGCAGGTGGCAAAGCTCGGTCTGGCCCATGCAGTCCTGGAACTCGCGACCCGAATCGCCCAGGCACAGGTGCTTGGCAATCGCGGGCACCAGGTAGTACACGCGCGCCGTGGCCTCGATATCCTCCGAGGTCATGAGCGGCATGCCGGGGTTCACCAGCACGTGCGCGCAAATCTTGTCCTCGCTGACGGTGACCTTAAGGATGTTGAACAGGCCTGCCATAACTCTCCCCTACTCGTCCTTGCCCTACTCGTCGCCGTCGTGCGGATCCGCAGTGCCCGCACCCGACGCCGCCGGCTTCTCTGCCGAAGACTCGGAATCCTTCTTATCGGTTTCGGCCGGAGCGATCACGCGAATGAGCGAGATGCGCTGGCCACGCATCGACTGCACTTTAAACTTGTACCCCGCGACCTCAAACACCTCTCCGATGTCGGGCACCGAGTCGCAAAGCTCCAAAATCCAGCCGGCGATGGTCTCATAATCATCGCTTTCCTCGAGCGGCCAACCAAGCTCAATCGCGTCATCGCACGAAAAACGCCCATCGACGAGCCACTCACGGCGCGAGAGGCGCGTGAGGTACTTGTTGTCGGGGTCGAACTCGTCCTCGATCTCGCCGACGATCTCCTCGACGATGTCCTCGATGGTGATGATGCCGGCCGTGCCGCCGTACTCGTCCACGACGACCACGATCTGGTCGTGCGAGGTCTGCATCTCGGACAGCAGCGGCAGGATGTCCTTGGTATCGGGCACAAAGGTGGCGTCGCGCAAAAAGTCGGCGATGGGCTGGTCGCCCTTGCCGTCGAGCGCGGGCTGGATCAGGTCCTTAATGTGAGCGATGCCCGCGACGTTGTCGGGATCCTCATGATAGACGGGGATGCGACTAAAGCCGGTCTGGCGCATGGTGGACAACACGTCGGCGACCGTCTCGTCGTCCTCGCACATGGTGGTGTCCACGCGCGGCACCATGACCTCGCGGGCAACGGTGTCACCCAGGTCGAAGATCTCGTGGATCATGCGCTTTTCCTCGTCGAGCAGGTCGTCTTGCTCCGAGACCATGTACTTGATCTCTTCCTCCGAGACGTTCTGGCGGTCGTCGGCGCTCTTGATGCGCAGGATGCGAGCCAGGCCGTCGGAGCAGGCGCCGGTCAGCCACACGAGCGGGCGGGCGATCTTTTGGAACACGGAGAGCGGTCCCACAACCTGCTTGGATACGCCCTCGGCGTTAGCGAGGCCGATGCGCTTGGGCACGAGCTCGCCGATCACGATGGACACAAAGGCGACCGCGACGGTGATGATGACCGGCGCCAGGCCGCGCGCGATGGCTGAAAGCGGCGCGATGCCAAAGCTCATGAGCCACGTGGCGAGCGGGTCGGACAGGCTCGTCGAGGCGACGGCGGACGAGGCAAAGCCCACGAGCGTGATGGCGACCTGGATGGTGGCGAGCAGCTGGTCGGAATCGGCGGCAAGCTGGACGGCGCGCTCGGCGCGCTTATCGCCCTCCTCGGCATCGTGCTCCAACACGGCGCGCTTGGCCGTGGTGAGAGCCATCTCGGACATGGAGAAGTAGCCGTTGATGAGGGTCAAAACGAGGGTGGTGATAAGGGAGATGGTTATGTCCATCGGGAGTTTCTCGAACCTCCAAGATTCGGGACGTTGGGTAGTAAGCGTAGGTGACGGATAGGGCAGTTGCGCCCGGCGGCCGCTTGGATAGGTCCGCGGGCACAGACGCGATCGCTAGATTACGAAGAGGATCACCGCCATGAACTGGAAGATACTGCCGGCGAGCACCCACAAGTGAAACACACTGTGCAGGTAACGCACGTTTTTGGCGATGTAGAACGGCACGCCCACGGTGTAGCACACGCCGCCGACAGCGAGCAGAGCAAGTGCCACGGGGTTGAGCAGCGACACGAGCTCGGGCAGCTTAAAGACGACGAGCCAGCCCATCAGCAGGTAGACCAGGCCGCTTACCCAGTGCGGCTGGCGCTCGCGCATAAAGCATTCGAGGGCAATGCCGATAATGGCGATGGCCCATACGGCAAAGAACAGCGCAGGGCCGCCGTCGTTTGCGAGCGTGATGAGGCAAAACGGCGTATAGCTACCGGCAATGAGCAGGTAGATGCAGCTGTGGTCGATGATGCGAAACACGCGCTTGGCGCGCGCGGGCTGAATCGCGTGGTAGAGCGTAGAGGCTAGGTATTCGAGGATAATGCTGACACCATAGACAATCGCCGCGGCCATGTGGGCCGGGCCTCCGCCGCGCAAGGCAGCGAATACGATCAGGAGCACCAGGCCCGCGATACCCAGCAGGCAGCCGACACCATGGGTGACGGAGTTCATGATCTCCTCGCCCACCGTGTAGTGTGGAACGGCCGCGGTCTTGGGTCGCGGCTTAGAACTGTCGCTCGAATCGGACATGCCGGTTACATCCTCCAACGTAAAGAGTTCTCAACACTATATCAAAGCGTCTGGGTGCGTGCGAAATTTGCACCATACGTGACCCTTTGTTTACCCATTCTTTGCCTGTTGACGCATCAACGGCGAACGTCCATAATGCGCTTGCATTAAATGTTGATGCATTAACATCTTATAGGAGAATACCGCATGGCTCAAAACGCACATTCCCATCGAAAGCTCAAGATAGCCGGCATCGTTGCACTGGTGGTTGTCATTGCGCTGCTCGGATTTGCCGGCAACTTTCTGTTTGACTTCGCGCTGAATCCCCGCGCGCCATACACCATGAAGATGATGCAGGACGGCAAGGACGACAAAGAAAGTGAGCAGCCGGATGCCGAGGGAACCGAGGCACGGGCATGGTTTAAAGAGAACCGCGAGAGCAGCAGCCTCACCGCAGATGACGGAACCGAACTTGCCGCTTGGTATTTTGCCGCCCCAGAGAGCACGCACAATTACGCTATCTGCCTACACGGATACACCGATGAGCCCATCGGCATGGCCCGATACGTCAAACGATTCCACGACCGCGGCATGAACGTACTCGCACCCGCCGCCCGCGCCCACGAGCGCTCCGGCGGCGACTATATCGGCATGGGCTGGCCCGAGCGGCTCGATGTCGTTGCATGGATTGGGCGAATCGTTCAGGCCGATCCCGAAGCGCGCATCCTGGTCTTTGGCGAATCGATGGGCGCGGCGACGGCCATGAACGTCGCGGGGGAATCGTTGCCGTCTAATGTCACGTGCATCATCGAGGATTGCGGCTATACGAGCGTCTGGGACGAGTTTTCCCTGCAGCTCAAGGACGTGTTCGGCCTGCCCAGTTTTCCCTTGCTCGATGTGGCCAACCTGGTATGCAACGTGCGCGCAGGCTACGACTTTCATAAGGCGAGCAGCGTGGAACAGCTCAAGCGCGCGACGGTTCCCATGCTTTTTATCCACGGTGACCAAGACACCTTTGTACCGTACAGCATGCTCGACCAAAACTACGAGGCGTGCGCCAGCAAGGTCAAGCAAAAGCTCACTATCCACGGCGCCACCCATGCCAAGAGCGCGCAAGTCGACCCCGAGCTCTACTGGAACACGGTCGACAGCTTCCTCGACAAGAATTTTTAGGCAAAAAGCAACGTCCGGGGCTTTATCTGACCCCTATTTTCGAAAGTATGCGGCAAAATCTGGAACTGCCGACCAGACCGCAGTTTTATCAACAATTTATCAGGGGTTTTGTTGCCAAAAAACGTCGTGTGCTCGGCGGTCTCGAAATTTGCCGCATACTTCCGGAAAACCGCCCGCGAGCGCTGTGCTCGCGGGCGGTTTTTGCTTGAATTGCGCCACGAATGCGCTTGTTTTGTCCAATAGCTAGGTGCTACTTGACCTCGATGAGCTCGTACTTGCTCGTGCCCAGGCCGATCTTCTCGGCATGCGCGATGCACGCGCGCCAGTCGGTGTCGGGATGCGTGATGCAGAAGGGGTCGCGCGCCTGCTCGCCCTCCAAATGCTCGTGGTTATGCTCCATCTTGGCCGCGCTGTCGGTGAGCACGGTGTTGGGCAACGGCTCGGATGCTAGGACGGCGTCGGCGCAGGCTCGATCGATGGCGACCGGGTCGAAGCTCGCAAACATGCCAATGTCGTTGACGATGGGCGTGTCGTTCTCGGCGTGGCAGTCACAGTTGGGGCTAATGTCCATGGCGAGCGAGATGTGGAAGCTCGGGCGGCCGTCGACGATGGCCTTGGTGTACTCGGCAATCTTGCAGTTGAGCACGTCGGCCGCGGCGTCATAGTCGGGGTTGATGGCGTCCTGGTTGCACACGCCGATGCAGCGGCCGCAGCCCAGGCAGCGGTCGTGGTCGATGGCGGCCACGTGCACCTCGACGGTCTTGCCACTCGCCAGCTCGCGCTCGCGGGTGCCGTCGAACGAGATGGCGTTGTGCGCGCAGATCTTTTCGCAGGCACGGCAGCCAACGCAGTGCTCGGTCGCGACGCTTGGCTTGCCGGCAGCATGCTGCTCCATCTTGCCGGCACGGCTGCCGCCGCCCATGCCCAGGTTCTTCATGGCGCCGCCAAAGCCGGCCTGCTCATGACCCTTAAAGTGGGTGAGGCTGATCACGATGTCGGCATCCATGAGCGCTTGGCCGATCTTGGCCTCGTGCACGTACTCGCCGCCCTCGACCGGGACGAGCGCCTCGTCGGTGCCCTTGAGGCCGTCGGCGATGATGATCTGGCAGCCCGTGGCGTACGGGGTAAAGCCGTTCTGGTAGGCGGTGTCGATGTGCTCGAGCGCGTTTTTGCGGCTACCGACGTAGAGCGTGTTGCAGTCGGTGAGGAAGGGCTTGCCGCCCAGCTCCTTGACGACATCCGCGACGGCGCGGGCGTAGTTGGGGCGCAAAAAGCTCAGGTTACCCAGCTCGCCAAAGTGAATCTTGATGGCGACGAACTTGTTCTCAAAGTCAATCTGCTCAATGCCGGCGCGACGGATGAGGCGCTTGAGCTTGTCGAGCTGGCTCTCGCGAGCATGCGTGCGCAGGTTGGTGAAGTACACCTTTGCTGGTGCGACGGGTGCAGTTGTGGTCATAGATATTTCCCCTCGGTCTATATGGCGTTACAGACATAGAGGATGGTACCCGTTAAAGCGGGGTTGAAGTCAAGCGCCGCACCTGGCCACTCATTAGGGACAGACATGAGTGCCGCCAGGGACAGTCCTTGCCAGCCCGGCCGGCGAGCCGGCGATCCGGCAAAGACAGTCCCCGATGACTAGTCGTTTAAGAACGTCCCCAATGGCTACTCTTGAACTTTGAGGGCTTCGGCCAGGCTGACGCGCTTGATCGAGCGCATGTGCAGCAGCGCCACGACCAGGTACGTTGCAAAGCCGATCCCTGCGCACGCCGCCATGGACCAGCTTGGCACATAAATCTCGATATTGCCGTTATAGGCGAGCAACATGGAGCGGAAAATAGCCGTAAGCGAGCAGATAATCAACGGCAGGCTCAGCACGAGCGATGCCGCCACGCACAGCGTGATCGAGCGGATGTACAGATGCGAGATCTCGCCATCGCGATAGCCAAAGACCTTCATATAGCTGATCGAGCGGGCGCTATGGTCGATAACGGCCTTGGTTAGCAGGTACATAAACAGCAGGAAGATAAACACCGCGAGCCCGACCATCATGCCGATCATGTCGCGCATCATGCCGATGAACTGGTCACCCACGGCGCGCATGTCGTCGGGCGTGGTGTCGCCGGCAAAGTAGCGCGCGTCGAGGTCGAGCTTCTCGTCGCTCACATAGCCGTTAAAGTAGGCGGCGTCGTTGTCGAACAGCTCGTTGAAGTCGTCGATACTCATATAGATATTCATGTCCGACTTGGAGCCCCAGGCACAGTCCTTGCCCGCGTACTTAAGAGAATAATCCCGAGCCTCGTACTTGTCGCGAAGCTCGACCTTCTGGCCCTCGCTCCAGCCAAACTTATCGAGCAGACCGCCGCCAAAGACGACGCGCCCATCGCCGACGTTGAGGTCCTTCCAGTAGCGCGAGTTTGCCGAGATGCCGTAGACAGAAATCGTCTCCTCGCCATTACCATCGCCACGGTCGTATTGCAGCTGGTAAACGGCATATTTCTCGGCCTGCGCGATTGCGTCCGCGCCGCTGTCGGTCGTATTGACCGGGTGGATATCGTCGTTGTCAGTGTCGATCTTAGAGGCCTTGTCGATCAGATCGATGGCCTCATCGCGGTTGCAGCCGAGGGCGTCGGCAAGATCGTCAAGGCGCGCGTAGAGCGCATCCTTCTTGTCCTGGACCTTGGCAAGCGCATCCTGCGCTGCGGTCAGGCTCTCGGCAGACGGAGATGCGGTCGCGGCATCGGCTGCCGTCTGCGCCGCATCGGCCGCGCCGTCAAGCTCGTCATCGGCATCCTGGGCGGCAGAAAGCAGCGCGCCGTCAACCGACTGCAAGCGCTCGAGTGCCGACCACTGCTCGCGCTCCTCGGCAGTGCCCTCGAGCTCCAGCGGCGCCTTGAGTGTGTACTGATGCTCGGCGACCAGGCTCGTCTCGAGGTTGTCCGCATAGTGCGTCATCGTGGGCAGGATCGCCAGACCAAAGAGCAAAAGCAGCGACCCAAACGCGATGCCCACGAAGAGCGTGGCGAAGTTGCCCAGGTTGCGCAGGAAGACGCGCAGGCGGAAGCGCGAGACAAAGCCCATGCGCTCCGGCAGCTGCAGGCCGCGCTTGGTGCCCGATTTGCCGCTCGCCTCGTGACGAAGGAACTGCAACGGCGTCTTGCCCATCTTGCGAAGCAGGCCCACCAGCGTGATGAGGATGAGCGCGGCGGCGGGAACCACGGCGCACTTCACAAAGATCTCCCAGCTCCAGTACACCTGGAAGGGCGGCAGGCTGTACGAGCCGTAGTAGAGACCGCGCATGGGCTCGGTAAAGAACGCAACGCCGAGCGCGGTTCCCAAAAGTGCCGCGGCCACGCCTACGATGGCGGGAAGCGCTAGGTAGTGCAGCACGATTTCGCGACGGCGATAGCCGCTGGCGAGCAGCGTGCCGATGATGGCGCTCTCCTCCTCGATGGTGGCGTCGGTGAGCACCACAAAGACAAACGCCATGATCACGATGATGATGTCGAGCAACGTCATCCACATCATGGAGTCGCCGTCCACGTCGTCGCGCGCATAGCCAATGCCCTGATTGGAATCGGCATCGATCAGATCGTCCACGCGCGCATCGGCATCGGTCAGCGCCTCGACCATATCCTGCTCCGCATCGATGCGATCCGCGGTGGGGAGATCGCGATCGGTAAAGGTAAAGGAGTAGGTGTAGGCAGGCGCGCCGCCGGCGTCCTCAAGCGCGGCAAAGCCGGCGTCGGTGACCTCGGCCACGCCGTACGTGATGGTGTTCACCGTAAAGTCCGAATTGTTGAGGAACAGCGCCTGGCTATCGGGCTGGGTCATGATGCCGCAGATGGTGTAGGTGCGGCCCTCAAGCTCGACCTTATCGCCCACGGCGAGGTCGTTGTTGGTGGCGAAAACACGGTCGATTGCCACCTCATCGTCCGTCTTGGGCTGCCTGCCCTCACAGTAGGACGCGATATCGACCTTGGTGCGGTGTGCATAGGTGCGCAGGGTGCGCTTGGTGCCGTCGTCGCCGGCGGTCTTTTTGATGATGGCGTCGATGGAGAAATTCTTGTAGAGCGTGACGCCGCCGACGTCGTCGGCTGCATCCTCGGCTGCCTTGAGCTGGTCTTTGGTGGCCTCGAAGGAGGTAGTCACGCGGCCGTCCTCGATCGTGTACTCGTCGCGCATGTCGTCGATGAGGCAGCCGATGGAATGCGCCGCGAGCAAAAAGCCCGAGGTAAGGGCGATGCTTCCGCACATAAGCAAAAAGATGCCCAGGTACTTGCCGATATTGCGGCGC
The DNA here is from genome assembly GCA_958371715.1 of uncultured Collinsella sp. Lineage (GTDB taxonomy): Bacteria > Actinomycetota > Coriobacteriia > Coriobacteriales > Coriobacteriaceae > Collinsella. The sequence goes on from CATXLW010000008.1 coordinate 15,061, forward strand.
AGCTCGCGCGGGAGACGTTTTGCGAGAGGTGTCATGGCGCCGCCTACCAATCGAGCTCGGCGGCCGCGACGGGTGACTCGTTGAGCTCATCCTCGACGATGCGCCCGTCGCGCAGGCGCAGCACGCGATTTGCCATGCGCGCGATGGCGGCATTGTGGGTGACAATGATGATGGTGCAGTCGTAGGTGCGGTTGACATCCTCCATGAGCTGCAAGATTTCCTTGGACGTCTTGTAGTCAAGCGCGCCCGTGGGCTCGTCGCACAGCAGCAGGCCTGGGTTTTTGACGAGTGCACGGCCGATGGCGCAGCGCTGCTGCTGGCCGCCCGAGACCTGGCGTGGGAACTTGTTGCGGTGCTCGTAGAGGCCCAGCGAACGCAGCAGGTCGTCGACATTGAGCGGGTTTTTGGACAGGTGCGCCGTGACCTCGATGTTTTCCTTGATGGTAAGGTCGGGCACCAGGTTGTAGAACTGGAAGACAAAGCCCAGCTCGCGGCGGCGGTACTCGCCCAGATCGGCAGGCTTGAGCGCGGTGAGGTCGCAGCCGTCCACCATGATGGAGCCGCCGTCGGCATCCTCCAGGCCGCCAATGAGGTTGAGAAAGGTCGACTTGCCCGAGCCCGAGGGTCCCAGCATGACGCAGATCTCGCCGCGGTTGATGGACGTGTCGATGCCGTCGAGCACCGTCAGGCGCGCATCACCGTCGCCATAGTGTTTCTTGAGCCCTTTGACCTGGACATAGGCTTGCTTTGTCGCCATGTTATCCCCCGTTGTTAGCCTTCTGCTACTTTTCTAGGGTAATAGTAAACCTGGGCGAACTATTTTTAAGCGACGTGCGCGGCTTTTTTCCAACCTACTCATTGGGGACAGACTTAAATGAGTGAAATCGCTCATTTAAGTCTGTCCCCAATGAGTGCCGGCAGGAAAGGAACGTCCCCAAGTGCCGACATATTGGGACAGTCCTTGCCAGCCCGGCCGGCGAGCCGGCGAATCGGCAAAGACTGTCCCCAGCGACCAGTCGTTTAAGAACGTCCCCGATGACCAGGTAGCTAGGCGTGGGATTTGGCGCGGGTGAGGGCCAGGCCTACGGCGGCGATGGCGGCGGCGAAGAGCACCGTGACGCCCAGATCGCAGGCGATGTCGCCCAGCACGGTGGACGTCAGGTCCGCGGCGAGCGCCTTGCCGATCGCGTCGTTCACCCAATACGTCGGCACAAAGTGCGCCACCGTCTGCACGGCCGAGCCCATGAGCGACAGCGGCATCCAGGCGCCGCCCAAAAACGTCATGAGCATGCCGAGCAGGTTGCCCACACCGTTGAGCAGCTCCTCGCGCGCGCCCAGGCTCGACAGGGCAAAGCCAACGGCCAGTGGCGTGCACGCTAGGGCAAACGTTGCCGCCAGCGCCAGGCACACGCGGCCCACGCCGACCTCGGCAACCGCGCTGGCAAAGCCCACGACGCCCATCATGCTCGACACGAGCCAGATGCAGACGGTGAGCACGGCGGCGGCCGCGAACACAGCGAGCGAACGCTGGCGCTCAGAGACCGGGCTGGCATCCATGCGGCGCACGCGCTCGGGCTCGTTCATGCCCGAGAACACCAGTCCCACCGACACGATGACCGACGAGATGATCGCGTACGCGCCAAAGTTGAAGTACGACTCGAGCGTGGTAGCAGCAGTCGAGTCGACCTTGACCTGCTCGATCTGGACCTCCGCGCGCTTTGCGGCCGCGTGCTCGGCGGCCCTTGCGACGTCACCGTTGGAGGCAGCGGGTTCAAGCGCCGCCGCAGCGCCCGCGAGCGAGATCCAGCGCGAGGCCTCGGCGGACGAAAGCGCCGCCGCCATGGTGCCGGAACCATAGGTCACGTCGAGCTTGGGCAGGGCCTCCCCCGCACGGGCGGCTGCAACAAGATCGTCCTCAAACCCCTCCGGGATAAAGAACACGCAATCGGCACTGCCCTTGGCGCTGTTGCTCTTGGAGAGCGCGTCGGCAAGGTCGTATGTGTCGTCGCCGACGCCCGTGACCAGGTCAAAGCGTGAGCCCAGGTGCTTGGTAAGCGCCCGCGAAAGGTCGCTATTGTCGCGGTCGACCACGATCACGTTGGTGTCGTAGGGCTTGTACTCGGTAAGCTGCGACGAGTTCCAGCTCACCGAAGCCGCGATGAATACGCCCATGAGCGAGATGAACACCGTATAGATGAGCAGGTAGAACGGGTGCGCCAGCGCCATGCGAAGCGCGGTCTTAAAGGTGCTCATAGCGGCTCCTTCCAAAGATCAGCGTAGCGGCGGCGACAAACACCAGGGCCATCAGGACGAGCGCGCCGGCGCGAACAGCGAAGGGCCCCAGGTCCTCAAAGAAATACAGGCGATTGAACATGTCGCAGATGAGCTTGACGGGGTTGAGCCAGCACTCGACCGGACAAGCGCGGGCGACGTCGTCGGCAAGCGCCATCGCCGGCTCGCCGTAGAGGCCGGCGAACAGGGCGCACGTGGTGGCAAAGCCCGTGAGGATGCCCGACTTGGATGCCTTGCCGCCCTTAACGGGAAGCGTGCCCACAAAAAGCCCCAGGCCCGTGGCGGCAAGCGCGGATGCAGCCCCGCCCAGCAGGCACAACCCCTCGCGCCCGCCAAAGTCGACGCCCACGACCAGGCGCACGTAGCCGATCGCAACCGCCATCGATGCAAAGGAAACCAGCCACGAGCCGACAAAAATGCCGGCCAGCGACGCCGTCTTGGAAAGACCGCCCACGCAGCGGCGCGCGCCAAGGCCCGACAGATTAGGCTGCAAATCGACGACGCTCAAGGCGGCAAACTCGGCAGACATCATCGCGACCAGGCCAAAGAGCGCGTAGTAGTAGATGACCGTGCCATCGGGCGTGGCACGAGTCAGGCTCACGCGGCGGGTTCCGCCCTCGAGCGACAGGGCGTGCGCAACCGCCGCCGGATCGGCGAGCGCCGCCGGGTTGTCCTGGGCAATCTGGCGCATGAGCTCGACATTTTGCGTATACGAGCTTGCCACCGTTTCAAGGATGCTGCGGTCGGTGAGCACCGACGAGGCGCGCGAGCTGTCGTAACTCGACAGCAGCGTGAGCCTGGGCGTGCCCGCGGCATCAACCGTATAGATGCCCGCGACCTCGCCGGCCTTGAGCGCTTTGCGCGCGACAGCCAAGTCTTCGTACTCGCTCACATCGAGCAGCTGGTCGTCGCCTGCCTTGGCAAGCGAAGCTGCCACGTCCTTAAAGGTCGAGGCATCCCAGGCCTCGTCCGCCACGACGGCAACCGGCACCGGGTCGACCGTGCCGTCGGAGCTGAGGTTCGCAAACATAAACATGAACATCGTGGAAAGCGCAATAGGAAAGAGAGCGCCCCAGACCCACGTGCTCGGCCGGCGCAGCAGCGTCTTGACCGTGGTGATGATGGTGTTGAACATGGCCGCCCCCTAGTCGCGCAGCTCGCGGCCGGTGATCTCGAGGAACACGTCGTTGAGGGTCGGCGGTTCGGAATAGATGCGGCCGAGTGGCACGTCATGCGAGCGCAGCGCATCGAGAATGTCCGTCAGGTTGTGCGGGCTCGCTTCGCACGAAAACGTGAGCTGTCCCGCCGTTGCCGAAAGGTCCAGAACGTGCGGCAGGCTTGCGACGGCACCGAGCGCCGCACTCGGAACCTCGCCGACCTCGATTACAATCTTCTCGCCCATCTGAATCATGCGCTTGAGCTCGTCGTTAGTGCCCTGCGCCAGCACGCGCCCACCGTCCATGATCATGATGCGGCTGCAGATCTGCTCGACTTCCTCCATGTAATGGCTGGTATACACCACCGTGGCGCCCTCGTCGCGCAGGCGGCAGATGCCCTCCAGGATGGCGTTGCGGCTTTGCGGGTCGACCGCCACCGTGGGTTCGTCAAAAAAGATGAGCTCGGGCTTGTGCGCGATACCGCAGGCAATGTTGAGACGACGCGCCAGGCCGCCCGAGAGCTTGCCGGGGCGGAACTTGGTAAAGTCGCCCAGGCCGACAAAGTCGATCGCCTCGTCCACCAGCGCGCGGCGGCGCTTGCGGTCGTTGACGTAGAGACTGCAGAAATAGTCGATGTTCTCGCGCACGGTGAGCTCGTCGAACACCGCCACCTGCTGAGGCACCACACCGATGCGGCGCTTGAGGTCGTAGCGGGCGGGCGTCATGCGCTCGCCGAACAGCTCGATGGTGCCTTTGTCGTAGGCGAGCAGCTGCAGGATGCAGTTGATGGACGTGGTCTTGCCCGAGCCGTTGGGGCCCAGCAGGCCAAAGATCTCGCCGGGGGCGATACTCAGGTTAAAGTGGTCGAGCGCAATAAGGTCGTCGTAGCGCTTAACGAGGTTTTCGACGTGGACGATGTCTGTCATGAGGCGGCCCTTCTGTTGCTTGCGGCCCGGTACGATTGCATCATCGCAGGAGCTGACGGCGCGCACCAGTGAGCTTTGTCACGAGTGCGGGGCGGTCGCGTAGCCTGCTGACGCGACCGCCCCGCCGCGTGGGAGGAATGTCACGGTTGCCCCGGGCGGCGCCTCCCCCGCGCGCGGCTTCGCGTACAATACCCGTATGAACAGGCTTTTCGACAAATCGATCGTGCTGGCGTGCTGCATTGCGGCCGCCACGGGCCTTGCTGTGGACGCTCGCCTGGTCGCGGCGTTTTGCCTTGGCGTTATTGCCACCTCGCTGGCCGAGCTCGCACAGAAGGAACGCACGAGCCGCACAAGCGAGGCCGCGAGCTACGCTTACATCATCGCGGCTGTCTTCGTGCCGCCGTTTGTGCCGTTTGCGCCCCTCGCCCTCTATGACATCGCGCGGCGTGTGCGCCGTGAACGCGTTTGGGTCGCGCTGGGCATTGGCGTCGCCTTTGTCTTTGCACTCGTCGCGGACCTTCGCGCCGACGCGCTTGCCGCTCGAACGCTCCTGCTGACCGCCATCCTTTCAGTCGCCGCCACCCTACTGTCACTGCGTACCGCCCAGTTGGAGCGCGAGCAGCAGCGCATGCGCCGCATCCGCGACGAGCTGCAGGAACGAGCCCTCGCGCTCGAAGCGCGCAACCGTGACCTTGCCGACCGCCAGGACTACGAAGTCGAGCTCGCGACACTCGCCGAACGCGCCCGCATCGCGCGCGAGATCCACGATAGCGTTGGCCACCAACTTACACGTGCCTCGCTGCAGACCGAGGCCCTGCGCGTCGTGCACGCCGACGAGCCCAGGGTTGCCGCCGATTTCGCCGACGTCAAGCACACCGTTGACGAGGCGCTCCAACTTGTGCGCGCCAGCGTCCACGCGCTCAATGACACTGCCGCCGACCTCTCCGTACAGCTCGAGTGCATCGTGGAAGGCGCGTGCTCAGATGGCGGCCCGCAGATTGAGCTTGAGGTTTTGGCCGAGCATGCGCCCGCCAACATCACCAACTGCTTTGCGGCGGTCCTGCGCGAGGCGCTCTCCAACACCATACGCCACGCCCGCGCGCAAAACGTTGTTGTGCGATGCTTGGAGCATCCATCGTTTTACCAGCTCATCGTTACCGACGATGGCACGGGCGGGACCCAGACGGGCGGTCGCGGCATCGCCGAGGGCATGGGGCTCGGCTCCATGCGCGAGCGCGTCGAGGCGCTTGGCGGCACCTTCACCGCCGGCCCGCGCGCCGGCGCCGGCGGCTGGCGTGTGTTTGCCACCGTTCCCAAACAGCAAGGAGATGAGGCCCGATGAGGCTCATAGTTGTCGACGACGACCGTTTGGTGGTCGATTCGCTCAAGATTATCCTGGGCGCACAGCCGCAGATCGAGGTGGTGGGTACCGGCGCCAATGGCGACGACGCGGTCGCGCTCTACGCCGAGCACGCGCCCGATATCGCGCTACTCGACATCCAGATGCCGGGGCGCGACGGCCTTTCGGCGGCACGCGAGATCCTCGAGCGCGACCCTGCGGCGCGCGTGGTGTTTCTGACAACATTCTCGGATGACGAGTACATTGTGTCGGCGCTCAAACTGGGCGCCCGCGGCTACCTGATCAAAACCGATGTCGCCGCCATTCCACCGGCACTGGCGCAGGTCATGGACGGCAAACGCGTGCTCGAGGGCAAGGCGATCGAGGACATCGATTTTGACGGGACAGGCGCCGATGCCAGCACGCCTCGCCGACCCGCCGCCTTTGCCAGCCTGACCGACCGTGAGTTCGAAGTCGCCGAGCTCATCGCCCGCGGCCTCGATAACAAGGAGATTGCCGCCGCCGCTTACATGGGCGAAGGCACCGTACGCAACCACATCAGCTCGATCCTTGCCAAAATGGGCCTACGCAACCGCACGCAGATCGCCATCGCCTACCTGCGAGGGTAATTGCCCAACAACCGACCACCCCGGCATAGCAAAATGGCTGCTATCGATTTAATGCCATTTCAAAACTATGCCGGTTTACTACGATGAATCGCCCACCTTCGACCACGGCAAATTGCACGCTTCCAAAACCGCAGGTAGAACGCTTGCGATATTTAGAAAAATGCAGTCATGGTCGGGAATGTCGAGTTCATCGTAGTAAACCGGCATAGTTTTGTTCGGGCGGCCCTGCGCGAGTGCCTCCGCAAGCCTTGCGAGACCAAAATGATCTGCTTTCTTCCGCCCGCGGAGATCGGCTGACGGCGCCCGCCACGAAATGGGCCCATCTACTACGTTTGACCCGATACCCCTGACCATAGCCGCGTTTCTTCAAAAATCGCTGGCTTTCTACCTGCGTTTTTCATTTCACATTACTTGCGGTGGTCGTGGGCTGCCGCATAAACATAGTAGTTGGGCCCATTTCGTGGCAGACGGGTCACGCGGCAGCCCTCGCAAGGCAAAAATGATCCGTTTCCCTCTGTCCACGGGAGATCAAAGGCTGTTACTGATATGGTGCCATTTCAGAACTATGCCGGTTTACGGGGCTAAAGTCGGAGCCCTCATCCATACCCCCTATTTTTGAAAAACAGCAAGTAGTCTACCTGCGGTTTTATTATCTTGGTTTTCGATATGGTCGGAGGTTCGCTATCCAGTCCCGTAATCCGGCATAGTTTTGTTCGCAGCGGCACAACCGCGCGCTCACGCGCGGGGCCGGCGGGGCATTTTTGCCCCGCCGGCCCCTATTCCAGCGCTATACCAGCCCCATTCCAGCGCTACTCCGGCTTGGTTTCTACCGTGGGGGTCTTGTCCGCCGCAACCGGAGTACGGGCGGTGTCCATAGTCAGGCAGTGCTTGGGGCAGCTTTCGATGCACTCGCCGCACACCACGCAGGCGTACGGGTCAATCGACCAGGTACCGCCCTTGCGATCGACCGCGAGCGCGCCCGCCGGACAACGCCGAGCGCACATGCCGCAGCAGATGCACACATCCATGTCATTGACGATATGCCCGCGCAAGCGCTCGGGTGCCGTCAGCCCCTCCTGCGGATAGCACACCGTTACCGGCTGCTTGACCATAGAACCCAAGGCCGTCTTGGCAAATGTCAGCAAACTCATGCCGCGCCTACCTTTCCGTGCAGCTAATGCAGGGGTCGATGGTCAGGATAATCATGGGCACGTTGGCAATGAGCACGCCCTGCAGCGCATGCGTCAGACCCGCCAGATTTTGCGACGTCGGCGTGCGCACGCGAAAACGGTCCAAGTTCTTGGTGCCGTTGCCGCGCACATAGTAATACGCCTCGCCGCGCGGCTGCTCAATCACAACCTCGCCGCGTGCGCCGTCGGCCGGCGTAAGCTTGGCGCGCCCGCCGATCCCGTCGTGCGGAATCTTGCCCACAAGCTCCTTGATGATGTCCATGGCCTGCGTGACCTCGGCACAGCGCACCTGGCAGCGGGCATAGCAATCGCCATCGGTGGCGACAACCGGCTCAAACGCAGCCAGGTCCGCATAGGCACCGTCGCTAAACATGCGCACGTCGTAGTCCACGCCCGAGGCGCGCCCAAACGGGCCGACCATCGACAGATCCAGCGCGTCCTTCTTGCTGATCACGCCCACGCCATGCAGGCGCTCGCCACAGCTGACGTCGTCCAAAAACGTATGCACCAGGGCCTCGTAGTCGGGACGCATGGCATCGAGCGTCTGGACAATGCCAGCCAGCTCGGAGTCCTCAATGTCGTGCTTTAGGCCGCCGATCTCGTTAATCGAAAGGATCACGCGGCCACCGCACGTGCTCTCGAAGATCTTGAGAATCTGCTCGCGCAGGGTCCACGACCGATAGAACAGCGCCTCGAAGCCAAAGGCATCGGCGAGCAGGCCCAGCCACAGCAGGTGCGAGTGGATGCGCGAAAGCTCGTGCAAAATAGTGCGGATATACTGCACGCGGCCGGGCACCTCGATGTCGAGCATGCGCTCGCAGGCGCTGGCATAGCCGTAGCTGTGGCCCACGGCGCAAATGCCGCAGATGCGCTCGGCGATGTAGCCAAACTGGTGCATGTCGCGCTTTTCGGTGAGCTTCTCGAGTCCGCGGTGCACAAAGCCGATCTGCGGAATTGCCTCGATGACGCGGTCGTCCTCGATCACCAGGTCCAGATGAAGCGGCTCGGGCAGCACCGGGTGCTGCGGGCCAAACGGAATTACGGAGCGATGAGCCATGGACCTTACGCCTCCTTTTTCTGCTTGTCGCGGGCGGCCTTGGCGGCAAGCGCCGCACGGACCTTGGCCGCTTTCTCGGGATCCATGGCGGCGAGCTTTGCCTCCATCTCGGCGGCCTTGAGCGCGGCCTTCGCAGCGGCATCGTCATGCTGGGCATCGGAGCCGGCAGCAGCAGCGGGCTGAGCAGCGGCGGCGCCCGCGGCATCACCAGCGCCCGCGGCACCCTCCCCCGCAGCAGCCGCAGCCGCGGCGGCCTTCTCGGCCGCGGCCTTGCGCGCCTTGGCCTCGGCGGCCGCGCGGACTTTCATGGCCTTCTCGCGCGCAGCCTTCACCTCGGGCGTGATGACGCTCATGGGTTCGGCAGTCGAGACCTGGTAGAAAAAGCCCTTAAAGTCGATCTGCATGTCGGTGATGGCAAGACCAAACAGGTCGTGGGCCTCATTTTCAAACGGGAACACCGCGGGGTAATACGAGCTGATGGACGGAATCTCCTGGTACTGGTCGATGCCCTCGACCACCAGGTTCTCGATCGCATAGCTGCCGTCCTGCGCAATATGCTCCTGAGCAGCACGGACGTTGATAAACGTATAGACCAAGCGATACGAGCCGTCGTCGACGTTGCGCTCGGCATGCATTTGCACAAAGCGCGCGCCGACGCCCTTGAGCGCCTGGACATGCGACAGGAGCTTGTCGATCCCGACGGTGGTATAGATAGCCTTTTGCATTACTCGGCCTCCTTTGCAGCGGCGGGCGTCTCAGCAGGTGCGTCGCCAGCGGCGGGCGCAGCAGGCTTCCCGGCAGGCGCGTCACCGGCACCGTCAGTCCCGGCCCCCGCAGCCACAAACCCGTCCTCGCCCAGCTCAACGCCACCGTCCCAGGTAGCGGCACCGCCCACGGTGAGCGGATCGCCACCGGCGCGCAACACGGTCTCCTTCTGGTCCAGGATGCCGCACGCCTCCACGATGGCATCGATCACCGTCTCGGGGCGAATGGCGCACCCGGGCGCGTACACGTCCACGGGAATCGCGCGGTCCACGCCGCCGATCACGTTGTAGGCATCGCGGAATACGCCGCCCGAGCATGCGCAGATACCGCAGGCCACCACGCACTTGGGCTCGAGCATCTGGTTGTAAATCTGACGCACGACGGGCAGGTTCTGGGCATTGACCGACCCCGTCACCAAAAAGATATCCGCATGCTTGGGGTTGCCGGTGTTGACCACGCCAAAGCGCTCCGCATCGAACAGCGGCGTGAGCGAGGCCAGCACCTCGATATCGCATCCGTTGCAGCTCGAGCCGTCGTAATGAATAACCCACGGCGAGCGCGACATTTTATGATCCATGGATGCCGCCTCCTAAATAAACACGTCGACGAGGATGGGCATAAGGTTGAGCAGGCCAAACACCAGCGCCACGCCCCAGCCGAGCTTAAAGCAGCTGCGCCAGGTGCTGCGTGCGAAGGTGTTGTCGATCAGCACCTCGACAAAATACGTCGCGGCCATCACGACCAGGGCTACGACCCAGCTCACCGGGTTGTCCCAAACAAAGAACATGCCCACCCACATCAAAAACAGAACGGTCTCACACCAGTGCATAAGGGTCATCTTGGCCAGCGTGCCGCCGCTCATCTCGGTGGCGACGCCTTGGACAATCTCCTGATGCGCGTGATGCGAGTACGAAAGGTCGAACGGCGACTTGCGTAGCTTGATGGTGAGCACCGCAAGCAGCGCCAAGAAAATGGGCGCGCTGTACACGATGATGGGGGCTGACCGCCCCGTCACGGCAATGGAATCGAAGCTATCGGTGGCAAGGTACAGGCCCACGCTCATCAGCAGAACGGCGGGCTCGTAGCTCATGACCTGCAGCAACTCGCGGTCGGCACCGACCTGGGCAAACGGGCTTTGCGTCGAGGCGGACGCCAGCACCACAAAGATCGCGGCGAGCGTAACCATAAAAGCGCACAGCAGCGTGTTGGAGCCCGACACAAAGATGCCGCCGCCCACGACGGTAAAGATGAGCGCGCACGCCATATAGGTATCGTCCATGGTGTTTACGCTGGCAGGGGCCTTGCGCAGCAGCTTGGCAACGTCGTAGAAGGGCTGCAGCAGGCGCGGGCCCACGCGGCCCTGCATGCGAGCCGAAAGTTTGCGGTCGATGCCGTCGATCAAGCCGCCCGCAAGCGGCGCCAGCAAGGCAAACGCCACGGTGCCAATAAAGATGCCCACGACGCCCGAACCTTCGAAATACTTGCCGCGCAGCACCGAGGGCGCGCTCATGGCAAGCCGCTCGGGCCCAATCCATGCGCAACACAGCAGCGCAAACAAGATAATGCTGCAGCATACGACGCTACCCGCGGGGCCAATACGCTTCTCGCCAAGGGCGTCCTCCGAGTACCAATTGCGCTTTTCGGCCTTCACCTCGTGTCCCATCGAGCCGCGGAAATGGCGATATTTGTCGGTTCCCACGCCCGAAAGGTACACGTTGACGTGCGGTTTGTTGCTCACGCGGAATGACGTCAGCAGCACCACGGCGATAAAAGCCACGATAACCACCATCAGATACATGGCGTCCTTGCCAATAACGTACGGCACGCGGCCAAACACCATGGCCAAGTAAGGCGACACCAGACCGCTCGAGATAACCGGAAACGCCACGCAGCACAGAATCAGCAGCGCGGCGATGGTGTTGAGGGCCATCCATTCGGTCTTATGGACATTGACCTCAACGTTTTGAGCCGTGGGGTCGACGCCCGAAAGCTTGGCAAGCCACTTGCCCCAGAAGTAAAACGTCGCGGCCGAGCCAAAGGCAAGCACCATGATCATGAGCACGTTGCCGGTCTGCGCAAACGCCACCAGGGCGCCCCACTTGGACACGAGCATGCCAAACGGCGCCACAAACATGCCCATAATGCCCAGCATCATCAGACGCGTCAGGTGCGGCATGCGGCTGAACATGCCGTCCATGTCCTCGATATTGCGGCTGCCGATATGATGCTCGGCCGTGCCCACGCACAGGAACAGCAGCGACTTGGCCACCGTGTGGAACAAGATCAGGAAGATGGCCGCCCATACGGCCTCGGGCGCGCCGACACCCAAGCAGGCACTGATGAGGCCCAAGTTGGAAATGGTGGAGTACGCGAGCACGCGTTTGGCGTTGCTCTGCGAGATGGCCATGAGTGCAGCGAGCAAAAACGTGATGGCACCCACACTCGTGACCATAAAGCCGGTCACGGGGTAGATGGCATAGAGTGGGCTCAGCTTGACCATCAGGAACACGCCGGCTTTGACCATGGTTGACGAGTGCAGCAGGGCGCTCGTGGGAGTGGGTGCAACCATGGCACCCAACAGCCAAGTGTGGAACGGCATCTGTGCGGCCTTGGTGAGCGCGGCGAGCGACAACAGGATGACCGGCATCACCAGCAGCGCGGACTGCGCGGTTCCGGTGCCGGAAAGCTCGATCATGCCCGAGATGGTCAGCGGCATGCCGTTAACGTGCAGATACATAAGTCCGGCCAAAAACGCGATGCCGCCCAGCATGTTGAGGATGATTTGGGTAAAGGCGTTCTTGATGGCCTCGGGCGTACGCGTGTAGCCAATCATAAGGAACGAACACACGGTGGTGATTTCCCAGCCGCAGAACAGCCACTCAAGGTTGTCGCTCGTCACGATGACGAACATGGCCGAGAGGAACAGGAACATGAGCGCCAGGAACTGCGGGCGACGGTCGGGCGCGGTCTGCCCGCGCAGCGCGGCCTCGTGCTCGTCATGGGCCTGGAAGTCCTTCATGTAGCCCAGGGCATACAAGCAGATTAGACTGCCAACGATGCCGACGGCGAGGACCATGATCACGCTCATGTAGTCCAGGTAGAGTGGCGTTGCCGTGACGGCTTCGGCCGCGGGCAGCGTCATGGCTGCAAAGGCGAGCGAGCCCACCAGCTGGACTATGCCGAGCACCGTGGTGAGCGCGTTCCTATATTTGTACGCGTTATACAGGATGACAGCGCACAGGATGACGTCGATAACGGAACTGATGATCGAGAGCACATGCGAGGTGCCGGGGGCAACCTCAAAGCTCTGCGGACCCGTGCCAAAAAACATGACGGCGACTACAACTGTCACCGCCATAATAATGCCGGAGCCTATGAGCCCCGCCGCATCGCGGGCGCGGTCACCGCGCGCGAGCAGCATGCCCAGCGCCGGTACCAGCGGAAACAGGGTAAGGAAATACAGTAGCGTCATACCATCACTCCCCCATGCTAAAACGCTGCAATTGTTTAACGTTATAGCTCAATTGAGGAGTAGCGGCGGCGGGTTTTCGGTCAACTGGGGAGTTTTAGGCGTACGGGGTAAGGGCACGCCCGCATTGGAACAGAGGGGCGACACTCCCCCTATCGCAGCGACGGGCGCGCGGGCCACTGTGCGCGGTTTATTAACCACTTTGGAGAATGTTCCAGTAGGCTCGCGGCGGTCCAAAAAGTTGGCGCGGCAAGAAAAATGCGCCCCCGTGGGCGCACCATCCCGTTCGCTATTCCGCCTTTTTAACGCGCGGCTTGCGACCGCGCGGCTTATCGATAAGCGCGTCGGCGCCGCCATCGCGATACTGACGACACCAAGCCTTGACCGAAGACTCGCTGGGAATCTTGTGCTTGATCATGGCCTCGCGAACCGTCAGGCCGTTTTCCAGGCGATCCTTTACCACGGCGAGCTTGACGTCGTACGAATAGGTGTGATGACGAGCGCCCGCGTTGAGCACGGCATCGGCACCGCCCACGGCATATGCGCGAGCCCACTGACGAGCCGTGGCCTGGGGAATGCCGAGCTCCGCAGCGAGGGCGCGATGACCGACCCCCTCTTGGAGGACCTCGACGGCGCGCTGCCTAACCTCGGGCGCATGCGTGCGAGTCCTTGTTGCTTCTGACATACCTGCCACTTCTTAGCCTTAACCGTTAATCTGCTTTCTTACGTGCATGTTAGATAGTAGCATTTTGCTGTTTGCACGTAACAGTTAATTGAAAATCGCAATTTCGCTATCTGGGGCTTTAGAGCAATTTGCGGATATTTTTTAGCATTTATTTACGCTGGTAGTTAGCTCGCAGCCGACCGACGGTGTTTTACCAACCAGATTGGTATCTTTTGTTTAGCTGGTATGGCTTGTGCAATTATTAACTCCTCGTCAACCCGCGCCTAACATGTCAGCTTTCCACTTACTTTCCAGCTTTCCACCTAACTTTCCACTTAACTTTTCAGCTTTCCACCCTAGGTGTTAAGTTAAGTGGAAAGTTGGAAAGCTTGGTGGAGGGGTCGGGAGAGCTAAAACACCTTTCTCCAACGACGGCTGGGCAGTTAGTTCAGATACGTATTTTTCTATGCTGATAAAGCCGCGCTATGGTCCCCGGAGAGGGTTCTTTGGCGACTCATTGCACGCAAATCGAGCCCAGATAGCTACCGAACCCTAGTTTTGAGCCCCTTTCTTCCCCAAAACGAGCGCCGGATGCGCCTGCTGCGGTCTGGAATTATACGTATCTGAACTAACTGTCCAGCGGAGTCCAAGACTGGGATCGCGCAGACTAGAAAAGGGGCGGTAACCGGGTGGTTGCCGCCCCCTTTGCGAAGCTAGTCGGCTTCGGAACTAGTGATCGATGCCGTTGAGGTTCACCCTCGTGAGCGTGTAGGTCGCATAGTCGGGCGACTGAGGCGTTGCGCTCATCGCCCCACCTGTGACCAGGCTCGCCGTCATCACCAGGCGATAGTTCGCGTAGAACTGTCTGGGCTCAACCTGCGTGTTGACCTGAACGGTAAAGGGCAGGTTAAACGTGGTGTCGCCGTTCTGTGTTCGGAACTTGCCATTCTCCTTCGTCGAGTCAGTAAAGGTGATCGCATTGCCAGCGGCGTTGGCCACGGCAAGCTTACTCTCTGTAACTTTTACGTAGTTGGAAATGCCATCCGTTACGTCCTCATACGAGCCATCGATCCCGTTGCGGCGTTTCAGCGTGAGCGTGTACACAACTGAATCAGCATCCTTGATTGCCTCGATGGCGTTGTTAAGCCCGCCCAGCTCATACGTGGCACCCAGGCCAATCGTGCCATTCGCAATCGGGCGCAGGTCATCAACGTTTATGCCAAGCTGCGACTTCTTCGGCGCCGAAAGTGCAATGGTCGCATCGCCCTTGTCCATGCGATAGTACCCGACGTTGCCGCGCTCCGTCTGCGTCAGGCTCGAGGTATTAAGGCCTTCCTTACGCGTCGAAAGCTTGGCGGTATAGGACATCTTGGTACAGGCGTCCTCGCCAGACTGCTTGGACAGGGAGATAACCTTGTTGCAGCCGTCCGGCGTAAGGCGAATCTCTTCCACTACCGTACGCACGGTAAAGGATCCGCCCGCTGCACGCTTGCGGATTCCGGCAAGGTCATGGTCGAGCGTGAGCCTCAGTGAGTCATCACCCGTATCCGTCACAATCTGTGTAAACGCAGGCGTCGAAGCGTCATACGGCTCCCAATCGCTGCCACTCCACCTGTAGTTCTGATTGCCGATGGCAACATAGAACTTCGCAATTGCCGAAGTTCCGCTCGGGAAACTGCTTACTCCCATTAGGTTGTTGTTGGCGCCATAGCGACACAGCGATGTATCGAGCTGATAGAACAGATGGTCGCTCTCTGTATAGTATTGGCTCGGGCTAAACGTAACCGTATCCATGACATCGAGAGAAAGAACGTAGGCGGCACCGTCCTCCGACTTCGAAACCGGAATGCACGCCCCATCTTTTTTGTCGACTACATTCTGCTCATAATTGGACAAGATGCTGTATGTCGATGCCGTACTGTTTTGAATATCGTCGCTGCCATCGGTGCGTAAAACATGATGCAGATTCCAAGATATGCGGCCACCCGAAGAATTCGAGTCAATAGACGAAGCCGTAAAACCGTTGATACTAGCTTGCGTCACGCCGTCGCCCGACTTGGGCACGTTGACAACTAGGTAGACGCTCTCCGATGCACGCTTCTCTCTGCCGGTATCCTTCTCCTTGGGTACCTTTAGCGTATAGCGACTGTTGCTGGGAACGTCAGCACCCGCAACCTTAAACAGCGTCCACTTGCCATCGAGTTTCGCTTTAGCGGTCTCCTCTGCCTCGTTATCACACACGGTCCATGTGCCGGCGCCATCCTGTGCGGCCCGCACACCCAAGATCTCGCTCAGCCATCGCTCCTGATATGGATTGCCCGCAGAATCCTTAAAGCCGTCGTTTCCGCTCAGGGAAACGCTCGTTGCTCCGCCTTCGCCCACCGTATAGTGATACTCTCTGCCACCGGCCTTGCCATCAACGTTCGCATCGATGAGCGTAAGCTGGGTGCCCTGGGGCAACCTTCCGTCGGCACCATTGAAGAGGATACTCTTGCCGAGCCCCTTCATCGAGCCGCCAGCAGCCATATAGCTGTCCCAGCCAAAGTCGACTTCCTTCCCATTGGCAGAATTGTATGTCCAGGTAAGCAGACCCGTCATCGGCTCGCCAAAGCTCGTAAGCACGTGTGCATCTTTTCCAAGGTTAGCGTAGTCTTTTTCTTTAAATTGAGTGCCGTAATCATACGTTGCAGTGAAATCGATCTCGAGCTTGCGCTTAACGATGATCGGCACCTGAACGTTGTAGCTCTGACCCGCCTCGGTAAAGGTAACGGTCAGGAGCGTAAAGCGACCTTTGCCGTTGTCCCAATCGGAGCTTGGGCTAAACGACATATTGTTCTTGCCATTGTTCACTACGCGAAGCGTGGGATTGTTCGACGCGTCACCGTCTTTAACGAACACACCGTCCTTGAGTTGGAAAACCTCTGCTTTGGCCGTCACGTGCGGATTGGTGCCATTCTCGTTATTCAATCTGCAGGCATCGGAGAAGCCGCCGTTCGTGACGATGTTTAGATAGCTCTTGACCGTCGTGTTGTCGTTGCCAGAGATCACCAAAACGGGGAAATCCGCTGTGGCTTGGTTGCTGCTTGTATCATTATTCGAATTGAACTTACTGGCCACGGATGAGGCATCGTAGCTCGACTTATTTTGATAGGCGCCGTTGTCATTAATGCCGCCGATATTCGTGTAGGTGTAGCGATCGGCAACACCGGTGCCTGCCTCGCTCTGGACGGTCGCCGCGGTGTCGATGGTGGCGCCGTCGCCAAACAGGTAGCGATCGGTGGTGTCGTTGTCGGAGGCACGCGCCGCCAGCGTGCTTACGGGGCTCGTGGTCACATACGGGCTCGCTGCCGTGGTGGCGGTATTGTCCGCGCCGTAGAGCGTGATCCCCTTGTCAGGTGCTTCCAGTGTGTCGTTATAGTCACCAAACGCGATATACGACTTCATGTTTACGGCGGCCGCATTGGTCGTGTAAACCATCGGCGGCAGATCACGCGTGGTCTTGCCGTTGCCGAGCTTTACGTTCACGCCCGCTGCGGAGAGGCTATAGCCGTTTGTGTCAACCTCGCCTAAGAGCACGCCCTGCTTAGAGCCCAATTTGTAGGTATTGCTGTCCATGAGCACGTTTACCAGATGGAACTGGCCGCGTCCGTCGCCCGCAATGCCGCCGTTGGAGGTTCCGCCAAACGTTGTGTTAGATACCTTTGTGTTGGTGACGTTGATGACGTCGGCACCGCTGTTAATCGCGCCAAGTAGACCGCCGCTCCACCTGCCCTTGATCGTGGCGCTCTCAATCGCGATATTGTTGCAGGCTATGTTCACATTGCTGAAGTAGTAGCCGATAAGTCCGCCCGAGCATTGGTCGGTGCCGGCAATGTTGATATTCTCGACGCTACAGTCCTCAAACCAGTACGTGTTGGGGCTGCCACTGCTCGTGACCTCGCCAATCAAGCCGCCCGCATTACGGATGCTATTGTTCGTTCCGGTGGCATCGCCGATGATGGCGCTCTTGGCATCGCCTCCGGCATCAATGCGCACGTTGCTTATAGAAATAACGCCTCTATAGGCGCTTCCGACCACACCGCCGGCGCCCATGTACTTATCGGTGTTCGACCCGGTGGCGAGTACATTTACCCCAGAGATGACTGCCGTGCTCGATGCGACGGCTTCCGTGATGCCAATTTTGGTGTTCACCGATACGTTACTGGAGGTATAACCGAACACGCCGCCCACGTAGGGTGTTGTTCCCGTGGCGGTTATGGTCGAGTTTTTGCCAATAGTCTTCTCGTATACCCCTGTGGCCGCGGTTGTCCACACGCCGCACGGCGAGGCGATCGCACCCACATAGCCACCGACCTTCTTCTCGCCCGTGACGTTAAGGCCGGTGTATGAGCAGTCACAGAGATTCGCGGGCGCCTGCGTGCCGGAGCCGAAATTGACCATATAGGTCACGTCGTTATCCGTCCTTCGGCTGGTACGGCCCGAGCTGCCAAGAAGCCCTCCTACGCTCTTTGCGCCCAACACGGTGCAGTTCTTCATCTGTACGTTGCGGTAGACGCCACGCGTGTTGCCGTCGTAGTTGGCCGTTGCGCCCGCCAAAAGGCCGGTGCCGATGAGGTCGTTCGATGCCGGTCCCGAGGCAATGCTACCGTTGGCGTCTTTGTACGTGAGCGATACGTTGCAGTTACTAAAGGTGAGGTCTTTGACCTGAGCGCCGTCATTCGCGGTGACGCTCTGCCCCACATTGGTTGAGGTGAACATCACGGTGCTGAATAGGCCGCCCACGCCCGAGACCTTATAGTCGTCATCGGCATATTCGACGACGCCGTAAGTGGCATCTTTGGTGCCCACCGTGATGGTGGCCCCGTTGCCGTCGATCGTTGCCACGTGCGGCGTGATGCGGTCGCGATCGGTGGACGCCTCGTTCGAGCTGCAAGCATTGGAATAGTAACGGCCGCTGAGACCCACGTATCCCGTGCCGTAGCCAGTCATATCATAGGTGGCATTTTCCTTGAACTCCAGGCTCATGCCGATCGATTTCGACGCGCACACGTAGCCCGTTTGGTAGTCGGCAGCGTAGGACGCCACCAGGTAGGGCGAATTTACATCGTCATCATGGTTGAGCGGGCCGTGCCACCCCTGTTTGCCCGGGGCCTTCTGGTCATCGTTTTTGGCGGTTTCGAAATCGCCGGAAGCGCTCGCAGGCTTGCCCACGCAGTCGTAGCTGGCATTTCGCACCTTACCATATTCCTTGTTGCCAAACAGGTAGCCGTTTATCGCCGGGTTCTGCTTATCGCTGCCCCAGTACGCCTTGGAGCCGCGGAACACGCCATAATTAGCGTAGTCAGTATGTGCCGCTCCAGCACCCGCACCCGAGCTAATGATGGCCGAGAGCACCAAAAGGCCCTGGGCGTTTTCCACCGTGGTCACGGGTGCCTCGGCATCAGTGCCGATATACTTGTTGTCGGTGCCCGTGGTAGTGACGCAGGCAGCTCCCTTGTTTGTGAGCTCGTTGATCTTGTAGTTAGCGTTACCGTTTTCGACTTTGCAGCCCTCGCTAAAGGCATAGCCATCAATCACACGACCAACGTAGGGATTGTCGTACTGCCGGAAGTTGCCCGTTCCAAGACCCTGAGACTTGTCGCTGGTTCCAGCGCGCCAAGACGTCCCTGACATATTGCGGAAGATCACACCGCCGCCCGCAATGGCACCAACGTAACCGCCGATGGGAACAAGATGTGGCTTAGTTCCGCCACCAGCAACCGTAAAGCCGGTTGTGGAGTTATCGGGCGTTGTCCCATTCACGGCCACACCGTCGATAATGTTATCGCCGCCAAGGATGCAGCCGATAACGCCACCGAAGAACGACGTCGGAACACCGTCGGCATCCTTGGCAGAATAAGTAATAGTCGCCGACGCGTTCACATAGCGAATATTCAGATCGCGCACCACGCTGCCGTAACTATAGGGAATAAGGCCGCGAAGCGAACCCTCGTTATTCTCTATCTTGATGGTTGCCTTTTTATCACCTTTAGGGTTGCCAACGATGACGCCACGGAACGGGTTGGCTTTGTTGCCAAAACCGCCAAACGATGCGCCGTCAAGGGTGATCGTATTACCCCCGGTAGGTTCAATACTGTAGTACGCGCTTTGGATATAGCGGTGCATCATCTCGTCGGAAAGTGTGGCCGAAGGATCAGTGGTGTCGCCGGTCTTCTTTTCCCACTTCTTCCCAGTGTCTTTCGCCTGCTTATAGACGTACGTAACCTCATTGTCGGTTTTATTGTCGCTGCGGCGAGTACAGAGCGTACTCTGGTTGACGGCAATGGTGACCTCCCAACCGTCGAGCGCAGTTTGGTTGTTGATGTAGTTGGCGATGGCGTTCATCTCAGTCGCGTCCTTAACGGCATACGGATCGCCATATGTGCCGCATCCCTCTACCAGCTTTGGAATGCGCTGGTTGACTTTAATTTCATGATATTGGACGCCGCTCTCGGTGGCCTTTCCCTTATAAACATAAGGAAGATAGCCACCAAACCAAGGCCTGACGTCACCGTCCTTCTTACCATCAACCGTCACATAGCCGCTCACGGCACCATACGTCGCTTCGTCGTAATACCAAAGCTGCTTGCCCGGGTACTCCGTACTTCCATCAATCTCAGATCCGTATGTCACCTTGCCTGCATCGGCATCGGCATCGGCCTTAGTAAAGGTGTAGTCCGCAGAGCCCGTGCTCGTGCTTCCGTAGCCAAAACTCTCCAGCAGGCTCGCATGGGTGAAGATCGTTTTGTTCTTTTGGCTGGGCAAGCTGATTTGCTCAAACTTTGCCGTCACCTGATCGGCCTCACTGCCTACACCAAGCTTTCCGAACAGCGACGTAGCCGCCTTGGTGTCACTCGTGTACCCAGTAGTCTTGATATTCTTCGCGTTCAGGCTCACGTACTTCTGCATCTCGTTGATGAGCAGAGGCATATAGGCGTTAGCATCCGTGGCGCTGTTGGCGCCGTCGACAATCAGATTGTTGAGCGTAAGACCATCAATTGAGATCTTTCTAATCTTGGTGCCATTGCCGTCGCTGGACCCATACACGTAGCGGCACACGAGCGCGCCCGAAGAGCTTCCGCTTGCTCCATCAGTGTCTTCAGAGCTCTTTCCGTCATTAATAACGGGCCCAACAGTACCACGCAAAGTGACGTTTTTTACTGTGAGATCGCCGTTTGCCACCGTTCGAAAAAGACCGCAGTGCATGTTCTCGTGCTGGGTAGCATCGGAATTTAGCTTGTTGCCATTCTGCTCGGCCTTGATCTTGGAGTAACAGAAGGTAATGGTCGCATTCTCAACCGTCACCTCTCCGCTCGGCTGAGTGGGATAATAGCTGTAGCCGGCCAAATCGATTGTACCCGTTATGGTTATGGAATCATCGAGCCCTGTCGTGCCATTGGGAACGATTGTCGAACGAATACCTTCGGGAGCATAACGGTAAGCAGACCATAAGAGCAGCTTTTCCGCTGTATCGATTTGACTGCCACTAAAGCCGCCTTCACAATTCTTAGAGGCTATGTCGAGGTTGTAGAAGTAGCGGGTATTGCCGTTCGTATTCTGGCTTCGACCGAAAGACGAGCGATTATGGTAGCTGTTGTCTTTTGTGGAATCGCCGTCCATGTCCAGCTTGTTTTTCTGTGTGTGTAGCGAAACGACCGTGTTCCAGTCGGCGTCCATGAGCTTGCTGCCGTTGTTTGGTTTTACACCGCTGCCAACCCATTCATCGAAGGACGTTACGCCCGACGCAACGATGGCCCCCTCGCCGGTGGGCACCCTATAGGCGGTATCCCAATAAGCCCTGTCCTCCAAGTACAGGCCTAGGTAGCTCTCGACGCCATATGTCGTCTTATCATCCACCTTGCAGCCGCGGCAAACTAGAACGCCGAGCGTCTGAGCGGCGCCCGCATTAATGGTTGTGCCCGAGAGATCGATGGCATAGTTGTTGATAATCCAGCGGCCGCTCGCGGCGTATACAAGACCACCGAGTTCCTTGGAATCATCCGCAGTCGCGGTTATAGAAGCGTTGGTCGTTTTCAGAGCATAAGAGTTTTCATTCTTGTTAATGCTCTCATCTCCGATAGTTACGACCGCGTTGCCCCAGCTATAACCCAAGAAACCACCCGTGCCATTGAGCTTATCGCCGTTCCTGCCGACTTTCATTTCGAATGAATTGAACGAAAGGCCCGAAATGTTCACGTACTTATCAGCTGAGTTGGCTATTGTCCCTGCATTGTAGGTACTCTGTGCGATGCAGCCGATAAGACCACCGACTTGGGCAATCTTGCCGCCGGCGCAATCGCCAGTTTCGATTGATCCGGCGACTTCGAGGCCCGCAACATTGAATGACGAGCCATAATCGCCCGCATAACCAATGGCGCCGCCAATGCGACTATTGCCGTTAAGCGTTTTAGTTGCAGCGATGGTCGCTTGAGCCTTGCTGTTATCCTTAAACGCAACCGTAGAAGCCGCCAGCACGCTGCCCGCAATACCGCCAATGTTCACGTCATTGGCAAACGTATCATCGCACGCGATATTCGTTTTGCACGTTACGCCAGACAATGACAGGTTGCCGACGATGGCACACGCAAGCGACCCGGCATCGATAGCCGAACCGTTATCGAACTTCATGGAGCCAGCGATTGTGACGTTGGAGATGGTTGCACCGTTGACGGCCGCGAACAAGCCCAAGCGGCCGTGGCGGTAGATTTTGCCGTTGCCGTTGCTCGTGTTATTGCCGTCGAGCACGTCTTCACCACGCTTGCCGTACGCCTCGCCGACGGCAAGGTTGATTGTGCCGTTGCCATTTGTGCCGCCGCCGTTCAACGTTCCCGAGAAGACTTGCGAGCCGTCTGCACGATCCTGCGTGAAACCCGTCAGGCCCGTGCCCTTGAGATCAATAGTGCCGTTCACCGTAATGGTCGAGGACTGCAAGATGTTCGGGCTGTTTTCAGAAACGCCCTCGACCATGGAGTAGTAGCCGTTGGTTTGCCAGGTGATTGCAAGTTTGGCGAAATCCTCAACAGAGGTTAGGGTGTAGGCACCGCCGTCTGATGTCAGCGACGTCGGCAAGGTCAACTTGTGCGAGTTCGGATCGAGCGCAATAAAGCTATTGCCCAGGCCCTTACCGTCCAAGCCCTTACCCAAGCGAATGACCTCGCCGTAGGTCGCGATGTCGTCTGTCTTTGAGGCAGTATTGCTACGTTTGAAGGTCCAACCCTTAGCACCTTTGTCGGTCAGTTCTCCATTAGAGCCATTGCCGGCAGCGAAGATCAGCGCGTTGTGGTTCTCGTATACGAGCTGACCCGTCGTGGCGTTCTCGGCAAAACTTGCGCCCGACAGATCCGTGATGCCGCTGAATTTGATTACAGCATTCCACGCGGATCCCGCAATTCCCGCGGCACGGTTGCTTTGCGCCTTACCGATAGGATTGTCGCTTGTAAGTTTGAAATCTCGCACGTCAAGGACATTGCGCGTATCGACAACGCCCACGGCGCCACCGAACTTTCCGGTACCCGTTCGCGCCGAAGCATCTCCCTTGCACGCAACCGTCACGCCGTTGAAGACAACGGCAACGGGCTGCGAGTTAGGATTTGCGCTATCGCCAACATTGCCAACAACGCCGCCTGCGTCGGACAACTTGCTCGCAAGGTCAAACTCAATTGAGCACGTATTCTTATTATCTGCATCCTTTTCAACAACAAAGGCGCGCAAAGCGCCGTCGTCGTCCGTTTTCGTCGCGAACACCTTGCCGACAAGGCCGCCGTAGCTGCCGTTGACACTAACATCTTCTGGTAAGGCGAGTTTGCTCTTATACGTCCCGCCTTGCACCACGATGTCTCCATTAGAGATATCGGCCATGCCAAAAAGAGCGCCGGCGCGCTGCGACGCACCAAGAGTCACAAGGTCGCCCAGGTCGAACATATTGGACGTAACGGCAAATCCTTGCGCAAAGCTCACGTCGCCGATAACGCCACCAGAGCAAGCGCTGTTCTCGTCGCCAATATTTAGAGGACACCCAATCTGCTTATTATCCGCGCCCAGTGTGAGCACGGTCGCTTTACCAATAAAACCGCCGCTGGCAGTTGTGCCCTTGACGGTGAGCGCGTGTAGGTCGAGAGCTTTCGCGACGTTGACCATGGCACCCGTGCTCGAGCCAACGAGTCCTACAACGCCACCGGCGGAGCCGTTCGTAGACTGGACGGTGGCGGTGGGAACGTTTGCCAGAGTGCCAATGCTCAGGGTCGCACCGTCCTTGACTTCGCCTACGAGCAGGCCAGCGTTGCCAGAGCTCGTTTTGACGGCTCCGCCTGAGGTCAGATCGTTGGGGAACGTGACGGACTCAACCGTCAAGCTCCCGCTCTCGACCGTGTTGGCAATCAAGCCAATGTTGCCCGTCGCATTCGCGTTGAGATTCTTTCGAGAATCGGTGAGGCTATAGGTAACGTTCGCAGCAAGGTTGCCCGTCGTCGCACCCAGGAGGGGTGCCGTCAAGGCGGAAGTCGTATCCTTCACATCAACGTTCACGGGTTCCACGATGTCAACCGACGCGATGAGTGTCTTGCTCTCTTCGCCGTTTTCCGCACCGCTGACCTTCGAAGCGACCATCGGCGCGCTATAGCTAGTCGCGCCTACCCACTTTATCCTGACCGTTTTGTTTTGGTCAGACAGCTTGAGGTTATTAAAAACCGTCCGATCAGTCGTAAGCTCGACGGGACTATCAACGTCCCTATAGATCCTGCCTTCAAACGGACATTCATCACTGCCAAGACCCTGGAAAGACATGCCGTTATTAGCCGACTCGGTGAGCTTCGCATCGCCCGTGATGATAACCTTGATCTGCGCATCATAGTAAAGCGAAGCGTCGGCGTTAGACAGGACGGCGAACGCCTCCGACGACTTGACATCGAGGCTTCGGATTCCGCTCTCGTCGTCTTTGCGCACGATGCTTTCCGCGCCGTTCTTCTCGAGCAGCTCGACGAGCTTACTCAAATCCGTGATCGTCGCACCCGCCTGGGCCTCAGCGTCCTCCGAAGTCGCATCATCGGCATCTTGCTCGACATCATCAGCAGCAGCATCCCCTGCCGCATCGTCGCCCTCCGTCTGGTCGCCCGTGGAATCGGAACCCGCGGCGCTATCGGAAGTATCGCCCGTTGCAGCATCGTCTTTCGCAGCGCCATCCTCAGCGCTGTCACCCGCGGCACCAGCATCACTCGCCCCAGACCCATTCGCGGCGTCGCCGTTGGCCTCGCCGCTCTCGGCAGTATCCAACGCCTTCGCAGATGCGGCAGCAATCTCGTTCGAGATGTTCTGCCAGCCTGCCGCCACAGCAGGCACCGTGGGCGAGCATGCTTGGAGCACCATGACCACCGTCATGAACTCTGCGAATATGCGCTTTGCCGTTCTCATCGATTCCGTACCTCTTATCCTAAAACTCCGCTTCCAGAGTTATCGAGTCTCCGTTGTGCCCGTCAGAGTAGTTCCGTTCACGCTAATGTCCAGGTCGCCCCAGCCACCGGGCGTTTTGCCGTCCGCTCGATAAAAGTTGACGACCATCGAACCCGGCTCCATGGTGAACGTAGCCTTGCGTTTTTCAACATTCACCGTCGCGCCATGGTTGATCTCAAAGAACGGGTCGATCTCCACGTTCTCCCCCCACGCGAGCGTGACGTTTGCCGGTGCGCCCGTAACCGTCACGCGGTAGTTGTACGCAGCGTAATCAGCAAACTTGCCAGCCTCATCGACCAGCGCGCCCTCAACCGCAGCGGTCTTGACCTCGGCCCTCTTTGACGGCACGACTTTCGCCGCCAGACAGGCTAGCTCGGTGCCGGGGCTCTTCCCCGATACGACCGTGGCCTTAATCACAAAGTATGCTTGTCCCAACTTAGCCTCGGGGAAGGTCACGGTGTAGTCGTTCTTGGTAGGTTGATTCTCCGGAAGCGTGACGCTGCTACCGGGCTGGGGCGCATAGCTCCACGTGGCGCCATCGAGCCCGTGCCCCTCGACCGTCAAGGTGTATGTCACATTTTTGTCGTTGCAGAAGTTGCTGTTGCCCAGCAAGTAGTTGTAGATGCTAAAGGTAAAGTTGCATTGCCCGTTGCTGGGATACACTGTAACGGAGCGCTGGGCATGGGCGAGTTCGTCGTTGCTAGGCGCACTCATATAGCCCGTGAGTAAATCGCTCGCAAACAGGCTCTGCGCGGTGCCCGTTGCGGCGACGGACTTAAGAAATCCGTTGGCGATGTAGGCGGAATAGGTAAAGTAGCCACCCGCCACGAGCGCCACGGCACAAACAAGTGCGATTGCTGCCACAACCAGCTTATTCTTGACTAGGCTTTTGCTTTTTGCCAGCTGCTCGCACTCGGCATCCTGCTGATTCTCTCGCTTCTCCATGTGCGCCCCCTCTCCTATTTACCGCTCGTGTTGCGCGCTATCAGGTAGATCACGTCGGTCTCTTTGGTGCTCTCGTCCCACGAAAGCTTGATGATAAAGTTGAGTGTGTCATTGCCAGTCGAGCCGTCGAGCGTCTTGGCGTTGAGTTCGCTTTTGCCGAATTTCTTGTATCGGTAGAGCGGGCGCGCGTTGCGCTGGACGTTTTGATAGTCCTTGAATGTAGGGTCGCTTGCGCCCTCGCCCGGCACGGCTGCCAGACCGTCGTTCTCCTTGTTGATATATTCGAAGCTCGTCAGCAGGTTCTCTCCGGTTGCTTTCCAGCTATAAGATTTGCCGTCTGCGGTACCGCTCACGTCGGGCGTCTGGAGCGCAGACGTGTTCTCGGCTCTGTACAGCTCAATAGTGAGACCCGTAATGTTGGTCGTATTCGCGAGTTGCAGCTCAAAACCGTCACCGCCCGTTTGCACGCAAAACGCGCGCTTGAGCGTCACCGTGTTGCCAGTCTTGGTATCGCCGTATTCGGGGTTGTAGCTCAGGTCGATCTGCTCTGTTGCCGTAGCGTTGGGGCCCAGCACTTTGAGCTCTGCCGGCTCCTTGATCTTGCCGACGGTGGAGCCGCGATTGGCATCGACGAACCATCCGAGCGTCAATCCCAGCAACACGAGAAGCACGGCCACCAGACCCACGATGGCCAGGGATTCGCGACGGTGGTCGCTCACCCAAGCCTTGATGCGCTCGATGCGGCCAGCCGGACGCGCTTCGCCGTGCGAGCCGAACCCGTTGCCGCCGGGGTTTGCCGCTCCTTCGTTGTGTTTGATATCGCCCTGCTCGCGGGCATTAAGCTGCTCGTCCATTTATTTATCCGCCTCCTTGGCGGTGAAGCGCACGCGAATGTACTTGACGTTCTTGCCGATAATCTCGTCGGCGTTGTTGTAGTAGCCGGCGCAGGTTTCCACATCTGCAGAAGACATGCCGGCCTTGACAGGCGGAACCTTGCCGGGCGCCCGGCCCGGAACGCTCGTGCTGTCGGCGCGAAAATAGCGCGCGTGGTTCGTGTCGATGTCGCCGACGAGGGTTGTGTATCCCCCCTCGTCGTCTGTGTTAGCGAAAAGGTTGCCACCGTAGCCGGCGTTGCCCGTGTGAACATAGCTCTTGAACTGCTCCGGCCAAATCCAGTAGAGGGTTTTGGTGACGGTTTCGGTCGTGCTATTTGAGTCCGCAGCGTAAAAGCTCGACTTTGGGATGGTAAAGCTCTGCGTAATGACGGTGACGCTGGCCCCGTCCTGGGTCACCGTGGTGGTCGTGGGGACCAGCGGATTCGAGTAAAAGCCAGAGGCGTCTTTGCCCTGAAAAACCAGGATATGACCGCGCACCAAATCTTTAAGCGAGTTGATGATCTCTTCGTTTTTCGATGCATCCGCAGCAGTGCCGCCCGTGCCCGCAACGCTCGTCTGGACAGAGATTTCCCAGGTCATTTCCACCGTGATATCACGCAGGTCATTGCAGAGCGGCCTGACGTTGAGCTGGAGCTGGCCGGCCGACCCCGGAGAGAGACCGCCATCGGCGCTCATGTTATTGAGGTTGAAAAGATTGTTCACGGCAAGGCTTGTACTGTCCGACGCGTAGTTGTCCTGAGTGTCGTACTTACCCGCCGTGCCGCCCTGCGTTCCCGAGAGCACAAACCGCGGGCCCTTCGCCGCGATCGTGCTCCCCGTGGCACTCACTCGGTTATTCGCGGCAAACCAGGCCAGGCATGCAAAGATGGCAACGATGGCGGCCAGCACAAACAGACCGCTCACCAGGAAATCCTTCCAGAAATCCTTGAGGGTCCGCACGTGCTCGTCGGCAGCTTGGCGGTACTCGGCCGCCGTCTTGTGCTGCTGGAGCTCGCTATGTCGGTCCATGCCACTCATCGTTTACGTTTGCCCTGCTAGCGGGCGTGCCATCCTTTCCGCTTGGGTGTGCTCAATCCATTGCTCGTAGGCATAGAATTCAGGCAGAATACAACACCATACGATAAGGTAAAAGAATAGCATTGACCTGCGGTTTGCTCCACAGCGCAAGCCTTAATGATGTCTTAAAAGTCAAACCCTTGGTGCAAGTGGTCAGGTTACTTCGCGCCAACATGGTGCAAACAAACCTGACCCCCTTGCACCAATCCGTAGCGCCGGGCGGAGAACACACGGCGCGGCGCCCCTTAACGCCCCAGCGCGCGCACGGGTATCACGTAGATACCGTCCTCGACCTCGCGAGCGTACTCACCCACCCCCACAATCACGGCCATAAACTCCGGTTCGCGTGTGCGTGAACGAGGATTTCCACAGACCTTCTTGCGAACGCGCTTGAGGCTCTCAACGCCGGCGCTCGCCTTATCTTCGCTCACCTTAATCTCAAAGGCGGCCCACCGTCCGTCGGCTAGCTGCACGATAGCATCGCACTCAAGGCCCGAATCGTCGCGATAATAGCGCACGGGCGTGCTATCCAGCAGGTCGAGCGAACGTGCGTAGACCGAAAGGTCGCGTATGACCAAATTCTCAAACACCAGACCAAATGTCTGCCAGTCGGCAAGCAGCGCCTGCAAGGACATACCTAGCAAGGCGCAAGCAAGGCTCGGATCTGCCAGATAGCGCTTGGGCTTGACGGTAAAGCGCCGTTTGTCGCGCGCGGCGGGAACCCAACCGGGGACCTCCTCGAGAATGAACATGCCTTTGAGGGCATCCAGGTACCTACGCACCTTGGTCTCATCGGCAAACGCTGCAGGCTCCTCCTCGGCACCGAACATATCCATAAGAATCGTTTTATACGTGGTCGCCTGTCCCAGATTGCGCGCGATCGATGCGGAGACTCGACGAGCAATATCGGGGTCGAGACCAACCGCCGAGAAGCTGCTCGAAAACGTAGTGTTGAGATATTCGCGGGCGATGAGCTGGGCGTCAGCCGAAACCATATCGATCGCCTCGGGCCAGCCGCCGCGGCAAGCGGCTTCGACAAGCCCCGGTGTATCGCCATTGCACCGGCAGGGCTCAAAACGATGCTCAAACAAGCCCGCCAGACTTACCTTGCCGTTGGACTCACCTGTCTCGGCAAGCGTCATGGGGTGCATGCGGACGCGGCCGATGCGGCCGGCTCCACTATGCGCGGGCGCCTCCGCCTTTGAGCCAAACGCAGGCGTGGCGGAACCCGTGAGGATATAGGCGCCGCGCGTGCCCCGGGCACGGTCAACCTCGTGTCTAACGTAGTCCCAAATCTGGGGAACGCGCTGCCACTCATCGATAATATGCGGACGGTCTCCCAGCAGCATCATCGCCGGATCGGCACGCGCGAGGTCGAGATTCTCGTCGACATACGAGACGGACGCCCCGTGCTCAAGCGCGGCCCACGTCTTGCCGCACCACTTGGTGCCTGCAATCTCGACCGCCCCAAAGACACGAAGGTAGCGCTCGATTTGCGCATCCACGATACGTGGGATGTATCCGTCCCGATGTAGCCTCTCGCCTGCCATGAGCCACCCCCGCAGATTTCCAGTTCCTGCTTTCTGATTCTTCTATTCCACTGTAGCAAATTCGGATTTTCGGGTGGTTGCGATTCGGATTTTCGTGTTCATATAATTCGGATTTTCAGGTGCTCAAGATTCGGATTTTCTGAACCAGCTGGTCAGGGATACTCTATTGGCAAAAAGGCGGGGAGCACCGATACGGCACTCCCCGCCCACTCAATACGCGATAGCTTTCTTGCTTAGAGCTCGTTGGCCGCGTGATACGCCGTGCGAATGGCGCTCGCGATGTCGGCGGTGCGCTCGCCCGAGCAGTCGCCCACGCAGGTCACGGGCACCGTCACGCCGTCCAGGTCAAACGCGTTGGCCTTGGAGCCCACGGCCATCACCACGTAATCGCAGGCGATCTTCACCGGCTCCTCGGCGCCGTCCTCGGTGGTGCGAACGGCCTCCACGCCCTCATCGGTAATGGCAGTCAGACGGGTCTTAACATGCTGCTCAACGCCATGCTCGGCAAAGTCGCTCATAATCAGCGGCAGGATGGTCTCGGACTCGCCTGCGGCAATCTTGTCGAGCATCTCGACGATCGCCACCTCGCAGCCGTGCTGCAGCAGGTACTCGGCAGTCTCGGTGCCCACCAGGCCGCCGCCGATAACGGCAACGCGACCGCTGAGCTCCGCCTTGCCGGCCAGCACATCCCAGCTCGAGACGACCTTCTCCGAATCGGCACCGGGCACGGGAATGACCACGTCGTGCGCGCCCACGGCCACAATCGCGGCGTCGGCGGCGTTGAGGTCCGCGGGGCTAGCGGTGTGGTTGAGCTCAACCTTCACGCCCAGGCCGGGCAGAATCTTCTCGTAGTACTCGACCGAGCGCATGATCTCGTCCTTGCGCGGAGGCGCAGCCGCCAGCACAATCTGGCCGCCCAGATGGTCGCTCGCCTCGTAGACGGTCACGTCGTAGCCGCGCTTGGCCGCCACACGCGCGGCCTCCAAGCCGGCGATACCGCCGCCCACCACGGCGATCTTCTTGTCACCCTCGCCCGGCTTAATGGCGACGGTCGCCTCGTCGCCGTTCTCGGCATTGAGCACGCACGAGATGTACTGGCGGTTTTGGATCGCGTCGACGCAGCCCTTGTTGCAGTTGAGGCACTCGCGGATGGGCTCACCCGTGGCGGCCTTGAGCGCAATGTCGGGGTCGCACATGAGCGAGCGGCCGTACGCGACGATGTCGGCCGAACCGTCTTCCAGGATCTTCTCGCCCGCCTCGACCGAGACAACGCGGCCGACGGTTGCCACCGGCACGGAGACCAGGGCCTTGACGCGCTCGGCCACGGGCAGCGTCCAGTTGTAGGGCATGGCGCCCATGGGCGGAATGGTGTCGCCCATGTTGCCGGTGTGGTTTGCCTGCGCCACCTGGATCATATCGATGCCGGCGCCCTCGAGCAGCTTGGCGAACTCGCAGGCCTCGTCGGGCTGCAGGCCGCCCTTGCCGCGCGGTGTGCCGTCGGGGTTCTCCATGATCACGGGGAGCTTGTACTCCACCATCAGCTGCGGTGCGGCTTCCTTAATGGCGGCGACGACCTCCAGCGCATAACGGACGCGGTTCTCGAACGAGCCGCCGTACTCGTCGGTGCGCTGGTTGAGGATGGCCGAGCACAGCGAACCCACCAGACGGTCGCCGTGGACCTCGATGGCGTCGATGCCAGCCTGCTGCGCGCGGGCGGCCGAGGCGGCGATAGCCTCCTTGATCTGGGTGAGCTGCTCCACGGTGGCCTCGTTCACAAAGTGCTGCATGTCGTGGTGCAGTTTGGCGTAGGCCTGCTTGCGAATCTCGTTGGACTCGGCCATCTTGGCGGCAAAGGTCTCCTCGTCGCCGGCGGCCTTGGCCTCCTGCGCAGCTTTCGCAGCGGCCATGGAACCCATGACCATGCGGCCGACGCCGGGGACGTCGTACTCGGGGTGGAACAGCTGCAGGGCGATCTTGGCGCCGTGCTTGTGGACGGCGTCGGCCAGCGCCTTAAACGTGGGGATCTGAGCGTCGGTCGCCAGCTTGGGCGTGGGGCTTGCGGTCATGACGGGAGCGACGTCGCCGATGACGATGTAGCTCACGCCGCCACGGGCCAGGCGCTCGTAAAAGGCCAGGCTGCGCTCGCCGATGGAACCGTCGCGCTCCTCGTAGCCGGTGGTAAGCGGCGGGAACATAATGCGGTTTTTGAGCTCAAGGGGGCCAACCGTAATGGGTTGAAGCAGCTTGGACGCAGGTGTGGTCATGGACATTCCTCTCTTGTAGGCGCGGCGGCGATGATGCCGCGTAGTTGTCTAGAGGATATGGCATGGGGGCACAGCGGCACAACGGAAATCGGCGAATATCAGGTGGCGGCAGGTGGATGGGGTGGGCCTGGCCGCGGGTTTGTCTCGATCTGTAACAATTACAGGCCAAAAACGACCCTAGAAGGTACAGATCGAGACAAACGGGACCCGCCTGCTAGAAAATCTCAATCTATAACAACAACTCGGCGAAATCCGTCCCTCGTGTTATAGATTTAGACAAACGGGACCCAATCCACCGGTATATCTCGATCTGTAACATCTAGCCGCCCAAATCGGGTCTAGATGTTACAGATCGAGATCTTTGATTGAGAGGTTGGGAATTGGACCGAAAACACGGTCCCGGAATAACAAAAAAGCTCGCCGGCTAGACCGACGAGCTGCAAGTTCTTGGTCGCGGGGGCAGGATTTGAACCTACGACCTCCGGGTTATGAGACCGGAATATCGATGTTTATCGACACTTTTTGAAGCTCTTTGATACCGTTATATATGCAGGTAGATTAACATATTTTGATAAAATGCTTGAATCAATGCCGTGCCAATTTCGACCAAAATTCGACCAACGATTGCTTGACTTCAGCAGTTGCATCGCATACGCTCGGAGCAGCGCACACGCGGCACCGCCGCAAGCGGTCGCGCGTGCGTGCTGCTCCGAGCGTATGCGATGCAACATCGGAACTCGACACCGCCCACTTTGCAGAATCTAGGCATCATGGATAGACCACTTGTCATCGGAAAAGGCAGCACCGTCAAAAGCAAAACCCAAAAGGGCGTTTTCTACATTCGCCATAACATGGGCAAAGACCCCGTTACGGGCAAATACGCATACTCCCCGAGGCGCAAGGTCTACGCCAGGAACAAGTCAGAGCTACGCGCTGCCCTCGAGGCGTATAAAGCCGAGCTGAATGAGGGGGTCGTTGTCAAAAAATCCTCCCAGACCGTCGGAGAATATGCCCAGCTATTTCACGACACTCGGAAAAACGAGCTGAGTCCCCTCAGCTACGATCGAGAGCAGCTCGAAATCAACGAAATCAAAGAGTTGTTCGGAAACTACCCCATAAGAGACCTTCGCGCGCCCGTCATCAAACAGGCATACGTCGACGTCCGCAAGACCGCGCGCTTCTCTGAATCCGAGCTGCACAAAATCCACGTCAAGCTGAAACAAATCATGAAGGCGGCCCTTGTCGACGAGTTGATACTCAAAAACCCATGCGACGCAATATCAGTTCCGCGGCCGCAGGGAGCCGAGAGGCAGTCCCTGCGCCTCAATGAGGCGAAAAAGCTGCTTGAAACCCTGCTGTCACAGGAAATGGACGCGCACAGAATCGGAATGCTCCTCCTGCTCGACACAGGCATGCGACGAGGCGAGCTACTCGGCCTCTCCTGGTCCAACGTTCATCTCGACGACGGCTACATTTTTGTCGGCGAGCAGTTCGCGGCAGACAAGAACCCTCGTGCCCCCAAGAGCGCCAAGGGGCTCAGGTCGATTTCCCTGAGTCCCTTCATGAACGATAGGCTGTCCGCATGGAAGATGCTTCAGGGCACACTGCTCTCCGAGGTCGGGCTGGAACAGGACTCGTCCACCCCGGTTGTCCATGCCCTGCGGGACGCGCGCAAAAAAGGAAGGGCGACGATGAAGAGCGAGCGCCGGAAATGCAACCCCATCGAAATCGTCCATATGGACCCCAACAACTTCGGCCGCTGGTTCCGCGAATGGTCTTCCGACTACGGCTTCGGCGAGTTTACGGAAATCACCCACTACGTTGAACGAGATGGTGTGCGGTACGCAAGGGGGAAGGGGTACACGGGCCTAACTCCGCACATCCTCCGTCATACCCAGGCAACGCTGCTCATTGGCGAGAACGTCGACATCAAAACCGTCAGCAGTCGTCTCGGACACAGCACCGTAAAGCTCACGCTCGACACTTACTCGCACGCAATTGCCGCCAAGGACAAGGCGGCTGCCGACACTATCGGCAGCCTGCTCTCCCATTAACAAGATGACGACCTACATCAAATCCCGTGGCAGCTCCTTGCCAATCGCGCGTCTGTACTGACGCGCCGACTTTTCGGCATCCTTACACCCAACGCTGCAATACTTCTTCATCCTGCCCCTACGCGTCGTAAAGACCTTTCCACAGTGAGGGCATCTCCTAAGGTCGTCCTCCGGATACCACTCTCCGAGCTCATACCAAAGCCACTCGAACACGCTCGTAAACGTTGGGGCAAACTTGAGCCCGGTCCCACCGTTCTTTTCGATCGGAATCCATCCGAGACTCGAGCGGGCAGTGAAGAACACCACCAGCGTCTGTAGAAGTTCGGACGCAACCCGCTGGTCGAGGTTTAGTCCGTCTCCGTCGCCAACCCCCGAATCGTGCCCAATCCTCCCGTCCATCCTCTGGTAAACCATGCCACCGGGCAGGCTCACGCAGGGGTAGCAGATTTCACGTCCGGCGTCCGAAACAATTCGCGCGCCGGTGCGTAGCCCCCCGAGGGCCGAAATGATGCAGCCGAGCGCCGGCACATGTTCCGCGTCGCCCCTTCGGCCGACACGCCACGACGCCACCTCCGACCCATCGATTTGCCTGACGTTATCGAGCGGGAGGTACTCTTCGCCAAATGGATATGCAATAAGCTCCGGAGCGATGAGACTCATCAACGCATCACTTCCAGCTGGCACGCGGAGGGGGATTAAGACGACTAGCGATTCACACCCATAATAAGAGTTCTTGACAGTGAAGGCTTCCGCCAGCCCCAGCCCGAGTCCAATGTCTCGCGCACGTCCAAACTCAACGTCCCGAAGCCTAATGGCGTAATTAAACAATGTTGCCGCCCAATACCACAAAGACAACGGCTCTCTAATTTCCGATCCGCCGTCTTTGCCCACTCCGAACAACGGACCTACAGAGTGGGCGACGGACAGAACAGCGTCGCGGTCCTCTCTCACCGGCTCGAGCGGTCGGGCGGCAGGAGACAGGATTGACAGCATCTCGAACGAATCTTTGAATCCCATGGGCGATTCCCCGACTGTAGATCTGGGGCATTCATAAGGAAAGCGGACGAGATTGGCGATATCAACGAAAGTAGAGCCGTCCTCGTAGGCCGCGCGACAGCCCGCACCAACGGACCCAGAAGCCGTGAAGACGAGCTCGTCCCCGTCCAGCCGAACGTCATCGAAGCCCAGTGCCCTTCCCATCATCAAATCAAGACCAAAAGTCGGCATAAGGGAGCATCACCATCCTCTATCCGCAATCCACTTTCACGATCTCTCCATTGAAATAGACGTCGGTCCACGGATTTTAACCTATTTTACCTGCGGATTTTATTATCCCCTTTCTATACCTTTTTGGGTATTTTTAATAGCGCCATATTTGAACCATCGAAGGCGACAAACGTACGCCTGGGCACCGATTGGAGGCATTTATGGCCGATGACAGCACTATTGAGGCGCAGTCCGGAAAGATCCTGACGCGCGATGACGTCGCGGAAAAGCTGCATCTCACGGCGGACACCGCCGGGCAGCTAATCGCTCGCACGGGTAAGGGAATTTACCTGTGCAGACGCACATACATATTCGAACGAGACCTTGATTCCTTCTTAAGCTCCCTCCGAGGCGGAAGCAGCGAGGAAAAATGATCGATTACGAGGGCCTACCCGCCCCGAAGGAGTACTACGACGGCATCGGCACCGTCATCACCCCAGAGACGTGGTTCGAAATCTCGGGCATAGAGTACGCTCCGGCTCGCATGCCACGGCGGACGCCCGCCGCTTTGGCGAAGGCCGCCGAAGAAGCATTTCGCACTAAACGCAAGGATGCGAGAAAAAACGATATGCAGCGGCTTGAAAAAGGGGCCTGGATCTGGGTGGCTCAGGCGAGTGGCGAGGCTGCAGCAGTGCAAGCCGTAGCGATTGCGATGTCATCCTTAAGTGAGGCCGCATATACAGACACCGGGGAGTTGACGGCGTCGCTTGCCAGCGAAAAACCTCTCTCCGCCCATACGGGATCGCAGCTGATCGATTCCCTCTGCAGTTCGCCGACGCTCGTAGTCGCCGGAGTGGGCGACAGCCACCTGCCAGAAGAAGCCGACGCACTCCTCGAGCTGATGGAAAAACGTTGGCGGCAGAAGCGCGCAACCATATTCGCCTCCGCGTACACAGGAAAGACCATTTCACGAGCGTTGGTCAGGTCCGGCGCGAACACGGAACGCACGAGAGAACTCGTAGACCTGGTATCGAAGGCAATTCGGTCGGGGAGGCAGTCATGATCGGATGCGGGGCGAGGGCACCCCCGACGATAGCAAAAACACTGTCAGATCTCTTATTCGAAAGGAGCCTTATGGAATCAGGAGAAGCCGACGGCCCGGCCGCATGCAGCAGCCCCGCTGTTTTCGAAGCCGGCAACGGGAGATATACGCTCGACCTCGACGACGAAGTCGAGATTCTCAACCCTTCCGATGCAGAAACCGCCGACACTGTTGAAGTCCTGCGATTCAGGCACGAAATCGAGGGGGTGCCACGTACCTTCGTTATCTATGTCGCCGAGAACGAGCCGACAGAGGCGATTGACCAGCTCTCCGTCATCGACGATCGCTACGGCATCCCCGACGAGGAGCTCGTCAAGATAGCTGCGCGTGCCTACGTCGTCCACGGGAACGGGCCGGCGCACGACAACTTCGTGAAACGCTTTTCGGCAAGGATCGAGGCGCAGTGCCAAGAACTCGGAGCATTCCCCGCAGTTCCGGCGGACCTCGCCAGCGAAGACCCCGAACTCGCCTTCAGGGTCAAGCACACCCAACCTTAAACCAAGGTTCCGGCGACCAAACCAGCCAGCACCACTCACAGAGAGGAACCACAATGGTCGGACTCAATCAAACTGACGGCAGCATCAGGTACGGCAACGTGACCTACTATGTCCCAAGCGGTTCCGAGCCCTTGCTCCAGGACGATTTCGTCGTTGCCCGTCCCGCAATTGTGCAACTCAAGTACCCCGTCAAGGGCATCCCGAGGAATTTCATCGTCCCTCAGAGTGCCGTCGACGACCTCAGCGCGCATCGCCCAAAAATTGTTGTGGAAATCATCAGGCGCTGGGGCGATATTCCCAAGGGCGAGCTTGCGCGAATTGTGCTCGGAGCAAACATGAGCCGCAACAAATACAGCGTCGGAGAGATTGACGAGATCGCAGAGCTAGTTGACTTCGACGCCCTCCAGATTAAAAACTCGCTCTTCGCATACACGCCTTTGCCGGCTTCCGAGGCACCAAAAGGCTATCCGATTACGTTCACGGTAGATGAGTAGACACCGCAGGGGGCCAAACGGCCCCCTGTTTTATGAGGATACCTATGATCGAAACCAAAACTGTCAGCGTGAAGCTCGACTCAAAGCTCTTTACCGCCCTCAAAACACGGGCAGAGCTCAACGATTCCAACGTCAGCGGCGAGATCCGCTCGCTCCTGCGCTCGGCGCTCGCCGCGGAGGGGCTCGACCTCTACGGCAACGAGGTCGCGGGCTTCATCCGCGGCGTCGTCGACGCGCGCATGGACGTCGCCGCACTCGACATCGAGCGCAAGCTCGACGCCACCGAGGACCGCATCGCCGCGGTCCTCTCGCGCCCCATGACCGCCGCCATCATGGCCGGCCTCATGTCGGCCGACGTCCTCAAGGCCTCCTACGCCTCGCTCGACGATGTCCCCGTCGCGGACATCTGGAAGAACTACCTCGCGCAGGCCGGCGAGCTCAGCCGCGCCGGCCTCGGCCGAATCGAAGAGGTGAGGCTCCACGCGCGCGAGCGCGCCGATGGCTAGCCCGCCCGTCATCGTCAACCACTCCGTCGTCCGCGCGGGGACGCCTGCGAGGGCGACCGCCGCGGGCCTGGCGGCATACGCCGGCACCCGCCGCGGCGTCGTCATCGAGGTCGGCGAGGCGGACGGCAGGAGGCTCGGCGTCGACGGCCTGGCCGTCTACGCCGCGAACAGGACCGGCTCGACCGGCGGCCTCTGGGGCGCGGACGGCCCGGTCGCCGTGGCGGAGGCCAGGCGCGCCATCGCCCAAAACGGCGGCGCGGTGCTCACCACCGTCGTCACGGTCCCGAACGACATCGCCCCAGACGCCGGCCTCGACCGCCTGGACACCTGGCAGGCACTTGTGCGGTCCGAGTGGCCGAGACTCTTCTCCGAGATGACCGGCGTGCCCGAGAGCCGCGTGGAGTTCTACGCTGCGATGCATATCAACGCCACGAGCCACCACGTCCATATCCTCACGGTAGACCGCGCGGGCGACTGGGACTCCCTGCTGCCCAAGGGGAAGATGGAGGCGGCGCGGCTCGAAATCTCCTCGAAGGCCATGGCGCCCCTCCTGCGGGAGGTCCGCATTGAGCGCGACCGCGCGAGGGAGGCCGCGCTGGACGCCGTCGCCCGCATCGACCGGAACCGTTTCGATATCGAGCTGCCGTCGGACGGAAGGATCGAGGCCGCCCACCTCAGGCGTTTCCACCCGGAGGCCTCCGCCGCACTGAGGGAGGCCCTCGACCGGGCGGCATCCGACTCCCCCGCACTCGCCGGCGCGCTGGACCGCCACAGGAAGGCGGTCGAGAGATGCGCCGACCTCAAGTGCCTGACCGGGGACACAAGAGATGCCTATATCCGCGCCGCCGCCGGAGATCTCGACACCCGCTGCGAAAACGCCGTGCTGCGCACCATGGTCCCGGACAGGGCCCCAGCACGCGAGCCGTTGCCGGCGCGGCGCGCCACTCCGGCAACCGGCCCCGCAGCGGAAAGGAAGCGAAAGGCCGGCCTCGAGACCGAAGCGCGAGCATGCATCCCGGCAAAACGCCTCGAGCACATTGCACGGAAACTCTCGCGGGGCGGCAGTATCGACGACACTGACCTCAGGGGGTGCCCGACGGCAGGTCGGTTCTTCCGGCAGACGCCGATGGCGCACCCGTTCATCGAAGCCGCATCCGCGGCGGGCTGGAGTATCGCCAGGGAAACGACGCGTGCTGGAAACCGAGACTTAGCTGACGATGCCGGCGAGAGGGCCGTCAGGGCAGCAGCCCTGACGATGTGGGCAGTTGCCCATAGCTTCGATGAACAGCCCGAAACACCGCCGATTGAAATCGCCAACAAGATAGAAAGGACGATCGCCCGATGAAACCAAAATCCTTCAACCGCGACATGCGGAAAGAGCTCTCCTGCACGCTTGCGGCATACGGCATCATGGCGGCGGCTGCCGACGTCGCGACCGTTAGCGCCTGGGACTACGTCACATGGTGGATTTGCTCAATTACGGCAGATTTATCGGCCTTGTTGCGCCTCCCCGACACGGCCGCCCCGCGCCCCGAGCCCTCCGCCATACTCAACCCGCCGCTAACCACGATAGCCAACGCAGCGGCGGACTGCAGACTAG
This sequence comes from uncultured Collinsella sp., assembly GCA_958371715.1. GTDB lineage: Bacteria > Actinomycetota > Coriobacteriia > Coriobacteriales > Coriobacteriaceae > Collinsella. The sequence continues at coordinate 54,203 of CATXLW010000008.1, forward strand.
GAACACTCATCGCTGCCGTCGTCGCCGTCACGGCGGGCATCCTCGCCCTCGGGTTCGCCTCCTGGGCATGCGCTTGGGCGAGGCTCCACGACGGGACGTTCGCCGGCGACCGCGCGCCCACGCGCACGCACGGGGACGCCTGGCTCGAGTCGAGGCCCTCCAGGGTCGCGAGGCGCTGCCCTCCCTGGGACGGGAAGGCCGCCGCGGAGGGGCTCGTGGCGGCCGGCTGCATCGGCGGCGGGATCGCGATGGTCCCCGCCGTCCACTGCCTCATAAGGGCGGGCAGCGGCGCGGGCAAGACGAGGAGGTCCCTCGCGATCAGCGTGGCCGCCGCGATCGACCGCAACGCCCACGGGATACCGACGTCCGTCATCGTCCACGACCCGAAGTCCGAGATCCGCGCATGGACCGAGCCGCTCGCCAGGAGGGCCGGGATGGAGGTCGTCGCCATCCGACTCGACGATCCCGTCAAGTCGGCGAGGTTCAACCCCCTCGACCGCGCCATCGCGGCGCTCGGGACCGAGGGCACCGCCGGTGCCGTGGCCGAGCTCCGCGAGCTGTCGTCCGCCATCGTGCCCGACGCCTTCTCCTCGGGCCAGAGGTTCTTCACGGACGCCAGCCGCAACCTGCTGACCGGCCTCTGCCTGCTCGCGATAGCGGACGGGCGGATCCCCGACGGCGCGCGGAACCTCTCGACCGTGCTCGCGCTCCTGGAGCCCCGCGACGGGAAGAGCGTGGTCAAGTCGCTGGAGGAGCTCGCCGCGGACCTGCCGGCGGGAAACCCAGCGCGCCAGTTCCTCCTCGTCGCCTCGTCGAACGGCGGCGGGGGCGAGGCCCTCGTCTCCACCGCGCGCAACTACCTCATGTCCTTCTGCGACGACGACGTCAGCCGCATGCTCTGGGACGGCGAGGTCGACCTCGCATCGGTCGGTCGCAGGCCCACCATCCTCTACATCGCCAGCGCGACGGACCGCGGCGACCGCGGCGCGCTCGTCTCGTGCATCTTCTCCCAGGCGCTGTCGGCACTGCGCGAGACCGCGCGCCTGTCCGGCGGCAGGCTGCCGGCGGAGACCCTGCTCGCCATCGACGAGGGGTCCGGGATCCCCAAGATCCCCCGCCTCCTCGGCGACCTCGCCGAGGTCCGCAGCATCGGGCTGCACGTCGTCTTCGTGCTCCAGAACACCCATCTGCTCGAGGCGCGATGCGGTTACTCCAGGGCGGAGTCGGACGCGCTGCTGGCGCTGCTCGGCACCCAGGTCGTCCTCTCGGTAGAGTCCGTCGGCGAGGCGGAGGAGATCAGCAAGCGTCTCGGCGACTACAGCGTCAAGACGACCGGGCAGAGCTCCACCAAGGGGACGCAGAGCTCCTCGTCCGGCAAGTCGTTCTCCGTGGCGCGCCGGCCGCTGATCACCCCGTCGGAGCTCATGGCCTGGAGCGCGCGCGAGAACGGCGCGCTCGTGATCGACGCGGAGGGCCCGATGGCACTCGCCAGCCGCGACATCACCGAGACGTTCCTGGGGCCGCTGCTGGGCCTGACGTCGCCGGAGGCCGAGGGCGCGCTGCTCGCGCGGGCGCTCGAGGGGGAGGTCCGGAACACCTCCCCGGCACCGGTGTGGCGCATCCCGGAGAAGCCGAAAAAGCCCAAGGGGTCGCCGTCCGGCGGCAGGAAGCGCAAGGTATCCGCCGCGCCCGACGGGTTCTGATGCGTCATACGGCCCTGTCTGCGAAAACGGCCCGCCGTCATACGGTGCGCGAGGCGCGTATGACGGCGGGCCGTGACCGCCTTCCGGGTTAACCGGCCACGCTACCAGCGGAAACGAACTCGGCACGCCGAGTTGCGCCGCAAAATCCCGGGCGCCCGTAGTGCGCCCTTATCCTGCTCCTCATGATGGCGCACCTCGACCCAAAGGCCCTCCAACACGTCGTCGAACCCGAAATCGAGCTCCGCCTGGACGCTCTCGCCGAGCGCATCGCCCAGGGCGAGCTCCGGCACTTTCGTCACACGGCCGTCCAGCCACTCAATCTCTGTCATCGCGCGCATGGTGCAAGCCCCTTCCGACACGGGATTGTCAGCTCAACCCGACCCTTACCCATACGGACGAACATAACTCGCCAGGGGAAGCCCCTGAAGGCCGTGCGCCACAACATGAGGCCGAATCCGCCCCCGGCTGGACAGGCCAACAACGAAGGCGCACACGGAACCGGCGCGGCGTTACAACCGTCCCGGCAAGCGTGTCACTTGGCCAAGTCATGATGCCGACAAACCCGGAAATGCTCCAACGGAGCGCCGAACGAGCGTAACAATATAAAGCCGTGCAACACGCGTTGGACGACCAGAACAACCCAAACAAAGGCCTGTCGGTCCCACCTTCAAGCCCAATAGCAAAATGTGCATCAGCGGATTTGCAGCGATACAAGTCTCAACCGTCACCATCACACCGCAGCGCGCCTAGTCCCACTCATCCTACTGCAAATGTCCCAGAACGAGAAAACGACCAGCTTAACATGCCACCCTTTATATCCGCACGCGCGTAATTCAACTCATAAGGACCGGCTATCCCTTACCTGTGACACGATCTCAAACGCACAGAACAGAATCATCAGTCCAATCATCGCATAAGAGGCAGCCGAACCTTCAAGCACTATTCCACAAAGAACAATCTCCGCGCCGCCAATAAGAACTGTTATCAGGCGCTCTGCCTTTTTGCTCTCGCCGCTCGCATAAAAAGGCGGCAAGGCGCACAAGATCACATATAGCCCGGGAAGGGAATACAGGATCGATAGTCCAAGCCCCCCATCAACCGCAGTGTTTTGCGCAAGAATCAACTGAACCCAAACGGCAATTATCACTGAGCAGGTTGTCGATAAAAGAAGGCTAGAAATATAGCACGCAACAAAGTCCCGTCGCATTCGAACAGAGAAATCCGCGAACTCTCTTCGCCGCGTGGAAACAATAAGGTACACAGAAATTGCAATAGAACCAATCAGAGAAAACAGCGGAACAACCAGCAATTCAAGCTTATTACCCCATCGATCAACCACACCACCACTCCAATGAGCGGGAATTGTATCAGGGAGGACTGACCAAGCCGCCCATAGAATCAGAAATGGAAGAATAGAGAGGATGAAAGATGATAACACTGCAGTAGTTTTTTTTGAGGCTCTCATCGATTCCGCATCTCCTTGCGCGCTCACATTCCACTCCGCCTTAAATCAAGTATAAATACACAGTCTTTCAAGACAGCTATTCAACATTGGTGGTCACCGCTATGGACAATGTGAACCACCTAAACGAACTCTCAATACAGTCCCAGCTTAGCACCCTTGAAAAACTGGTCGCGGACGCGGAACAATCTACCGACGCAAGACGCGATTTCGAAGCTCAGCCTCGTGCCGTATTCCAGAAATATGGATTACAGACCTCCAAATCAAAGCGAGAAATCGAAAAGTCTCTGTACGAACTGGTGGAGTCAACCGAAAAGGAGGCGCGTGTCCCCGTTGCACGCGCAGCATATCGTCGTATCCAGCTCCCACCGTCCAAGGCCCTTGGACGGTGGGAGTTCCGCATCCCCGGGAAAGGAAAAGCGCGGCCCATCCGGACCGCGCCCGCGCCCTCCTCCCATTTCACCCCGCGACGTAAACCGTCCGGCCCGTCTCGCAGTCGATGGTCTCGGCATCCCCGAACCCGACCCGGACGGCCGCCCATCCGCCGGCATTCGCCAGCGCGTCGGCCTCGGACCTCGCGGCGGCGATGAGTCGCTCGAGCTCGGCCGACCCGGCCGGCGCGGTCCCCACCTCGAACGCGCCGCCGTCGCCGCCCGACTCGTACTCGACGACGACTGTCGAGCCGAGAGCCTCCTCGAGGGTCTCGGGCAGGCCGCCCATGCCGTCGAGAGCGTGCCCGGCGACCGTGACAAGCGGGTAGCGGGCCATCCCGGACGCCGCCGAGCGACCGGCCATGCGGAGCAAGCCGGCGGCCTCGAGCGCCTCGAGGAGCGCCGCGGGCACGTCGGCGTCGATGGCGATGTTGCCGCGTCCGCGGCACCACTCGGCCGCCGCCGGCACGTTCGCCGTGAGCACGCCCCACTCGGCCATGTAGCCCTCGGAGCGCGGGTCCGTGGCGTCGAGGAGGAGGACGGCCAGGCCGCCGCCCGCGTACTCCCCGGCCACGAGGGCGAGGCGGACCGCCTCACCCATGGAGTCGAACTCGACCGTGACCATGCGGCTACCTCCTCCTGACGGCGCTGAGCGGCTTCGGGGAGAAGTGCTCGTCGCGCTCGACGGCAGCGAACCCCATCTGGCGGTTCAGCTCGGCCATCTCCTTGATGCTGAAGTAGCCGAGCTCGTCGTCGTAGCCCTCGACGAGGCCGAACGCCTCGTCCGTTCCGTCGAACTCGAGCAGCCACCAGTCCCATCCGTTCACGCACGAGAAGTAGTGGGCGTAGACCGTGGGGTCCTCCGCCCCGTCCTGCTCGTAGAGCCTCGGCACCGTCTTGGCGATTTCCTCGGTCATCAGCTGCTGCATGTCTTCCTCCGTTCCGGGCACGTGGCCCTCAACATCTCGCCCCTGCGGGCAAAGCCGAATGGCGACGCCGCGCGTCGTCGTCGGCTTTGCTCCCTGCAGAGCCGCACCGGAGCGAAGGCGGGTCAAGGGAGGTCCATGACGACCTCCACCAACCGGAGCGGAGCGGAGGTTTGTGCGGGATCTCATGGGCCCCCTTGACGCGGCGTAGCGGAGGTGCCACCCGGCCGCGGAGCCGTGGCCGATTCACGGCGGACGCCGGCAGCCCGCGTCCAACATCGATACCATCTGAACCGCTATTCACTTTTCGAGAGGAGCCATATGGAACTCGAGAATATCGTCTACGAGCTCGCCTGCCTTCATGAGTCGATGCTCTTTTGCTGCGAAGACCGGTCCGGCAGGGAGGACCCGGTCTTCGCGCATTACTGCATGGCGCTGGGAAGGATTGTCAGGGACCTCGAAGAGGCCGAGCGGCGTATCCGGGCCGAAACGGCCGACGCCGAATCCCGTCAATAGAAAACGCCCGGCATTTACTGCCGGGGCGTTTTCTAGAGCTCGATCTCCGCGATTATTTTTTTCATCTCGAGGGCCCATCCGAGCTGTTCCTCGATGTACCCCGGCCATGCGTCCTGGTGGCCCTTGATGGGGTGGCCCGCCTTGTAGAAGCGCAGTCCCGAGGCCTTTTTCGCATCGAAGGGTGCCGCCGTCAGCCCGAGGTGCCCCTCGAAGATCCCGCTGTTGGCGATGGCGCGATGCCCGATCTCCTTGTCGTCGTCCACGTACAGCTCGATGCCCGTGCGGCCCTTTTGCGTATCGATGAGCAGGGCGAGATGGTATGCCGAGACCCCCAGGCGAAGCGTCGACCAATGGTCCTTGCTGGGCTTCTGCGGGCTGAACTCCTTGAGGAACTCCGGATGGCCGCCCGCCACATCGCGGTAGGCCGTCCAGTACGCCAGCTTGACCTTTTCGGTCTCGCTGAGCCCCTCGGAGAGCTTCACGGTCTTGGTCCACTCGTTCGGCTGCTCGACCACGCCGAAGCGCGGGGCGGGCAGGGAGTCCCCGATCTTCCAGAGCTCGACCTCGACCAGGAAGAACCCGAAGTCGCTGTCGGTGTGCTGGTTGAGCCACTCGATGGCCTGGCGGTGCTCGTCGCGGGCGCGCGCCACGACCCAGATGACGACCTCGGCGCCCTTGCCGGCGGCGTACGTGATCACCTTGCCGAGATGGTCGTGGTTGGTGTCCTCGAGCTGGTTCTCGATGATCACCTTGCGGCCCGTACCGGACTCCTGCGCGTAGATGTCCACGTTGAACGATCCGACCGAGGACTCCGTCTCTATGAGCTCGAGCTCGATTCCGACCGCCGTCCCGAGGGTTGCGAGGTTCTGCTCCTCGGCCAGCCACTTGGTGAAGTCGTGGGCCTCATGCGGCCACACCTCGCGCAGGGGGACCTTCTGGATGGTGTCCAGGTTATAGGTCTTCATCCGCCGCCCTCTCGACCGATAATCCAGTGCCGTTGTAGAGCCTCTCGCCGTCAAACGAACGCAGCAGGAGCCCACGACGTTCGTCGACGTCCTTCAGCTCGCACGGATACACGAATAGCAAAATGTTTTGCCGGTACTTGTAGTCAGCGTAGACATCCGGATCGCCCGATCGCGTAGGTATGGACGCGATATCGTCCGCCATACGCTCACTTGACCCCACGTATATTCCGAGATAGTCGCTGAACTTCTTATCGTGGTCATGCCTGCGGTATGTCGCGATGAGATAGCAGCCGGGCATATCGTAGCCGTTGAACGCAGCTTCGGAGGCTTTGACCTGCTGGCAGATGAACTCGTGCAGGGGCATCACCGTCGACGCGCCTTCAAATATTGATTGCCTGGCGTCATCGATCTTCTTGCGAGCCTCCGCGGCGGCCCTTGAGTCCTGGAACGCCTTCGTGGCATCCCCCAACGCGCCGGCTGCCGCGCCGACGCCTTCCGCCGCCGCACCAAATCCCTTGCCGATGCCGTCGGCAACAGCACGCGCGCCGTTGGTTGCCCCGTCGGCAGCGCTTTTCACGGCTCCATCGACATCGAAACCGAGCTGCTTTGCCCCATCGACAACCCCGGCGGCGGCGGCCAAAACCCCCGCTGCAAGATTCACCGTGTCTTTTACGGTTTTCAAATTGACGGCCATATCGAGCCTTCCCTTCTATTCCGCCTTGCCAAATCGGTTCATGACCTCAAGCAACTCGCCCGTCGTGACGATTTTTGCCTGCGAGTTGCCGCTGAAAACTGCGTCGAGCTTGCTTCGTCCCACGTTGTCGCCTATTGCGAGGTACTTCGTGCTCTGCGCGGGCTTGCCATCGGTCGCTTTCATCCCGCATTCCTTAAGTGCGGCAAGGATCTCATCGCGATTGTAGCCCGGAGTAACGCCGGATACCTTCACCTTGAGTCCGACCGGATCGGTGATTTCGCCCGGATCGCCCCTGTGGCCCGCCTCCTCGGCTTTCGCCAAAACCTCTTCGATGGTTTCCTGCGACCCGTTCACCAGTCCCAAGCCCGTGAAAACACGCTTGCGGCCATGATGGGAGGAGGCATTCGGAGCCCAAACGGCGGGCTCGAGCGCACCGAACTCGCCGGCCAGCCCACGGAAAACCCCAAGGCACGCCTCGGCGTCGCTCATGGCATCGTGGTGGCTATCAAGATGCACGCCGTAATGCTCGCAGAGGTCGACAAGCGCTCCGGGCAGACCCTTCTGCTTCGCCACCAGCATCGTATCGATTACTTCGATCTCGGGCATTTCGATGTCGTAGGCGGCCAGACTCTTCTTGATGTGGTGGATATCGGCGCCGTTGGCGTTATGCGCGACCAGGATGCAGTCTCGCAGCAAATCCGCCAGACCGGCATCCTCCCAGAAGCGGACAAAGGTCGGCATGTCGTCCAGCGAGTCCCAATCGATTTCCAGATGAGACCTACTCCACCAACCAATCTCGCTCTCAGGATTGATCACCCGGCAAACCGGGTCGCCCAGGCAGTTTCCCTCAAGATCCGTGAGGATATAAGCGACCTGGCATATCCTCTGCTGGGAATTCGCCGTCTCGCTGTCCCAGAAGATATATCCCTTTTTCGCCATACGGCTTCCTTTCCCTTAAAACAAACTGTTATCCCATTCGGGTGCCTGGGTTATCGTCCCGACACGGGAAAAGAACAGCGCGTAGAAGGGGTCGTTCTTGAGATAGTAAACGCAGGCCGCCTCGTACTTGTCGCCCTTCTCCTTGGTCGTTGCCGACCCGTTGACGATAGGGTCAAGGGCATCGTAGACGGTCTTCATATAGCGACTCCTTTGTTACAGCTCAGATGTCATCATTTTAGATAATGAGCCCAGTGACCTGATTCTCATTTCAAGCCAATTCGGCCGAGAACAATCTCCGGTCCCCCAATTGCATCTTTCTAAATAAGGCCCCACCTCCCGGCGGGGCCTCACCCATGCCCACGACATAGTCCTGCCAGGGCTGGAGGGACTTCATCCTCCTTGTCCGGTAACCCTCGAATAAAGCGCAGAAAGTGTGGAGGAGTGCCGAACGGTCCTACTGAACTCATCGTCAATCGGCGCCAACCGGTGTGGAGCTGGTTCAGGCAGGTGCCCTGTTCAAAATAAGCTGTTTAAAATTGATTTCGACCAAAATTCGACCAAGACTGAAAGACAAAAAAGAAAACAGCCCAGAGGAACAATGCCTCTGAGCTGCTAAAAGTCTTGGTCGCGGGGGCAGGATTTGAACCTACGACCTCCGGGTTATGAGCCCGGCGAGCTACCAGACTGCTCCACCCCGCAATGTCTGGGCGCCTCATGTGCGCAAGAAAGAATATTACGCGGGAGTTCGGTAAACGGCAAGGAAAATCTCGTAGAGCATAATTCCTTCATATTTAAACCCCTCAGCCCCTATCACCGTAAACGAATCGCGGCCGAGCGCCGTCGACGGCGCGTATACAATGGTGCGCGTCCTTTTATGCCAACACTGGGAGTAGACATGCTGCTCGCTATCGATATGGGAAACACGCAGACGGCCATGGGCCTGTTCGACGGAGACGAGCTGGTGCAGTCGTGGCGCATGCCCACCGACCGCTCCTATACCGCCGACGAGATCCACGTGCGCCTGATGGGTTTCTTTAAGATGTACGGCCTCTCGCTCGATGCGGTTGACGCGATCGCCTTTGCGGGCGTGGTGCCGCAGCTCTCGCGCGAGTGGCACGCCGTGGCCGACCGCATTGCCGCAGACGCCATCGTCATCGGGCCGCAGACGGCCGCCGTGACCAAGCTGCGCGCGGCGCGTCCCCAAGCCGTAGGCGCCGATCGCGTCGCTAACGCCGTTGCGGCCGAAACTTTCTACGGCGCGCCGGCAATCGTGGTGGACTTTGGCACCGCGACCAATATCGACGTCATCGATGAGGACGGTTATTACATTGGCGGAGCGATCGCGCCGGGCATCCGCATCTCCATGGACGCGCTTGCCGCCCGTGCCGCCAAGCTCGCCAGCGTGCCGCTCGAGGCGCCCGAGCATGCCATCGGCCGCGATACCGAGGAGTGCATCAAGGTCGGCGCCGTGGTGGGCGCTGCTGCCATGGCCGAGGGCCTGGTCGAGCGCATGAAGCGCGAGCTGGGCCGCGAGGATGCCACCGTTATCGCCACGGGCGGTCTCGCCGGCATCGTCGCCGATTCGACCGATGCCTTCGACGTGGTCGACGGACAGCTCACCATCAAGGGCATCTGCGAAATCTACCGCCGCATGCAGGAGCTGGGGTAAGGCAGGGGCTTAAGTCGAGCACGGGCGCGAGCGGCGGACTAAGCAATGCATCGGTCCTATTCCTCAAAAACGAAATTTTTTCAGTTTTGAGGAATAGGCTTTCTGCTACGCCTCGCCGCACAACCACCTCGCCAGGTCCACGATCTGCACTCCGTCGCGATCCGTGGCCTCGTGATGCGTGCGGGCGAGAATCATCTTGGGATACGCATCGCCAATGCTCAGCAGTGGCGAAATCTCGCGTTCAAATGTCTTATCCGAGCTGATGTCGTCGCTCACCTGAATGTAGAGTTTCTCGCTCCGCTTGATTGCTACAAAGTCTATTTCCTTTTTATAGAGCACGCCGACGTATACCTCGTATCCGCGACGCAGCAGCTCGATTGCCACCATGTTCTCGTATACGCGTCCCCAATCCATATCACGTGTACCAAGAAGCGCATATTTAAACGCATGGTCCGCCAGATAGTACTTCTCGCCGCTCTTAAGGTATTTTTTGCCGCGAATGTCGTACCGACGAACTTTATAGAAGGCAAACGCATCGCACAGGTACCCCATGTACGTGCCGACCGTCTTGTTCGTAATCTTTAGCCCATCCGCATTTAATGCATCAGTAATGTTGCGTGCCGACGTAATGTTGGAAACGTTGTCCATCATGTAATCGGCAATGCGCAGCAGCGCCGATTCGTTTCTCACGTTATGCCGCTGCACGATATCTCTCACAATGAGCGTCTTGAAGACGTTGGAGAGATATTGATAGCGCTGCTCCTGCAGTGGATAAGGGTAAGAGCCGGACATACCGCCGGTTCTCGCGTACTCATCGAAGTCGCGGTCGACCTCGCCCTCGTCGCCATAGAGACGATACTCCTCAAACGAGAATGGGAAAACCTCGATCTCGAACGTACGCCCCGTAAAGAGCGTCGACAGATCGCTCGACAGCAAAAAGGCATTCGATCCGGTAATGAATATGTCGTACTGCTCGGATGCGTGAAGGCTATTGATCGCACGCTCAAAACCGTCGCACATCTGAACTTCATCGATAAGCAGAAAGTTTTGTTTGCCGGACGCTCGATGCTCTTTTACATAGGCGAGCAGCGCGTGATACTCGAGCAGGCCCTCGAACTCGTCGAGGTTGTAATTGATATGGATGACATTCGAATTGGACAGATTTGCCTCCACGTAATCGCGGAGGGCCTCGAGCAATTTTGACTTACCGCTACGGCGAATGCCCGTTATGACCTTGATGTCCGGCACGCCAATAAGACTCGTCAACGTGTCCATATATGACGTTCTATTGATGAGTTTCATCGGGGCCTCCTCGCGGTCTTTTATCGCTATTCCTCAAAATTGAAAAATTTTCAGTTTTGAGGAATAGGCTCTATAGCGAATATACCTCGCGAAAGACCGAGCTGCCTTAATCCTATTCCTCAAAAACGAAAATTTTTCAGTTTTGAGGAATAGGGCGCTGGCAACCCATTCCCCAGATAGGCGAAACCCTCCCCGGCACAGGCCGAGGAGGGTCTTGTTGTCATCGTTATCTTTGAGCGCTGGCGCCTCGCGTTACAGTCCGCGAATCCGTACGGCCTCGGGCGGAAACTCCTGCTCGCCGGCATCAGTCTTGATGGTCGCACGGCCCCAGATGTCCAGGCCCGCAAACACACCGACCGCAAGCGGCAAGCCGTTGGGCGACACCGCCGCAACTTGGCGGCCCAGCAGCGGCACCATGTCGAAGTACTCGCCCAGCACGGGAGCCAGCGGCCCTGCGGCGCCTTGCGGCGTGTTGGCAACAACCGCCCAGGCGTCCACGCGGCCCAGCACGGCGGCGGCCAGCGCCTCGACCAGCGCCTCGTCGGCCACATCCACACCAAGCTCGCTCAACGCCGAACGCTCAATATCAACCGTCACCGCGGCAAACATGCCCGCAGCACCGGCACCGCCGTTCACGGCAACACGCGCGAGCGACGTCTCAAACGCAGGCGCACCGCACACGATATCGCTCGGCCACTGGATACCCACCTTACCGGCAAGGCCCAACCCCGGCGTCGAAGCCGTGCCCACGAGCGCGTCCATCATGCCCATTGCGGCCACAAACGGCAGGCCGTGGAAGGCATGCATGTTCACATCGGGGCGCACAACCAGCGAAAACGTCAGCGAAGCATCGCCCGCGCTCCACGCGCACCAGCCCGCGGACACGCCCTCGCGGCCCGCGTCGCGCGCCGCGTCGAGCTCGGTGCCAGCGGCAACAGCATTCATCTCGATCATCTACATACGCCCCAATTCGCCCACGATATGGCCCACGCGATCCTCGGGCTCCTTGACCTCGACGCCGTTGTAGCGGAAGAACCGCGCCGGGTCGTGCATCAGATCCTCGAGCGGCACCAGCACAAAGTCACGCTCGCCGATCAGCGGATGCGGCAGGCGCAGCTTTTTGCCGCCGTGGGTCTCGCCGTCCATCCACAGCAGGTCCAAGTCGATGGTGCGCGGACCGTTGGCCTTGGCCTTTTTGGAGCGGTCGCGCCCCAGCTCGGCCTCGATCTTCATGAGCTCGTCGAGCAGCACCAACGGCGCCAGCTCGGTCTTGATCTCGATGACGGCGTTGGCAAACGCGTCCTGGCGCGTCTCGTAGGCCGGCTCGCTCTCGTAGATCTTGGAGGAGTTGGACACGCAGGTGAGCGGAATCTCGGCGATCATGTCGCGCGCGGCGCGGATGTTGTCGCAACGATGTCCCAAGTTGGATCCCACGGCCACAAACGCGCGGCGCGGCTGCGGCTTGGCAACCGCCCAGTAGCCGTTCAAGAACTGCGCAAAACCCGCGGCGTCGTGCACGCGCACGATGTTGACACCGGCCTGGATGGCGCCCAGGCACACGCCAAACGTAGCGGCATCGCGCTCGGCGGCCTCGGTCACGCCCGAAACGGCGCCCACAAAGCGCTTGCGCGACACGGCGCACATGAGCGGATAGCCCAGTGACGCCATCTTGGCAGTCTCGCGCTGGATGACGATGTCCTCGTTAGCCGACTTACCAAAGCCCGGGCCAGGATCGATGCAGATGCGGTCGCGCGACACGCCGGCATGGATGAGCGTGCGGGCTTGGTCAGACAGAAAGCCCATGACGCGGCGCATGATGGGCGCCGAATCGGGCAGGGTGAAGCGGCGGAGCTGCGAGGTGGGCACGTAGGCTTCCTCGCGGCGGGCGCTGCGGCGCATCATGGCGGCCAGGCGGTCATTGGACTCCGATGCGGCCTCGGTGGCTGCGGGCGTGGCCTCGGGCGCGGGCGCGACGGTCTCGGCGGCAGCAGCCTGCTCGGCGGCCGGCGTCTCCTGCTCGCTTGAAGGCTCGGACGTGGCCTCCGGTTCGCCAAACGGCAACGAGGGCTGCACCACGCCGCCCGGAAGCTTGGCCTCCGGCTTAGGCTCGCCCAGCAACTTGCCGCGACGGCGGCGAGCCGGCTTCTCGGCCTCACGCGCGGCCTCGGCAGCCGCCTCGCGCGCCTTCTCGGCAACAAACGCCGCTGCCGAGGTATCGAGCTGCACCGTTGCGTGCGTGCGGGTGGGCGCGGCGACCTCGCCGGCATGCATCACGATGACGCCGCAGGTGCTCGTCTTAACAAACTCGACCATCTTGGGATCGGTGAAGCCGGTCACGTCGTTGACGATCGAGGCGCCGCAGCGCACGGCCGCCTTGGCAACTGCCACATGACGCGTGTCGATCGAGACGATGGCGCCCTCCTTGGCCAGCGCGCGCACCACGGGCAGCACGCGGCGCGCTTCCTCATCGGGATTGACCGGGGTAAAGCCGGGACGCGTGGACTCGCCGCCCACGTCGATGATGTCGGCGCCGGCGTCGAGCATCGCCAGGCCGTACTCGATGGCGGCATCGGGATCGAAGTGCTCCCCGCCATCGCTAAACGAATCGGGCGTCACGTTGAGGACGCCCATGATGCGCGGACGGTCAAAGCTGAGCTCGTACTTTCCGCACCGCCATGTCTTGCTGTCGTTCGCCATGAACATCCTCCTAAAATGCCCACGCCGCCGAGCTTGGGGAGCTGGCGGCGGGGTCGCTTTGCACTCAGTCTTTCTATTGTATCCGCGCGCGCGGGCTAGAACGCAAACGCGGCCGCGATGTCGCAAGAAATCAGCAGGTCGGCATTTGCATCCTGATCGGTGGGCGCCAAATTGCAAATGGCCAGCGTATCGCCAGTAAAGTAACGCGTGAGGCCCGCCGCCGGATACACTACGAGCGAGGTTCCGCCCACGACGAGGGCGTCGGCTGCGGCGATGGCAGCAACGGCACCGGTCAACACATGCTCGTCGAGCGGCTCTTCGTAGAGCACTACATCGGGCTTGATGCGGCCGCCGCACGCGGGGCACGCAGGCACGCCCGCGGCATCCTCGTGCTCGCGCGAGCAAATCCACTCGGCGCTATAGACTGTGCCGCACGACTGGCAAATGTTGCGATGGACCGATCCGTGCAGCTCGAACACGCGCTGTGAGCCGGCCATCTGATGCAGGCCGTCGATATTTTGCGTCACCACGGCATTTAGCTTGCCGGCGCGCTCCAGCTCGGCCAGCTTGGTGTGGCAGCGGTTGGGCTTGGCGCCAAGCGCGATCATCTTGGTGCGGTAGAAGTCAAAGAACTCGGCCGGATGTGCCTCGTAAAAGCTGTGCGAGAGCATGGTCTCGGGCGGATAGGCAAACTGCTGATGATACAGGCCGTCCACGCTGCGGAAATCGGGAATGCCACTTGCCGTGGAAACACCCGCGCCGCCAAAGAAGACCACGCGCTTGTGGGTGTCAAACAGATCCGCCAGCGCGGCGGAGGCCTGCCTGGGGTCCGATATTGCCTGCGTCATATGAGTCCTCCGTCCTTGTTAGTCGGGCAGCGTTGGGCGACGTCCCAGCATGCGGCCTTTAAGTCAGCATGCGCGGAGCCCACCCCGCCCCTGTTGCGCTAATCTTAAGCCTGCCAACCCCGTCGAAAGGACACCATGCCTCAGACTTACACTTTCGCCTCGTGGAACGTTAACGGCCTGCGCGCCGTGCTCAAAAAGGACCCGAGCTTTATCCAGATCGCGCAAGAACTCGACGTCGATATCTTGGCGCTGCAGGAGACAAAGCTGCAGGAGGGCCAGGTCGATATCGACCTGGCCGGCTATCACCAAACCTGGAGCTACGCCGAACGTAAAGGCTATTCGGGCACTGCGGTCTTTAGCCGCCAGGAACCGCTGCGCGTGCTGCACGCCGACGCGCTGCTACCCTACGCCGGCGAGGGCGAGGCGGCCGAGTTCGTCGCCCAAGCCGCAACCGAGGGCCGCGTCTGCGCGCTCGAGTTCGACAAGTTTTGGTTCGTGGACGTCTATACGCCCAACGCCCAAAACGAGCTCGCGCGCATCGACGTGCGCATGGCCTGGGACGATGCCTACCGCGGCTTTTTGGCAGGCCTCGAGCGCGAGACCGGAAAACCCGTCGTGACCTGCGGCGACTTTAACGTGGCGCACGAGGAGATCGACCTTAAGAATCCCAAGTCCAACCGCGGCAACGCGGGCTTTTCGGACGAAGAGCGCGGCAAGTTTACCGAGCTGCTCAATGCCGGCTTTACCGATACCTGGCGCGCGGCAAACCCCGACGTCGAGGGCGTCTACAGCTGGTGGAGCTACCGCTTTAATGCCCGCAAGAACAACGCCGGCTGGCGCATCGACTACTTCCTGGTAAGCGACGCAATCGCCGACAACGTACGCGACACCGGCATCCGCGGCGACATCTTCGGCAGCGACCACTGCCCCGTCACCCTCGCGTTGGAACTCTAGCCTCCAGCTGATCCCCAGGGACGGAGGAAAACGAGCCACTTTCGCCTTGCGAGAGCGTTCGCGCAACCCACCCGCCACGAAACGTGCCCATCTACTACGTTTAAGCCACTACCCTCAACCACAGTGAACAACGCGAAAAGAAAACCGCAGGTAGAAAGCCTGCGGTTTTTCATAAAACGCGGTCATGGTCGGGGGTATCAGGCTAAGCGTAGTAGATGGGCCGATTTCGTGGCGGGCGGGTTCAGCTGATTCCCCGGGGACGTCTGGGAACGGAAGAAAACGGATCAATTTGGCTCTCTGAGGGCCACGATGCCCGTCATATCAGCCGGCCATTCCAAAACTATGCCGGTTTACGGGGCTGAATCGCGAACCCCCAACCATATGCAATTCCGAGATAATAAAACGCAGGTAGACGGTGTGCCCTATTTCGAAAAATGCTGGTATGGTCGGCCCGCGCCAATCTAGCCCCGTAAACCGGCATAGTTTTAAAATGGCACTTCGGCAGTATTGATTCCCGCCCCGGCGCGACCAGCCCTACAGCCCGTATTTCACGACGACACGGTTAATGCGACGGCACCAAGGCTTGTACAAGGCGGCCAAAAACACGCAGGTCGCAAGGCCGTGCGTAATATCGAACGGCACTGCCGTGGCAAGACGCGCCACGGCACCCGCCCAAGTAAGCGGCTGTACAAAACCAATGATGTCATACGCGTTGATCACGACGCCATACAGCAAGCCCGACGCAAAGCCATACGCCAACAGTGCCGGCATTCGCACGGTTCCATCGGCGCGGTCAAACGCGCCCGCATGCGCCAGTGCGCCACCGATATAGCCCACCAGACCCCAGGCATACATCTGCCACGGCGTCCACATGCCCTGCCCAAAAAAGAAATTGCTGGTCAGCGCTGCCAACACGCCAACCATAAAACCATTGCGGCGACCAAGCGTCGCCCCCGCGATAATGGCGATGGCGCTCACCGGTTTAAAGTCGGGAATGGGGCCAAACAAGATGCGCCCCGCCGCGGCCAACGCCGCCAACACCAGCGTGGGCATAATCTGGCGCAGGCCCGGGCGCGACGCCTCGTAACCCGCAAAGAACAGTGCGAGCACGAGCGCCACTACAACCAGCATGGCAAGCGCCGCCTGCTCAATGCCCACCAGCAACGCCGCAGCCATCACGGCTGGCACCGCCAGCAGCAGCGGGATCTCCAGTTTTGCAAGCAAGCGCGAGAAACGACAGTCCGTCATCCCATCACGCCCTATAGAACACGTTGTCGGCAAAGAAGTCGGCCGGGGGCTCCATGCAGGCAATCTCGCCGTCAAACATCATGGCGACGTCGTCGGACACCTGCTCGGCAAAGTCTAAGTCGTGCGTGGCCATGATGACGGTACCGCCGGCATTCGCATGGTCACGCAGGGCGCGGGCGATGATGCGGCGGCTCTCCAGGTCCAAGCCCTTCGTGGGCTCGTCAAGCAGCAGCAGCTCGGGGCCAATCAGCAGCAGCTTTGCCAGCGCGAGCAGCTGGCGCTGTCCGCCCGAGAGGTCGTAGGGGTGGCGCGTCTCCAGGCCGTCCAATCCCAGTTGCGCCGCACGCTCCCGCGCCAAGTTCTCGTCATATCCGCAGGTCGAGGCCCACTCCATCAGCTCATCGCGAACCGTCTCGGCGACCAGCAGGGCCTTGGGATTCTGTGGCAGCAGCGCCGCCGAAGCCGCTCCGCGCACCATGCGGCCGCGCTGCAGCTTGGCGGTCTTGGCCAGCACCGAGAGCATCGTCGACTTGCCGCAGCCGTTTCCGCCCACGACCGCATGCACCGCGCCGGCTGAAAACGTCACATCGAGCCCGCGCAGCACCCAACCGCCAACGCGATCGTAGCGAAACCAGCCTTCCGACAGGGTGGTAGCCGACCCGCCGTGCATTTTTTGGAGTATTCTGCCTCCATCCGTGCGCGGGAAGGCTTCCGAGCCGTTCTCGAGTGACGTTTGCGCCACAAATTCGGACGATTTGTCCAATTCCGAACTTTTTTTCGCGCTCGCTACGTCCCCGGGCGGCTCCAGAGAGCCCAAATTGTCCTCACGCCTGCTGAATACTCCGTTTTTTGCACATCGGATGGCACCCCACCCCAACATGTCATCGGAAAACAGCGATTCTCGGCGTCCCAAAGAAGCCATATCCGCCACCTCGCGCACACGACCGCCCTCAATCCGGTACGCACACGTCGCATACTCGAGCATCGGCCGCGGTTGATGCGTAGCCACAACAACCGTGCAGCCCAGCTCACGGTTCGCGCGAAACAGCGCGTGCAGAAAATTCTTCTCGGCAACGGGATCGAGCTGAGACGTGGGCTCGTCGAGTAGCAGCACACGCGGACGCAGCGCCAGGACGGCGGCAAGCGACAGCAGCTGTTTGCGGCCACCCGAAAGCGTATCGGTATCGCGATGAAGCCAGTCCTCCAGACCAAAGAAATAGCTGGTCTCGGCAACACGGCGGCGCATCTCGTCGCGCGACATGCCTAAGTTTTCCAGGCCAAACGCCATCTCGTGCCACACGGTCTCGCACACAATCTGGTTCTCGGGATCCTGGAACACGTAGCCCACGCACTCCGCAGACGCGCGCACGTCCATGTCGGCAACGTTCTCGCCCAGCACGCGCGCATCGCCAGTGCGCTCGCCCGCCGGAGCGATCTCGGGCTTGAGCAGCGACAGCAGCGTCGACTTACCCGATCCGGTACCGCCAACAAGCAGCGCAAATGCACCTTGGGGGACAGACCAGTCGAGCCCCTCGAGCACCGCAGCATCAGCCCCGGGGTAGGTAAAGCTCAGGCTCCGCACCTCAATCGCCGGCATATCCGGGTCGCACGCCGCGCCCGACACCGGGCCACTATCCAACCGAGCCATCAGCCGAACCTCTTCTCATCGATCGCATGCAGCACGCAGGGCAGCACCATCCAGGCAGCGTACACGACATAACCCAGCCACGGCGCGGGCACCGAAAGCTGCGGGTAAAACGAATACTGCGTTGTCGCGGTCCATGCCACCGCCACCGCGGCGGTACCAAACACTGCAAGTCCAACCAGCGCGGCAACATCGCCGCGCCTCAGCCGATACCGCGCATACGTCGTACGGCGCGACGCAGCACCCCACCCGCGCGAGCGCATGGCATCCGCGCGCTCAAGCGAATCTTCCATGCCCCAGCCCATCAGCACGCTCGAGGCCCGCAGGCGCGAACGCACGGGGTCGGCCGGCGCGCGCCCCGGCACATCGATCGCGTCCTGCACCGCCAGCACCGTGCGACCGCGGCGCAAAAACTGTGGGATAAGCCGCATGCACATCGAGATCATGAGCGCGATCACCGGCGCGGCGTTGCCCAAAAGCGCAAGCACCTTATCGTATTCGAGCATCGACGCCGCGGCCTCAAACCACAGCACGCTCGCCACAAACAGCCCACCCATGCACAGGCCGTACATCATGCTCTCCAAATACACCACGCGCATGCCAATATGGAAAAGCTCGGTCGAGCCCGATGCGCTAAACAGCGGGTTGACCAGTGCAATGATCAAAATCACCGGCAGCTGCCAGCGAAGCGCGCCCAACGTGCGGGCAGCCCCGCGCGTCGCAAATCCATACGCCAACCCGCCCGCGAGCGACAGCGCAATCAGCACCGGTTGCATCGAGAACATGGTGAGCCCCAACGTCAGCACCATGTAGAGTGACGGCACCGCCGGATGCGACATCGAGAATGCCGCGACGGGCTCGTTGCCCGATTCCTCTCGCATGATATCCACGGGCACCCCCGTCCCCTCGCTCAAACGACAACGCCGCAGCGCCTCCGCCATACACAACCAGCGCAAACGCCGCACCGCCGGCCCAAGCATCAGCTGCCGCAAACCAATCGTTACGCGCTCATCATATGCCTGCGGTATCATATTGCGCCGTGTATCGTTTCCAAACACACGTCTCTATAACGTAACAGGAGATCACATGGACGCAACCGCAATTATCCTCGCTGCCGGCGAGGGCACCCGCATGAAGTCGAACCACTGCAAGGTTTCGCACAAGATCCTGGGTAAGCCCATGGTCCAGTGGATCGTCGACGCTACCATCAAGGCCGGCTGCAGCCGCGTCGTGGTCGTCATCGGCAGCCACGCCGACGAGATGCGCGCCCTCATCGACGGCGCCTACGCCAACAGCGCCACCAAGGTCGAGTGCGTCGAGCAGACCGAGCGCCTGGGCACCGGCCACGCCGTAAAGGTCGCGCTCGAGGCCTGCGGCATCACGCAAGGCCCCGTCGTCGTGCTCAACGGCGACCTGCCGCTCATCACCGCCGACACCGTCGCCAAGTTCGCGCAAACCGTCGCCACCGGCGAGCTCGCCTGCACCGTCATGACCATGACCCCGCCCGATCCTTTCGGCTACGGCCGCATCAAGCTGGGCGCCGATGGTCAGATCGAGCGCATCATCGAGCAGAAGGACTGCACGCCCGAGCAGGCCGCCACGCTGCTGGAGTGCAACGCCGGCTGCTACGCATTTGACGGCACGCAGCTCGCCGCCCACATCAACGAGATCGGCAACGACAACGCGCAATCCGAGTACTACCTGCCCGACATGCTCGAGATCCTCAAAGGCCACGGCCAGGCTGTCTCCATCTTCCACTGCGACGACTACCGCGACGGCCTGGGCGTCAACAGCCGCATCCAGCTCGCACAGCTCACCGCCATCGCGCGCGACCGCATCAACGAGCACTGGATGGCCGAGGGCGTTACCTTCATCGACCCCACACAGGCCTGGATCGGCCCCGATGCCGTTATCGGCCGCGATACCGTCGTGTGGCCGCAGACGCACCTGATCGGCCACGTCACCGTGGGCGAGGAGTGCCAGCTCGGTCCCAACAGCCGCCTCACCGACACCACCGTCGGCAGCGGCTGCACCATCGATGAGACCATCGCCATTGAGGCCGTCATCGAGAACGGCGTCGACTGCGGTCCGCGCGCCTACCTGCGCCCGGGCACCCACATGCTCGACGGCTCCAAGGCCGGCACGCACGTGGAGATCAAGAAGTCCACGATCGGCGAGGGTTCCAAGGTGCCCCACCTGTCCTACATCGGCGACACCACCATGGGCTCCGGCGTCAACGTGGGCGCGGGCTCCATCACCTGCAACTACGATGGCGTGCACAAGCACAAGACCGTCATCGGCAAGGACGCCTTCATTGGCTCCGACACCATGATGGTCGCGCCCGCCCAGATCGGCGACGGTGCACTCGTGGCCGCCGGCTCCGTCATCACCGAGCCGGTCCCGGCAGACGCGCTCGGTCTGGGCCGCGCCCGTCAGGTAAATATTGAGGGCTGGGCCGCCGATTACCGCCGCCGCCTGCACGAGGACGACGAGGTATAACGTTTTACCAAGCACAAAAGGAGCTGCTCCATGGGGGCGGCTCCTTTTTCTATCGTGACCTGCGCAACCGGATGAGTGGTCGGTTCGTGTCCGTTGGCGGTAAAGACGTTATCAAGACCCGATAAACCCCGCCGCGCGGTTACAATGCAACAAGGCATCTATATGGCATTCGATGTATAAAGGAGAAGGGTAATGCCGATTAATGATCCCGAGAAGTCGGAGAATATGCGCAAGTCCATCCGCGTGTATTCCGGTTCCTCCAACCGTCCCCTCGCTCAGAAGATTGCTGAGTACCTTGGGGTCGAGCTTTCGGGCCTTACGCTAAAGCAGTTCGCCAATGGTGAGATTTACGCCCGCTACGACGAGACCGTCCGCGGCGCCGACGTCTTCCTGATTCAGTCCGTGGCCGGCGGCAACGTCAACGACATGCTCATGGAGCTGCTCATCGCCACCGACGCTGCCAAGCGCGCATCCGCCCGCTCCATCACCGCCGTTATCACCCACTACGGCTATGCCCGCCAGGACCGCAAGGCCGGCCCGCGCGAGCCCATCACCGCCCGCCTCGTCGCCAACCTGCTCGAGCGTGCCGGCGTCAACCGCATCATCACCCTCGACCTGCACCAGGGCCAGATCCAGGGCTTCTTCGATATCCCGGTTAACCACCTGTCCGCACTGCCGCTATTTGGCCAGTACTACAACGACATGCACTTCGACACCGACAACCTGGTTGTCGTCTCCCCCGACGTGGGTCGCGCCAAGGCCGCCAAGAAGCTGTCCGACATGCTCGGCTGCGACCTGGCCATCGCCCACAAGGGCCGTCCGCGCCACAACGCCGCCGAGGTCATGGGCATCATCGGTGACATCAAGGGCAAGACCTGCATCATCAACGACGACATGATCGACACTGCTGGCACCCTGTGCGCCAACGTCAAGGAGCTCAAGGCTATGGGCGCCGGCGACATCTACGTCTGCGCCACCCACGGCATCTTCTCCGGTCCGGCCATCGAGCGCCTGAACGATGCCCCCATCGTCGAGTGCGTCGTCACCGACGCCATCCCCGTCGAGGTCGGCGGCAAGATCAAGACTATCTCGGTCGCCGAGGAGTTCGCTCAGGCCATCTCCGCCGTTTACCACGAGGAGCCCGTCTCCACGCTCGTCGGCGGCGACTTCGCGCTGTAGTCGCATCGTCCTTGCAACCCGGCGCATCGCCGCCGGAACAGAAGAAACCCCCGCGCTCCCCCTTGCTTCGCAAAGGTCGCGCGGGGGTTTCTTCTGTTCCGGCGGCTCGCTCTGCCGCGGCCGCGCTTTTGTCTGGTGGGATTTCGCTGAAACGAAGTCTCGCCTTCGGCGGGCGTGGTAGCCTTTGTCGTTGAACGAACTACTTATGTAACGAAAGGAAGCCTATGGCAGCTGCACAGCCGCTTAAGATTCGCATGGTTGCCGGACTTGGCAACCCGGGTGAGGAATATGCCGAGACCCGCCACAACGCCGGCTTTAAGGCGATCGATGAGCTGGCCCGTCAGGCCGGTGTCACGTACTGGAAAAACCAGGCCGGCGCCGAGGTCGCACTCATCAACATCAACGATCCCGAGGAAGAGGGTGGCAAGCGCCAGATCGTGCTGGTCAAGCCGCAGTCGTACATGAACACCTCGGGCGGACCCATCTCCAAGCTCTGCCGCGAGTACAAGATCAAGGCCGAGGAGCTGCTCGTGATTCACGACGAGCTCGACATTCCCGCCGGTGACGTGCGCGTCAAGGTGGGCGGAGGCCATGCCGGTCACAACGGCCTGCGCTCCATCATCGACAAGATGGGCAGCCGCGACTTTAGCCGTATCCGCACCGGCATCGGCAACCCTCCCGGCAAGATGGCCGTGGCAGACTATGTGCTCAAGCAGCTGCGCGCCCGCGAGGCCGAGGACTTCCAGGACACCTGCGCCCGCGCCGCAGATGCCGCCGGTCTGGCCATCGTCCACGGCGTAATCTACGCCCGCGACCACGTCAACGGCGCCGCCTCCGCCAACGGCAAGCACTAAAACCTACCGTTTAGGGACAGGTTTATTTTGGCAGGTTTTATCTGCGGAAACGCCCCGGTGGCCGCATCGCAATAAACCCCGCACCGCCATACACGCATAACACCCCAAAGGGGGCCGGCCTCATCACAAGCCGAGGCCGGCCCCCTTTGCCGTTTTGCCTGATAAAACCGACCAAAATAAACCTATCCCTATTTGGCAGGTCGAAGTGGATAAACCCTTTTCCCAACCGCCGAAGACACACGTAAACAGCATGTCCATGAGGGTATAATTTGCACCGTATGTCTGCACAACGCCTGTGCGCGTACGGTTTTACTCGGGCTACCGTCCATTTCCGTGGAGGCACGGTTCGGCGGCCCTAACAAGAGAGGGGTTCTATGTATAAGATCCTGGAGAAGACGCAGTTCTCGGAGAAGGTGTTCAAGTTCCGCATCGAGGCGCCCGCGATCGCCAAGCATGCGCACGCTGGACAGTTCCTCATGGTTCGCGCCAACGAGACGGGCGAGCGCGTCCCGTTTACCCTAGCTGGTTGGAACGGTGACGAGGGCTGGGTCGAGTTCATCTTCATGGTGATCGGCAAGACCACCGAGATGCTTTCCACCTATGAGGCCGGCGAGTCACTGCGCGACGTCGTGGGCCCGCTGGGCGTTCCCACCGAGATGGCCGAGGGCCCCTGCGCCGTCATTGGCGGCGGCGTCGGCCTGGCAATTGCCTTCCCGGTCGCCAAGCACCTGGTCGAGACCGGCCACGAGGTCCACGCCATCATGGGCGCCCGCACCAAGGACCTCCTGCTCATGGAGGACCAGTTCCGCGAGCTCCTCGACGAGGACCACATCCATATCACCACCGATGACGGCTCCTACGGCGAGCAGGGCGTTGTCACCGCTCCGCTGGAGCGCCTGCTGCAGGACAAGGCCGTGAGCCAGGTCTTCTGCGTCGGCCCCGTTCCGATGATGAAGTTCTCGACCCTCACCGCCCAGAAGTACGACACCCCCATTACCGCGTCCCTCAACCCCATCATGGTTGACGGCACCGGCATGTGCGGCTGCTGCCGCGTCGAGGTGGGCGGCGTGACCAAGTTCGCTTGCGTCGACGGCCCCGACTTCGATGCCACCCTGGTCGACTGGGATGACCTTCGTGCCCGCCAGGCCGCTTACCGTTCCGAAGAGGGCGAGTCCCTCAAGGCTTATGAGGAAAAGAGCTGCGCATGCCACTAGTTAACGGTCGTTTCGTTGCCGATATGAAGTCGCCCCGCACCCCCGATAACGAGGAGCCGGCTGCCGAGCGCGCCTGCGACTTCCGCCCCGTCGACAAGGGCTTCACCGAGGAGATGGCGCTGGCCGAGGCCGAGCGCTGCCTCAACTGCAAGAAGCCGTTCTGTGTTGAGGGCTGCCCCGTCAACATCAACATTCCCCGCTTTATCGAGCAGATCCGCGCGAAGGACTTCGGCGGCGCTCTCGATACCATTCGCGAGGACTCCATGCTTCCCGCCATCTGCGGCCGCGTCTGCCCGCAGGAGAACCAGTGCGAGGGCAAGTGCATCCGTGGCAAGAAGTCCGAGCCCGTGGCCATCGGCCAGCTCGAGCGCTTCCTGGGTGACCGCCCCGAGCTCGCCTCCACGCCCAAGATGGCCCCCAAGAACGGCAAGAAGGTCGCTGTCGTCGGCTCCGGCCCGTCCGGCATCACCTGCGCCGGCGAGCTCGCCCGTAACGGCTTTGACGTTACCGTCTTTGAGGCCTTCTTCACCGGCGGCGGCGTGCTGGTCTACGGCATCCCCGAGTTCCGTCTGCCCAAGGCGGTCGTCAAACGCGAGATTGACGGCCTGGAGGACATGGGCGTCAAGTTTGAGTACAACTCCGTCGTGGGCAACATGGCCACGGCCGAGGAGCTGTTCGAGCAGGGCTTCGACGCCATCTACGTGGCGACCGGCGCTGGCCTGCCCAAGTTCCTCAACGTCCCCGGCGAGAACCTGCCCAACGTCTTCTTCGCGAACGAGTACCTCACCCGCGTGAACCTGATGAAGGCCAACAAGTTCCCCGAGTACGACACCCCCACCAAGCACGGCAAGAACGTCGTTGTCTTTGGCGGCGGCAACGTGGCCATGGACGCCGTCCGTACCGCCAAGCGCCTGGGCGCCGAGCACGCCATCATCGCCTACCGTCGTACCGAGGACGAGATGCCCTGCCGTCGCGCCGAGCTGCACCATGCTAAGGCCGAGGGCGTCGAGGTTCTGCCGCTCGTCTCCCCGCTCGAGTTTGTCGCTGGCGAGGACGGCTCCGTGTGCGCCGTCAAGGTCCAGAAGATGGAACTCGGCGAGCCCGACGAGTCCGGCCGTCGTCGCCCGGTGCCCATCGAGGGCGCCATCGAGGAGATCCCCTGCGACGTCGCGATTTCGGCTATCGGCACCAACGCCAACCCCTTCGCAAAGAAGATCGGCGGCAAGATGGAGCTCAACAAGTGGGGCTACATCGTCGCCGACGAGGAGACCGGCCAGACCACCGATCCCCGCATCTGGGCCGGCGGCGACATCGTCACCGGTGCCGCTACGGTCATTCTGGCGATGGGCGCCGGCAAGAAGGCCGCCGCTTCCATCACCAAGAGCCTGCTGGGCGAGTAATCACCTACAGCACTAGCCGCCAAACGGCAAAGTCCCCGTCGAGCACACGCCCGGCGGGGACTTTTTTCTATGCCGGCCGCCCGACCACCACAAAGGGGACAGGCACCTTTGTGGTGGTTTTGGTCGGTTAGTCTTCGAGCTGCGCTACTTTGTAGCGGTAGGCAGCGGCGATAACGTCTTTGCAGCCCTCGCGGCCCAGCTTGGCGCGGTTGACGACGATGTCCTTACCGCTCGTCATCTTCCACTTGCCGGCGCTGTAGCGCTTGTAGAATGCCTCGCGCGCCTTCTGCTGCTGCTTGACCAGCTTGGCGCCCTTCTTTTTATTAAGGCCTCGCTTTTTGCGCACAATCTCGACGCGGTCCTCAAAAGGAGCGGTCACCAGCACGGCAATGTGGTTGGGGTTGTTACGCAGCAGGTAATCGGACAGACGGCCTTCGATAATGCAGCTCTCGGTCTCGCCCAGGTCCAAAATCACCTGGCTCATCTTTTGGAACAACTTGTCCGAGTACGAACGCGCATCGTAGCGGTCGGGCAGGAACGCCATGTTCTCCACGGCCAGACGCTCGTCGTAGGCGGCCATCTTGTCGAGCGACTCGCCCGCGCGCAGCGACGCACGCACCAGCAGCTCGTTATCGTACAGCGGAATCCCCAACTCGTCGGCAAGCATGCGGCCAATCTCGTGGCCCTCGGCGCCAAAGTCGCGCGCGATGGTAATGACCACAGGATTCTTCTTATTCTCCAGATCGCTCATCGCGATTCCTTTCTCTATGTGACAAAGGGGCTGTCCCTTTGCCACATTCTACGCTGCCACCATTCGCCTCTGATATGCGCGAACCAGCAGCGAGATACCAAAGTTGAGCACAAAGTACATCGCAAACACCAGGCCGTAGAGCATAAGCACCTGCGACAGGTCGATCGCATGGGCCATCACGACGTTTGCCGTGTACATGAGCTCGGCCACGTTAATGCCCGAAAGATACGAGCTGTCCTTGATGACGGTCGTGCACTGGCTAAACAGCGCCGGGATGATCGTCTTAAACGTCTGCGGCAGAATGATGTAGCGCATGGTGGCAAAGAAGCCAAAACCCTGGCTCTGCGCTGCCTCAAACTGGCCGCGCGGAATCGAGTTGAGGCCGCCGCGCACGATCTCGGCCATAACGGCGCTGGTAAACAGCGTAAAGGCGATGGTCGAAATCACAATGTCCAAACCCTGCACCGTAAAGTAGATAAACAGAATCCACAGCAGGTTCGGCGTGCAGCGGAACAGCTCGATATAGGCGCTCACCAAAATACGGAACGGGCGGGGCGCATAGCTCTTAATGAGCGCCAGCACCGTGCCAAAGATGAGCGAGAAAAAGATCGACAGCGCCGAGATCTCGATGGTCTTAACAAAACCGCCCCAAATGTAGAGCAGGTTGGTCGCGTTGAAGATTTCCATGCGCTAGGCCTCCTCTACGTTGTCGAGCCCCAGCTCGGCCAGGCTCACGCCGCGCGGACGCTCCTTGGAGCGGCGCTCGAGCCACTGCACCAGCATGGCGAGCGGAAAGCAGATGATGAAGTACATAAGGCAGCAGACGATGTATCCCTGCAGGTAGCCGTACAGACTCACAAAGTTGTCGGAACGATACATAAGGTCGCCGCCGGCCACAAGCGCCAGCACCGACGTGTTCTTGACCAGGTTGAGCGCCTGGTTACACAGCGGCGGCAGAATGATCTTGAACGTCTGGGGCAGTACGATGTACCAGTATGCCTGCGCACGGGTGAAGCCCTGGCTCTGGGCCGCCTCCATCTGACCGCGTGGAACGGCCTCGATGCCGGTGCGGATGACCTCCGAAATGTAGGCCGCGTGATACAGGCCCACGCCCAAGAAGCCCAACACGAACGGCGCGATACGCACCGGCTGGTCGGCACCGGTTATGGCCTGCAAAAACTGCGGACCGGCCATGTACATAAAGAGCACCTGTACGGGCAACGGGGTGTTCTGGTAAAACTCCACGTACACGCGACTTATGGCGCGCAGCACGCGCGAGCGAGTGGTAGAGAACACACCCAGCAGCGTGCCCAGCACCAGCGACAGCAGCAGACCGGCAACGACCACCTGCAGCGTCACGCCAAAGCCCTCCCAGAAGGGCCCCATGTTTTGAAATGTCGTCGACCAACGGTCGGCGTCAAATAATCCTTCGAGCATTTGATTCCTTCCTTGGACGATGCGTCTATACAAGACCCCAGGTCTTGACCTCTTGGTCGAGCCAGCCGTCGGCCAGACGATCGCAAATCACCTGATCGACCACGGCCGAAAGGTCGCAGCCCTTCTTGGTCGCCACGCCGTAGCCCTGCTCGCCAAACTTGACCTCGGGCTGCAGCAGCTCAACGGTCTCGTTCATGTAACCGGCCAGCGTGGAGCGGTCCATGGCAAAGACGTCGATATTGCCGGCGTCGAGCGAACTCTTGATGATGGGGTAGCCGCTAAAGGCCCTAAACTCGGGCTTGCAGCTAAAGCCGTTGTCCTTGATCATCTGCTCGATCAGGCCCTGCGTGGTGGCACCCTGGCTCACGCCAATGACCTTGCCGTCCAAGTCCTCAATCGAGGTAAAGCCCGAACGCTTCTTGACCATGAGTCCCACGTAGTCGGTGCGGTACGGCGTCGAGAAATCCCAGCTCTTCTTGCGCTCGTCGGTGATGGTGTAGGTCGCCGCGACCACGTCGAGTTGGCCGTTATCGATCAGCGGGCCGCGCGTCTTGGGCGTTACGTCGGTAAACTCGACAAGCTCCTGGGCGCGGGCCTCCTTGTAGCTCACGCCAAAGACGGCAGCGGCGATCTGGTAGCACAAATCGACTTCCATGCCCTCAAAGCGGCCCTTGGCGGTGTCGTAATAGCCATAGCCGGGAACGTCCTTCTTGACGCCGGCATTCAGATGTCCACGCGACTTGATGGCCGCAAGCTTGGACCCCTTGTCGGAGCCCTCGCCGCTGGTGGAGTTGCCGCAACCGGTAAGCGCGGTCCCCGCCAGCGCAAGCATGCCGGCGCCCGCCAGCTGCAAAAAGTGACGGCGCGATACAGCCGCCCTCGTTATATCCGTCATGTCCATCACCGCGCCTAGTGCAGAATCTTGGACAGGAACTCGCGGCAGCGCGGGTTCTCGGGGTTATCGAAGAAGTGCTCGGGCGCGCCCTCCTCCAGGATGCGGCCGTCCTCCATAAAGATGACGCGGTCGGCCACCTGGCGCGCAAAGCCCATCTCGTGCGTCACGCAGATCATGGTGATGTCCTCCTGCGCGAGCTCGATCATAACGTCGAGCACCTCCTGCACCATCTCGGGGTCGAGCGCCGAGGTCGGCTCGTCAAACAGGATGATGGGCTGCTTGGTGCACAGGGCGCGGGCGATGGCGATGCGCTGCTGCTGACCACCCGAGAGATTCTGCGGATACTCGCCGGCCTTATGCGCCATGCCGACGCGCTTGAGCGCGGCGATGGCGATCTCGGTCGCCTCCTCCTTGCTCTTCTTTTGCAGCTTGATGGGCGCGAGCGTCAGGTTACCGAGCACCGTCATGTTGGGATACAGGTTGAACTGCTGAAACACCATGGAGCTATACTTGCGGGCCATCTCCAGGTGATTCTTTTTGGTGAGCGGCGTACCGTCGATGATGACCTCGCCCGACGTGGGCTCCTCAAGATAATCGACGCAGCGGATGAGCGTCGACTTGCCCGAGCCGGAAGGCCCGATCATTACGAGCTTCTCGCCGCGCTTGACGGTGAGGTTGATATCTTTGAGCACATGCAGGTCGCCAAAGTACTTGTTGAGATGCTTGATCTCGATCATGTCTGCCATGGATGTCCCTTCCCTGCGTTTACACGAGTTGAACTATTGTACGGAAAGAACCACGTTTCCGCAGCCCACACTACATCCCCGTAAAGAACCCGCAACCTTCCGCCCACTCATTGGGCACTCATTTAAGTCTGTCCCCAGTGAGCGCCCAACCGCCCTTGTTGAGCATAAGTCAGCGAAAACCCGTACACGCGAGCAAGGTGACGTGAAATGAAAGGGCGCAGACCTTATGGTCGCGCCCTTGAAATTGAACGTCAGATTGCCGCGTGTACGGGTTTGCAGCGTCGAGCCGTTACGCGGTTTGGTAAAACCGCCCCACAAAATAAACCAACATTTATACAAAAAAAATTTATGATGGCGGCGTATAGAAAATTACC
>CATXLW010000009.1:0-63835 GCA_958371715.1 uncultured Collinsella sp.
TGGGATTGGTCAATCTCGGCCGACTATATTTGGCTAATATTTTTCGGCGCTAACAGGCTGTTGGGCTCTTACGCCTCAGTCGGCTCCACGCCCAGCTCGTTGCGGACGAGCTCAAAGGCGGCGGCGATGGCCTTGTCCATGTCGTAGTACTTGTAGCCGCCCAGGCGTCCGGCGAAGATCACGTCGCCTTCCTGTGCCGCTAGCTCCTCGTACTGCTTGTAGAGGGCCTCGTTCTTGGCGTCGTTGATGGGGTAGTAGGGCTCGTCGCCGGGCTTCCAGTCCGCCGGGTACTCGCGCGTGATGACGGTCTTGTCCTGTGTGCCGAACTCGAAGTGCTTGTGCTCGATGATGCGGGTGTAGGGGACCTCGCGCTCGGTGTAGTTGACCACGGCCACGCCCTGGTGGTCGGCCTCGTCGAGCGTCTCGGTCTCGAAGCGCAGGCTGCGGTACTCGAGCGTGCCCAGCCTGAAGTCGTAGAACGCGTCGATGGGGCCGCAGTAGATCGTCTTGTCGGCGATATCGGGCTCGGCGGCGGCCAGCTCCTTGTACTCCACGCCGCAGCGCACCTCGACGCCCTCGAGCATGTTGGCGACCATCTTGGTGTAGCCGCCCATGGGGATGCCCTGGTAGCGGTCGTTGAAGTAGTTGTTGTCGTAGGTAAAGCGGCAGGGGAGGCGCTTGATGATGCTTGCGGGCAGGTCCTTACAGTCGCGGCCCCATTGCTTCTCGGTGTAGCCCTTCACGAGCGTCTCGAAGATGTCGCGGCCGACGAGCGACAGCGCCTGCTCCTCCAGGTTCTGCGGCTCGCCGATGTTCTCGGCAGCCACCTGCTCGGCGATCTTGGCGCGGGCGTCTGCCGGCGTGACGACGCCCGGCCACATCTTGGCGAAGGTGTTCATGTTGAAGGGCATGTTGTACATGTTGCCGTGGAAGTTGGCTACCGGCGAGTTGACGTAGTTGTTGAACTCGGCGAAGCGGTTGACGTAGTCCCAGACGTCCTTCATGGAGGTGTGGAAGATGTGCGCGCCGTAGCGGTGGACCTGGATGCCCTCGACGTCCTCGGTGTAGATGTTGCCGGCGATGTGATCGCGGCGATCGATGACCAGGACCGACTTGCCAGCGCGCTTGGCGGCATTGGCAAAGACGGCACCCGAAAGGCCGGCACCGACGACGAGGTAATCGTACTGGGACATGGATAAGCTCCTTTGTATGTCGATTGGACAGTTACTTTAGTTTAGGGACAAACATATCTGGTGTCTTTGTCCCAGGGATTAGTGTAGCAGATGCTCTTTCAACAGCTCCATCGCGTGTGCGTAGCCTTGGAGGCCTTCGCCGGTGATGGTGGCGAAGCAGGCCAGGCGGGCGTAGCTCACCTGACGGAAGTCCTCGCGGGTCTCGACGGCGCTGATGTGTACCTCCACAGCCGGGATGGCGACGGCCTTGAGGGCATCGAGGATCGCCACGCTCGTGTGCGTGTAGGCCGCCGGATTGATGACGATGCCGTCGACCTTGCCGTAGGCCTCCTGGATCTTGTCGACGATGCTGCCCTCGTGGTTGGACTGGAAGACCTCGACCTCGTCAAAGCCCTGCGCGGCGCCCGCCTCCTGGCAGATCTGGACCAGGCGGTCGTAGTTGTCGCTGCCATAGATGCCCGGCTCGCGAATGCCGAGCATGTTGAGGTTGGGGCCATTGATGACGAGTGCTTTCATGGTTGCTTCCTTTGCGATTGGAAAACCACCACAAAAGTGCCTGTCCCCTTTGTGGTGGTTTTGGTTAGAGAGCGGATGGGAGGGTGTCGAGGAGGGCTTGGGCGGTGTTGGCGGCGCAGTCGCGTGAGTCGATGATGTAGTCGGCCCAAGCGCAGTAGCGCGGTATGCGCTGCTCGGCGAGCTTGTCGATACCGTCGCGGGCGGTGATGGGGCGGCCCTTGTGGGCGAGCTCGTCGAGCTTGCGGTTGAGCATCATAATCTGGCTGTTCTGGTGCAGCAGCGGATAGTTCTCGTCGCGCGTGACCGCGCCGCCACCGGTGGAAAGCACCAGGCCGCTGCGCTTGGAGATGTCGGCCAGCGCTGCCGTCTCCTGTTCGCGGAAGGCCGGCTCACCGTGCTCGACGATAAAGTCGGCACAGGGCATGCCCAGGCGCTCCTCGAGGGCGCGATCGAGGTCGATATGCTCGCGTCCCGTGAGTAGGGCGATCTGTTCGCCTACGCGGGTCTTACCCGACCCCGGCATGCCGATCAGGGCGATATTCTGCTCGCGGCGGGACAGACGCTCCGTTACGTCCAAGATGCGCTCGCGCGGGGTGACCTGGCCGGTATAGCGCTCGACGGCCTGTGCCGCTTGGGCCACGAGCATCAATAGGCCGCCGATGCAGGGGATACCGCGGCGCTCGGCCTCGAGCATCAGGCCCGTGCGAGCGGGGTTGTAGACAATGTCGATAACGCCTTCGAGCGCATCGAGTCCTTCGAGCGTGCAGGGGGCGTCGGGGCAGTGAGGGAACATGCCGGCAGGCGTGCAGTTGACGAGCAGTGCTGCGTCGGACTGCTGCGCGATGTTGCCGTAGTTGACCTCGCTCGTGCGGCCCACGGGCACGACGGTGGCGCCCAGATCGCCGAGCACCATGCTCGCCGTGGTGCCGGCACCGCCGGTGGCTCCGAGCACGAGGGCCTTCTTGCCGGCAACATCAACCCCCAGCTCCTCGACCAGGCACTGAAAGCCGAAGTAGTCGGTGTTGTCGCCGCGCAGACGTCCGTCGGCCAGGCGCGTGATGGTGTTGACGTTTCCCATGCGCTCGGCCAGCGGGCTCAGCTCGTCTAGGTAGTTCATGACGGCGCGCTTGTAGGGGATGGTCACGTTGGTGCCCCTCCATTCGTCGCCTGTCATAAAAGCCTGGAGGTCCTCGGGCTCGCGCTCAAATCGTACGTACTCGAGCCCCGCGAGCTCCTTGTAGATGGTCGGGGTGTAGCTGTGGCCCAGCACGCGGCCCAGCACTCCGTAGGGGCGGGTTGCGGCGACATCGGTCATCTAGAGCACCTCCGTGTAACTGCCAAAGTAGGTGAAGCTCTCGCACACGTCGTCGATGGAATCGAGCAGGTCATCGAGGGCCTTGCTGCCAAAGGGGCAGTCCAGGTCAAAGTAGAACATAAACTCAAAGTCGTGCCCGGGGATGGGGCGGCTCTCGAGCTTGATGAGGTTGATATTGAGCGCGTAGAAGCGCTCGAGTACGCGATAGAGTGCGCCCGGCTCGTTGGCCGTGGTAATCATGAGCGAGGTGCGGTTGGCGCCGGGGTAGACGCGTGGCTCGCGGCTGATGACGACAAAGCGCGTGTAGTTGTTGTCCGAGTCCTGGATGTTGGGCTCCAGTACCTCCAGGCCGTAGAGTGCGGCGCAGCTGCGCGATGCGATCGCGGCAACATCGGTGCGTTCGGAGCTGGCGACCATCTCGGCCGACATGGCCGTGTTGGGGTACTTGGTGGCGTGCAGGTCGTGCGCCTCGATAAAGCCGGCGCATTGGGCAATGGCCTGGCCGTGGCTGTAGACCTCGTGCACGTCCGCAAGCTTGGCGCCGGGCTTGACGAGCAAGTTGTGGTCGATTTTGAGGCGAAGCGAGCGCACGATGTGGAAGTCGAACTGGGCGAGCAGGTCGTAGACGGCGTTGACTGAGCCGGCGGTGGAGTTCTCGATGGGCAGCACGCCAAACTCGCAGAAGCCGTCGCGCACGGCGCGCATAACGCCCTCGAAGGTCTCGAAGAACGCAATGTCGGGCACGTCGAAGAGCCTGCACGCGGCAATTTGGCTATAGGCGCCCTCGACGCCCTGGCAGGCGACGCTAGCCGTCTGGGGGAAAGGCGTGTCAAAGGCTGCAGCCGTGGCGTGGGCCTTTTGTGAGACGGTGATGCCCTTGAGCTCGTTGATGTAGCGCTGCTGCTCGGCCTTGCTCATGCTCATGAGGAGACGGAACAGGGTGATGGTCTGCGCCTCGTAGCGCTCGGGCGCGCGGCTGGCGAGGTTGTTGAGCTTGGAGCGCTCACGGGCGGGGTCGAAGACGGCCTTGCCCATCTCGATTTTTGACTTGGCGACCTCGGTGGCAATGTCCATGCGCTCGACAAAGCTGTTGAGGAGCGTGGTGTCGATGCCATCGATGGCCTGGCGGATGTCAGCAAGGTCCATGGAGACCCCTTTCACGTGTCGGGGGATGTTGAGGGGTGGGTAGTTAGCGCTGGGCGGCGTCTTCGAGGAGGGCGTCCCAGATGGCAAGGGCGGCGGCTGCCTCGGCTACGGGGACAGCTCGGGGGACGATGCAGGGATCGTGGCGGCCGTGGACCGAGAGCTCGGCATTTTCCATAGCGTCCATGTCCACCGTCTGCTGCTCGCGGCCAATGGAGGGCGTCGGCTTTACGGCCATGCGCCACATGACGGGCGCGCCGGTCGAAATACCGCCCAGGATGCCGCCGGCGTTGTTGGACTCGACCTCGATCTCGCCGGTCTCGGCATCGATGCGATACGGATCATTGTTCTCGCTGCCGCGCATGGCGGCCACGGCAAAGCCCATGCCAAACTCCACGCCCTTTACGGCGGGAATGCCAAACGCGATTTGCGCGATGCGGTTCTCGATGCCGTCGAAGATGGGGTCGCCGATGCCCGCGGGAAGCCCGTAAATGCCGCACTCCACGATGCCGCCGATGCTGTCGAGTTCGTCGCGCGCGGCTAGGATCTCCTCGCGCATGCGGCCGGCTGCGGCGGCGTCAATGCAAGGAAGATCGTTCGTTAGGATCGCCTTACGGTCGGCCTCGCGATAGACCATGTCGTCCATCGGCAGGTCGGAGATGCCGCCGATCTGCGCGACGTGCGCCATCACGTTAATGCCGCGGGCCTCGAGTGCCTGCAGCGCAATGCCGCCGGCAATGCACAGGGGTGCCGTTAGGCGGCCGGAGAAATGCCCACCGCCGGCGACGTCGTGCATGTTGTGATACTTCACGCGCGCAGGGAAGTCCGCATGTCCCGGACGGGGCTTGCGGCGCAGCTCAGAGTAATCCTTGGAGCGCGTGTTGGTGTTCTCGATAATCGCGGCTATAGGTGCGCCAGTGGTGTGCCCATCGACCACGCCGGCAATGATATGCGCGGCATCGGCCTCGCGGCGCTTGGTCGCGGTCTCGTCGCGGCCGGGGGCGCGACGGTTCAAAAAGGCCTGCAGCTGCTCCTGATCAACGGCAATGCTCGCCGGGACGCCATCGAGCGAGCAACCGATGGCGGGGGAGTGCGACTGGCCGAAGATGCTTAAGTGCAAGACGTTGCCAAAGGTCGAGGACATGCTATTCCTCCTCGAGCGTGACCTTGCCGCCCAGCAGACGGTAGTGGTCGAAGAAATCGGGATAGGACTTGTTGACGGCCTCGGCGCCGTGGATCACGACCTCGCCGGTGGCGCGGCTCGCGGCGATGGTGGCCATCATGGCGATACGGTGGTCGTTGTGCGAATCGACCTCGCCGCCGGTAAAGGCGTCGACTCCCTTGATGATGAGGTCGTCGCCGGCAATGCGTATCTGCGCGCCCAGTGCGGTGAGCTCGCGGGTGGTCGTGGCCAGACGGTCGGATTCCTTGATGCGCAGGCGGGCGCAATCGCGGATGAACGTGCGGCCTTGCGCCAGCGATGCCACGGCAGAGATAACGGGCACGAGGTCGGGGATGTCGTGGGCGCTCATCTCAAAGCCGGCGAGCTTGTCGGACTGCACAGTGGCGGCGTTGGTGGAGCGCACGATGCGGGCGCCGAAGCGCGAGAGCGCGGCAAGCACGTTGCGATCACCCTGGGCCGAGCTAAGCGACACACCCTCGACGGTGATGGGGTCGGAGCCAATGGCGCCGGCGCACAGCCAAAAGGCGGCGTTGGACCAGTCGCCCTCGACAGCCACATTGCCGGGCGTGCGGTACGAGCCGCTGCTCACGCGGAAGTTCGTGACCTCGGGCTGGCCGTCCCTGGCGGGAATACGCTCGACGTTGACCTCGACGCCGAAGGCCTTCATGGCCTGGATCGTCAGGTTGATGTAGGGGCGGCTCTCAATAAGGCCGGTTACCTGCACGCAGGAGGGCTGGGCCAGCAGCGGAGCTGCCAACAGCAGGCCCGAGATGTACTGCGAGCTCACGTTGCCCGGAAGCACAAAGGTGCCCGGGCGCATGCGGCCGCTCGTCTTGAGCGGAAAACCGCCCAGACCCTGTAGGTCGCAGCCGGCGGCGATGATCTCGTCGGAAAGCGGGGAGAGTGGGCGTGCACCCAAGCGTCCCTGACCCACGAAGGTGGCATCCGCACCCAGCGCGCAGGCGACAGGCAGCATAAAGCGCAGCGTGGAGCCACTTTCACCGCAGTCGAGCGTGCCGCCGGCAAGGGCCTTGAGCAGGCCAAACTCAACACTCTTCATGGTGGGGTGGACCTGGAAGCCGTCCTCGACGGTCTCGATGCGGGCGCCCAGGGCCGTAAGGCAACGCACCGTAGCCTCGATGTCGGCGCAGGTGGTGTTGCAGGCGACGTGCGTCTCGCCGTTGGCAAGCGCGGCGCAGATGATGAGGCGGTGCGCCATCGACTTGGACGCGATGGCGGGAACGGTGCCCTTGAGCGGGGACGGGGTGATGCGGGCTAGCATGCGGATGCGTCTCCCTTCTGGCCGAGGCCCTCGGCAATGAGTTCGTGGAAAGTGGAAAGCGGCGTGCGGTCGATGCTGCAGCGGCCAATGCCGTGCGGAATCACCAGGTCGATGGTGTCGCCCGCGCGCTTCTTGTCGTGGAGTGCCTCGGAAAAAACGGCATCGGCATCTAGGTCGCAGCGGGTCTTGAGGCCATGGCGGGCGCAGAGCTCCTCAATACGACCGGGCAGTGCAGCATCGCAGATGCCATGCATCGCCGCGGCGCGCGTGATGATGCCCATGCCGATCGACACGCAGTTGCCATGTCCCAGCTCAAAGTGCTCGCAGGCTTCGACGGCGTGCCCGGCGCTGTGTCCAAAGTTGAGCAGCTTGCGCTGGTTGGTTTCGCGCTCGTCGGCGACGACCACGGCGCGCTTGATGTCGATATTGCGGGCGATGATGAGCGCTACGCGGGCCACATCGCGGTTGAGCAGCTCCAGCGTGAGCGGGGTCTTCTCCAGCTCGGCGAAAAGCTCCGGGTCGGCGATCACGGCGTGCTTGACGACCTCGCCGCAGCCGTCGGCGAACTGCTCGGGCGTGAGGGTGGCAAGGCATCCAACATCGGCGATAACAACACTCGGCTGCCAAAAGGCACCGGCCAGGTTCTTGCCGGCAGCCAGGTCGATGGCCGTCTTGCCGCCGACCGACGAATCCACCATGGCGAGCAGGCTCGTCGGGATCTGCACAAACTTGCAGCCGCGCATGTAAGTGGCCGCCACAAAGCCGGCCACGTCGCCCACAACGCCACCGCCGAGCGCCACGATCACGTCAGAGCGCGAAAGCTCATACTCGGCCACAAACTCCAAAATGGCAACGTAGGTCTCGGCGCGCTTATGGGCCTCGCCGGCCTCGAAGGTGCAGATGCTCACCTCGTAGCCTGACGCCTCCAGGCTCTGCTTAACGGGCATCTGGTAGAGCGGGCCCACGTTGGTGTCCGTCACGATGACGGCGCGGGTGCCGCCGGCGGTGGTGCGGACGAGCGGACCTGCCTGCTCCAGCAAAAACGTGCCCACATGCACCTGGTAGGGGCGTGCGGTGTCGATATCGATGGTAATCGCCATAAGCTTCGGTCCTTTCGACCTGGCGTGATAGGTGGTCTAGTGGGAGGCCTCGTCGTCGAGTGCGCGCTTAATGCGGTCGCCCTCGGCAAGGAGATTCTCCAGATAGCGCTGGTCGCGGTCCTTGAGTGCACGGCTGTAGGCGCCAAGCGACTCGATCAGATGGTCGATCTCGAAGGCGAGCGCGTCGGCGTCGTCGATCATGAGCTCGGACCACATTTGCGGGTTGAGGTGCGCCACGCGGGTGAGATCGCGGTAGCTACCGGCCGAAAAGCCGTGGTGGACCTGGGCAGTGGGGCTCTTGACGTAGGCGTTGGATACCACGTGCGCAAGCTGGCTCGTGAAGGCGATGACGCGGTCGTGCTCGGCTGCGGTGGTCACGCTGAACTTGCCAAAGCCCAAGGGGCGTACCATCTCGCGCACCTGGCCCAAAAGTTCCAGCTTGAGCGCGTCGTCCACCGCGGGCGGCACGAGCACGAGCGGCGCGCCCTGGAACAGGTCGGCGCGGGAGTGCGCATAGCCCGAGTACTGCGTACCCGCCATGGGGTGCGCGCCCACAAAGTAAAAGCCGTGCTCGCGGGCAAGCTCAAAGGCGCGCTCGCACACGATGCCCTTGACGCCCACCGTGTCGATCACCACGGGGCCCATGATGGCCTCGGTGTCGGTGGCGTCGGCGAGCGCCTGGGCGTGCGCCTCGAGCCACTCGATGCAGGCTTCGGGGTAGCAAGCCAGGACGATGATGTCGCATTCGCCGAGCGTCTCGTCGTTGAGCTCTCCGGCGACAGTGCCCATGCTGGCGGCCGTCATGACATCGTCATCGGGGTCCCAGGCCAGCACGCGGACGCCCTCCTGCGCATAGCCGCGGGCAAAGCTGCCGCCGATGAGACCCAGGCCCACAATGCCGGCGCACTTGGGGCCGCCCTGGTTAACGCGCGCGTTTCTCACCGTACCCATGGGCTACTCCATGGTCTCTTGGCAGACGACCTCGCGGATGGCTCGGATGCGGCGCATGGTGTCGTCGAACTGATCGGGGGTGAGGGCCTGAGCGCCGTCTGACCAGGCGCGGCTCGGCTCGTCGTGGACCTCGATCTCCAGCCCGTTGGCACCGCAGGCGGTCGCGGCGAGCGCCATGGGCTCAACGTAGCGGGTGTAACCGGTGGCGTGGCTGGGGTCGGCGACGACGGGCAGGTGCGACAGGTGGTGCAGCACCGGCACGGCGTTGAGGTCGAAGGTGTTGCGGGTGCGGGTCTCGAAGGTGCGGATGCCGCGCTCGCACAGGATGACGTTATCGTTGCCCTCGCTCATGATGTATTCGGCGGCCATGAGCAGCTCATCGATCGTGCCGGACATGCCGCGCTTAAGCAAGACCGGTGTCTTGGTCTTGCCGACCTCTTTGAGCAGAGGGAAGTTCTGGGCGTTGCGGGCGCCGATCTGCATGACGTCGATCTTCTTGTCCAGGAAGACCTGCACGTCGCGCGGGTCCATGATCTCGGTGACGATCGGCATGTCGAGCTCGGCAGATGCCTCGCACAGCAGGTCCAGACCGGCGGGGCCCATGCCCTGGTAGGCGTACGGGGAAGTGCGGGGCTTGTAGGCACCGCCGCGCAGCATCGTGGCACCGGCGGCCTTCACGCGGCGGGCGATGCGGATGAGGTTCTCGCCCTCGACGGAGCACGGGCCGGCGATGACCTGGAACTGATCGCCGCCGATCTTGACGCCGTGGCCGCAGTCGATGACGGAGTCCTCGGGGTGGAACTTGCGGTTGGCGCGCTTGAACGGCTCGGAGACGCGCTGCACGCGCTCGACGACATCCATGGACTCGAGCAGGAACGGGTCAATCTTGGTCGTATCGCCCACCAGGCCGATGATCGTCTCGTTCTCGCCGCGCGAGACATCGGTCTTCAGGCCCTTTTTCTCAATCCAGCTGACGATATGGCTGACGGCCTCGTCGCTGGCGCTCTCTTTTAAAATTGCAATCATGGTGTGCCTCTCACCTCGATGGATAACCCTTGCAAAAACGGCCCGCATCGCGAGCCGTGTATATATGGTGCATGAGAGTTTATACTATCTGACTCGCTTTTGCCTTCTAAAGTGGGCCGTTGAGCCGCGTCTTCCTCGGAATTGCAAAGCTTTTTCTTTTATTTTGATAGCCCGTGGTGCACTTGGGTATAATACCAAACGTTGGCCCTATTAGCTCAGGGGATTAGAGCGTCTGCCTCCGGAGCAGAAGGCCGTTGGTTCGAATCCAACATGGGGCACCATCGAACGTGAGACCGTCCGAACCTCGCATGGTCCGGGCGGTTTTTCTTATACCGACGCGACGTGATGGGACGTGGTATGGCAGCAACGGATATCGAGCGCGGACTCTCGACCGCCGAGGTCGAGGAGCGCATCGCCGCCGGTAAGATCAACCGCAACATGGAGCTCAAGACCAAGTCGGTCAAAGAGCTCATCATCGAGAACCTCTGCACGCTGTTCAATTTGATCAACGTGATTTTGGCGTTCCTAGTCATTTTGACCGGTTCGTTTAAGAATCTGACGTTCCTGTTCGTAGTGTTCCTCAATACTGCTATTGACGTCATCCAGTCCATGCGTTCCAAGAAGATGGTCGATAAGCTCACGCTGCTGACCTCCAAGAAGGCCACTGCGGTGCGCGACGGCGCCGAGGTGGAGCTCGACCTGGACCAGATCGTGCTCGACGACATCATCCGCCTGGGGCGCGGCGACCAGATCCCCGCTGACGCCGTGGTGGTTTCGGGCGAGGCGCTCGTGAACGAGAGCCTGCTGACGGGCGAGAGCGATCTTATTAAGAAACAGCCCGGTTCCGAGCTCATGAGCGGCAGCTTTATCGACTCGGGTCTGCTGCGCGCCCGCGTGATCCATGTCGGCGCCGACAACTACGTGGCCAAAATTAATAACGAGGCCAAGTACGTCAAAAAGGTCAATTCCGAGATCATGAACGCGCTTAACGCCATCGTGCGCTTTGCGAGCATCATCATGATCCCGCTCGGTTTGGCGTTGTTTGCCTCGAGCGTGAGCGAGCTGTGGGATGCCGCGGGAACCCCGGGCAATAGCGCGCTTTCGTGGTGCTTCTCCGAGCTGTTGGCTGGTCATGTGCCTTCGTCGGCGCTGCTGTCCACGGTGGGCGCCCTGCTGGGCATGATCCCGCAAGGCCTGGTGCTGCTGACCTCGTCGGTGCTCGCCATCGCCACGGTGCGCCTGGCCCGCCGCAAGGTACTCGCGCAGCAGCTCTACTGCATTGAGACGCTCGCGCGCGTCGACGTGCTGTGCCTGGACAAGACGGGCACCATCACGTCGGGTCGCATGGAGGTCGAGGGTACGTATCCGCTGCCGGTCGAGGGTATGGGTGCGGGGGAGGGCGACGCCGCCGTTCCCGTCGATACCACGGTGCTCGATTTTGCTCTGGCTAACGTGGCACGTGCGACTTCGGCCGATGCCAACGAGACCTGTCAGGCGCTGCTCAACTATTACGCCGACCGTCCGGTCGAGGTGTCCGAGCCGCTGTCGGTCATTCCGTTCTCGTCTTCCAAAAAGTGGAGCGGCGCGTCGTTTGCACAGGGCTCCTATGTGATGGGTGCGGCGCAGTTTGTGCTCTCTGATCGTGCGTTTGCCCAGGTCGAGAACCGTGTCGCCGAGCTTGCCGATACCTGCCGCGTGCTCGTGGTGGCGCGCGTGGACGGCTTTACGCCCGATGGCGATATGGTGGGCGAGGCCGAGCCCGTGGGCTTTGTGACCATCCGCGACGAGATTCGTACCTCGGCGGCCGAGACCATCGGCTACTTTAACGAGCAGGGCGTGACGCTCAACGTGATCAGTGGCGACGACCCGCGTACGGTGTCGTCGATCGCGCGCGTGGTGGGCGTGCCGGGGGCGGACGCTTATGTGGACGCCACGACGCTCGATACGCCGGCCAAGCTCGATGCCGCAGTGGACCGCTACCATGTCTTTGGTCGTGTGACCCCGCAGCAGAAGCGCGAGCTCGTGCAGGCGCTCAAGCGCCGCGAGCACACCGTGGCCATGACAGGCGACGGCGTCAACGACGTGCTGGCGCTCAAGGAGGCCGACTGCTCCGTGGCCATGGCGGCCGGCTCCGATGCCGCGCGTAACGTGGCCGAGATCGTGCTCGTCGACAACGACTTTGCCTCGATGCCCGCCGTGGTGGCCGAGGGCCGTCGCTCCATCAACAACCTGCAGCGTTCGGCTTCGCTGTTCCTGACTAAGACGCTGTTCTCGATGGGCCTGGCGGCGCTGTGCATCGCGCTGCCGCCGTACCCTTTCGAGCCGATTCAGATGACGCTCATCAACTTCTTCTGCATCGGCGCGCCGGGCTTTGTGTTGGGCCTGGAGCCCAACAATGCTCGCGTGAAGGGGTCGTTCCTGACGAACGTGCTCAAGCGGGCACTGCCGGCGTCGATTGCGGTCATTTTGGCCGCGGCGCTCGATATCTTTGTGGCGCGCGTGTTTGGCTTTAGCCAGCTCACGCTGTCTACGATGTGCCTGCTTACGTCGTGCGCGGCGAGCGTCAGCCTGATCTGGCGCATCTCGCAGCCTCTCACGCCCTTACGTGTGGTGCTCTTTGTGTTTGTAGTCGCCGGCATCCTGGTGGGCGTTATCGGATTCCCGGAGCTGCTGTCTATTGCCAACCTGACAATGGGCCAGATGGTTATCTTGGCTGCCGTCGTGGTCTTTACCTGCTCGGTGTTTTTTAAGCTCGCCACGATGATGGATTCGCTCAAGCCGCGTCGTCGTCATGCCGCAACTGTTTTTGGCCGCGGTGTTCGCGTCCGCCTGGGTCGCGGTGGCGGCAAGGTGAGCTCGACGGGTTCGACGGCGGAGCGTTTTGCCAAGCGCGTCGCCGCCGACATGGCGCAGCGCCGCGAAGCTCGCACCGTTCGTGAGGCCGAGGCCCGCGCACTCGAGGGCGTGGCCCAGGCCCAGCCCAAGAAAAAGAAGCCCACGGGCGCCAAGCGCTCCCGCGTAACCAAGTCCGCCCAAGGCATCAAAGTTTCGATGCCAAGCAAAAAGAAGAAGTAGCTACGCGCCCTGGCGATGTTGAATTGGTGCCTTGCTCCTGTGGGGCCGTGGCGATGTTATGCTCTAACCTCGATTGTTTGAATTGCTTCGAAAAGAGGATGCCGTGATCTGCCCGCATTGCCTTAAGACTATCGAGGACGGCGCCTCGTTCTGCCCCTACTGCAACGCCTATGTGGGTCCGGGCGATGGTCCCGAGCACACCGAGTTTGTGTTCTGTGAGGGCTGCGGTGCCCGTCTTTCTCCGCATGATCGTACGTGCCCCAAATGTGGACGCCCCGCTCCGGGTATCCTCTCCGAGGACGCGGCAGCATCCGACCTGGCAGCGGGCCGCACGGCGGGCTTTCCGCGCCTAACGCAAGAGCAGATCGATACCGAGGTGCCGCATGCGCCGGCCTCTGCCGCTGCGGTGCTTTCGGACGCCGCCGACCCCAATGAGACCTGCGTGCTGCCGGCTTTCGATAAGGATTTCGGTATCCCCAAGGTCGATATTCCCACGCCCGTTTCCCTGCATGACGATGCTCAAAAACCCAAGCGCAAGGTGCACCCCGACGAGGACGCCTATCACAAGCATAAGCGTCATATCCCCAAGCCGCTCGTCGTCATCGCGGTCCTTGCCGTCGTTTGCGGCGGTGCCTATTGGTTCGTGACGACCGATCCCATGGGTGTCATGCCCGGCTTCTACGACCAGTTTGGCCAAGCTGCACAGACCACCTTCCCCACGCGCCAAAAGGGCGAGGCCACTGAGGACGATACCAAGCAGGACGATTCTGCGGAGGTGGTCCAGGAAGAAACCGTGCTCACCGATGATCAGCTCTATACCAGGCTCGACGGTCTGTATCAGACCATCGTGTCCTACGCTGACGAGGACCAGATCGGCGAGGTCATCGATTCCTTTAACAACGGTTATCTCCGAACGCCGCTGTCCACCCGTCAGGAGCTGTCGCAGAGTGCCTACGCCCTGCGCGACCAGATCAAAAAGACGCAAGATGAGCTTAACAACCTGAAAGTACAGGACGATACGGTCTATGCGGATGACATCGCCCACTTAAAGCAGCTTGCCGAGTGGATGTATGAGCGCGTCGACGTGATCTGCCAGAGCTGGGATATCTCGCTGGCCATTCCCGATGGCGAGTCGATGAGTTCCCACCAAAGCGAGATCCTGGCGCCCATCGCGCAGGGCGGCAACAGCGCGCTGAACCAGTACGATGCCAATGTGGGTTCCTGGAAGCCGCAGCAGCGTTCCTTAAATTAGTTCGCCATAGTCGGCATAACCTACGTGCGCAATTGATGTAAGCCCGTGCTTATTGCTACAATTCGTACAAATATGCTTTAAACGCACGAGGAAGGAACCACATGTTTGGTTTTAAGAAAGAGCTCTACACGCCCGAGTATCAGCTTGTCGGCGACGAGTGTGCCGTAATCGAGACGTCGAAGGGTACCATCAAGGTCAAGTTTGACGGCGAGGGCGCTCCCATTCATGTCGCGAACTTCTGCGAGCTTTCCACGATGGGCTTCTATGATGGCCTTAAGTTCCATCGCTATGTGCCCGGTTTTGTTATCCAGGGCGGGGACCCCAATACCCGCGACATGTCCGGCGCCGACGTCGCTGCCGGTCTTGAGGGCCCCGACGGCATGCCCGGTACCGGTGGCCCCGGCTACTGCATCAAGGGCGAGTTTGCCACCAATCCGCGCAACAGCCATGTCGATGGCGCCCTTGCCATGGCACGCTCCATGGACCCCGATTCCGCGGGTTCGCAGTTCTACTTCTGCCTGGGTGCCCAGCATAATCTCGATTCCGGTTACACCGTCTTTGGTACCACGGTCGAGGGTCTCGATGTGATTTCGCAGCTGCGTGCCGGCGACGAGATCGTTCATGTCGAGATCGTTCACGAGTAAAGGGGACTTCCTTGAATAGCCAGCTGATCCAACAGGGCCGCGCCGCTTACCGCGCGGGTGATTTTTCCGCTGCAGCCCAGATGCTTGGGGCGGCAAAGACTCCCGATGAGATTATGGGCGAGGCCGATCACCTTCGTGGCAACGCCTTGATGCACCTGGGCATGTATGCCGAGGCCGCCGAGGCCTATGCCGCCGCCCTCAACGACGGTACCTACGGCAAGCGCGGCGCGCTGCTCACCAACCGCGGCAAGGCGCTCGCCGCCGTGGGCGACTACACGACGGCCGCTCAGGCTTTCTCTGCCGCTACGCAGGATGCTTCCTATGCCACGCCGTTCAAGGCCTATCTGGGCCTGGGCAATGC
This sequence comes from uncultured Collinsella sp., assembly GCA_958371715.1. GTDB lineage: Bacteria > Actinomycetota > Coriobacteriia > Coriobacteriales > Coriobacteriaceae > Collinsella. The sequence goes on from CATXLW010000009.1 coordinate 15,042, forward strand.
GCTGTTCCAGTCGGGCGACTATGCCAACGCGGGAACCGCCTTCCGTCAGGCTGCCATCGACGGCGCCAATCCGGCTCCTGCCGCCGCACTCGGCGAGCTCGGTCGTTGCTTCATTAAGCTCGGCCGTCCCGCGGATGCCGTGGAGACCTACCGCACGGCTATCGACTTTGCCGGCCCCCGCGATGACACGCGTGCGCTCAACGCCGGCATGGGTCAGGCGCTTTCTGCCGCCGGCCGTCCCTCCGACGCACTCGACGCCTTTAACGCCGCTACTGCCGATGGCATCTATCAGCTCACCTCCGAGCAGGCCGACGAGCTTGCCCGCGTGCACGATTCGCTTGCCGCGTTGTCTGCCCAGACGGCTATGGCCACGGCTCCGGCGCCCGCGATGGACGCTCCCGCCGTCGATCCGCTCGATCCTACGGGCGTGACCGGTCAGTTTATGCCCGATCCCTCGGACACCGGCTTCTTTACGCTGTCCGAGTCCGAGATGGTCCAGCAGGACCGTCAGGATCGTAAACAGGCCAAGGTTCGTCGCCGCCATCGCCACACGGGTCTCAAAGTCTTCATCGTGCTGCTTCTGCTCATTTTGATCGCCGCGGGCGGTCTGGGCTTTGCCTACACGCGCGGCTTTGGCTTCCCGTCTCAGGAGTCTGTCGTTACCGATCTGTTCCAGGCTGCCGGCGACGGTGACACCGCAAAGGCCGAGTCTTGCCTGGCCTCGAACCTGTCCGAGGACGCCAAGTCGATGATCATCTCCTCAATTCCGCAGGGTGCCACCGTGTCCGTCGAGGGCATGGATCAGTCCATGACCGAGACGACCGCCAAGGTGAAGGCATCGCTGTCCAAGGGCGGCGAGCAGGAGTACACCGTCAAATTCGTGCGCTCCGACAACCATATCGGCTGGGCCGTTTCCTCGCTCGATATGGATTTCTCGGCTGCTGACAACCAGTAGTGACCTTATGGGATTTAGCTTTGCCCGGCGCTTCACCGCAAGTGAGGTGCCGGGCTTGCGCTAGTATGATGAGCTAGTAGTTTTCCAGCAATCATCCAACACATCAGGAGTTGCGTTGTTTTCTTTGATGGATATGTTCTTCGGTAGCTATGCGGGCGATCTTGCCATCGACCTCGGCACCGCCAATACGCTTGTCTCCGTGCGCGGCAAGGGCATCGTCATTCGCGAGCCCTCTGTAGTCGCCATCGACAAGAATGACGAGCGCATCCTGGCGGTCGGTATCGAGGCAAAGCGCATGCTCGGCCGTACGCCCGGCAACATCGTGGCCGTTCGTCCCCTGAAGGACGGCGTCATCGCCGACTTCGACGTCACCGAGGCCATGCTTCGCTACTTTATCGACAAGGCGTCCGAGAAGCGCTATCCGTGGACTCCGCGTCCGCGTGTTGTCGTCTGCGTTCCCTCCGGCGTCACGTCGGTCGAGAAGCGCGCTGTCTTTGAGGCCACGATCCAGGCCGGTGCCCGCCAGGCCTATCTGATCGAAGAGCCTATGGCTGCCGCCATCGGCGCCGACTTGCCCGTCGAGGAGCCCACCGGCTCCATGGTCATCGACATCGGTGGCGGTACCACCGAGGTCGCCGTTATCGCTATGGGCGGCATCGTCGTCTCGCAGTCCATCCGTATTGCCGGCGACGAGTTCGACCAGGCCATCCTCACGCACGTTCGCGATGCCTACAACCTGGCCATCGGCGAGCGTACGGCAGAGGACATCAAGATCAAGGTCGGCTCCGCCGTGCCGCTCAAGGATGAGCTCGACGTCGAGGTCAACGGCCGCGACGTGATCACCGGTCTGCCCAAGACCGTGCGCATCGAGAGCGAGGAGATTCGTCGCGCACTCAACAAGCCGCTCGACGAGATGGCCAAGGCCGTCAAGGACGCACTCGACGCTACGCCTCCCGATCTTGCCTCGGACCTTATGTACTATGGCATTTTGCTGACCGGTGGCGGCGCGCTGCTGCGCGGTCTCGATGTGCGCCTGCGCGATGAGACCGGCGTTTCGGTCAACGTCAGCCCCACGGCGCTCGATAACGTTGTTAACGGCTGTGCCCGCGTGCTCGAGGCCAATGCGTTTGATGGCGGCTTCGTCCAGACCAATGCTTAATTTCCAAAAGGTGGATTCCATTTGGCACGATCTTCGGGTTTCTCCACAAATCTGAATACCAAGCGACAATCAACGGGTATGCGCCCGTTGATTGTTTTCAGCCTGATTTCGGTGTTGCTGCTCACGTTTTACATCCGCGAGGGCGAGGCAGGACCGATTCATGCCGTGCGCTCGGGCGTGACGACGATTACCTCGCCGGTGCGCTTTGTGGGCTCGGCTGTGGCGGCTCCCTTCAATGCGATCGGTAACGTGTTCTCTAACCTTACGGCGTCGCAGGACACGCTTGACGAGCTTAAGAAGCAAAACGAGGAACTGACCTCTAAGGTTGCCGAGCTCTCCGAGGCTCAAAAGACCGCCGAGCGACTGGAGGGGCTGGTCGGCCTGCAGTCGACCTACAACCTCAAATCAACCGCAGCTCGTATCGTCGGCGCTTCGGGCGATGCCTGGACCTCGACCGTCACCATCGATAAGGGTTCTGCCGACGGTCTTACCATCAACATGCCTGTGACGAGTTCTGCCGGTGTCATAGGCCAGATTATCGAGGTCTCGGCCAAGACGTCCACCGTGCGCCTGATTGGCGACGAGAACTCGGGCGTGTCCGCCATGGTGCAGGACACGCGCGCCCAGGGCATGCTTCAGGGTCAGGCTGACGGCACCCTGCGCCTTGAGTACGTGAGCGTCGACTCCGACGTTAAGGTTGGCGACATCATCGTAACCTCGGGCATTGGCGGTGTGTTCCCTAAGGGTCTACCGCTCGGCACCGTCTCGTCTGTTGAGAAATCGGCAAACGACGTGTACTACACCATTGTGGTGCGCGCTCAGACCACGGCCGAGAACAACGAGGAAGTGCTGGTCATTACCTCGCTGACCGACGAACAGTCGGCCTCGGATGAGGATGTGGGCACGGCCAACAGCACGCCGCAGGGAACGTCGCGCGATGCTGCGACCAAGACGAAGGACGAGAGCTCGGATGACAGTTCCGACACGTCCGAGACGACCGATTCCGGCTCGAGCGAATAGGGGGCATGTCCATGGATCTACACGAGCAGGGGATGAGCTCCCGCACGTTTGTAATCGCCGCCATCGTGTGCGTGCTGTTGCAGGCAGGCCTCGCACCGCAGATCTCCATTGCGGGCGGTCGCGTCAACTTTATGATTATTCTTGTGTGCCTGAGTGTGTTCTCGGGCGACCCGACCCGTGCCGTCGCGTGCGGTTTTTGCAGCGGATTGTTCTATGACCTGTCCGCTGCCGTGCCGGTGGGCGTTATGTCGCTCCTGCTGACCGTGGGTTCTTTTGCCCTGGTGCACAGCGCCGCCGGTCAGACGGGCGGTACCCCGAGTGCGCGCGGCATCACGGTGGGCACCTTCGCGCTCGTCATTAATGTGATTTACAGCATCATCTTGCTGTTTATGGGTTTGGAGACGAGCTTTGTCGTGGCGATCTTCGGTCATGCGCTGCCGTCTTCGATCCTGACGGGTCTGGTTGCCATTCCATTTTTGATGTCCGGCGTCGTGCCGCAGTCCGGCTATGGATTCTCCGCACGTGGCGGACGCCAGACGGGTATGCGCTTTAAGCCCAAGACCCGCAAGCTCAAATAGGGGAGGCCCGTAGATGTCTTCCCAGATGACGGTTATTATCGCCGGTATCGTGCTGGTTGTGGCCATTGTGGTCGTGCTGGTCATCATGCGTCGCGGCGATTCCCGTTTTACCTACGATACACAGCATGGAACGGCCCCGCGCGCCACCGAGGGCGAGGGCAATACCGCGGCGACCGCCTTTAAGGGCCGCTTCTCCATCCTCACCACGGGTGTGGGCGCGATGTTCGCGGCGCTTGCCGTCAAGCTGTGGGGCATGCAGATGGTCTCGTCGGACTATTATGAAAAGCAGGCTAATAGTAATCAGACGCGCACCGTTACCACACCCGCTGTGCGCGGCCGCATCCTCGACCGCAATGGCGTGGCACTTGTCCAGAACCGTCCCTCACTTGCTGTCGTGGCCTACCGCGACCTTGCCGAGGATGAGGTTCTGGTTCGCCATCTTGCCAACGTGCTCGGTATGCCCTACGTGGCGGTTCTGCGCAATATTCAGGACAATTCCGAGGGCGCCCAGAGCCTGCATACCATCGCGACGGACGTCCGTCGCTCCACGGTTGCCTATATCAAGGAGCACGCCGGCGAGTTCCCGGGCGTCAAGATTGCCGAGCGTACCGAGCGCCAGTACCCGTACGGCGAGACGGCCTGTCACATTTTGGGCTATACCGGCACCATTACCTCCGAGCAGCTTGAGGCCCAGAATAAGAAAACCTCTGGCGACGATGATGCTTCTGCTGGTCGGATTACGTACCAGTCGGGCGATATCGTGGGCCAGGCGGGTGTTGAGAGCTACTACGAAAACCTGCTGCAGGGTATTCGTGGCGAGCAGACCGTCAAGGTCGATGCCTCGGGCAATGTGACCGGTCAGGCCGGCGCCGTGCCCGCCAAGGCCGGCTCCGACATTAAGCTCACGCTCGACCTCAAGATCCAACAGGCCTGTGAGACGGCGCTGGCGAGCGCCATCGAGCTTGCCAAGACCACTGGCTACAGCAATGCCGGCAACGGCGCTGTGGTGTGTCTCGATCCCAACAACGGCGAGATCCTGGGCATGGCGAGCGAGCCCAAGTTCGATCCGTCCGTCTTTATCGGCGGCGTCTCAAATGACGTGTGGACCGAGCTCAATGATGACAAGGGTTCGCACCCGCTGCTCAACCGCGCCATTAGCGGACAGTACATGTCGGCCTCGACCATCAAGCCGCTCTCGGCACTGGCCGGTCTTGAGTTTGGAACCTACACTTCAACGCAGACAACCAACTGCACGGGCTATTGGACGGGCTTGGGCAAGGCTTGGGGCAAGCGCTGCTGGCTGACGTCTGGACACGGCACCATGACGCTGCAGTCGGGTATTGCCAACTCGTGCGACCCCGTCTTCTACGACATGGGCAAGGCGTTCTTTTATGACGAGCAACATTCCGAGGGCCTGCAGGAGGTCTTTCGTCGCTGGGGCCTAGGCAAGACCTGCGGTATCGATTTGCCGAGTGAGGGCGCGGGCCGTATTCCCGATGCCGAGTGGAAAGAGTCGTACTTTACCGACGCCTCTGCCGAGGACCGCAAGTGGAATGCCGGCGATATGACCAACATTGCCATCGGCCAGGGCGACATTTTGGTGACGCCTCTGCAGATGGCATGCGCCTACATGGGCCTTGCCAACGGCGGTAAGCAGTACGTGCCTCACGTGTTTTTGTCTGCCGTGTCGCGCGATGGCGACGGCGATGCCTATAAGTACAACGGCAAAGGCAAGAAGAAGCGCTTGGAGGCCAAGATCAACAGCGATTCGGATTTGGCTCTTGTTCGCAACGGCATGCACGACGTGATTTACACGGCATCGACGTCCCTGGCGGCTCACTTTGGCACCCTGACGCCGCAGGTATACGGCAAGTCGGGCACGGGCGAGAAAAGCGGCGAGGACGAATACGCGTGGTTCTGCGCCTATGCGCCGGCCGATGATCCCAAGTATGTCATCGCTACTGTCCTGGAGCAGGGCGGCGGTGGCTCAGATACCGCGATGCATGTCGTGCGCGACGTGCTCGGCGCGATTTATGACGAGCCCGATACCTCTTCGGCCTCGGGCGATTCTTCGGTTCGATAGGAGGTTGCGATGGATTTTTCTCCGGCGGATCTGTTCCGTTCAACCAAGACCAGCTCTCGCAGCAGCCTGGACCGCGTCAACAAGCAACTTTCGGCCTCGCGCGGCACGTTTCGCCAAAAGGTGCATATAGGTGTGCTTTTGGCTACAGTGGCGCTTGTCGCCTACGGTGCCATCATTATCTGGTCGGCTTCCCAGTTTAAGGCCGATGCTTCGTTCTCACGCCATCTGCTGGGAATTGGTATCGGCGCGATGCTGGCGGTGCTGGTCTGGCGTACCGACCTGCGCGGTATTTCCAATTTCTCGACGGCGTTGCTCGTCATCGACCTGATCGTGATCTTCTCGCCCAAGATTCCGGGTCTGTCCTATACGGGCGGTCTGGGCATGACGGGCTGGATCAAGATTCCCGGTATCGGCTTGACATTCCAGCCGGTTGAGCTTGCCAAGCTCATCACCATCTTCTTTATCGCCACGCTTGGCTCGCAGTATAACGGCCGCATCGATACCGCTCGCGACTACGTCAAGCTCTGCGGCATGCTGTCCATCCCGTTTTTGGCCGTCGTTGCCATGGGCGACCTGGGCTCGGGCCTGGTCGTGCTGGTCTCGGGCGCCATCGTCATCTGCATGAGCGGTGCGCGCCGCGAATGGGTGCTGTCGACCCTGGCCCTGCTCGTGGGCTTGGTGGCCCTCGTCCTGGCACTCGATTCGGTCTTTGATTCGTTGCTCGGCCACGATGTGCTCATCAAGCAGTATCAGATGAACCGCCTGACGGTCTTTATCGACCCCGATAATGCCGATTCGGACGATGCCTACAACCTGCAGCAGTCGCTTATCGCCGTTGGCTCGGGCGGCTTCTTTGGTAAGGGTTTGGGCCATGCGACGCAGTCGGCCGGCGGCTTTCTGCCTGAGTTCCACACCGACTTCGTCTTCGCCTTCCTGTCCGAGACCTTTGGCTTTTGCGGTTCCTTTTTGCTCCTGTGCCTCTACGTGCTGCTGATCTTTTCGACGATTCGCGTCGCCTTTAAGTGTGAGTCGCTGTTCTTGCGTCTTTCGTGTGTGGGCATCGTTGGCATGTGGGCGTTCCAGACCTTCGAAAACATCGGCATGTGCATCGGCATGATGCCGATTACCGGTATTCCGCTACCGTTTATTAGCTTTGGTTCGTCTTCGATGATGATTCAGCTGCTGACGGTGGGTATCGTACAATCCATATGGCGGCATCGTTCGGGCGCCGCGTAACCGCTGGAGGGGTTTGCTATGAAAATTCCCGTAGATAAGCTGACCCGCGCTTTTAAGATGGGCGCGTCCGTTAAGAAGGATTCCGATACGCCGGTGCGCGTTTCGGTCTATCTGGATTCGTCCGCCTCGCGCTTTCTGGCCGAGACGGTGCGTGACGCCTTTGTGCCGCAGACGACCTCGGGCATTGTGCGCGTCGAGCGTCTGGGGGAGGAGCGAATTGCTCCAAAGACCGATACCGATGTGGTACTGGTGCTCTCGTGTGGTTCCGATCGCTTGGAGAGTGCCGTGCAGGAGCTCGTGATCGCCGGCGCACCCGTGTGCGTGCTTGCCGAGTCTGCTGTGGAGGTGCCGTTTATCGAGGAGTCTACGCCCATGCTCGGCGTGGTAGCGGCAACCGATAAGACGTATCTGCTCGAGACGCTTGCCCGCTGGATTCTCGACCGCACCGACAAGGAAACGGCTTTTGCGGCGAACTTTGCCTTCATGCGCATCGCGGCGGCCAATCGTATCATCACCTCGTGCGCGCTCACCAATATGGCGACCGGTGCACTGGTGTTTTTGCCAGGCGCCGATTATCCCGTTATGGCGCTGGCGCAGGTGGGCATGCTCTTTGAGCTCGCTGCCGTCTTTGGACGCGGCATTAAGCCTGAGCGCGGCTACGAGGTCGCGGGCGTGCTTGCCGGCGGTCTTGTGATCCGCGCGGTCACCCGCGCGCTCGTCAAACAGACGCCGCATATTGGGTTTGCCGTCAAGGCGCTCACTGCTGCCGCGGGCACCTACGGCATGGGCCGTGCGCTTGTTTCGCTCTACGAGCGCGATGTCGACTACAGCCGTGCCAACGAGGTGGTCACTGCCACGTTCTCCCGCGTTCGCGATCTGGTGACCACGGTCGCGGGCGCTACCCGTCCTATGGCGTCCTACCAAGACGCATCCGATCTCGCTGCTTAGGGGTTTTCCGTTGCGCGTTGCATACCAAGACTGTTTTCATTTAATTGAGCCGTTGCTCGCCAAGGTCGAGAAGCCGAGCCGCTATATCGATCACGAGTGGGGCACGCTTTCCAAGGCCGATGCCGACTACCGTTGCTGCCTGATCTATCCGGATGTGTACGAGGTCGGTCTGCCCAACCAGGGCATCGCCATCCTCTACAACATCCTTAACCAGGCCGAGGGCATCTCCTGCGAGCGCGGCTATGTGCCGTGGCCCGATATGGGCGACGCCATGCGCGAGGCGGGTATTCCGCTGCTATCGCTCGAGGGTGCAGCGCCGGTCGCTTCGTTTGATATCGTCGGTCTGCATGTGCCGCACGAGATGGCGGTGACGAACTTCCTCGAGGCTTTGGACCTCGCTGGCATTCCGCTGTTAGCGGCCGACCGAGGTGAAGACGACCCCATCATCATCGCCGGCGGTCCCTCGGTGTACAACCCCGAGCCGTACGCGGCCTTCTTCGATGCCATCCTCATCGGTGAGGGCGAGGAATCGCTGCTCGAGACCTGCCAGCTGCATCGCCGCCTGCGTGACGAAGGGGTCCCGCGCGCGCAGATTGTCGAGCAGCTTGCATCCATTGCCGGCAACTACGTGCCGTCGCTCTATGAGGTTCGTCACGACGAGCCCTGCTCGCCGCATGGCTACACCGTGCCGCGTGAGGGCAAGGATGCGCCGACCGTGGTCTACAAGCGCGTCGTCGAGGATTTCGGCGCCACGAATCCGCTGTCGCAGTCGTGCGTGCCCTATGCACAGCTGGTTCACGACCGCCTGTCTATCGAGATCCTGCGCGGCTGCGCCCGCGGCTGTCGTTTTTGCCAGGCCGGCATGACGTATCGCCCGGTGCGCGAGCGCTCGGCCGACCAGATCGTCTCGTCGGTGATTCAGGGTCTGGAAAAGACCGGCTATGACGAGGTGTCGCTGACCTCGCTTTCCACGACCGACCACTCCTGCATTCGCGACGTGCTCGGCAGGCTCAACCGTCGCCTGGAGGATACGGGTATTCGCGTGTCTATTCCGTCGCAGCGCCTGGATTCGTTTGGCGTGGATATGGCCGAGTCGGTCGCCGGCGAAAAGAAGGGCGGCCTGACGTTCGCGCCCGAGGCCGGCAGCCAGCGCATGCGCGACATCATTAACAAGAACGTGACCGAGGAGGACTTGGACCGTGCGGCCAAGGCGGCCTTCGAGGCCGGCTGGAACCGCATGAAGCTCTACTTTATGATGGGCCTTCCCGGCGAGCGCGACGAGGACATCGTGGCCATTGCCAACCTGGCCGATCACGTGCTGGAACTTGGCCGTTCCGTGGTGCCCAAGGCGCGCCGCGGCTCCATCTCGGTGTCCATCTCGGTTTCGGTCTTTATTCCCAAGGCTGCCACGCCGTTCCAGTGGTGCCCGCAGCTCGACTACGACGACGTCAAGCGCCGCCAGAAGCTGCTTATCACGAGCGTTCGCAACCGTGCCGTCCGCGTGCATTACCACGATGCCGAGACCTCGCTCATCGAGGCCGCGCTCTCCCGCGCCGGTCGTGACATGACGCCCGTCATCATCGATGCTTGGCGCTCGGGGTCTCGCTTTGACGCCTGGGTAGAGCATTTCTCGCTCGATAACTGGAAGGAGGCTGCTGCCAAAAACGGCATCGACCTCAATGAGCTCGTGCACCTGCCCTACGAGTTGGACTGGCGTCTGCCGTGGGAGCATGTGAGCCCCGGCTGCACGCGCGGCTTCCTCGAGCGCGAGTACCGTCGCTCGCTCGAGGGTGTCACGACTCCCGACTGCACCCGCACGTCGTGCACCGGCTGCGGAATCTGCCCCACGCTCCACGCCAAGAATGTATTGATGGGTGATCGCGCATGAGTGAGCGCCTGACCGACAGCCCCACGCTCTTTAGACTTCGTGTTCGCTATGGCAAACGCGATCGCCTTAAGTACCTGGGCCATCTCGAAGTAATCCATACCATTGAGCGCATCGTGCGCCGTGCGGGACTTCCCTATGCCGTCACGCAGGGCTTCTCTCCGCACATGCGCGTGGGCTTCTCTTCGGCGCTACCGGTGGGTACGTCGTCAACCTGCGAGTGGTATGACCTGTTTATGACCGAGTTCGTGGCGCTCGACGAGGCGTTTGGGCGCCTGGCTGCGGCGTCCCCGGCCGATTTGGCGCCCATCGAGGCCGCCTACATCGACGTGCGCACGCCGGCGTTGACGGCGCAACTCACGCGTCTGTCGTATCGCATCGACCTGCACTTGGATCCCGAGGCGCCCGTAAGCGCCGACGAGGTGCGTCGTGCGATCGACACGCTGCGCGCGGACCATGGCATCGACTACGCGCGCGGCAAAAAGAGCAAGCGCTTGGATTTGGATCACACGCTCGTGGGCTATGAGCTCACGGCGGGGGAGCGCCCGGACCATTTGGTGCTCATGCTCGACACCCATGCCGACAACGAGGGCTCCATGCGTCCGGAAATTTTGCTTTCTGCTGCTGATGTTTTGTTGCAGGGCTTGACCCCGGGCGTGGATGCACCTATTGTTTCCACCGGTATGCAAGACCTCGTGACCATCTGCTCCTACGATGTCGAGCGTCAGAATCAAGCATGCGAGGACGACGAGGGCCGACTCGTCAGCCCCATACCTGTGCGAACTTGTGGATTTGCTCCACATACTCGTTGACGGGGGTATTTTCGCCTGCTACTATATTCGGCTGTTGCACTAACTGATGCATGAAGGGCAAGTAAACATGTACGCAATCGTTAACACGGGCGGCAAGCAGTACAAGGTCGCCACCGACGATGTCATCACCGTCGAGAAGATCGAGGGCAATGAGGGCGACAAGGTCACCCTGCCGGTTATCTTCCTCAACGATGGTAAGAAGATCGTCACCGATCCCGACAAGCTGGCCAAGGCCAAGGTTACCGCTCAGATCGTTGAGCAGTTCAAGGGCGAGAAGCAGCTGGTCTTCAAGTTCCACAAGCGTAAGCGCTATCGTCGTCTGAAGGGTCACCGTCAGCAGCTCACCAAGCTGAAGATCGTGAAGGTCCAGGCTACGTCCCGCGCCAAGAAGGCTGTCAAGGCAGAGGCCGAGGCTGTTGCCGAGGCTCCCGTCGCCGAGTAGATTACACTCGTAACGAAAGAGTAGGTATACACAATGGCACACAAAAAAGGACTCGGTTCCTCCCGTAATGGCCGTGACTCCCGCGGTCAGCGCCTTGGCACGAAGCGCTATGCCGGCCAGACGGTAACCACGGGCACGATTCTCGTCCGTCAGCACGGCACTCACATCCACCCGGGTGAGAACGTTGGCCGTGGCAAGGACGACACGCTGTTCGCGCTGGTCGACGGTACCGTTGAGTTCCACAAGGGTATCAAGCACAGGGTCAGCGTACGCCCGCTCGCGAACGCGTAATTCACCCTTCATAGAGCACATATGTGGGAGGCACTTGAGTTTTAGGATTCAAGGGTCTCCCTCTTTTTGTAGGAGGCGATTCTGTTGTCACAGTTCACCGATATCAGCCGCATTAACGTGTGCGGCGGCGACGGCGGAGCCGGATGCATGTCGTTTAGGCGCGAGGCATTTGTCCCCAAGGGCGGCCCCGATGGCGGCGACGGCGGTCGTGGCGGCAATGTCGTCATCCAGGCCGATGCTCAGCTGTCTTCGTTGATCGATTACCGCTTTAAGCATCACTTCCGCGCCGAACGCGGCACGCACGGGCAGGGTGCCCGTCGTAACGGTAAGAGCGGCGAGGACCTGATTCTCAAGGTCCCTATGGGTACCGTGGTGCGCGAGCTCGACCCCGAGACGCAGACCCCGATGTTCGAGATTGCCGATCTGGTGCATGATGGCGAGCGCGTTGTCGTGGCGCCCGGCGGTGCCGGTGGCCTGGGCAACACGCACTTTGTGACGTCGGTGCGCCGCGCGCCCGCGTTCGCTCAGCTGGGCGAACCGGCCGAGGAGCATTGGATTGAGCTTGAGATGAAGCTTATGGCCGATGCTGCGCTCGTGGGCTTTCCCTCGGTGGGTAAGTCTTCGCTCATCGCGCGCATGAGTGCCGCCCGTCCCAAGATCGCCGACTATCCGTTTACCACGCTCGTGCCGAACCTCGGCATGGTGCGTGCCGGTGAGTATTCTTACGTCGTTGCCGACGTTCCTGGTTTGATCGAGGGCGCGAGCGAGGGCAAGGGCCTGGGCCACCAGTTCCTGCGCCACATCGAGCGTACGGCGCTGATCATGCATGTCGTCGACATGACGGGCGGTTTTGAGGATCGCGACTCGGTTGAGGATTACCGCATCATCAACCGTGAGCTCGAGCAGTATGGCGCCGAGCTTTCGGAGCGTCCGCAGATCGTCGTCGCCAACAAGTGCGATGCGCCGGGCACGGCCGACAAGATTGCCGACCTTAAGCGCGCCGCGCTCGACGATGGACATATGTTCTTTGCCGTGTCCGCCGTGACGGGCGCCGGCCTCAACACGCTGATGCTTGCCGTGGGCGAGCAGGTGGCTAAGCTGCGCGCCGAGCTGGCGGTCTCCGATGAGCCTGTCGATCTTCGCGACGAGGAGTGGGAGCGCCGTCGCCTGCAGCGCGAGAAGCGTTTCCGCATTGTTCAGGAAGAGCCCGGTGCCTTCCGCGTGGTCGGTCGCGCCATCGAGCGCATGGTTATTCAGACCGACTGGGAAAACGAGGAAGCCGTCATCTACCTGCAGCACAAGTTTGCGCGCATGGGTGTTGACGACGCGCTCGAGAAGGCCGGCTGCCGTGCGGGCGACGAGGTCCGCATTTGCCAGCGCGCCTTTGACTTTGAGGGCGCTGAGGACTTCTCGGAGTACGAGGAGCTCGAGGACGCTGGCGAGGACGTTGCCGTTGAGGCCATTGACGTGGCCGATGCTGCGGATGAGGGCGTCGAGGTTGTCGATGCGGCGGATGCCGCGGACGATGCCGAGACCTCGGAGGGCGAGTAAGCCATGTCGCTGCGCGGTGGAATCGGTTTGCCCGAGCTGCCCATAAAAGAGGGCAAGGAGTTTCGGCTTGGCATTATGGGCGGCACATTCGACCCGATTCATTACGGGCACCTGGTGACTGCCGAGCAGGCGCGCGAGTCGCTCGACTTGGACGCTGTGCTCTTTATGCCGGCGGGCTCTCCCGCCTTTAAGCTTGACAAGCCGGTTACGCCTGCCGAGGACCGTTATGCCATGACGGTCCTCGCCACCGCCGCGAACCCGGCCTTTTTGGCGAGCCGGTTCGAGATTGACCGTCCGGGTGTAACCTATACGGCCGATACGCTTCATGCCCTTCGCGATTTTTACCCGCCGCAGGTAAAGCTCTACTTTATTACGGGCGCCGATGCGATTATCGATATTGTGACCTGGCATGATGCCGAACGAATCGCTGAGCTTGCTACCTTTATTGCGGCGACGCGACCGGGCTTTGATATCGATACGGCGCGTGCCCGAATCAAAGAGTCGGGGCTGCCGTTCGACGTGCGCTATATTCAGATTCCGGCGCTGGCGATCAGCTCGACGAACATTCGTAAGCGAGTTGCCCGTGGCATGAGCGTGCGCTATCTTACGAGCGAGTCCGTGCTCGGCTACATTCGCAAGCGCAGGCTATATGCCGATTTGGGCCAAGAAGATTTTGAGTGATGGGGGCTACGTTGTCGGTAGAGGATCAGTTTGAGGGCGATGAGCGCGCGCTGCTCAAGCGCATTCAAGAGCTGCTCGATGTTCGCATGAAAGATAAGCGCAAGCGCTATGTGCATTCGCTGGGTGTTGCCGAGACCGCACTTCATCTGGCCGAGGTCTACGACGTTGACCGCTTTGATGCGGCTGCCGCCGGCTTAATTCACGACTGGGACAAGGTTCTTTCCGATGATGAGCTCGTGGCCCGCGCGCTTCACTATGGCATCAAGGTTGCCGGCTCTCCTTCCGCCGCGACGCCGCTTTTGCATGGCCCCGTTGCCGCCTATGAGCTTCCGCAGCTTTTCCCCGAGCTGTCGCCGGCCGTTTTCCAGGCTGTCGACCGTCACACCGTGGGTGCCTGCGACATGACGCCGCTCGATATGGTGGTCTTTGTGGCAGATGCCATCGAGCCCAACCGTCACGGCGACTATGCCCATGCGCTGCGCAAGATGGTGGGGAAGTCCTCGCTCGATGAGTTGTTCTTCTCCTGTTTTGCGCAGGGTCTGGTCTTTGTGATCCAGTCCGGGCGCTATCTTTATCCCACGGCTATTACGATTTACAACCATTACGCCCAGCTGCGCTAGCTCGGGTGTGTCTAGAAAGAGGTATTCCATGGCCGACGAGACCATGACTGACGAGCAGATTCTTGAAGGTGTGGAGCACAAGAGTTTCGTTGCCACGTCCGACCGCACCGCCGCCTCGCTGTCCGCGAGCGGTGTCGCCGCCGAGGATGTCGCCCGCGCCGCCGCGCAGGCCGCCTACGACAAGAAGGGCGAGGACGTGCAGGTGCTCGACCTGAGCGAGCTTTCCGACGTGTGCGACTACTTTGTGCTTGCCACCGGTACCAACAACCGCCAGGTCGATTCGATTGTCGACGAGATCGAGGAGAAGGTCGCCGAGGCTTGCGGTGAGCATCCGTTCTCCATCGAGGGCCGCGAGCAGAAGACCTGGATGCTCATGGATTACGGCTCGGTTGTCGTCCACGTCTTCACCCCCGAGGCCCGCGACTTCTACCGCCTCGAGAAGCTCTGGGGCGACGCTCCCCAGCTCCCCCTCAATCTCCTCTAAATGATTTTTCTGGGACGGGGATAAAAAAATCATTCCTACCGTTCACCGAACCGCCCATCTTTGTTGGGCGGTTCGCTATTTTCTTTTCCCTCCTTTTGTATGCTGTGGCTATCGCAAACTCGGAAGGGAGGGCTTCGATGACTCGCGTTGCCCGTGTGTTATCCGAACTCGGTCATTATCATGTTATGGTCAAAGGCTGTGCTGACCAACTGATCTTTGAGGACGATGACGACCGCTACTATTTCCTCAATCTGATGAGTCAGCGTTTTACATCCGACCACATACGGTTGCTTGCTTGGTGTTTGATGGACAATCATGTGCATCTGCTATTTGATGACCCCGATAACCAAATGAGTACTGCGATGCACGCCATAGATACAGCGTATGCTATGCGATTCAATGTGAAGACAGGCAGGCGTGGGCCAGTTTTTCAAGAGCGTTTTAAGAGCGTTGTTATTTCCGATGATGAGCAGCTGCTCCGTTGCGTTCGTTACATTCACGACAATCCTGCGAAGGCGGGCATATCTTCTGTACCTATGTATAGGTGGAGTAGCTTCCATGAGTATTTCGGTACGCCTGAAATCTGCGATTGCAGTGATATTGTCGAACTATTTGGTGGTTCGGAGGCGTTTTACCTTACAAGTACAGACGGTAAGCCCAATTCGTATTACTTGCCTGAAGGCAAACACGTTTCCGATATGGATGCTTTGGAAGTCGCACAGGCTTTATTGGCTCCACTTGAGCCCTACCAGCTCAAGACGTTGCCGAAGCAAGAACGGAATCGTCTGTTGGCAATGCTGAAACATCGAGGCTTTACGATTGCCCAGATTTCGCGTATTACGGGAATCGGGACAAATATTATTCAGAGGGCGAAATGAGGCCTGAAATGATTATTTCATCCCCGTCCCAAAATAATCAAAAGGGACCGATAGCGCCAGAATGATTTTTTAATCCCCGTCCCAGAAAAATCATTGGGAGGAGAAGCGGGATTGGCGGCCGAAGGATAGGGCGGTGTCGCCGAATTTGTCTCGGACGGCGTCGATCGCGACGGAGAGCTCGCGGCGGTCGCTGGATTGGGCTCCGCGGTCGTCGACTTCGCAGAACAGGTCGGTTTGGATACCGCCTTGGTGGTTGAAGTCGCTCATGCCGATACCTGCCAGACGCACGTGCATGCCTTCTTGCCAGATATTGTCGAGTAGCTCGAGTGCCACGGCAACAAAGATATTCTCGTCGTCGGTGGGGTGGGGAAGCCGCCGCTGCGCCGTGCGTCCGCTGCCATACGAATACTTAAGCTTGAGCGTTACCGTGCCGCCCGTCAGTCCCTGACGGCGCAGGCGGCGTCCAACCGACTCTCCCAACAGCGCAATCGCCGCTTCGATGTCCCCACGCTCAGTCAAATCTTTCGCAAAGGTGCGCTCATTGCTCACGGATTTAACCTCGCGTTCCTCATCGAGGCTTGTTACTTCGGATATTTCGAGCCCCAGCGCACGCTGGCGCATGCGTTCGCCGTTGACGCCAAAAATTGCAGCTAGCGTGGATTCCGGCGCGCGTGACAGCTCGCCGAGCGTGTAGATGCGCATGCGGCGCAGTCGCTCCTCGGCCGAGCGCCCGATGCCGCTCATGGCAGATACCGGCAGCGCGGCCAAAAAGCGCTGCTCGGTTCCGGGGCGCACGATGGTCAGCCCAAACGGCTTATCCCGCTCGCTTGCGATCTTTGCGACCGTCTTGTTGCAGCCCACGCCAATGGAACAGGTCACTCCCAGCGCTGCCACGCGGTCGCTTATGCGCCGTGCAACCAGCAGCGGGTCCTCGGGCGCAAAACGACCCGGTGTGATATCGATAAAGGCTTCGTCGATGGATACGCGCTCAACGCGCGGCGTCTCTTCGGCAAGAATCGCCATGACCTGCGCGCTCACCTCGCGGTAGCGATCAAAGTGCCCATGCGTCCAAATGGCCTGCGGACAGAGGCGCCGTGCCTCGGCCGAGGGCATGGCGGAGTGCACGCCAAAGCGACGCGCCTCGTATGAGCAGGTGGACACAACGCCGCGGGAATCGGCATCGCCACCCACGATGAGTGGCTTGCCGCGCCACTCGGGATGGTCGAGCATTTCCACGCTCGCAAAAAACGCATCGAGATCCATGAGGCCCACCGCCGGCCCCGTCCAGGGCGGCGGCGTGACGCCCGCAGCATCTTCATAACCGTATGTATGTTCGCGTCTTTTCATGGCATGAGTATACCGCGCAGCTCATGTGGGGTGCGTGGATGTGCTTGCAAATCGCGAATTCTTGTCTAAGATATGGATTTGCCCTCGACTACACCGAAGAAGTTGGTCTCACGGACTTCACCTGCCCGCGTCGATGGCGTATTATGTTCAACTGTTTGTTTGTAGTTGCAGCCTAAAGCTGCTTGGTTGGAGGAGTTTCCTTTGGCAGTCAAGATTCGCCTTGCTCGTCACGGCGCTAAGAAGCGTCCGTACTACCGTGTCGTCGTCGCCGATTCCCGCGCCCCGCGTGACGGTCGTATCATCGAGGAGGTTGGCCGCTACAACCCGATGACCGCCCCCAAGACCATCAACCTCGACCTCGAGAAGATCGCCGACTGGCAGTCCAAGGGCGCTCAGCTCACCGACGCCGTCGCCGCTCTGGTCAAGGCCGCCAACGAGGGCGAGAAGACCGAGACCGTCGTCAAGAAGTCCAAGAAGCAGCTCGCCAAAGAGGCCGAGGCCGCTAAGGCTGCCGCTGAGGCCGCTGAGGGCGCCGAGGAGTAAATCGTGCCTGAGGTTGACGCTGCACAGCTCGAGGGTGAGGCAATGCTCTCAGATCGCATCGCCGATCTCGTCGAATATCTCGTTGTTCAGATCGTCGACGACCCGGATTCCGTGAGCCTTGAGGTCATCGATGGTGACGACGCCTCCACGATTGAGGTTTCGGTCGCCGAGGATGACGTCGCTAAGGTCATCGGCCGTCGTGGCCGTACCATCAAGGCCATTCGCACGCTCGCCCGTGCACTGGCCGCTCGCCTCGACACTGCTGTCGAGGTAGAGGTTCTGGGCTAGGACCTTGAGGTCCCAGTACAAAAACATCGCCCGTGTGGTCAAGCCGTACGGAAGGAAGGGGGAGGTCCTCGCGCAGCCGCTGCGGGGGCTTCCTTCTGTATTAGAGCCGGGTATGCGCGTCGCCCTGACGCCGCCGGCGCTCAAGCGCGACCGCTTTTGCACGGTCGTGTCCGTCACCGATACGGGCGATGGCGATCTGGTCTCGTTTGAGGGCATTGACGACTTGACGGCCGCCGAGGGCATCACGGGATGCTATGTGTTGGCAAATCGTGACGATTTTGAGCTCGATTCACTCGACGCCGCCTATTCCGACCTGATGGGTCGCGAGGTGGTCGACGAGCGCTTCGGTTCACTCGGTACGATCGTCGAGATCATGTCGACGCCCGCTAACGATGTTTGGGTCGTCGAGGGCGATCGGTACGGCGAGGTACTGATTCCCGTGATCGAGCAGGTTGTGCTCGATCTTCCCGACACAGGAACAATTTCCGTCCACGTTATGGACGGCCTGATCGATATGGACAAGTAGGGAGGACAACATGCTGATTGAGACCCTTTCGGTCTTTCCCGAGATGTTTGAGCCCGTCATGTCCACATCGATTTTGGGCCGCGCCCGCAAGGCCGGCCTTTTTGATTTTAAGGCGTATAACCTGCGCGACTGGACGCACGACCGCCATCGTACCGTCGATGACGAGCCGTACGGCGGCGGGCAGGGCATGCTCATGAAGGTCGAGCCTATTGTCGAGGCCATCGAGGCTATTAGCTCCGAGGGTCCTAAGCCCACCGTGGTGTTTTTTACCCCCTGTGGCGAGCCCTTTACACAGCATGTGGCCGAGCGCCTGCTCAAAAGCGAGCGCTTGCTGTTTGTGTGCAGCCGTTACGAGGGTGTCGACGAGCGTGCCTATGCGTATGCCGACGAGCGCCTGTCGATCGGCGATTACGTGCTCACGGGCGGCGAGCTTCCCGCTATGGTCGTTGCCGATGCCGTCGTACGCCTGATTCCCGGCGCCCTTGGTGACGAGATGAGCAACGTCGACGAGTCGTTCTCGACCGCCGAGGACGGAGGCCTGCTCGAGTATGCGCAGTACACTCGCCCTGCTGAATTCAACGGCGAGGGCGTGCCGCCGGTGCTCGTGAGCGGTGACCATGCCAAGGTTGACGCCTGGCGCCGTAAGAATGCCATCGAGCGCACCTGCCGCTGGCGTCCCGACCTGATCGAGACGGCACGGCTTACGCCCCAGGAGCGCGCATACGCGCAGGAGATTCTGGACGCTTCGTATTCGCAGAGCGAGGAGTGAGAATGGTTCCATCGCAGCATTCCGCGTTGAGGGGCGCTTTTGAGTGGGTCGCGGTCATCGCGATCGCGCTCGTGGCCACCTTCCTGATCCGCACCTTTGTGGTCGAGCCCTTTGTGGTACCCACCGGCTCCATGGAGGACACGATCGAGATTGGCGACCAGATCCTGGCACAAAAGGTGAGCCTCGAGCTCGGTCAGCCCGTCAAACAGGGTGATATCGTGGTGTTCCACAACCCCGATGTCACTTCCGAGCATGATGTTCTTGTCAAGCGTGTTATTGCCACGGCCGGCCAGACGGTCGACCTGCAGGACGGCAAGGTGGTCGTTGACGGCCAAGCGCTCGATGAGGACTATACGACGGGCATGAGCTGGCCGCTTTCGGTCCAAGCGCCTGGCGCCCAGGTGAGTTATCCCTACACCGTTCCCGACGGGTGCGTGTGGGTGATGGGCGACAACCGCGAAAACTCTGCCGACTCGCGCTACTTTGGTCCCGTCGATCGCTCTGATTTGATCGCTGTGGCGCTTGTGCGCTACTGGCCGCTCAACCGCATCGGCGCTATCGACTAAAAACCGCTATAGTACAGTACCTAACCGTGTAATCGTTTCGACGAGGGGATATTAGAGGCATGAACGCTTCATCGCTTTCCTTCCAAGACATCATCCTGCGCCTCCAGCAGTACTGGGGCGAGCAGGGCTGCGTCATTATGCAGCCCTATGACTCCGAGGTCGGTGCCGGTACCTTCCATACCGCGACCACGCTGCGCTCGCTCGGTCCCGCCGAGTGGCGCACCTGCTATGCGCAGCCTTGCCGCCGTCCCGCCGACGGCCGCTACGGCGAGAACCCTAACCGCATGCAGCACTACTATCAGTTCCAGGTGCTCATCAAGCCGTCGCCGGTCAACGCCCAGGAGCTCTACCTGGGTTCGCTGGCCGCCATTGGCCTGGACCCCAACGACCATGACGTCCGCTTTGTCGAGGACGACTGGGAGAGCCCGACCCTGGGCGCCTGGGGCCTTGGCTGGGAGGTCTGGCTCAACGGCATGGAGGTCACGCAGTTTACGTACTTCCAGCAGGTGGGCGGTATCGAGGTCGACCCCGTGCCCGTCGAGATTACCTATGGCCTGGAGCGTATCGCCATGTACGCCCAGGGCGTCAACTCGGTCTACGATCTGGTGTGGAGCTACCTGCCCGATGGCACGCCCATGACCTACGGCGACGTGTTCCTCGAGAACGAGCGCGAATTCAGTGCCTATAACTTTGAGGTCGCCAACGTCGAGATGATGCGTCAGAAGTTTGACGACTACGAGGCCGAGTGCCATTCCTGCCTGGAGCGCAAGCTGCCGTTGCCCGCATACGACTGCGTCATGAAGTGCAGCCACGCTTTCAATCTGCTCGATGCCCGCGGCGCTCTGTCTGCGGTCGAGCGTGCCAACTACATCCTGCGTGTCCGCGCCGTCGCCAAGGCGTGCTGCGAGGCCTATATGGCCGAGGCCGCCGGAGTCAACGAGAATGCCAACCAGGAAGGCGAGGTGGCGTAAGCCATGGCAGACGCTAAGGATTTCCTGTTTGAGATCGGTACGGAGGAAATGCCCTCCGCACCGCTGAACAATGCCGTCAAGCAGCTTGGCACCATGATCGCCAAGGGTCTCGACGAGGCCGGTCTGGCCCACGGCGAGGTCCGCGTGATCTCGAGTCCGCGTCGTTTGGCTGCACTCGTGGCCGACGTCGCCACCGCGACCGATGAGGTTCACGAGGTCAAGCGTGGCCCCGCGGCCAACATTGCCTTCGACGCGGACGGTAACACCACCAAGGCCGCCCAGGGCTTCGCCCGTAAGTTCGGTGTGGCTGCCGAGGATCTGGTCCGTCGCGAGGACACCGACGGTCGTGAGTACGTCTTTGCCGAGAAGAACATTCCTTCCGCTCCGGCTACTCCGATCCTGACGGCCCTGTGCGAGAAGACCATCGCCGGCCTGCAGTGGCCCAACTACCGCTCCCAGCGCTGGGGCCACGAGCACGCGACGTTCGTGCGTCCGGTCCGCTGGATCTGCTGCCTTTTGGGCGAGGACGTCGTGCCCGTCACCTTTGCTGACGTGACGAGCGGCAACACCACGCGCGGTCATCGCGTCTTGGGCGCCGGCGACCATGTTGTCGCCAGCCCCGCCGTCTACGAGCAGGTGCTCGAGGACGCCGGCGTGCTTTCTGCCGAGCGTCGTCGTGAGGCCATCCTTGCCGGCATCGCCGAGGTCGAGGCTGTTCGCCCCGGCTGCCATGTTGATACGCCCAAGAAGGTCTTTGAGGAGGTCATCAACCTCTGCGAGTGGCCGACGGTGCTCGTCGGTACCTTCGACGAGGAGTTCCTCAAGGTCCCGCACGAGATTATCTGCGAGTCCATGCTCACCAACCAGCGCTACTTCCCGATCTATGACGGCGAGGGCAAGCTCACGCGTGAGTTCGTGGTCGTTTCCAACAGCAAGCCCGAGAACGCCGAGCGTGTGATCGACGGCAACGAGCGCGTCGTGCGCGCCCGCCTGGACGACGCCAAGTTCTTCTACGAGGAGGACCTGAAGATCTCCCTCGACGAGTTCCGCGAGCGTCTGGCCAAGGTCGCCTTCCAGGAGAAGCTCGGCAGCGTGCTCGCCAAGTCCGAGCGTGTTGAGCAGCTCGCGCTCGCCATCGCCCGCGAGGCCCATCTGGGCGCCCACCTGGCCGCCGACGCCGCTCGCGCCGCTCACCTGTGCAAGGCCGACCTGGTGTCCAACGCCGTCGTCGAGTTCACGAGCCAACAGGGCGTGATGGGTGGTTACTACGCGACCGCGATGGGGGAGAACGACGAAGTCGCCCACGCCATTCGCGACCACTATCGTCCCCGCTTTGCCGGCGACGAGCTGCCCGAGGGTACCGCCGGCTGCATCGTGGCCTGCGCCGACAAGCTCGATACCATCGCCGGTATCTTTGCCATCGGCGAGCCCCCGACCGGCTCTTCCGACCCGTACGCGCTGCGTCGTGCCGCTATCGGCATCATCAACATCCTGCGCGACCGTCTGCCGATCGACCCCACGTCGCTGATTGACTTTGCCCTTGAGCTCTATAGCGAGCAGGGCATTGAGTTCGACGCCGCCGAGGTCGCCCAGCAGGTCCGCGACTTCTTCCACGGCCGCCTGGTGAGCATGGCCCGCGACGAAAAGATCCCGGCCGATACCGTTGCCGCCGTCTCCGCGGTGCACATTATCGCCCCGTCCGTCTTCTTCGCCCGCTGCGCCGCCCTCGACGAGGCCCGCAAAAACGACGCTGAGACGTTCGACAACCTGGCTACCGCCTATGCCCGTGCCGCGCATATCTCGAAGCCCGAGCTGGGTGCGGAGTACGACCGCGCCCTGATGAGCGAGGCCGAACTCGCGCTCGCCGACGCCTCCGAGGCTGCTCAGACCGCTGTCGATGCCGCCCTTGCTGCCGAGGACTACCCGGCCGCATTTGCTGCCCTCGCCGCCCTGCGTGCCCCCATCGACCGCTTCTTCGACGAGGTCATGGTCATGGACAAGGACGAGCGGCTTCGCGAAAATCGCCTTAAGCTGCTCAACCGCTTCGAGGCCGTTTTCTCCGGCATCGCCAACATCGGTGAGCTTGCCCGCAAAAAGTAAGCCAGCCTACGCATAAGCGCAAAAGGAGCCCCGCATGGATTGCCCGGTCACCGCTCGTCCCACCGTTATCGTTATCTCCGATTCGCTCGGCGATACCGCTTGTGAGGTGGTGCTTGCGGCGTCCGGGCAATTTGATGAAGGGGCTTTTCGTGTTTTGCGTCTGCCTAAGGTGACCTCTGTGGAGCAGGTCAAGTCATTTGTGGGGCCGCGCGTCGATGCGGACCATCGCGATATTGCCGTGTTCCACACCATTGTCGATCCGGCGCTTCGCGCCCGCGTGCTCGATTACCTGGGTATGCTGCATATCCGTTCGGTCGACCTGATCGGCCCGACGCTTGCCGTGCTGTCGTCGCTCATCGGTGTGCCGCCCAAGGGCGTTGCGGGCGTGATTCACAAGACCGATGACCGCTATTTCCATCGTATCGAGGCCATGGAGTATTTCGTTGAGCACGATGACGGTCGTGGTTGCGACGATCTGCCGGGTGCCGATATCGTGCTGCTGGGTGTGTCGCGTACATCCAAGACGCCGCTGTCGATGTATTTAGCCTATCAGGGCTACAAGGTCGCCAATGTCCCACTGGCGCATGGCATGGAGCCGCCCAAGTCGATTTATGAGGTCGACCCGATGCGCCTGTTCGGCCTGATTTCGACCGTCGATGTGATTTCCGAAATTCGCGATAGCCGCTTGAGCGATGACTACGCCCGTGCCGTTGCCGGCTCCTATGCGGAGCCCGAGAGCGTGCGTAGTGAGCTTGCGGAAGCCCGCGCGCTCATGAAACGCCTGGGCTGCTTTGTAGTGCGTACCGACGGCAAGGCGATTGAGGAGAGCGCCTCCGAGATCATTGCCCACCTCGAAGAGATCCGAGAAGCCAGGGCCCGCCGTGCCGCCCGTCGCGCTCAACAGCAGTAGTCCTTTCTGTGATGATTTTTCTGGGACGGGGATTAAAAAATCATTGGAGTGGCTAATTAGCCTGAATTGGTAAAGCGGTTTAGCAATTAACTTGTATTTGACCTGCGAGTTTCTTATATTGGTATCTTCATAAGGTAACCACCTTTACCTACCGTTTACCGCCGGTTTTAGCACGTTAACCTAACCGCGCACCCTCTGCTCAAGCCTGTCCAAAACCCGCCGTATAGTTCCCTCACGGCCCGCATCCGGCGGGTCGATTCGTTACCACGGTCGTGCGCGTAAGCGCATGGAAGGGGAAGTATCGTGAGCGATTGCAAGAGGGTTTACCGTTTTGGAACCGACGCCCAGGGCACCTGTGTCACTGAGGGCGACAAATCCATGAACTTCGTGCTTGGCGGCAAAGGCGCAAACCTTGCCGAGATGAGCCGCATCGGTCTGCCGGTTCCCGGTGGCTTTACCATTACCTGCCAGACTTGCGTTGAGTACTCCGGTGCCGGCAATGTGTGGCCCGAGGGCGCACTCGATGAGATCGTTGCCGCCGAGGCGGACCTCGAGGCCCGCTGCGGCAAGAAGCTCGGCGACGCCTCCGATCCGCTGCTCGTGTCGGTTCGCTCGGGCGCTCCGTTCTCCATGCCTGGCATGATGGACACGGTTCTCAACCTGGGCCTCAACGACGACTCCGTTCAGGGCCTTATCGCCCAGACACAAAACCCGCGTTTTGCCTGGGATAGCTACCGTCGTTTTATCCAGATGTTCTCCAACGTCGTCATGGGTGTCGACGCCGACCTGTTCGAGAACGCGCTGACCCAGGCCCGCCTGGTCGCCGGCGTTCGCGTCGATTCCGAGCTTTCGGCCGAGGACCTGCAGGAGCTTGTCGAGACGTTCAAGGGTATTTTCTCCGATAACGTCGAGGCGACCCTGTATCCCGAGCTCGAGGTCGCCGACGGTAAGCCCGTCTTCCCGCACGATCCGGAGCTCCAGCTGCGCCTTGCCATCCAGGCCGTCTTTGGCAGCTGGATGAACGAGCGCGCCTGCATCTACCGCAAGCAGCACGGCATTTCCGACGAGCTCGGCACCGCCGTCAACGTCCAGGCCATGGCCTTTGGCAACAAGGGCGAGACCTCTGCGACCGGCGTCGCCTTTACGCGCAACCCGGCCGACGGCACCAAGGAGTTCTATGGCGACTTTTTGGTGAATGCCCAGGGCGAGGACGTCGTCGCCGGCATCCGAAACACCGAGCCCATCGCCGACCTCAAGACCACCTCGGGCCTCGAGTCCGCAGGCGAGGAGCTCGAGCGCGTGTTCCTGACGCTCGAGGATCATTACCGCGATATGTGCGATATCGAGTTCACCATCGAGCAGGGCAAGCTCTGGATGCTCCAGACCCGCGTGGGCAAGCGCACCGCCACTGCCGCCCTGCGCATTGCTATCGAAATGGTCGAGGAGGGCCTGATCACCCGCGAGGAGGCTGTGAGCCGCATCGATCCCGCGCAGCTCGACCAACTCCTGCACCCGCAGTTCGACGCCTCCAAGAAGTACGAGGCCTTGGCCAGCGGCCTTAACGCCAGCCCTGGTGCCGCCGTGGGCGAGGTCGTGTTCTCGAGTGATGACGCCGTCGCGCGTTCCGCCGAGGGCCACAAGGTCATTCTGGTCCGCTGGGAGACCAATCCCGACGACCTGAAGGGCATGGTCGCCGCCGAGGGCATCCTGACCAGCCATGGCGGTAAGACGAGCCATGCCGCCGTTATCGCCCGCGGCATGGGTACGCCCTGCGTCTGCGGTGTCGAGCGCTTCCATATCGACGCTGCCGAGAAGGTCGTGCACATCGAGGGCAGCGACCGCGTGCTGCGCGAGGGTGATGTCATCTCCATCGACGGCACCCAGGGTATCGTCGTCGACGGCGCGGTCGACCTGGTCTCTGCAGAGCTCACCGGCGACCTGGACACCATCCTGTCCTGGGCCGATGAGATCCGTTTGGACGAGACCGACGGTCACGCCAACCACGTGCGCGTCAACGCCGACAACCCCGAGGATGCCGAGCTCGCTCTTGAGTTTGGCGCCGAGGCCATCGGTCTGTGCCGCACCGAGCACATGTTCCTGGGCGATCGCAAGAACATCATCCAGAGCTTTATCCTGTCTGACGATGAGGCCGTGAAGCAGCAGGCCCTGGCCGACCTGCTCAAGGTTCAGACCGAGGACTTCCTGGCGATGTTCAAGACCATGTCCGGTCGCGATGTGGTCGTCCGCCTGCTCGATCCGCCGCTTCATGAGTTCCTGGATAATCCTCGCGAGCTCGAGGTCGCCATCACTAAGAAGGAGGCCGCCGGCGCTCCCGAGGAGGAGCTCACTGCCCTGCGCGCCCGCCTGCGTCGCATTGACGGCATGGTCGAGTCCAACCCCATGCTGGGCTTGCGCGGCGTGCGCCTGTCCGTCGTCTTTAGCGATCTGCCTCTCATGCAGGTTCGCGCCGTCGCCACGGCTGCTGCCCGCCTTATCAAGGAGGGCGTCGACCCGCGCCCCGAGATCATGGTTCCGCTCGTCTCCATCACGGCCGAGCATGTTCAGACCCGCGAGGTCATTGAGCGCGTAATCGCCGAGGTTTCCGCTGAAGAGGGCGTTGAGCTCAACATTCCCGTGGGCACGATGCTCGAGCTGCCGCGCGCCTGCATGGTCGCCGACGAGATCGCCCATCACGCAGATTTCTTCTGCTTTGGCACCAACGACCTCACCCAGACGACCTTTGGCTTCTCGCGCGACGACGCCGAGGCCAAGTTCATCCCGCTGTACCTGCACAAGAAGATCCTGAAGGACAACCCCTTCGAGACCATCGATACGGCGGTGCTGGAGCTCGTGCGCATGGCCGTCGAAAAGGGTCGCGCCACCAACCCTGGCATGCACTTTGGCGTGTGCGGCGAGCACGGCGGCGACCCCAAGTCCATCAAGGGCCTGTTTAACATGGCCGATGTGGACTATGTGTCCTGCTCGCCCTACCGCGTGCCCCTCGCGCGCCTAGCTGCCGCTCAGGCCAAGCTCGAGGCCAAGCGCAACGCCTAGCCCCCCTGCGCATCGACGCCTAGCGTAGCCCCCCTTCATGCCGCCCGTCTCATTCGTGAGACGGGCGGTTATCATGTGCGGGTTTTGTCTTTTTGTCTGCGTAAAAAATTGTTCTTGCAGCAGAAACCCGCGCGTGTATACTCGAATACGTTTGTTCAACTACGTGCCGGCCAAGGTGGTACGGCACCTCTAGAAGAGTAAGGAATTGCACATGGATTACATCCGCGCAATCGAGCGTCAGCAGATCCGCGAGGACATTCCTCAGGTTCGCGTCGCCGACAACGTCAAGGTTCACTACCGCATTAAGGAAGGCGACCGCGAGCGCATCCAGGTCTTCCAGGGCGACGTCATCCGCATGGCCGGCGCCGGTGCCCGCGAGACCTTCACCGTCCGCAAGATGTCCTTCGGTGTCGGTGTTGAGCGTACCTTCCCGCTTCACAGCCCCAAGATCGCCAAGCTCGAGGTCGTTCGTCATGGTCGCGTCCGTCGCGCCAAGCTGTACTACCTCCGCGACAAGGTGGGCAAGGCTGCTCGCATCCCCGAGAAGCGCTAAGAAGATCGCAGCGTCTGTCCACTCGTTTGGACACAAGGGTCACCTTCGGGTGGCCCTTCTTTTTATCTGATTTGCATGCAAGGAGGGCCTGGTATGGCCAACATGACGAGCTCGGTTTCGGCATCGCAGGTTGCCGGTGAGTTGGCGAGCGCTACGTTTGAGGAGATTCCTGCCCTCGTGGAGCATTATTGCGAGGATCCGCGCCAGCAGGTGATCAAGGCTTGCGAGCGTGCCCTCAAACGCCATGCCAAAGAGCTTGCCGAGCGCGAGCGCGTCAACGGCATGTATCAGCTTATGCATGAGCTCGGCGGTGATGGTGTGGTCGTGGGCGTCGACGAGGTGGGCCGTGGCTCGGTAGCGGGTCCCTTGACCGTGTGTGCCGTGTGTCTTCCGATGGAGCCGCGCATCTGGGGCATCAACGATTCCAAAAAGCTCACGCCCGCGCGCCGCGAGCTGCTCTCGGTGAAGATAGCCGAGGTGGCGACTGCCATCGGCTTTTGCCATATCGCTCCTGCGGATATCGATGAGATGGGCATGGCCCGTGCTATCCGTACTGCCGTTGCGGGCGCCGTGGCCGATACGGGACTTGAACCCGACTGCGTCCTCATGGATGGCAACCCCTTGGGCGCCGTTCCTAACGAGCGCGATGTGGTGAAGGGTGATGCCAAAATCGCCTGCATCGCCGCGGCGTCCATCATGGCCAAGGTCACGCGTGACGAGATGATGGTCGAGTACGACGCCGAATATCCCGAGTACCATCTGGCCGAGTCGAAGGGCTATGCAAGCCCCGAGCATATCGAGGCCATTCGCAAACATGGACTTTGTCCACTGCACCGCGTGAGCTTTTGCGGAAACTTTCTGCAGACTGAGCGCCTTTTCTAGGTCAATTGTGGAGACAGGGACCTCTGGGGTTTTATAAACTTGCTGGTAACGGGCCGTATGCAACACCATTGCTGCGTACGGCCCGTTTTTTGACGGCATTTGGTCAGCTTTTGGTTTGCTTCCGGTACTTACCCGCATGAAAGGTGCCCTCATCATCGGGGCAATGCAGCGTGCGGGAAAGGAGACCCCATGAGTGCCGCAAGCAAAAAGAGCAAGACGCAGCAGCTCAAGGAGCGTTGGGAAAACGGCGAGCTCGACTGCGGGGCGATGACGCCCGAGTTTATCAAGGGACTCAGTCCCCGCGAGCTGGGCATGCTGGGCGAGCTGATCACCATCGACTACTTTAACGAGCGCGGCTACACCTTGCTGGAGCAGGGTTATCGTTGCACCGAGGGCGAGGCCGATCTGGTGCTGCTCGATGAGCTCGACGATGTCGTGGTGATGGCCGAGGTCAAGACCAGACGCGTCGCACTGGATTGCAACACGCGGGTCTTTCCCGAGGAGGCCGTGGACGCCCAAAAACAACGCCGCTACCGCCGCATCGCAAGTTGCTATCTCATGGAGCATTATCCGCTCAAGGCGATTCGCTTCGATGCCGTGGGTGTCACCATTCGCGGCGGGCATATCGCCGAGATCGAGCATCAGTACAACGCATTCGATTGGCAGGTGTCGTGATGGCGTTCGAGACGTTTGCCGTTCACGCGGCCTGCATCCGCGGCGTCGAGGCAATTCCCGTCACGGTCGAGGTCTCGCTTGCCGGCGGCGTTCCGGGTATTCAGATGCTCGGCATTCCGAGTATGGAGGTGATGGAGTCACGCGGTCGTATTCGCTGTGCGATGCGCTCCGCCGGGTTCGAGATCCCGCGCTCGGGCATTACGGTCAATCTGGCGCCCGGCGATATTCGCAAGACCGGTAGCGGCTTTGATCTGCCCATCGCCATCGCGGTGTTGGCGGCCGATGGGCAGATTCCCCGTGACAACCTCGATCGCTGCCTTATCGCCGGCGAGCTCGGCTTGGACGGTACGGTGCTTCCCGTCAAGGGCGAGGTGGCGTTTCAGCTGCTGGCTCGTGACATGGGGCTGTCCTTTATCGCCGGCAGGTCCGATCAGCATGTGCCGCTTGCGGGCGTTGATTGCGGCTTTATCGATCATCTGTCTCAGCTTGCTCGCGGCATGGGCGATGCCGTGCGTCATTATCTGGATTCCGAGGGTGTTGAGACGACCTTTGAGCCCGAACTCGACTATGCCGATGTGCTGGGGCAGGAAGTCGCTAAACGCGGCATGGCGCTTGCGGCCGCCGGCGAGCTCGGCCTGCTCATGATCGGCTCGCCCGGTTCGGGTAAGACCATGCTCGCGCGCCGTATGACCGGCATTCTGCCCGAGCTTTCCGTTGAGGACCAGCAGGAAGCGCTGTGCATCCATTCGGTTTTGGGTGAGAACATCGATGGCTTATTGGCAGGTCATCGGCCGTTTCGAAGTCCCCATCACAGCATATCAACGGCTGGCCTCATTGGCGGAGGGCGCCCGGTGCATCCGGGTGAGATCAGCCTGGCTCATGGCGGCGTGCTCTTTTTGGACGAGCTTGCTGAGTTTCCCACGGGTGTGCTGCAGACGCTGCGTCAGCCCATCGAACGCGGCTACGTCAGGATCGTACGCGTCGACGGGGCCTTTACCTTCCCGTCGCGCTTTCAGCTGCTGGCTGCGAGTAACCCTTGCCCCTGCGGCTTCTTGGGTGATCGCGAGGTGCCGTGTCGCTGCTCGGCGGCGATGGTCGAGCGCTATCGGTCTAAACTGCGCGGTCCTTTGGCCGACCGTATCGACATGATGATCGATGTGACCCGTCCCGACCCCCAAGTGATTATCGAGGGTGCGGAGGGTATGTCGTCTGCCGAGTTACGTGACTACGTTGTGCGCGGTCGCGCTTTTCGCGCTTGGCGCGAATCCCGTATGGACGATGCGGATGCCGAGGCCGAGGATGACGAGACACGGTCCATTGACGGCGTCGTTTCGACCTTTGAGCTCGATGATGCGGCGGAGAAGTGTGTGCTCGGCCTGTCGAAGCGCACACATCTCACGGGTCGCGGCATTGTGCGACTGGTGCGTATCGCGCGTACAATCGCCGACGTCGCCGAGAGCGAGCAAGTGACGCATGACCACGTGCTCGAGGCAGCGATGTACCAGGGAAGGAGGGACCAATGATGGCCGAGGGGACCTACGAGCTGCATCCAGGTGATGCGTTGTATCCCGAGACCGTTTTGGAGCTTTCTGATGTACCCCAGACGCTCTATGTGCGCGGCAACCCCGAGGTGCTTTCGACGCCCGCGCTCTCCATCATCGGCGCGCGCAAGGCCTCGCCGTATGGTCTTGCCGTGGCAGAGCTTGCGGCAAAGGTGGCGGTCGAGGCGGGAGTGACGGTAGTTTCGGGCGGCGCGGTCGGTTGTGACCAGGCCTCGGGTTGGGCTGCGGTCAACGCCGGCGGCAAACACGTCGTGGTGCTGGGGACGGGCGCCGACGTGGTCTACCCGCGTTCGAGCGCGGGGCTTATTATGCGCACGCTCGATACGGGTGGCGCGGTCGTGTCGATCTCTCCGTGGGGCATGGGTCCGCGCAAGTTTGCCTTTCCGCGCCGCAATCGCGTGATCGCGGCCCTGTCGCAAGCCCTCTTTGTTTCCGAGGCGGGTATGCCTTCCGGGACGTTTTCTACAGCCGAGGCTGCTATGGATTTGGGGCGCGAACTTCTTGTCGTGCCGGGGTCGATCCTATCGCCCGAGTCGCGTGGCACGAATTACCTCATTGCGAACGGTGCTTGCTGCATCATCGACGAGGAATCTATCGAGATGGCTATCTCACGCATCTACGGCACCCTGCGCTACTCGCGCCCCGATGCTCCCGGCATTGCCGACCTGGATTCAACACAGCAGACCGTGATGCATGCGCTCATCGCCTCTCCGCTCAAGGTCGACGACATCGCGGCGCTCGTCGCGCTCGATGCTGTCGGCGTACTCAAACTCGTGGGTTCGCTTGAACTCGAGGGCCTTATCGAGCGCATGATGGATGGAAGGTATGCGCCCTCCAAGTTTGCCCTTCACGCCCAGACGCCCTTCGGTCACAATGGAAAACGTGTCAATTAGAAAGGTGTTTGCAGATGCAGTTCGATCAGGTGACGGTTATCGGTGGCGGTCTGGCGGGTTCGGAATGCGCGATCCAGCTGGCAGACCGCGGTTTTGCCGTAAAGCTGTGCGAGATGCGCCCCCAGGTTAGCTCCCCGGCTCACCATACCGATCACTTGGCAGAGCTCGTCTGCTCCAATTCGTTTAAGTCGACCCGTCCGGATTCCGCGGCTGGTTTGCTGAAGGCCGAGCTTAAGCGCATGGGTTCAGTCCTGCTCGATTGCGCCCATCGCGCGGCTGTTCCCGCCGGCGGTGCCCTGGCGGTCGACCGCGTCAAGTTTTCCGAGCTTGTCGAGGCCGAGGTTGCCGCCCGTCCCAATATCGAGGTCGCGCACGGCGAGGTCACGCAGATTCCCGAGGGCCACGTGGTCATTGCCGCGGGCCCGCTGTGTTCACCGGCGCTGAGCGAAGAGGTCATGAAGCTCGTCGGTGGCGACGCCCTTGCGTTCTTCGATGCCGCGGCGCCGATCGTCGATGCCTCCACGCTCGATATGGACGTGCTGTTTTCGCAGTCGCGCTACGAGGAGCAGGGGAGCGGCGACTATCTCAACGCTCCGCTCAACAAGGAGGAGTACGAGGCCTTTATCGAGGCACTTACCACGGCCGACCGCGTGGTGCTCAAAGACTTTGAGGGCGGCGATCTGTTCCAGGCCTGCCAGCCTGCCGAGGAAGTTGCGCGCACCGGCAAGGACGCCATTCGCTTTGGCGCCATGAAGCCCGTCGGCCTCACCGACCCGCGAACCGGTCGTCGTCCCTGGGCGGCGATTCAGCTGCGTGCCGAGAACAAGGAGAAGACCGCCTATAACCTGGTGGGCTTCCAGACCAACCTGACCTTTGGCGAGCAGAAGCGCGTCTTCCATATGGTGCCGGGCCTGGAGAACGCTGAGTTCTTCCGCTACGGTGTCATGCACCGCAATACCTTTGTCGACGCCCCGCACGTGCTCGATGGCACCTTTGCCGTGCCTGGTACCGGCGTGCGCCTGGCCGGTCAGATCACCGGCACCGAGGGGTACATGGAAGCCGTGGCGACCGGTCTGCTCGCGGCGCTCAACACCTATGCCGAGGCTATCGGCGCCGCGGGCGTCGAGTTGCCCCGCGTGGGCGCCCTGGGCGCGCTCGTGGGCTATGCGACCGATCCTGCCACCGTGGGCTACCAGCCCATGCATGTCAACTTTGGCCTGGTGCCGCCACTCGAAGATGGTAAGCGCCACAGCAAGCGCGACCGCTACCAGGCCTATGCGGACCGTGCGCTCGAGGCCCTTGATGCCTATCTGGCTACTCGCCCCGATCTGTTTGGAGGCGACCGGTCATAGCCTTTGACCTGTACGACACCGTCGACTCGTTTATCGCCTATATCGCACGTGTCGAGGGGCTTTCTCCCAATACGGTGACGGCCTATGGCTCGAGGCTGGAGCGCTTTGCTGCCTGGTGCGAGCGCGAGGATATCGATGCTTTCGCTGCCGACGTGCGCACCATTCGTCGCTATCTTGCCGAGCTTTCGCGTGAGCAGGTGGCTCCCCGAACGCTTGCGGCGCATCTGTCGGCTATCCGATCGCTCTATCGATGGATGGCTGCCGAGGGGGTCGTGGAGGGCGATGTGGTCTCGGCAATTTCCTCGCCCAAGCTCCCGCGCGATCTACCCGGTGTGCTGACGACCCAACAGGTGGAGGCGCTTCTCAAGACGCCTGATACCTCAACACCCGCGGGACTGCGCGATGCGGCGATGCTCGAGCTGCTCTATGCCTCGGGCGCCCGTATCTCTGAGCTCGCAGCACTCAATGTGGAGTCCATTGCGTGGTCCGAACGCACGCTGCGCCTGTGGGGCAAGGGGAGCAAAGAACGTATCGTCCCTCTGTATCGTCGTGCGCTCGAGGCGACGCGTCTCTATATTGAGGAGGGAAGGCCGGAGTTGCTCGCTCAGGCAAAGCGTCGTGACCCCGTTACCGGGCCGCATCCGCTGCTTATATCGGCGCGCGGTAATCGCATGAGTGCCGCCATGCTCAGGCGGCGGTTTCATACGCTGGCGACGCTCGCCGGCATGCCTGCCGACATCGCCCCGCATGCGATGCGCCATACCTTTGCGACCGACTTGCTCGAGGGCGGTGCGGACCTGCGCTCGGTTCAAGAGCTGCTGGGCCATGCGAGCCTGTCCACGACGCAGATCTACACGCATCTCACACCCGATCGGCTTAAGCGGGCTGTGGCTCAAGCCCATCCCCGCGGCGAATAGTGGCTGGGACGTCCTGCGCCGCGCTCAGGTGTGTGGTTTTGATTGCGGGTTGGCAGGAAGATGCATTCCTGCTATCATTCATCGGGTTGCTTCACGGCAACAGGTTTTTATCACGCACGCGCGGCTACTTCATACCGTGGTGCCCGGGCTTTGGTAGCACATGTCCGGGTTGGTTTTGGAGGATGACCCCGCGCGGAGGCAAACCACAGGAGGTTTAACATGGCTACCAAGATTAATATCCGCACCCTGCTCGAGGCCGGCTGCCACTTCGGTCACCAGACCCGTCGCTGGAACCCCAAGATGAAGCCGTTCATCTTCGGTGAGCGCAACGGCATCTACATCCTCGACCTCAAGCAGACCATCCTCGACGCCGACCAGGCCTACACTTTCGTCAAGAACGTCGCCAAGGGCGGCAACGTGCTGTTCGTCGGCACCAAGAAGCAGGCTCAGGAGGCCGTCAAGAACGCCGCTGAGCGCGCCAACATGCCTTACATCAACCAGCGTTGGCTCGGCGGCATGCTGACCAACTTCGTCACCATCCGCTCCCGCATCAACCGCATGGAGGAGCTTGAGGCCATGGTCGAGGACGGCCGCATGGCAGTGCTCCCCAAGAAGGAGCAGGCTGTTCTCGGCAAGGAGCTCACCAAGCTCCAGACCAACCTCGGTGGCGCCCGCGACATGAAGGGTCTGCCCCAGGCTCTCTTCGTCATCGACACCAAGCGCGAGGAGAACGCCATCAAGGAGGCTCAGCGCCTGAACATCCCCGTCGTCGCTCTGATCGACACCAACTCCGATCCCGACGAGGTCGAGTACGGCATCCCCTGCAACGATGACGCTATCTCTGCTGTCACCCTTATGTGCGAGCTCATGGCTGACGCCTGCCTCGCTGGCTCCGGCAAGGAGCAGGTCTCCGAGGCCGAGATGGCCGCTGAGCCCAAGGCCGAGTAAATCAGTCTTAGTTAATTCTTTTTCATCTCTTTGAAAGGAACCACAATGGCCCAGATTACCGCCGCTATGGTCAAGCAGCTCCGCGAGATGACCGACTCCCCGATGATGGAGTGCAAGAAGGCTCTCGTCGAGGCTGACGGCGACATGGACGCCGCTGTCGACGTTCTGCGCAAGAACGGCCTCGCCAAGGCTGCTAAGAAGGCTGGCCGCGAGACCAACGAGGGCGCTGTAGCCGCGTTCGTCTCCGAGGATGGCAAGACCGGCGCTCTGCTTGAGCTCTCCTGCGAGACCGACTTCGTTGGCTCCAACGCCAAGTTCACCGGCTTTGCTTCCAAGGTCGCCGAGGTTGTCGCCACCACCGAGCCGGCCGATGTCGATGCTCTGCTCGAGAAGCCGATGGGCGAGGAGACCGTTTCCTCCGAGCTCACCGAGATGATTCACATCATGGGCGAGAACATGAAGATCTCCCGCTTCGCTGCCCGCAAGGCCGAGAACGGCGCGCTCGCTTCTTACATCCACATGGGTGGTAAGATCGGCGTCCTCGTCGAGTTTGCTTTCGAGAAGGCCGAGACCGCTCAGGCTGAGTCCTTCAAGACCTTCGCTCACGACGTTGCCCTTCAGGTTGCCGCCGTCGCCCCGATCTGCGCTACCCGCGATCAGGTTCCGGCCGAGACCGTCGAGCACGAGAAGCAGATCTACATGGCTCAGGCTGCCGAGTCCGGCAAGCCCGAGGCTATCCAGGAGAAGATGGCTGTCGGCCGTCTGGAGAAGTTCTACAAGCAGTCCGTGCTCACCGAGCAGGAGTTCATCAAGGACAGCTCCCTCACCATCAAGAAGTACGCTGAGCAGGTCTCCAAGGAGCTCGGCGACACCATTACCGTCGTTGCCTTTGACCGTCTGGTCCGTGGCGAGTAAATAAGCTCTTGTAGCTGGTAATGAGCAGGCTGTGGGTTTTACTCACAGCCTGCTTTTTCATGGCTCTTATCAGAGCCTTTGATATCATATTGAGAGTCTAATTAAAGGAGGATCGCTTTGTCCGACATCCGATATAAACGCGTGCTTCTTAAGCTTTCCGGCGAAGCACTGATGGGCGACGGCCAATATGGCATTGACCCCAAGGTTACCGACCATCTTGCCAAGCAGGTCAAGGAGCTGCTCGCCGTTGGCCATGAGGTCGGCGTCGTTGTCGGCGGCGGCAATATTTTCCGCGGCATGGCAGGCGCTGCCGGTGGCATGGAGCGTGCTCAGGCCGACTACATGGGCATGCTGGCAACCGTTATGAACGCGCTCGCCCTGCAGGATGCCTTCGAGCATAACGATGTTCCCTGCCGCGTGATGAGCGCTATCCAGATGAACGAGATCTGCGAGCCCTATATTCGCCGTCGCGCTATCAACCACCTTTCCAAGGGCAACGTTGTTATTTTTGCCGCCGGTTCGGGTAATCCGTACTTTACGACCGACACCGCCGCGGCTCTTCGTGCGTGCGAGATCGGCGCCGAGATTCTGATTAAAGCCACCAAGGTTGACGGCATCTACGACAAGGATCCCGTCAAGTGCGCCGATGCCGTCCGTTTTGACAAGATTACCTATCACGAGGTTCTCGTTCGCGGCCTGCAGGTTATGGATTCCACGGCTACGGCTCTGTGCCAGGATAACCGTATGCCTATTTTGGTCCTCAACATCGATGGCGAGGACACCGTCAAGCGCGCGCTCGCGGGTGAGCCCGTCGGCACGCTCGTCTATCAGGAGGATTAAGCATGGCAGAGAACATCACCGCCCATATGGACAAGTCGCTCGAGTCCCTCAAGCATAACTTCTCCAAGGTTCGTACCGGCCGCGCCAATGCCAACATTCTGTCCGACATCACCGTCGATTATTACGGTGTTCCCACGCCGGTCACGCAGGTTGCCGCCGTCAAGACCCCCGAGGCCCACATGCTGCTCATCGAGCCGTGGGACAAGGCGCTCATCAATGCTATCGTCAAGGCCATCGGCGCTTCCGATCTGGGTATTACCCCCAACTCCGATGGCACCGTCGTTCGTCTTCCGTTCCCGGCTCCCACTGAGGAGCGCCGTCGCGAGCTCGTCAAGGAGTGCCGCGAGTACGCCGAGCAGGCCAAGGTGTCTATCCGTAACATCCGTCGCGACTTTAACAACAAGCTCGAGCGCGATGAGGAGCTCACCGAGGACGATGTCCGTCGCGAGCAGGCCAAGGTCCAGAAGCACACCGATGAGTATGTCGCCAAGGTCGAGGAGCTTCTGAAGGAAAAAGAAGCCGAGGTCATGGAGATCTAAGGTGCAATACGACGAGCATAAACTGGTCGAGTACTTTGCCGACGCCCCTGCGGGCGTCGGTTTTTCCGACCTTGACCTCAATAACATTCCGCACCATATCTCGTGCATCATGGACGGCAACGGTCGTTGGGCCACGTCGCGCGGTCTTGCGCGCACTGAGGGCCACAAGGCGGGTATCGTCTCCCTTCGCGAGATCATTACCGCCTGCGTGCGCCTGGGCGTCGACGTGCTTTCTGCCTATGCGTTTTCTACCGAAAACTGGAACCGTCCGCAGCATGAGGTAAACGTCTTGATGCACCTGTTTGCCAAGACGTTTATCGACGAGCTGCCGCTTCTGAAGCGCGAAAATGTGCGCGTAGTCTTTTTGGGTGACATTTCCGCGCTGCCCAAGAAGACTCGCGACGTTTTTGAGCGCGGTCTTGCCGAGTGCGCCGATCACACCGGTATGACGCTGGCGCTTGCCGTCAACTACGGCGCGCGTGCCGAGATTACCCGCGCTGTCCGTCAGATCGCATCCGACGCTGCCGCCGGTAAGATCGATCCTGCCGCAATTGATGACGACATGGTGACTTCCCACCTCTATACCGCCGGTCTTCCCGATCCCGAACTTGTGATTCGCACCTCTGGTGAGCTGCGCCTTTCGAACTATCTGCTGTGGCAGGTGGCTTATTCCGAATTCTACGTCACCGATACCTATTGGCCCGACTTTGATCGTTGGGGCCTTGTCGACGCCATTTTGGCCTATCAGGGCCGTGACCGTAGGTTTGGTGGACTGAGCAAGACCGAGGAGGCTTAATCGTGTCCGATCGTCCCAAGGCATCTGCTCCCAAGACGCCAGTTTCCGCGGCGCCTGCGCGCAAGGCTGCCACTGCGGGAGCGCCTGCAGCGAAGAGCGGCACCGGTTCGTGGCTGGCGGGCTTTATTACCCGTGCCGCCGCCGGTATCGTCTACGCCGTTGTCTTTATCCTGTGCCTGGTTTTGGGTATCGTGCCCACGGCCATCTTTGTTTCTGTCATGAGCGGTCTGTGCTGCTATGAGTTTTTCCGTATGACAAGGCTCGATGGCAAGATGGCTAACGAGCGCATGGGTATCGCTGCCGCCGTACTCTTTCCGCTGTCGGCGTTGGGCGATTCGATGTTGCTGAATGCCCTGCTTTTTGCCTTGATGCTCGCGGTGGGCATTTGGTATGTCTGGTCGCCGCGTACCCGCATCTCTGATGTGGCCGTGACGCTCATGGGTCCCATCTACACTGGCTTTATGCTGTCGGCTATCGTGCTGCTGCGCGATGCCGTGCCCGGTTTTGCCGGCGCCCTGCTTTCAGTGGGCGTTTGCGCGTCCCTTTGGGTCTCCGATTCGTTTGCCTACATCGTGGGCAGCCGTATCGGCAAGCACAAGATGGTTCCCAAGATCTCCCCCAAAAAGAGCTGGGAGGGGTTTGCCGGCGGCATCTTGGGCTCGGTTTTGATTTGGCTCATCCTGTGGGCGACGCACTTCTACAAGCTCAGCCTGCCCTATGCGCTGCTGTGCGGCGTGGTCGTGTCCATTCTGGGCGTTATCGGCGACCTTATCGAGTCGCGCATCAAGCGCGGTGTGGGCGTCAAGGATTCCGGCA
Source organism: uncultured Collinsella sp. (assembly GCA_958371715.1). GTDB lineage: Bacteria > Actinomycetota > Coriobacteriia > Coriobacteriales > Coriobacteriaceae > Collinsella. Next base: position 53,427 of record CATXLW010000009.1, read on the forward strand.
ACCTTATCCCGGGCCACGGCGGAATGCTCGATCGTAGCGATTCGCTTATCTTCGGTTGCATCACCGCACAGCTGTTGCTGATGATTGGAGGCGTGCTGTAATGTCCTTCCAGACGACGTATGGCCCCGATGGACGCCTTCGCGTTGCCATCCTGGGTTGTACGGGCTCTATCGGCACCCAGGCGCTCGATGTGTGCCGCCAGCATGCCGATCGCCTGCAGGTGACGGCGCTGTCCGTTAATTCCAGCACCTCGGAGCTCGTTGCCGCTGCCCGCGAGTTCTCGGTTCCGGCGGTTGCCGTTGCCGATGTCGCTCATGGCGATGACGCCGTGCTGCAGGAGTTGCCCGAGGGCACACAGCTCGGCGTTGGCGCGCAGGCGGTTTGCGAGCTCGCGCGTCGCGACGATGTCGACTGCGTGCTCGTCGCTATTGTGGGCGCCGCCGGTCTCGAGGCGAGCCATGCGGCCTTGACCTCGAATAAGCGCCTTGCCCTTGCCAACAAGGAGTCCCTCGTCGTCGGTGGCGACTTGCTTATGCCGTTGGCGCAACCGGGCCAGCTTATTCCAGTCGACTCTGAGCATTCCGCCATCTACCAGTGCTATCTGGGGGAGAACCCGCGCGAGGCCCACTGCATTTGGCTCACCTGCTCGGGCGGTCCGTTCTTTGGCTGCACGCGCGACGAGCTCGATCGCGTGACGCGTGCCGATGCCCTCGCGCATCCCACGTGGGCCATGGGTGCCAAGATCACCATTGACTCCGCCACCCTCATGAACAAGGGCCTGGAGCGCATTGAGGCCATGCATCTGTTTAACTGCGACCTCGATTTCATTAACGTGGTCGTGCAGCGTCAGTCCAAGATTCACTCTATGGTCGAGTTCGCCGACGGCTCCGTGATGGCGCATCTCGGTGCATCCGACATGCGTATTCCCATCCAGTTCGCGTTCTCGTATCCCGAGCGTTGGGATACTCCGGCGCCTCGTATCGATTTCCGCGAGCTGGGGCAGCTCACGTTTGATGCTGCCGACATGGATACCTTCCGCTGTCTGGCACTGGCCGAGCGTGCCGGCAAGACGGGTGGCACCATGCCGTGCGTGCTCAATGCCGCCAACGAGGTCGCCGTCGATGCCTTCCTGCACGATGGCTGCAGCTTTACCGATATCGATCGCATTGTGGAATCCTGCATGGACGCCCACGATATGCAGGTGGTCGATTCGTTTGAGCAGCTTCGCGACATCGATGCGTGGGCGCGTGAAAAGGCTGCGCAGGTGCTCGCCGCAACCCGTTCCTAACCCATAAGGATTGCTTTTTCGTTTTATGGATACTGTTCTGAGCGTTCTCTCATCGGTCTTTTGGGGCCTGCTGATGCTTTCCGTCCTCGTGTTTTTGCACGAGGGCGGCCACTTTTTGGCGGCGCGCGCCTGCGGCGTCCGTGTGACCGAGTTCTTTTTGGGTCTGCCGTGCCGCTTTGACATCCATTACACGTCGCGTCGCATTGGAACCAAGTTTGGCGTGACCCCGCTGCTGCTGGGTGGCTACGCTGCCATCTGCGGTATGGATCCGACCGATGTTTCGTGCGCCGACCGCGTGCTCGCGGCTATCTATCGTCATGGTCGCGTGACCGTGGCCGACCTTGCTGTCGAGCTCGAGCTTTCCGAGGAGGATGTGCTCGAGGCATGCGCCCTTTTGCTGGGCTGGGGCTCCATCGCGCCCTGGTATGAGGAAGGGGAGAAGCCCTCGCCGAGCTACTATCCCACCAAATATCAGACGTTGCCGCGAGACAAGGCAGGCTATACCACCTTTGATGGTCGCCGTTTCGATCGCGAACATGCGACTGCCGAGGGCGATGTGTGGGAGCTGCCGTGCGGCGAGGCCGAGTTCCTTGCGCAAGAGCGCTCGCACACCTATCTTGGCCAAGGCTTTCTCAAGCGCGCCTTTATGCTGCTCGCGGGCATTATCGTCAATATCTTGACGGGTTTTTTGCTCCTTATGAGCATCTATTCCATTGCGGGTGTCACCGTGCCGATGGATACCAACGTGATCGGTCAGGTTGACGAGGGGTCTATTGCCGCCAAGGCGGGTATCGAGGGCGGTGACGCGATCCTTTCGGTTGACGGTGTCTCATGTTCCACTTGGATGGATGTCTACGATGCCATCGGCAAGGCTGCCGGTAAGGACGATATCGCCATCGAGTACGAGCGTGACGGCAAGCAGCATTCGACCACGGTTGCGCTCAAAGAGGACGAGCGCCTAGGTGTGTATGCCTCTACGCAGGTGGTCCGTTTAGACCCCATCACGTCGGCTCGCCTGTCGTTCTCCTATGTCGTGCAGACAGCGGATGGCGTGATGCGCCTGCTCCAGCCGCAGCATACGATGGAGATTCTCGATCAGTCTTCTTCGATCGTGGGTATTAGCGTTATGTCCTCACAGGCCGCTGCTGCCGGCCCTGCCACGTTCCTTTCCTTTGCCGCCCTCATTTCGTTCTCGCTTGGCTTTATGAACCTGCTGCCCATCCCACCGCTCGATGGCGGCAAGCTGGTCATCGAGATCATTCAAAAGATTGCGGGCCGCGAGCTGCCGCTCAAAGTGCAGACAATCGTCAGCTATGTCGGCATCGCGCTCTTTGCACTGCTGTTTGTCTATATGCTTCGTTCCGACATCCTTCGATTTATTCTGTAGGGGAGTGTTTGGATTGTCTTTATCCCATCCTTTGCCTCGCGAGTTGACGCGCCCCGTGCATGTGGGCGGCGTGCAGATCGGTGGTGGCGCTCCGGTCGTGGTTCAGTCTATGACCTGCACCGATACTGCTGATGCCCAGGCAACGCTTGCGCAAGTGTGCGCGTTGGCGCAGGCTGGCTGCGATATCGTGCGCGTGAGCGTGCCTACCGAGGCTGCGCTCGAGGGCTTTCGCACGATTTGTGCCGAGTCTCCGGTGCCAATCGTCGCCGATATCCATTTTAACCATAAGCTTGCCATTGGCGCTGTCGAGGCTGGCGCCTCTAAGCTGCGCATCAACCCCGGCAATATCGGCGATTGGGCTAAGGTCGATGCCGTCATCGATGCCGCGGGTGCCGCGGGCTGCGCGATTCGCATTGGCGTGAACGCGGGCTCGCTTGAGCAAGATATTGCCGAGCGCGACGACCTCACGCAGCCCGAAAAGCTCGTGATGTCGAGCGAACGCTTTGTGCGGCACTTTGAGGACCGTGGGTTTACCAACATCGTGCTATCCGCCAAGGCCCATAGCGTACAGACGACACTTGATACCTATCGCGCCCTGTCGCGCGAGATACCGCATGTTCCGCTCCACCTGGGCGTGACGGAGGCGGGGACCAAGCTTCAGGGCACCATCAAGAGCTCTGTAGGCTTGGGTATCTTGCTTTCCGAAGGCATCGGTGACACCATGCGTGTGTCGCTCACGGCCGATCCGGTTGAGGAGCCGCCGGTCGCCTGGGGAATTCTACAGTCGCTGGGCCTGCGTCGCCGTGGTCCCGAGATTGTCTCGTGCCCCACGTGCGCCCGCTGCCAGGTTAACCTGATTCCCATCGCCGAGGAGGTCACCGAGCGGCTTAAGAACTATTCCGCGCCGCTTTCGATCGCCGTGATGGGATGTGCGGTCAACGGCCCCGGAGAGGCATCTGACGCCGACCTGGGTGTTGCCTGCGGACGTGGTCAGGGCCTGCTCTTTTCGCATGGCCAGATCATTGGTAAAGTAGCTGAGGATCAAATTGTCGACGCGCTTATGGCCGAGGTCGACAAACTTATTGAGGAGAAATAAATGACCCGAGCAATGTATATGTCTAAGCTCTATGCGCCGACGCTCAAAGAGGATCCGGCCGACGCCGAGCTTGCAAGCCATCGTCTGCTGCTTCGTGCCGGTATGATCCGCAAGGAGGCCGCCGGTCTCTATTCCTATCTGCCGCTTGCTTGGCGCTCGATTCGCAAGATCGAGAATATCGTGCGAGACGAGATGGACGCCGCTGGCGCCCAGGAGCTTATGATGCCTATCATGGTCGACGCCGAGTTGTGGCGTGAGTCCGGCCGCATCGACGCCTATGGCAAGGAGCTTGTGCGCTTTGACGACCGTCACGGTCGCGAGTTCGTCCTGGGCCCCACGCACGAGGAGACCGTCACGGCCCTGGTGCGCAACGAGCTGCGCTCCTACAAACAGCTGCCCGTCAACCTGTACCACATTCAGGACAAGTTCCGCGACGAGTTCCGTCCCCGCTTTGGCCTGATGCGCGGCCGCGAGTTTATCATGAAGGACGCCTACAGCTTCTCTGCCACGCAGGAGAGTCTGCAGGAGGAGTACGACAAGATGAAGCAGGCTTACGCCAACATCTGCGAGCGCTGCTACATCAAGGCTCTGCCCGTTGTCGCCGACTCCGGCGAGATCGGCGGCGACACCTCCGTCGAGTACATGGCTCTTGCTGACGCTGGTGAGGCTTCACTGGTCTACTGCGACGATTGCGGCTTTGCCGCCGATGACGAGGCCGCGAGCACTAAGGTGGTCGTGGCCGAGGGCCCCGGCGATGGTAAGCTCACCAAGGTCGAGACCCCGGGTATGGGCACCATTGAGGCCGTCGCTAAGTTCTTTGGGTTCCCCGAGAACGGTACGCGCAAGTCCCTGGCGTTGATCGACGCCGAGGGCAAACCGGTCGTTGCCATTGTCCCGGGAGACCACGAGCTCAACGATTGCAAGGCTGAGCATGTCTTTGGCAAGGGCTATCGCATGATGACCGACGAGGAGCTCCAGACCTACGGTCTGCATAAGGGCTTTATCGGACCGGTTAACCTGCCCGAGGGCATTCGTCTGGTCTGCGATGAGAGCCTGCGCGAGTCCAAACAGTGGGCCTGTGGCGCCAACGAGGTCGACTACCACTTTACCGGTGCCTGCCCCGAGCGCGACTTTACCGTCGATGAGTGGGCTGACCTGGTCACCGTCGTTGCCGGCGATCCCTGCCCGCACTGCGGCAAGCCGCTCTCTGCTGCCCGCGGTATCGAGGTCTCCCAGGTGTTCCAGCTGGGCACCAAGTATTCCGAGGCCATGGGTGCCACCTTTATGGACGAGGACGGCAAGGAGAAGCCGCTCATCATGGGTTGCTACGGCGTTGGTGTTTCCCGCTCGCTCGCTGCCGTCGTGGAGCAGCACAACGACGAGCACGGTATCGTCTGGCCGGTCTCAGTCGCCCCGTACGAGGTCGCGGTGATTCCGCTCGACCCCAAGAAGGAGGAGTGCGCTACCGTCTGTGAACAGATCGTCGACGGTCTGTGCGCCGAGGGTATCGAGGTCGTCGTCGACGACCGCGATGAGCGTCCCGGCTTTAAGTTTGCCGATAACGACCTCATGGGCTTCCCGTATCAGGTCGTGCTTGGCAAGCGTGGCCTCAAGAATGGTACTGTGGAGCTCAAGGACCGTGCCACGGGCGAGCGTGAGGACGTGGCGATCGACGAGGTCGTCGCCAAGGTCGCCGAGCTCGTGAAGGCTGCCCGCCGTTAATCGGCGATTTCACATGTAGTTCGAAATACGGGACGGCCCCGCATTTCTCCAGATCGGGGACATGTGGGGTCGTCCTTTTATCTTGTGGCATGCTCGATATCTAAAAGGAAAACCCCACAGCCCTAATGAGCTGCGGGGTTTTCTTGTGCCTCCGATGCGAAATAAATCGCTCAGATATTACTGATAATCGACGACGTCGATCCAGTTCTTCAGGAACTCATCGTTCACGTTGCGCTTACGAGCGAGCTCGGAAGCGGCGACGATGCTCGTCCACTGACGCACGACCTGCATGGGCATGTCGGCGCGGTCGCAGTAGAGCTCCAGGTAGGCCTCAGCCTGATCCTTGCTGTTGAGGGCGAAGAGCAGGTAGGTGGTGGCAACGTCGGCAGCAGGGGAGCCCTGGGTGGCGTGTGCCCAGTCGCACACATAGAGCTGGCCGTCGTCGCCGACGATGATGTTGGAGGGGTTGAAGTCGCCGTGGCAGACCTTGAACTCCTTGGTCATGCCGTCCAGACGCTCCTGAAGGTTGTAGCGCGTGGTGGCATTGAGCTGATCAAGGCTGTCGATCATGCGGGCGAACTTGTCGCGCTGACGGTTGAGCAGCGGGGAGGTGTAGCCGTGGATCTCGATCTGGAGGTCGACGAACATCTCGAGATACTCACCAAAGCGCTGGGGCTCGGCAGTCATCTTCTCGGCAAGGGTGGTGCCCGGAACCTTCTCGGTCACGAGTGCCCAGCCGTTGGCGTTCTCGAGCTGGGAAACCTCGAGAGCCTTGGGGCTGCGGATGCCGCACTCATTGATGCGGGCAAGATTCAAAGCCTCGTTGAACACGTCGGAGACAGGCTTGGTCTCGTTAAAGACCTTGACGATCTTGTCGCCCAGGTCGTAAACGACCTTGTTGCCACGGCGGACGAGCTCGGTCTTGGAATCGGGTAGCAGCATGGTTGCATCCTTTCAACGATGCGATAGAAGCGACGGCGGGGGTGTGTGAAACACCCGTGCACCCCCGCCGTTAAAAACCGTGCTAAAACTAGCAGACGGCGTAGTCCTGAGGCTCGCGGCCGTAGTAGGCGTCCAGGTAGAGCTCCTTGATCTCGCTCATGAGCGGGTAGCGCGGGTTAGCGCCGGTGCACTGGTCGTTGAATGCCTGCTCGGTCATCTCGTCGAGGGTGTCGAGGAAGTACTGCTCGTCGACACCGTAGTCGGCGATGGTCTTCTTGACGCCGATGAAGTCCTTGAGCTCCTCGAGCTTCGTGATGAAGTTCTCGAAGACCTCCTTGTCGTCCTTGCCCTCGATGCCGCAGTACTTGGCCATCTCGGCGTAGTTGTGCAGTGCGTTGGGGTAAGGATACTGGGAGAAGGTACCCATCTTGACGGGAGCCTCGGCGGCGTTGTAGCGCATGACGCGGGTCAGGATGACGGCGTTGGCGAGGCCGTGAGGCAGGTGATGGAAGGCGCCGAGCTTGTGGGCCATGGAGTGGTTGAGGCCCAGGAAGGCGTTGGCGAAGGCCATACCGGCCATGCAGGAGGCGTTGTGCATCTCCTCGCGGGCATGCGGGTCCTTGGCGCCGTTCGTGAAGCTGGAGGGCAGGTTCTCGAAGACGAGCTTAGCAGCGCGCTCCGAGAGGCCCTTGGTGTAGTCGGAAGCCATGATGGAGACGTAGGACTCGATGGCGTGGGTCATGACGTCGATGCCGGAGGCAGCGGTCAGGCCGCGCGGGGCGGTCATGCAGTTGTCGGCGTCGACGATAGCCATGTTGGGGAGCAGCGCGTAGTCGGCGAGCGGCCACTTGATGCCGGTCTCCTTGTCGGTGATGATGGCGAACGGCGTGCACTCGGAGCCGGTACCCGAAGAGGTCGGGACGGCGACGAAGTAGGCTTTCTTGCCCATCTCGGGGAAAGTGAAGATACGCTTGCGGATGTCCATGAAGTCCATGGCCATGTCCTCAAACTTGCACTCGGGGTGCTCGTACATCATCCACATGATCTTGCCGGCGTCCATAGCGGAGCCACCGCCGACGGCGATGATGACGTCCGGCTCAAAGAGAGCCATCTGCTTGGCGCCGCGACGTGCGCACTGCAGCGACGGATCGGGCTCGACGTCGTAGAAGCAGTCGTGGGCGATGCCCATCTCGTCGAGCTTGGCCTCGATGGCGCGGGTGTTGCCATTCTTGAAGAGGAACTGGTCGGTGACGATGAAGGCGCGCTTCTTGCCCATGACGGTACCGAGCTCGTCGAGGGCGACGGGCGTGGAACCCTTCTTGAAGTAGACCTTCTCAGGAGCGCGGAACCACAGCATGTTCTCACGGCGCTCGGCCACAGTCTTAACGTTGATCAAGTGCTTCACCCCAACGTTCTCGGAGACGGAGTTGCCGCCCCAGGAGCCGCAGCCCAGGGTCAGAGACGGCTTCATGCCAAAGTTGTACAGATCACCGATGCCGCCGTGCGAGGACGGGGTATTGATGACGATACGGCAGGCCTTCATGACGTGCTCGAACAGGCTGATCTTCTCGGCCTGGGCGGGGTGCACGTACAGAGAGGCGGTGTGGCCCGGGCCACCGGCGAGCACCAGGTGCTCGGCCTTGTCGACGGCCTCCTGGAAGTTCTTGGCGTGGTACATGGCCAGGACCGGGGAGAGCTTCTCGTGGGAGAACTCCTCCTTGGCGGGGTCGGTGGAGGTGACCTCGGCGATCAGGATCTTGGTCTTGGCGGGAACCTCGATGCCTGCGAGCTCGGCGATCTTGGCGGCAGCCATGCCGGGAATGCGGTGATCGAGGGCGCCGTTCTTGAACATGGCGGCACGCAGGGCCTCCATCTCGGCACCCTGCTTGACGAAGTAGCAGCCGCGCTTCTGGAACTCGGCCTTAACCTGGTCATAGATGGTGTCGATGACGGTCACGGACTGCTCGGAAGCGCAGATCATGCCGTTGTCGAAGGTCTTGGAGTGGATGATGGAGTTGACGGCGAGCAGCACGTCGGCGGTGTCGTCGATGACGACCGGGGTGTTACCGGCGCCAACGCCCAGGGCGGGCTTGCCCGAGGAGTAGGCGGCCTTGACCATGCCCGGGCCACCGGTGGCGAGGATGATGTCGACGTCGCGCATGACCATGTTGGTCAGCTCGATGGAGGGGACATCGACCCAGCCGATGATACCCTCGGGGGCGCCGGCCTTGACGGCGGCGTCGAGCACGAGCTTGGCGGCGGCGATGGTGCACTTGGCGGCAGCCGGGTGCGGGGAGATGATGATGGCGTTGCGGGTCTTCAGGCTGATCAGCGTCTTGAAGATCGCAGTGGAGGTGGGGTTGGTCGTCGGGATGACGGCGCCCACGATACCGATGGGCTCGGCGATCTTGGTGATGCCATAAGCCTCGTCGCGCTCCAGGACACCACAGGTCTTGGTGTTCTTGTAAGCGTTGTAGATGTACTCTGCGGCGTAGTGGTTCTTGATGACCTTGTCCTCAAGAACGCCGCGGCCGGTCTCCTCGATGGCCATCTTCGCCAACGGGATACGAGCCTTGTTGGCGGCCATGGCGGCCTCATAGAAGATCTTGTCGACCTGCTCCTGCGTGTACGTAGCAAAAAGCGCCTGGGCCTCTCGCATCTGAGCGAGCTTAGCCTCAAGCGCCTCTACGTTGTCCACAATTGCGGGAGTAGTGTTTTCCGGTGACTTTTTCACCATTTGTGTCTCCTTGCGATCGGAGATTTACCCTACGTCTTGCATGATAGCAAGAAATAATTCGGTAAACGGTAAGATTCCCGTAAAAGGCATACTAAAACGTTTCAATCAACTGAAACGTTTCAACTATAACTATCTGCCTATTGCATTGCCCCGCTCATTGGGGACAGACTTACATGAGTGCTTTCACTCATTTGTGACAGACATGGATTTGTCATTTTGCCGTTCTGGGCCTGTTTTTGGCGCAGATTGGATATAAATAGGTCACAGGCTCAGCATTTCGCGTTCCTTCTCTCCTTTTAGGTGTTGCCTGTACGGCTTTGAAAGGAGAGACCATGCCCCGATGCGCCCGCGAAATATCGCTCACCGGCTATTACCACGTCTTTGACCGCGGCAACTCCAAACAGATCATTTTTGAAGATGATTCCGACCGCTATCGTTTCTTATCGGACATCTCAGACAGGTTTGCGTGCCATGACGTGGCGGTGTTGGCCTGGTGCCTTATGGATAATCACTTCCATTTGATGGTTGATGACCCATATGACAACCTTTCAAAGGCAATGCAGTGCGCGCTGACGGCCTATGCCAAGTATTTCAATGGAAAAACGGGAAGAACGGGTCACCTGTTTGATAATCGCTATTCGCGGATCGCGGTCGAGTCGGACACGCAGGCGGTGCAGTTGCTCGATTATATCCATCTCAATCCTGTGAAAGGTGTGCTCGACTCGCTCGATGCCTACCGCTGGTCAAGCTACAAGGCATACCAGCTGGGATACGATCCCTTTGATATCTGTGACGCGGCCCCTATGCTCGATATTGTCGGAGGCTCTCGTTGCTATTGCGAGCATCTCGAGGAAGTTGCCGGGCGCATCTGGTCAGTGGAGATTCTTCCGCGCCGACGGATCCCCGATGAGGACGCCCTTTCCGTTGCGCGCGAAGTTTTGCCGAGCATTGATCCTGCGCTGCTCAAGGCCCTGCCACGCCCCGAACGCGATGCCTGTCTGCTAAGGCTCAGGCGGGCCCATCTTACGGTCAAGCAAATTGCCCGTATCACCGGTATCGGCGCTACAAGCGTAACCAAGGCCACCACAGGCTGGAACGAGGCGGCCTGAGGTATGGATTGGGGCCGATCGATGCACTGTGAGCTTAGGAAAGCATTCATCTAAGTCTGTCCCCAATGCGTGAAAACACTCATGTAAGTCTGTCCCCAATGAGTGCAAAAAAGGCGCCCTCCGTGGGG
>CATXLW010000010.1:0-60629 GCA_958371715.1 uncultured Collinsella sp.
TCACGAGCGGGGGCTCCTGTCGTTTCCGTGCCCCTGGATTGGGTCATAGTGTCTGACTTATGCTCAACCTGCGGCGCCATTTTGCTTGAAGGCACCTTGCTCGCTCTGGCGGGCTTTCGCTGTCCGTCCTCTACCTGTGGCGTTGCCCTGGTTGGCACTTAGGGACGTTCCTCTTGTGCCGGCACTTGGGGACGGTCCTAGCCGCCTGGGGTCTACCGGTGCATTGGGGGTTTACGCCTTCCATGCATGACAGCCGTCTCTTTTATGTTTCCTTTAGCCGTCGCTGCCTAGGATGGGGGTTAGTCGGTGGGAAGGGAGCGTCTATATGGACGACGCGAGCGAGCGTGCAATCGAAGAGGACATGCTCGATCAGTTCAATTACTTTGACGATGAGGATGAGGAGCTAATCGATCGTCGCGAGCCGGCATCGCTTGACTCATTTGATCTGGTCGATGAAGAGACTGATGAGGTTGAGGACGAATCAACGGAGCCCCCACAGTCTTCGCGCCTTGACTCGCTGCTTTCGAGAGCCCCCATGCACCACGGTGTTCGTGCCGGCGCACTCCATATGAAAACAGACTGGCACCAGATCGTGACGGCAGGCGATGAGCTTGCCGTCGATGCGCCGCTCACCGATAAGTCATCCATCATCTGCCGCACCGGTATGCTTATGCTCGCGAGCGGAACGGGTGCCTGGCGTGTACGCGATACCATGAATCGCGTTGCCGCCGTACTCGGTGTCACCGTCCACGTTGACTTAAGTCTTCTGTCGTTTGAGTGCACCTGCATCGAAGATGGCCACTGCTTTAACGAGGTTGTCAGCCTGCCCACAACGGGAGTCAATACCCATCGCATTTGGATGATGGAGAGCTTCCTAAAGGAAATCGAGACGTATGGGCGCCGGTTTACCGTGCACGAATACCACGAGATGCTCAAGACCGTTGAGAGTTCAAAACCCGATTACTCTCCCTGGCAACAGGGCCTTGCGGCAGCTTGTGCTTGCGGCGCCTTCGTCTTTTTGCTCGGCGGCGGCCCTATCGAGATGGCCTGCGCATTCGTAGGCGCTGGTGTTGGCAACTTTGCTCGCTCTCATATTCTCAAGCAGGGTCTTGGCCAGTTTAGCGCGCTGACGATTGGCGTTGCGCTCGCTTGCGTTTCGTATCTGCTGGCATTGCTCGGCCTTGGCCAGGTCGTACCGGGGGCAATGTCGCACCAAGAAGGCTATATCGGCGCCATGCTCTTTGTGATTCCCGGCTTTCCCCTCATTACGGCAGGCCTCGACATCGCTAAGCTCGATATGCGAAGCGGCATTGAGCGTCTTTCGTATGCCGTGTCGATTATTGTGATGGCGACCCTTGTGGGCTGGATGGTTGCCGAGTGTGTGGGGCTGGCACCGGATGATTTTGCCCCGCTCGGCCTTTCGCCGCTTGCCCTTACGCTCCTGCGCGTGGTGATGAGCTTCGTTGGCGTATTCGGCTTCTCGGTGATGTTCAACAGCCCGGTAAAGATGGCCGCGGCAGCTGGGCTGATCGGCGCCGTGTCCAATACCTTGCGCCTTACGCTCGTCGATGCGCCGACGCTGTTTCCCTTCCTGGGCCTGAGCGTAGGTATGCCTCCCGAGGCGGCAGCGTTTATTGGCGCGCTGGTATCGGGGCTGCTCGCGAGCTTAGCCGAAATCAAGCTCACCTACCCACGTATCGCCCTCACGGTGCCATCGATTGTCATTATGGTGCCGGGCTTGTATCTGTATCGCTCGATGTATTACATGTGCACCTTCGACACGGTCAATATGCTCGGCTGGTTTGTGCGTGCAGTGCTCATCGTGGCGTTTTTGCCCGTTGGCCTGGGTGTGGCGCGTACGCTCACCGACCCTCGCTGGCGCCACACCAGCTAATTGGTGCAAGGGAGACAGGCTACTTTGCACCAAATGAGTTGCGGTGAAATAGGGACTGAATTACTGCTTAAAGGGTCAAAACAGTCCGTATTCCACCGCAACTTATGGGGTCGGGGGGATTATCGGTGCCCTGCATCTTCATAAACTCAACGCTTACGAAGCGCATGCGTTTCGTGCTAGGCTGGTTCCACCACATAAGTAGTCGCAGACGCACGTACCACGGGCGGGCGAGATGAAGTCCCAACAGCTCCATCTTGCCCGCCCATTTTTGTTGCGTGGTGTTGCGGCGTAACACAGAAAGGATTTCGCCCTTTATGCCTATCAACAAACGAGAGAGCCTGCTGTTCACCTTTATCATGTGCTTTTGCATGGTGCTCTGGATGAGCATCTACAACGTTGCCCTGCAGCATGGGGCCATCAACGGCGAGGTTGTTGCCGCCGCGTGGCTCGGCTTCCCCGTTGCCTACATTTTTGCCATGTGCTGCGACTGGTTTGTTGCCAGCCCCCTTGCCAAGGGTTTCGCTTTTAAATTCCTGGTCACGCCGGGCAAGAGCTCGCCGCTTGCCATGACGCTCGCCGTCAGCTCCTGCATGGTCGTTCCCATGGTCATCATCATGTCGCTCTACGGCGCGTGCGAAGGCCTGTTCCACATGCCTGGCGGCCCGCTTGCCAATTTGCAGGCGCTGCCGATGATGTGGCTCGTCAACATTCCGCGCAACTTTATCATGGCCCTGCCTTGGAACCTGCTAGTGGCTGGTCCGGTTGCTCGCTTTGTCTTCCGCCGCGCCTTCCCCATGGGCACGGTCTTTGCCGAGCCGCACATGGAGCTCGTGCACATGCCGGGTGCTCCCGCTGCCGATGCCGCCAATGACGTTGCCGAAGGTATTAACGTCGAGCCCGCCTGCTAGACAACAGCCTCTAACCTAGAGCGCCCGCCGCACCCGGCGATTCCTTTTTTGTAGACGTTGTCGCGCGGCTACGGGTGGGAAAGGTCCCAACGGTTAACATATACTCCATATGGGTAAAGAGACCAAAGCGCTGCCGCGGGGCGGCGCTTTGCGTTTGAAAAACTAGCTCGTCTAAGAGGAACTAGCATGTTAGACCGTTTTACCGATCGCGCGCGCAAGGTCATGTCCATGGCCAAGCAAGAGGCGCTCGATCTGCACTCAAATAAGGTGGGCACCGAGCACCTGCTGCTCGCGCTCGCTAAGGAGGACGAGGGTATTGCCGCCGAGGCACTGCGCTCGCTCGATATCTCCTACGATGACATCATGGATACTCTCAAGGAGGTCCAGACCACGGTCCCCGAGCCCAGCGAGGAGACCGAGGCCGCCAAGCTCGCCTTTACGCCGCTCGTCATCAGCGTGATGGAGCGTTCCTTCCGCGTGGCGCGCGAGAACAACCAGACCTACGTGTCGACCGAGCACTTGCTGATCGGCATCGTCGAAGAGGGCAACGGCATGGCCATGGACATCCTCATGCGCCTGGGTGTGTCGTCCGCCTCCATCAAAAAGGCCATCGAAAAGCTCACTGCCAAGGATCAGGACAAGAAGCGCCCGCTCGCCGGTGCCGGTGCCGGGCGTCCCGGTGCGGGCCTGCCGTTCTTTAGCGGCTCGGATGCCTCTCAGCAAAAGGGGAGTGGCACCGACACGCTCAAGCAGTTCGCGACCAACCTCACGCAGAAGGCGCGCGACGGCGAGCTCGACCCTGTAATTGGTCGCGAAAAGGAAGTCCAGCGCATGATGGAGATCCTCTCGCGTCGCACCAAAAACAACCCGCTCATCCTGGGCGATCCCGGCGTGGGCAAGACGGCCATCGTCGAGGGCCTGGCTCAGCAGATAGCAGCCGGCAACGTGCCTGAGAACCTCATGAACCAGAATATCTGGACGCTCGACCTGCCGGGTCTCGTGGCGGGTGCCAAGTATCGCGGCGAGTTTGAGGAGCGCCTCAAGAACGTGATCCAGGAGGCCACCGAAGCGGACGACGTCATCCTGTTTATCGACGAGATGCACACCATCATCGGTGCCGGTTCTGCCGAGGGCTCCATCGATGCGAGCTCCATGCTCAAGCCCGTACTCGCGCGCGGTGCCTTCCAGATTATCGGCGCCACCACGGCCGAGGAATTCCGCAAGTACCTCACCAAGGACCCGGCCTTCGAGCGTCGCTTCCAGACCATCGATGTCGAGGAGCCGAGCGTCGAGGACACGGTCAAGATCCTGACCGCGCTTAAGCCGCGCTACGAGGAGCACCACCATGTGCGCTATACGCAGGGTGCTATCGAGGCCGCCGCGAACCTTTCCAACCGCTACATCCAGGATCGCTTCCTGCCCGATAAAGCCATCGATCTCATCGACGAGGCCGGTGCCCGCGCTCGCATCGCCGCGAATCGCGCGCCCGAGCCGGTGCGCGAGGCCGAGCAGCGTATAGAGGAGCTCAAGGCCGCCGCGCAGGAGGCCACCGAGAGCGATGACATGAACAAGGCCGCCGAGATCACCGAGCAGCAGAAGGCCGCCGAGATTGAACTCGCCGAAGCCAAGGCCGCCTGGACCGCCGAGCTCGACGCCAGCCCGCTCACCATCGACGTGAGTCAGATCGCCGACATCGTGTCCGTGACCTCTGGCGTGCCGGTTTCCTCGCTCACCGAGAGCGAGAGCCGGCGCCTGCTGCAGACCGAAAGCGTGCTCAAGACGCGCATCATCGGTCAGGATGAGGCAGTCGAGGCCGTCGCCAAGGCCGTGCGCCGCAGCCGTTCGCCGCTCAAGGACCCGCGTCGCCCCGGCGGCAGCTTTATCTTCCTGGGTCCCACCGGCACAGGCAAGACCGAGCTCGCCAAGACGCTCGCCGAGTACCTCTTTGGCAGCAAGGACGCGCTCATCAGCTTCGACATGTCGGAGTTCGGCAGCGAGTTCGAGGTCTCCAAGCTCATCGGTAGCCCTCCGGGTTACGTGGGTCACGACGAGGGCGGTCAGCTTACCAAGGCCGTTCGTCGTCACCCGTATTCGGTCGTGCTGTTCGACGAGATCGAGAAGGCGCACCCCGACATCTTCAACATCCTGCTGCAGGTGCTGGAGGAGGGCCGCCTGACTGATAGCCAGGGCAAGACGGTCGACTTCCGCAACACCGTGATCATCATGACGTCCAACGTGGGCGCCCGCGAGATCGCACAGGATGCGAGCGTTGGCTTTGGCACCACCGGCGAGCAGGGTCTCACGTCGAGTGAAATCAAGGGCCGCGCGATGGGCGAGCTCAAGCGCCTGTTCCGCCCCGAGCTGCTCAACCGTATCGACGACATTGTGGTGTTCCAGAAGCTCACGGGCGAGAATCTCACCAAGATCGCGCACCTGCTGGTGGACGATCTGCGCCAGCGCCTGATCGCAAACGGCATGAACATCAAGCTCACCGATGCGGCCTACGACAAGATTGTGGCCGAGGGTACCGATCTTACCAATGGCGCACGTCCGCTGCGCCGTGCTATTCAAAAGCTCATCGAGGACCCGCTGTCCGAGGAGCTTCTGGCCGGCGAGTGGGGCGAGGGCGATACCGTCCTGTGCGACGTGGCCGATGGCAAGTTTGTCTTTAGCCACGGCACGGGCGAGATCCCGGCACCGCGTCCGGCGGGCACGCTCGGTGGCGATACCGCTCCGGCGGCGCCGCACACCGGAAACGCCGCGCCTGTGAGCAGTGGCGTGAGCTCGGGCCCCGGTGGCATGATGCAAGCCGGCTCTGGTGCGCTGTAGGGATTGAACATACCTTGTATAACGGGGGCGTTTCCGATAAGGAAGCGCCCTCATTTCTATTGAAATGCGCTTCAATCTGCCGTGCTATACTAAAATCGAGATATAGTATAGCAAAGGAGCTGATATGCCTACGTCAATACTCGACACGCGGCCAGTTCAGATGAACGTGCGTATAGATCGCCAGCTCAAAGAGGCGGGAGACGCCGTCCTGACTCATATTGGCATGACGCCGTCACAAGCCGTTCGGACACTTTGGGAGTATCTGGTCGTTAACGGACGCATGCCCTCGAAGGGAGACGCGGCGGCTCCGGTTTCTGACGGAGTGGAGCCCCGGCGCATGGAGTCAAGGGCCGCGCAAGGCAGCCATATCGTTCGCGATTCGTGCCTCAAATACGGCATCCCCATCCCTGAGTTCTCGGGAGACTATGACGACCTCTATGAGGAGGCCATGGCGGAGCGCTATCCCGAGTGGGTGGAACTATGAGCACAGAAGGCGTCCTCAAGCTGTTAATCGATACCAACGTATGGATGGATTATTTTTCTGGCAGGTCCGACCGTACGGCAAATGTCGTCCATCTGATCGAGATTGCCGACGCCTCGGAGCGGATTGCCCTGTTTGCCTCGTCGCTTTCGGTCAAAGACGTTTCATATCTTGTCTCGGCGGCAATCAAGCAGGAGTGCCGAAGAAAGACTGGCTCACTGAGCGATAACGCCATTGCGGCGGCAGACGAAACGGCCTGGGCATGCGTTCGACAGATGCGCGAGCTAGCCCTCATCGCCCCGGTCGGTGCAGACGAGGTCTTCGACTCCTTTGTGTTCAAGTACCACCACAATGACTTTGAGGACGACCTGATGCTGGGCGTCGCCAATCGCATTGATGCCGATTACGTCGTGACGGAGGACAAGAATCTTATTAAACATACCAATGGTGTATGCATTAATGTTCAACAGGCGTTGAGGTTGGTTGGGGGGTCCAACGTTCCCTCTGCACGGCCCGTCTAGCTTGCTTTACCTTGATAAAGTGGCGTTTCCTCACCGTTAGCCGATGATGCAAGGGCGCTCGGCGTTTTCGACTGGTTTATGCACGCAAAGTCTGGGAATATACAAGTCGCATATCTTACTGTCTAACCAGTTGCGCCAAGGAGGCACCATGGACTACAAGATTACCGGCTACGAGCCCGCTCAGCTGTTCCATTTCTTTGAGGAGGTCAGCGCGATCCCCCGTGGGTCTGGCAACGAGAAGGGCATCAGCGATTTCCTGGTTGCGTTTGCCAAGGAGCGCGGCCTCGACGTGTATCAGGACGAGGTCTACAACGTCATCATTCGCAAGCCCGCATCTGCCGGTGCCGAGAATGCCCCGACCGTGATGCTGCAGGGCCACATCGATATGGTGTGCGACAAGTTGGGCTCCGTTGAGCACGACTTTACGACCGACGGTATCGACCTGGTCGTCAAGGACGGCGTCCTCACCGCTAACGGCACCACCCTGGGCGCCGACAACGGTATCGCCGTCGCGCTTATGCTTACCGTGCTCAACGATGATTCGATTGTCCATCCGGCCCTCGAGTGCGTATTCACCACCGACGAGGAGACTGGCCTGGTCGGCGCCGAGACACTCGACAAGTCCCAGATTAGCGCCCGCACCATGATTAACCTTGACTCCGAGGAAGAGGGCGTTGCCACCGTCAGCTGCGCCGGCGGCGTCGTCGTTACCTACACCTGCCCGATCGCGCGCGAGCACAAGACCGGTAGCGCCCTCACGCTCGACATCTCCGGCCTGCTGGGCGGTCACTCCGGCAGCGATATCAACCTGGAGCGCGGCAACGGCAACCTTATCATGGCCCGCATCATCGATCGCCTGATGGTTGCCGGTGAGCCCGCCATCGTCAGCTTCAACGGCGGCACCAAGGACAACGCCATCAACCGTGAGTGCAAGGCTGTTCTGGTCTACGCCGACCACGCTGCCGCCGAGGCCGCGGCCGAGATCGCCCGTGGCATCATCGCCGACGTTACCGCCGAGCTCGAGGTCTTCGACCCCGGCTTTACCTGCACTGTCGAGATCGCCGACAACGCCGAGGTCGAGGCCATGGACGAGAAGTCCGCGCTTGCCCTCATCCGCGCTCTGCGTCTTGCCCCCAATGGTGTGATTCGCCGCAACGTCGCCACCGACGGCTCAGTCGAGGTTTCCTCCAACATCGGCGTGGTCGCCACTTCCGATGATCAGGTCAAGATTATGCTGTCCCCGCGCTCCTCGATCACCTCGCTGCAGAACGAGTTCAAGGACCGCCTGCAGACGCTTGCCGATGTCCTGGGCTTCGACGCCAAGTTTGAGTTCGAGTATCCCGGCTGGAGCTATGCCGAGCATTCGCCGGTCCGCGACATCTTTGTCGAGAGCTATCGCGAGCTATTTGGCTCCGAGCTGCGCATCGAGTCCATTCACGCCGGCCTTGAGTGCGGCCTGTTTGCCGAGGCCCTGCACGGCCTGGACGCCATCGCCGTGGGCCCGACGCTCTCCGATGTCCACACCCCGGACGAGAGCATGGAGCTCGCTTCTGCCGAGCGCTTCTACGAGCTGCTCATCGACGTCCTCAAGCGCCTCGCTGCGTAAAGGTCGCCTTGGTTAAGCCGCTCTAAAACGGCTGGCTATGAAAACGGCCGCCTGGCGTAATGCCGGGCGGCCGTTATTCGTTACAGTGCGAGGATCCCAAGGTGCTCAAGCAAGATCTTAAGCCCGATGAGGATGAGCACGACGCCGCCCACGATGGTGGCGGGCTTTTCGTAGCGCGCGCCAAAGGTGTGGCCGATCGCTACGCCGGCGACGGAGAAGATAAACGTTGTGACGCCGATAAGCGACACGGCGGGAACGATGTCGACCGAGAGCGCCGCAAACGAGATACCCACGGCGAGCGCGTCAATCGAGGTGGCGATGGCAAGGATCAGGTACTCGCCCAGGTCGATTTTTTCGGCATCCTTGCCGTCGCCTTCATCCTCGTCTTCGGTAAAGGCTTCCCACAGCATTTTGCCGCCGATAAAGGCCAATAGGATAAAGGCGATCCAATGGTCGATGGGTCCGATGATGCCCATAAACTGGCTGCCAAGCGCCCATCCGATTACGGGCATGCCGGCCTGAAAGCCGCCAAAGAACAGGCCGAGCACCACGGCGACCTTAAGGTTGATCTTCTTCATGCCAAGGCCCTTGCAGATGGATACGGCAAAGGCGTCCATCGAAAGGCCAACGGCGAGCAGCACGAGCTCTGCGAGTCCCATAGTCTGGCTCTCTCTCTGCGGGCGGGCCCGCGTGTACCTCTTGGGGGAGTAACAAAAAAGACCCGTGGCGTACGCGTTGCGCGCACAGCCACGAGTCTCGTTCATTAAGGCAAGCCAGGCCGCATCGGCCAGTGTGTTGACTTACCGCGCCACCGGAGGCGAACCCGGTCACGCGACTACTCCCTCATTCATGTGAACCCCGATGCTACCACATAAGCAGCTCATTTGGGTTGGGGCTCTTTTGACTACCCCAGCGGTGTTCGCTCATTCTGTAAGCATCGGATTTCGCAAGCGCTGCGGGGACAAACCGTGAGAAACTATTTAGCGTTTATGGAGCGTATACGATGGGAGCGATGCCTTGGATAAGAACGAGCTGCAAAAGCGTATGGAACAGGCTATTCGCCTGACTGCCCCCGGCCAGCCGATCCGCACCGCCCTCGACATGATCATTGCTGGTCACCTGGGTGCCCTTATCTGCGTCGGCGACACCGAAAACGTACTCGCTGCCGGTAACGACGGCTTCCCGCTCAACATTTCGTTTACCTCGAACCGCCTGTTCGAGCTTTCCAAGATGGACGGCGCCATCGTCATCGATGGCGACCTCACCCAGATCCTGCGCGCCAACTTCCACCTCAATCCCGATCCCTCGCTCGCCACGAGTGAAACGGGCATGCGTCACCGTACTGCCGCTCGCATGTCGGTGCTCACCGACGCCATCGTGATCTCGGTTTCGGCTCGTCGTGCCGTCGTCAACGTGTACGTCCACGGTAAGAGCTACGAGATCCAGCCTGTCACCACCATCATGAGCTCGGTCAACCAGCTCGTCGCCACGCTCCAGACCACCCGTCAGTCGCTCGACCGCTCCCTGCTGCGTCTGACGGCCCTCGAGCTCGATGACTACGTTACGCTCGCCGACATTACCGGGATTTTCTCGAGCTTCGAGATCATGCAGCAGGCAAAGACTGAGCTTAAGGATTGCATTGTCAAGCTGGGCAACCAGGGCAAGCTCGTGCAGATGCAGCTCGAGCAGCTCGCCGGCTCCAGCATGGATACCGAGTACGACCTGATGATTCGCGACTATGCGAGCGATTCCTCCGAGGCCAATGCCGAAAAGATCCGCGCCAACCTGAGCCGCATGACGCCCAAGGACTTGTCCGACCCGCAGCATGTGGCGGCGGTTCTGGGTTACGACGACCTGGACGAGGACTCCGTCATGACGCCGCTGGGCCTGCGCACGCTTTCTCGCGTGTCCGTCGTGCGCGACGGCGTGGCCGAGAAGATCGTCGACGAGTACGGCTCGTTACAGGAGCTCATGGATGACATCAGCGAGGATCCGGAGCGCCTGGGCGACTTTGGCGTCAACAACCCTGCCATTCTTGCGGACTCGCTGTACCGCATGAAGGGCACCAAACAGGGGAACGCATAATGGCGCCCGTATGCGCCGTGGTCGTTGCCGGCGGCAGCGGCCAGCGCTTTGGAAATCCCGGCGGCAAGCAGCTCGTTAACGTGGCGGGCCGTCCGCTCATGAGCTGGTCCATCCGTGCGTTCGATCGGAGCGACAAGGTCGGCCACATCGTGGTGGTGTGTCCTGCCGAGCGCCGCGCCGAGATGCGCCGCCTGGCCATCAGCCCGTATTCGTATAACACGCCCATCAGCTTTGCCGATGCCGGCGAGACCCGCCAGGATTCCACCCGCGCAGGCGTGCACGCGGTGCCGGCGGGCTTTGAATACGTCGCCATTCACGATGGCGCCCGTCCGCTCATTACGACCGAGGCCATCGATCACGCTATCGACGTGCTTGTGGGCGACCGTGCCCTCGACGGCGTCGTGTGCGGCCAGCCTGCCATCGACACACTCAAGATCGTCGATGGCGACAACATCGTCGAGACGCCGCCGCGCGAGCTCTATTGGGCCGCGCAGACGCCGCAGATCTTTAGCGTCGACGCCATGAAGCGCGCTCACGCCGCTGCTATCGCCGAGGGCTTTATCGGCACCGACGATTCATCGCTGGTCGAGCGCATGGGCGGGCGCGTCCGCTGTGTCCAGAGCCCGCGCGATAACCTTAAGGTGACGGTGCCCGAGGACCTGCGTCCCGTAACCGCGATTCTGCTCGGTCGCATGGCCGAGGGAGAGGACCTTCCCCATGTTCAGTAACCTGCGCATTGGCCACGGCTACGACGTCCACCGTTTGGTGGAGGGGCGTCGATGTATCATCGGCGGGGTCGACATTCCCTACGAGCGCGGCCTGCTGGGCCACTCGGATGCCGATGTGCTCGCGCACGCCTTGGCCGACGCCATTCTGGGCGCCTGCCGCGGGGGAGATATCGGCAAGCTATTCCCCGACACCGATCCCGCCTACGAGGGTGCCGATTCGATGGTGCTGCTCGCTCGCGTGATGGACTATGCGCGCGAGCTTGGCTTTGAGTTTGTCGATGCCGATTGCACCATTGCCTGCCAGCAACCCAAGATCACTCCGCACCGCGATGCCATGCGCGCCAACCTTGCTCATGCCCTGGGTGTCGACGTCGAAAACGTGGGCGTCGCCGCCACCACGACCGAAAAGCTCGGTTGGGAAGGCCAGGGCGAGGGAATTGGCGCCTGGGCCGTCTGCCTGCTACAGAAAACCGTTAAGGAGTAACGAATGCGTATCTACAACAGCGCTACCCATAAAAAGGAAGAGTTCCAGCCCATCGAGTCCGGCAAGGTCCGCATGTACGTGTGCGGCCCCACGGTCTACGACAACATCCACATCGGCAATGCTCGCACGTTCATCAGCTTTGACGTGATTCGTCGCTGGCTCATCGCGAGCGGCTACGAGGTCACGTTCGCCCAGAACCTCACCGATGTCGATGACAAGATCATCAAGCGCGCCAACGAGCAGGGCCGCACGGCCGCCGAGGTCGCGACGGAGTTCTCCGACAAGTTCATCGGCGTCATGCGTGCCGCCAACGTGCTCGATCCCGATGTGCGCCCCCGCGCCACCAAGGAGATCGGCCCCATGATCGCTATGATCAAGACGCTTATCGAGCAGGGCCATGCCTACGCCGCCGATAACGGCGACGTGTACTTTGCCGTGCGCAGCGATCCCAACTATGGTCAGGTTTCGGGCCGCAACATCGACGACCTTATGGTTGGCGCGCGCATCGAGGAGAACGAGGACAAGAACGACCCGCTCGACTTTGCCCTGTGGAAGGCTGCCAAGCCCGGCGAGCCCAGCTGGCCGAGCCCCTGGGGCGAGGGCCGTCCCGGTTGGCACACCGAGTGCGCCGCCATGGTGCATCGCTACCTGGGCACCCCGATCGACATCCACGGCGGCGGCTCCGACCTTGCCTTCCCGCATCACGAGAACGAGTGCGCCCAGGCCACCTGCGCCTGGCACCAGGGCTTCTCCAACACCTGGATGCACACGGGCATGCTGCTGGTAGACGGCGAGAAAATGTCCAAGTCGCTCGGCAACTTCTTTACGCTGGCCGAGGTCCTCGAGCAGCACTCCGCTGCCGCCCTGCGCCTGCTGATGCTGCAGACGAGCTATCGCTCGCCGCTCGACTTTTCTTGGGAGCGCTTGGAGGGTGCCGAGAACTCGCTTACGCGTATCGCCGGTACGGTCGAGAACCTGCGCTGGGCCGCGAACCATGCGACGGCCGATGCCGATGAGGCAGCATCCGAGGCGTTTGCCGCCAAGGCCGCCGAGACCCGTGCCACCTTTAAGGAGTGCATGGACGACGACTTTAACACCGCCGGTGCCATGGGTGCCGTCTTTGGCTTTGTGACCGAGTGCAACCAGTACCTGGAGCAGGCGGGCGACGCTGCCGACAAGGCCGCCGCGCTTGCCGCCGCCGATACGCTGGTCGAGCTGCTCGATACGTTTGGCGTTGAGCTCCCCGAGCCAAAGGTCGAGTTGCCGCTGGGCCTGCTGGGCGTAGCGGCCGGCCTGGTTGCCTACACGGGCGACGACGTGGACGAGGCCGCTGCCAAGATTCTCGAGGCCCGCGCCGAGGCCCGCGCCGCCAAGAACTGGGATCTGGCCGACGCCATCCGCGACCAGCTCAAGGACCTGGGCCTCACCATTGAGGATACTGCCGCGGGCACTCGTATTAAATCTCTCTAATCCCCGCGGGTTTCCCAAGCACCCGACCTTGCCGTTCAAACCGTCGCTCGCGTACTCAAGTACGCGTCGCTCCTCTTTCACGGCAATCTCGGGCACTTGGAAAACCCGTACCGACCGCTTGAGCTATTCGTCTTAAGCGGTCGCTTCTTTTGTCCTGTTTGAAAATTTTTTAAAGGAGGCCGTTTTATGGCCGACAATCGCAAGCGTGCGCCTCGTGGCGGCAAGCAGACTGCTTCTGGCTCGCGTCCGATTCGCCGCAACGACCGCGCTGCCGCTCCCAAGGGCCAGCGCGATCGCGCCCAGGCCGCACGTCCGCAGCGCGATCGCAACCGCGACGCTGTCCAGGTTCCCAAGGGCGAGTTTATCGAAGGTCGCCGTGCTGCCGCCGAGGCACTGCGCACCGGTTTTCCCATCAAGTGCGCGCTCATTGCCGAGGGCGGGGAGCGCGATGCCGCCTTGTCGCGTCTGGTCGACGACCTCAACGCCGCGGGCGTCCGCATTAAGTATGTGCCGCGCGCGCAGCTTGATACGCTGTCGAGCCATGGCGCTCACCAGGGCATTGCGCTCGAGGTGGGAAATTTCCCCTATGCCGATGTTGCCGATATTCTCGACCGCGCGGGTGACGGACCGGCGCTCGTCATCGTGCTCGACCATGTGACCGACGACGGCAACTTTGGTGCGATCGTGCGCTCCGCCGAGGTCGTGAGCGCGGCGGGCGTCATCATCGCCAACAAGCGTGCCGCCGGCGTGACCGTGGGCAGCTACAAGACCTCTGCCGGTGCCGTCATGCATCTGCCTATTGCGCAGGTGCCCAATATCGCCCGTGCTCTCGATGACCTCAAAGCCGCTGGCTTTTGGGTGGGCGGCGCTTCCGAGCACGCCGAAGGCAGTTGCTGGGACGCCCCCTTCGAGGGCCGCGTTGCGCTCGTCATGGGCTCCGAGGGCGACGGCATCTCGCGTCTGGTGCTCGAGAAATGTGACTTTTTGACCAAGCTTCCCCAGCGCGGCATGACCGAGAGTCTCAACGTGGCCCAGGCGACCACCGCGCTGTGCTTTGAGTGGCTGCGCCGCAATGCCGGCGAGCTCATGGGGGAGGAGTAGCGCATGTCCAAGAAGAACCGCGCCAAGTCCAAGGCCAAGCGCTTTGGCGAAGGCTCGGCCAAGCCGATTGTTTCGGCCGCGACCTATGGCGTGGGCGGCAATGCGTTTGCGCAGGCCATCGCCGACCCGGTTTCGACGGTGCACTCCAATAAGCCCGAGCTGCTGGTGGTCGACGGCTACAACGTGATCCACTGCACGCCGCGCTACGAAAAGCTCGTCTACGACCATTCCGATGATCCGTATTCCAGCGACGTTCACGATATGGCGCGCACCGCCCTTATCAACGATGTCGCGGCGTTTGCCCAGGGCCGTTACGAGGCCGTGATCGTGTTCGACGGCGCGGGCAACATCTCCAACGAGCGCCCCAACCTACCGGCCCGCGGCGTGCGCATCGAGTTCTCGCCGACGGGCGTCTCTGCCGATACCGTGGTGCAGAAGCTCTGCATCGAGGCGCGTGAGGAAGGCCGCGCGTGCTCCGTGGTATCGAGTGACGGCACAATACAGGCCGTCGTCATGGGCAAGGGCGTCACGCGCATCTCGAGCCGTATGCTGGTGGACGAGATCAAACAGATCGACAACGACGTTCACGAGGCAGAGGAAGCTCCGCAGATCAAGATGACTCTGGGCAGTCGCCTGAGCCCCGATGCCCTGGCCAAGCTCAAGGCCCTGCGCGGGAGGTAGGGGATTATCCATAGAGACCCGTTTCCCAATTGGCCAGTCCGTCGATTTGTAATCAATGGGCTGCGGGTTACCGTCGCCAAAACGAATAGTTTTTGTTTTGGCGAACAGATAAAACTATTCGTTCTGACGAATAGTTTTGAGATGTGGTCGGGCGAAGGGCCTGTTGCGCCTCGTCCGCAATTCCTTTATTCTTAACTGGCTTCGCGCGAAAGCGCCAAGTGTGCCAGTGTGGCGCAACGGTAGCGCAACTGATTTGTAATCAGTGGGTTGCAGGTTCGATTCCTGTCACTGGCTCCATGAGAGTTTCGGGCCCTGTCCCCCTGAGGGACAGGGCCCGTTTCTATTTATGTCGATAAGTCAGCGTGTTTGGCGTCAACCAAGCTTCAGGTTTGACTCGATCTGTAACACGAAGAAGCTGAAAACCTTTCTTACTGTTACAGAATGAGACGTAAGCGGAGGTCTCTGCGTAATATCTCGACCTGTAACAGATAGGGGAGAAAATGTTCTCTATATGTTACAGATCGAGACAAAAGCCGTGTCGAGCTCGGCTGCCCCCCCCCTGAGCGTGGATTATCGGACGTACGAGCGTGGAAAATCTCCCGCTTAGTGAATGATCGTGGATAATCTGCCACTTTGGCCTTGGGGGCACGCCAATAGTGGGAGATTATCCACGCTCGATTTCAAACGGGAGAAAATCCACGCTCGAATCTGCCACGGAAGCCCGATCTCGACCTATATATAGGTGCAAATAGGCTGTTATCGAAGTCCGATCCTG
This sequence comes from uncultured Collinsella sp., assembly GCA_958371715.1. GTDB lineage: Bacteria > Actinomycetota > Coriobacteriia > Coriobacteriales > Coriobacteriaceae > Collinsella. The sequence goes on from CATXLW010000010.1 coordinate 15,564, forward strand.
AAGGTGTACTCCACTACACCAAAGTATTCGCTCGGGAAATGTCACCAGCGCAGCCAAATCCACCGTCCTTCACATCCAAACTCAACAAAACAGCAGGTCACGGCTATATAGATACGCCCGGCACCGTGTATCTAGAGGTTTTCGTTGACAGCCCCCAAGGTTGCATCGTATTATCTTTTTCGTTCGCGGGGGCGGCGGTCCAAAAGACCAAAGAACCTGCGGATACTTGAACGATTGGGAGTTTGCCCGAGTGGTTAATGGGGACGGGCTGTAAACCCGTTGGCTCTGCCTACATAGGTTCGAATCCTATAGCTCCCACCCGTCAAGTGCCTGTATAGCTCAGTCGGTAGAGCACTTCGTTGGTAACGAAGAGGTCACCAGTTCAAGTCTGGTTGCAGGCTCCATCCGGCGGTGTAGCTCAGTTGGTTAGAGCACACGGTTCATACCCGTGGCGTCACTGGTTCGAATCCAGTCACCGCTACCATAGGTAACACGGTGGCTTCTCAATAGTATGTTGAGAGGCCACTATGGTATAAAGGCAAAGTCCCGTCCGGGGACGACCTGTTAAGAGGAGGGCTTTATGGCCAAAGAGAAGTTTGAGCGCACTAAGCCGCATGTTAACATCGGCACCATTGGTCACGTCGACCACGGCAAGACCACGCTGACCGCTGCCATCACCAAGGTTCTCTCCGAGACCGAGGGCTGCAAGGCTGACTTCACTGCGTTCGAGAACATCGACAAGGCTCCCGAGGAGCGCGAGCGCGGCATTACGATCTCCGTCTCCCACGTCGAGTACGAGACTGCTGCCCGTCACTACGCTCACGTTGACTGCCCGGGCCACGCTGACTACGTCAAGAACATGATCTCCGGTGCTGCTCAGATGGACGGCGCTATCCTGGTCATCGCCGCCACCGACGGCCCCATGGCTCAGACCCGCGAGCACATTCTGCTCGCCCGTCAGGTCGGCGTTCCCTACATCGTCGTCTTCCTGAACAAGTGCGACATGGTCGACGATGACGAGCTCATCGACCTCGTCGAGATGGAGACCCGTGAGCTCCTCTCCGAGTACGATTTCCCCGGCGACGACATCCCCGTCATCCGTGGTTCCGCTCTGGGCGCTCTCGAGGGCGACGCCAAGTGGATGGACGCTATCCGCGAGCTCATGAACGCCGTCGACGAGTACATCCCGACGCCTGCTCGTAACAACGACCTCCCGTTCCTGATGGCCGTTGAGGACGTTATGACCATCTCCGGCCGTGGTACCGTTGCTACCGGTCGTGTCGAGCGCGGTGAGCTCAAGCTCAACGAGCCCGTCGAGATCGTCGGCATCAAGGATACCCAGAACACCGTCGTTACCGGTATCGAGATGTTCCGTAAGTCCATGGACTTCTGCGAGGCTGGCGACAACGTCGGTCTGCTGCTCCGCGGCATCAAGCGCGAGGACATCGAGCGCGGCCAGGTTCTCTGCAAGCCCGGTTCGGTTACCCCGCACACCAAGTTCACCGGTGAGATCTACGTTCTGACCAAGGAGGAGGGCGGCCGTCACACCCCGTTCTTCGATGGTTATCGTCCTCAGTTCTACTTCCGTACCACCGACGTTACCGGTACGGTCAAGCTCCCCGAGGGCACCGAGATGGCTATGCCTGGTGACCACATCACCATCGAGGGCGACCTCATCCACCCGATCGCCATGGAGGAGGGCCTGCGCTTCGCTATCCGCGAGGGTGGCCACACCGTCGGTTCGGGCATCGTCTCCACGATCATTGAGTAAATTAGCTCTTTGATATAGCTGACTTAGAGAACCCGGCACTTATATGGGTGCCGGGTTCTTTTCTGCAATGGATGTTGAGCCGTTGCTGGTGTCGAGAGGATCGATAATGGTCCTGGATGCACCGTCGATTAGATCTCGATGGCTTCATTGATGTGTTCCAAATATGAATGGATCCACCGAGAACCAATTGACTCGAGGTTTTCATTGACAGCACTTACGTGGAGCTGATAAAGTAACAACTCGTGCCCGTACGGGGCGGAAATGAAAGGTTCAGGATACATGCGTACTCTAGTTACTCTTGCGTGCACTGAGTGCAAGCGCCGCAACTATACGACCACCAAGAACAAGGCGAACATGCCTGATCGTATGGAGATCAAGAAGTATTGCCCCTGGTGCCGTCACCACACGCTGCACAAAGAGACTCGCTAGTCTCTAGTCACATACGCCAGTAGTTCAATTGGTAGAGCATCGGTCTCCAAAACCGAGTGTTGAGGGTTCGAGTCCTTCCTGGCGTGCCAGTCATTATTCCGTAAGCTCCCAATTGGGGGCTTACGGTTTACTCATGTATAAGCGCATTGCGCGGAGGTAACCCAAATGGCCAACAAGAAGAACAAGAAGAAGGCTCAGCAGCCGGCACCTGCCAATAACGCTGCCGCCAACTCCAAGGTTGAGGCCAAGAAGGCCGTTGCCAAGAAGAACGAGAAGGCTGCGAAGCCCAAGAAGAACGAGAAGCCTGGTTTCTTCGCCCGCACCAAGAAGTATTTCGCTTCGGTGAAGTCCGAGATGAAGCGTGTCACGTGGCCCGATAAGAAGGAGCTCGTGAACTACTCGGTCGTCGTTTGCGCTTCTCTGATCGTCGTCGGCGTCGTCATCGCTCTGCTCGATGCTGGCTTTGGCGAGGCTCTTGCTCTGTTCTCTGGATTGAGGGGCTAAACCATGTCTAAGCGTTGGTACGTCGTTCACACTTACTCTGGATACGAGAACCGCGTTAAGTCCGATCTCGAGCATCGCATCGAGACTATGGGCATGCAGGACCGTATCTTTGATATCGAGATTCCTATGGAGCGTGTCACCGAGATTAAAGAGGGTGGCAAGCGCGAGACCAAGGATTCCAAGATCTTCCCGGGTTATGTCCTGGTTCGCATGGAGATGGATGACGATGCTTGGACGTGCGTTCGTAACACGCCTGGCGTCACCGGTTTCCTGGGCGGCAACGGCAAGCCCGCTCCGCTTTCCCGCGACGAGTACAATAAGATGACTCGTCGTCCCGGTAAGGGCGATTCGCCCAAGCGTACGTCGGTTGATATTCAGGTCGGCACGTCCGTCCGCGTCACCGATGGCCCGCTTACCGACTTTGATGGCAAGGTCTCCGAGGTTAATACCGAGGCAGGCAAGCTCAAGGTCACGCTGATGATCTTTGGCCGCGAGACGCCGGTCGAGCTCGACTTTAACCAGGTCGCTGTCATCGCTTAAGTTTGCGTCCGTTCGCGCGAGCGTGCTTCTTCTGTGACTGCTCATCTCAGGAGTGCTTCTAACACGTGCGTGCTTACGATATAGCAAGTACTTCACACTCGTGATTCGAAAGGAATGACCATGGCTGAGAAGAAGGTTGCCAACGTCATTAAGCTCCAGATTCCTGCTGGTGCAGCTAACCCCGCTCCTCCCGTCGGCCCCGCCCTGGGCGCTGCTGGCGTGAACATCATGCAGTTCTGCCAGGCCTTTAACGCCGAGACGCAGGACAAGAAGGGCGACATCATCCCCGTTGAGATCTCTGTCTACGAGGATAAGTCCTTCTCCTTCATCACCAAGACCCCGCCGGCGGCTCACCTCATCAAGAAGGAGCTGAACCTCAAGTCTGGTTCCGCTAAGCCCCAGGCCGACAAGGTCGGTCAGCTCTCCCAGGAGCAGCTCACCAAGATCGCCGAGATCAAGATGCCGGACCTCAATGCCAACGACATTGACGCCGCCAAGAAGATCATCGCCGGTACCGCCCGCTCCATGGGCGTCACCATCGCTGAGTAGCGATTTCTTTAGGTAATGACGGGTGCTCCGACCGGTGCGCCCGTTATATGTGTGCAATAGGGCACACGATACGATGTGGGAGGGCTCACGCCCGTTTAACCACAGGAGGTAATGCACATGGCTAAGCATGGTAAGAGCTATAACGCCGCTGCCGAGAAGATCGACCACGCCACGCTCTACACCCCCCTTCAGGCTGCCAAGCTCATCAAGGAGCTCGACACCGCCAAGTTCGACGAGACCGTCGAGGCCCACTTCCGTCTGGGCATCGATACTCGTAAGGCTGACCAGAACATCCGTGGTTCCATCTCCCTGCCCCACGGCACCGGCAAGACCGTTCGTGTTGCCGTCTTCGCCGAGGGCGAGAAGGCCCGCGAGGCTGAGGCTGCCGGCGCCGACATCATCGGTTCCGACGAGCTTGTCGCCCAGATTCAGAAGGGCGAGATCAACTTCGACGCCGCTATCGCTACGCCGAACATGATGGCCAAGGTTGGCCGCATCGGTAAGATCCTTGGTCCCCGTGGCCTCATGCCGAACCCCAAGCTCGGCACCGTGACCATGGACGTCGCCAAGATGGTCTCCGAGCTCAAGGCTGGCCGCGTTGAGTACCGCGCCGACCGCTACGGCATCTGCCACGTGCCCCTGGGCAAGAAGTCCTTCACCGAGCAGCAGCTCGTCGAGAACTACGCTGCCCTGTACACCGAGATCCTGCGCGTCAAGCCCTCTTCTGCTAAGGGCAAGTACGTCAAGTCCATCTCCGTGTCTTCCACCATGGGCCCTGGCGTCAAGGTCGATCCCGCTATCCAGCGCGACTTCCTGGCTGAGTAACTAACAGTTACTGCCTGAGCAAAGCAAGCATTGCTAAAGAGACCCGGTTCTGCCTCGTGCAGGACCGGGTCTCTTGCTTTTGAGTCAACGAAACCACCACGAAGGGGACAGGCACCCTTGTGGTGGTTTTACTTGTGTTGTACTTTAGCGCGATGTAGTACTACCCGAGGCCGAAGGGAGCCCAACATGTTTAAGAACACGCAACAGCTCCTAGGCCTAGCGCTACTAGATTGGATAGCGCGCTAGGGTTGTAATCTCGCTATAACGATTTGTTGTACCCGGGTGCGCTATCGTCTGCCGCTTTCAGGCGTGATGAGCGACACGGGTATTTTTCTATCTCTAGGCCTTCTCTCTCCTGAAAGCCATCTGTCATAAAACGGTCAATCAGGAGGAACATATAAGCCGCAAAATCACAATCTTTGACGCCACCCTGTGCGACGGTGAGCAGTCGCCGGGCGCCAGCATGAATACCGAGGAAAAGCTCTTCATCGCCCGCCAGCTGGTGCGCATGAACGTGGACGTTATCGAGGCGGGCTTTCCCATCTCGAGTCCTGGTGACTTTCGCTCCGTACAGGAGATTGGCAAGATTGCGGGCGACCGATGCACGGTATGCGGCCTGACGCGCGCTGTCGACAGGGATATCGAAGTGGCTGCAGAGGCGCTCAAAACGGCCCAGAGGCCCCGTATCCATACAGGGCTGGGTGTGAGCACCAGTCACCTGCGCGACAAGCTCCATATGACTGAGGAAAGGGCAATTGAGTGAGCGATCCATGCCGTCAAACATGCTCGCAAGTTCGTTGACGATGTTGAGTTTTATGCCGAGGATGCCGGCCGCTCCGATCAGGAGTTTCTGGTGCGCATTATCGAGGCGGCCGTAAAGGCCGGTGCCACGGTCGTGAACATCCCCGATACGATGGGCTACAACATGCCGTGGGACTTTGGCGCCCGCATCCGTGACCTGCGCGGGCGCTGCGGGTGCGGCCGGTCAGCGTGCGGTCGACGTGATGGAGTATCGCGAGTACGAGATTGAGCGCATTGCGCGCCAGGCATTTGAGGCGGCGCGCAAACGTCGCGGCAAGGTGACGAGCGTTGATAAGCGCAACGTGCTGGAGACGAGCCGCATGTGGCGCGAGATCGTGCATCGCGTGCAAGACGAGGAGTACTCCGACGTGGAGCTTGAGGACCTGCTCGTCGACAACGCCGCCATGCAGCTCATCAGTCGACCGGCAGACTTTGACGTCGTGGTGACGGAGAACATGTTCGGCGACATCCTGTCCGATGAGGCGGCTCAGATTACCGGATCGCTCGGTATGCTTGCCTCTGCCTCGCTGGATGATGGCGTATCGCTGTTTGGGCCGAGCGCTGGCAGCGCTCCTGACATCGCGGGGCTCGGCGTGGCCAATCCGCTGGCTCAAATCTTGTCGGTGGCGATGCTGCTGACCTACGCGCTCGACATGGGCGAGCAAGCCGCGTGGATCGAGAGCGCCGTGGCGCGCGTGCTCGACGAGGGCTGGCGCACCCGTGACATCGCCGATGTCAACACCCCGGCAGATAAGATCCTCGGCACCACGACGATGGGCGACAAGGTCGTCGCCGCGCTGTAGGCGATGCCGATTCAAGCTGTCAAATATCTCAATCTGTAACATCTAAGGGGCAAAATCGTTCCTACCTGTTACAGATTGAGATTTTCGGCTGAGCATCCGTGGTCTGTCTCGATCTGTAACAGCTAACCGATTATTTGGGCCCTACCTGTTACAGATTGAGACAAACCGTTGGGACAGGTCGGACGAGTCAGCAAAACCACCACAAAGGTGCCGGTCCCCTTCGTGGTGGTTTTTAGCGCAACGAGGTGTTCCCAGCCGACCATACGGGCGGCCTTGCGCTCACGCTGCTCGATGACAGCGCATCTTTAGACGCGAAGTGCGGAACCGGGTGCATATACGAGCCGCGTAGCGTTACGAATTCATGGGAATGACCGTATCGCCAATTTGTACGCTTGCAATCTTGTCTGTGTCACAAACTTGCGAGAACGGCCAGGTCTTGTGGACATCAGTGGTGCCGTTATCCAGTTTATTTGCGAAATAGCCGCTGTGGCTGGTTGCGTCCTCAACATGACCGTCTTTGAACGTCACGATGAGGGGCATGTTGCCAACGGCATCCATAGACTCCTCCATGTTTTGAGACATCTTGCCGCTGTTGTTGTCGTGTTCGATGGAACGATCTATGTTGTAGCGGACTGAAACGCCAACGCAGGATACGGTGGCCTCTTGAATCGTCGCCTTGGTGCCGTTAAAGTTGACCGATTTGGGCGCGGGAATCGTAACGGATGTATCTTCGTAATTCAGCTGGAACTTAAGATCCCATGGGCCCGTAAGTATTTTCTTATACTCGGGAAGCTCTTTGCCAGCACGTGGCACAACGAGAGAGTTGATATGCGTGCGGACGGTCCTGCCCATAAGGCCGGGTGATTCAACGCTGAACTGTGCAAAGTATTGAATGCTGGAGTCATTGGGGTTCTCGTCAATGAGCCATGATTGGCCTTGGCCGCCATGCTCGCCATCAACGTATACGTTTCCATCGACACTTCCGGCGATAGTTCCGTTCTCGCCCGGCTCGGAAAGCTTTTTCAGGGCAGCGGGATCGTCGAACGTAAGCGTATAGGCGATGGTAACCATATCCTTGTCGCCCATGATGGCGTCGGCGGTCACGGTGACTCCGTTGTTGGAGCAGCTAGCACCGACGGGCCGGCCAATACGGTCGATGATCTCGGTTTGAGAAGCAGGTCCGTCAAAGATGTCGGAAAGCATGTCAGAAGGAAGCGGCAGGACGCCTGTTGCCATAGCCGTGCCAGCGCCTCCAATGACGATAGCGAGGACTGCCGTTACAGTGGCAATGCGAGCGACTGTTCTTACGGGATGGCGGGCGATGCGCGGCTTGCGTCGCGTGCCATTAAAGTTGCTTTGAGCGGTCGCCGCATCGCTTGAGGCGACGGACTGAGCAATCGAGTTTGCCATGTGCTGCTTCGCATTATCGGTAAACGAAATGTGCTCCAGGGCGTGGCGATAGTCATTCGAATTCGTAGTCATTGTGGTCTCCTTTCAAGGAAAGCCGAAGTGACGCACGTCCGCGGCTAAGGTGCTGGGCGGTTGCAGCTGGCGTCGCGTGAACGGCGTCTGCGATTTCCCTGATGCTCATGCCTGCGTAGTAGTGCAAAAAGATGGCGATGCGCTGTGCTTGAGGCAGGGCCGTGACAGCGGAAAGAATGGCGCAGTCGCGTTGCGCGAATTCTTGCTCGGTATGTGTTACGGGTGCGCAGAAATCGGGGAGCGAATCGAGGTCGACAACCGGGTGACTCGCGTGCGTACGGCCGATATCGCGACATGCGTTCAGTGCGACTCGGATCACCCAAGCACGTTCGTGTTCGAGCGAGTCGAACGGTTGAGTGCGTTGGAGAATCTTGATCAGCGTGTCCTGGCAGATGTCTTGAGCGTCGTCAGCGGATCCAAGGGCCGAATAGCACAATCGAAGGATGAGGTCGGAATACGTGTCGACCAAGCGCTTTGCTTCCCGCTCGATCTGATCGGCATCGCATCGGAGCGTGCTATTGCGGTTACGGCGTGCAGGCATAGTGTCACCTCCAATTGGTCGTGGTGGATATAGGGAAGGCGTCTCGCGAGGTCCCTCTACATACAACACGGTCGAGACTGCATAAGTTGACAAAAAAAGACGGCACGTGAGCGCCGTCCTTACAAAACAATGAGTGTTCTCGTTAATTACACAAGCACCGTGATGGACAGGTCGGACGAGTCAGCAAAACCACCATAAAGGTGCCTATCCCCTTCGTGGTGGTTGTTGGCAGTTACCAGGGGGTTCTGGCGGTTGAAGACTCGATTGCTTCGTGGCGTTTGAGCTCGCGGCGCATGGTTTGCGAGTTGAGCCAAGCGGCCTTCCAACCGCGCGTGGGGTAGCGCGCCTCGTCAATTTCGATCTTGGTATAGCCGCAGGCGTTGACAATCTTCGTTCCGCATGGGTGTTGGCGCTCGCGTTGAAAGTTGGGGCCGTAGCTTTGGTGCACATGCCCGTGAATCATATAGTCGGGACCCCAAGACTCAAGAGCCGCATTAAAGCACTCGAATCCTCGATGCGGCAGGTCGTCCAGGTCGCCCATGCCTGCGACGGGTGCATGGGTAAGTAGAATATCGCATCCGTCTACCAGTGCGATTTTTCGCGATAGCTTGCGCATGCGTTTTGCCATCTCGCGCTCGGTATACATGTTCGCGCCGTCGCGGTAGCGCATGGAACCGCCCAGACCCGCAATGCGAATACCTCGGTACACATATACGCTGTCCTCAACACAAATGCACCCGCCCGGTGCATGGCGCGCGTAGCGGTCGTCGTGGTTGCCACGAACGTACACAAGCGGTTTGTTGATGACAGTGACCAAAAACTCAAGATAGTCCGGATCCAGGTCGCCTGCGGATAGAATCAGGTCAACGTCCTCAAAGCGCTCCTTGCGAAAACATTCCCACAGGCAGCGCTCCTCTACATCGGCAATGGCTAGGATATTCATAGGGCACGGACCTCCGGCTCGTTATCGAGCTGCGGAATCGAGCCTATAACGTTGTCAGCCAGCCAGTTCATCTCGACAATCTGCGTACTCGGCAGGGGAGGGAAGCCCTCAATCTGAACCACGCCGTCCTGGCTGTGGAGCTCGCCGCCAAATGGGTTGATGGAGCCCTCGACAATGCCGTTGCGAAGCAGCTGCACAAGTTTACGCGTCTGATAGGGTAGGCCCGGAGCGTAGCGAATATCGATGACGCCGGAGCTCATACCGTACCAGTAGTTGACGGCGCGCACCTGCTGGTCATCGGCGGTCTCTTCCCATGTGCCGTGCAGTAGGCTGCGTACGATGAGTTCGTAGTAACGGCCCCAGTTCCATACCGGCATAGCAATACCGGTAACTTCCTTGCCGTTTACCAGACGGTGAAGCCCGTAGGCGGTGGGGTCCTCGAGAGACTTGGACATATCGGCGCCGGTCATGACGCTCACGCCCTCGCGACACATGGCTTCGGCAAGACCGCCGGCGGGAACATCTCCCCAAGTGAGGATAATCTGCGCACGAGGGTCGAGCAGCGAGGCACCGATAGCGAAGGCGTTGATTTCGCTCAGCGCGCCCGAGGCGAAGACCGACGCATGGTAGCCAATACGGTGGTTGTCGGCCATGCTGGCGGCAAGGGCGCCCAGTAGGAACTTGGCCTCGTACATCTTTCCAAAGTACGAGCGGACGCTTTGGTGGGGAAGGCCGATTGAGCAGTTAAGGAACCGCACCTGGGGATACTCGACTGACGCCCTGAGCGTGTATTCCATGAGCCGGTGTGAGGTCGAGAAGATGACGTTCGCCCCGTGCTTTACGGCTGTCTCGACGGCGGCGTAGAACACGTCCGAATCGTGGCAGTCCTCGAACGCCTCGGTGCGCACGATGCCGCCAAAGTGCTCATCAAGATACCGGCGGCCCTGGTCGTGTAGGCTGTCCCAGCTCGACGTGGCACAGGGAAACTCGTGGATAAAGGCGATTCGCATGGGATTGGCAGTGGAGTAGACGGTCTTGCTCATAAAGAAGTTGAGCACGCCCGAGGTAGCTTTTGTCGGTGCGCCCTCTTTCTCGTTGGGCTGCGGCGCTTCGACAAGATCGACTTTGTCCTCGTCGCTTTTGCCGGCAATGACAAGCTCGCGCCAAATCTTGCACAGACGGTTGACGACGATATCCGTCGGCGTATCCAGCAGACGGTCCTGGTTGTAGACGTTGAGGTAGACGAGCATGGCATCGGCAGGCGTAATGTCCAAGTGGTCGCCGCCCGCGCGAAGATAGGCGCGCTTAAAGAGCAGGAAGGTGTGACGTAGGTAGTCGACCTTCTTTTGAGGCCATTTTTCGACAAGATCTTGGCCGAGCATTTTGGCAAGCATCTCGTAGCTGCCCTCGCGCGAAAACTCAATCTCGTACAGGGGGCATACGTACCAAAAGGCGCAAAACTCACCGTACAGGCGGCTCTCGACGGAATCCCACTTACCGGGGTACAGACGCGTCACCTTGGCCGAAACCGTCGGAGCGTCAAGGAATTTGAGGACGCTGACACGCTTGTTGCCCTCTTGGACGTAAAAGCGGTGCATGAACTCGGTGACGATGATGGGGTCGCGGTAGCCCTCGGAGATTTGGATATCGTAGAGGTTGGACCATTTGCGGGCGAATTCGGTATTCCAGGGGAGCAGCGGCATAAAGTTACACGAAAAGGCGGACTGGCGACCTTTGGTAACCGTGCCGACGACCATTTCGAGCGGAATGTCCCGCAGGCCGATGTTCTCGCGCTGCCCGCAGGGAAGCTGGGCGACCAAGCTGTCGAGGTCCGTAAGATATGGATGCTCGCTTTGGCTGATGGCGCGACGGCGTCCCTGTTCGCCGCGCTTGCGCGCTTGACGATAGGCCTCTTCCATGGTGTCTACTCCCTTAGTCGTTTAAACAACGATATGAACCATGGTACCACGATGCGAAACCACCACAAAGGTGCCTGTCCCCTTTGCGGTGGTTTTAGGCGATGATGGGGGCGATGGCGCGGATGCAGGCGTCGGCTGCCGTAAAGGTGGTGCTGTCGTCACTGACGATAAAGATGATCTTACCCTTAATGCCAAAGTCGCCGATCTCGCTAAAGAGCACGTAGGGTTCCTTGTCAAAGCCCGAGATGGGTGAAACGGCGACCTTGGTGGCACAGGCGAGCTCGTCTGCCAGCGCATCGAGCGAGTCCCACTTTGACGTGTCCTTCACCGCGACGGGAACGACAACGCGTCCAAAGGGCATGAGGTGCACGAGTGTGTTCTTGGAGATGTTGGAGTTGGGGACGATGATGGTCTGTCCGCAGGCGTCCTCGATGGTCGTGTGGCGCCAAGTGATGTCCTGGACCACGCCCGACACGCCGCCGACCTCGATATTGTCGCCGGGCTTGATGATGCCCATAAAGGTCACTTGCATGCCGCCGATAAGGTTTGATAGCGTGTCCTGAAAGCCGAGCGAGATGGCGATGCCGCCGACGCCAAGAGCGGCGACGAGCGCGTTTGCGTTAATGCCAAAGCAGTTGTCGAGGATAAAGCTGCCGCCGATCATCCAAATGACGGCACGCGCGATGTTGATGAAGATGCTCGATGCGGGAAGCGGGTTGTCGTCTCGGTTGAGTAGGTGGCGCAGGGTCTTGGATGCCACCTTGGCGGCGATGGCGGTGACTATTACCAAGATGACGGCCCAGATGATGTTGTGGACCCAGCGCTGCTCAAAGAAATGAAGAATCGGTTCAAACAATTCCATGTAGGGAAAACCTCCTAATGATCATTCAACCATGATACCCACCAAAAAGCCCGTCCGATCACATCGGACGGGCCGATAACTTGAGATGGGGTGGCCACGGTGGCGTAAGCTGGGCCGCCGGCGAGCACGCCGGCAAGGAGTGCGGCGGTCAAGCAAGACGGGGAAGGAGTCTTCTCATGGCAGTTTCCTTAGTTCTTAACCAGTGGTTCCTGCTGACGCTGGATTATCGACATAATATGCGAAAACCGCCGCAAGGGCGTCTGTCCCTTTGCGGCGGTTTTGACGTTTGCGCAGATAAAACCTGCCAAAATAAACCTGTCCCTTTTTGGTAGGTTTAGCTCAGCAGCATGCGGTCGTTGGCGAGCTCGCCGCCCGAGACCTCCTCGAACTTCTGCAGCAGGTCGGCTACGGTGAGCGACTTCTTCTCGTCGCCGGCCACGTCGTAGATCACATGGCCCTCGTGCATCATGATCAGACGGTTGCCCAGACGGATAGCGTCATTCATGTTGTGCGTAACCATGAGCGTGGTCAGATGGTTTTCGTCGACAATCTCCTCGGTCAGATTGAGCACCTTAGAGGCCGTCTTGGGGTCGAGGGCCGCCGTGTGCTCGTCGAGCAGCAGCAGGCGCGGCTTGGTGAGCGCGGCCATCAGCAGGGTGAGTGCTTGGCGCTGGCCGCCCGAGAGCAGGCCGACCTTAGCGTTGAGGCGCGTATCCAGACCAAGGTCCAGACGCTTGAGCAGCTCAACGTACTCGTCCTTCTCGGCCTTGGTGACGCCCCACGAAAGACCGCGACGCTGGCCGCGGCGCTTGGCGAGGGCCAGGTTTTCGGCAATTTGCATGTCGGCTGCGGTGCCGCGCATGGGGTCCTGGAACACACGGCCCAGGTACTTGGCGCGCTGCGACTCGCTCAGACGCGAGATGTCGGTGCCGTCGAGCTCAATAACACCCGAATCGAGCGGATACACGCCGGCGATCATATTGAGCAGCGTGGACTTGCCGGCGCCGTTGCCGCCAATCACGGTTACAAAGTCGCCATCGTTGAGGGTGAGGTCGACGCCGGTGAGCGCGCGCTTCTCGGTGACGGTGCCCTTGTTAAAGGTCTTCTTGACGTGCGAGAGCTTAAGCATCTGCCTCATCTCCCTTCGTGTAGGAGCTGCGGAGCTTATAGCGCTCCCAAACCACGGGCACGCACAGGGCCACGGCGACGATCACGGCAGAGAGTAGCTTCATGTCGTTGGCGTCCATGCCCAGCTGCAGCACGATGGCGCGGATAAGGAAGTACACCACGGAGCCAAAGACGGCGGAGGCAAGACGGACGCTAAACTGCGTGAGACCGCCGGGCAGCAGGCGACCGAGCACCTCGCCGATGACGATGGCGGCAAGACCGATAACGATGGCGCCGGTGCCCATGCCAATGTCGGCATACTTCTGGCTCTGGCAGATGAGCGCACCCGAAAGGCCAATGAGGGCGTTGGAGAGCACGAGGGCGATCATTTTGGTGGTGTTGGTGTTAACGCCCAGGGCGCGGATCATGTACTCGTTGTTGCCGGTGGCACGCAGCGCCGAGCCGATCTCGGTGCCAAAGAACCAGTACAGGATGGCGACGATGGCCACGGCCAGCACAATGCCTAGGATAATGGCAACAGTGGACTGCGGCAGGCCCGTCATGTTGCTGACGGATGAGAAGATAGTGCCCTTGGCAAGGATGGGCGTGTTGGACTTGCCCATGATGCGCAGGTTGATGGACCACAGACTGATCTGCGTAAGGATTCCGGCGAGGATTGCGGGAATCTCAAAGACGGTGGTCAAGATGCCCGTGACGGCGCCCGCGATGGCGCCGGCGCACATGCCGGCCAGCACGGCGAGCAAGGGGTCGACGTTATTGTTGACGATGAGCACGGCGCAGACACAGCCGCCGAGGGCAAAGCTGCCGTCGCAGGTCATATCGGGGATGTCGAGCAGGCGGAACGTGATAAACACGCCAAGCACCATAATGCCCCAGAGGACGCCCTGCGAAACGGCGCCCTGCAATGCAATGAGCATGCTTCATACCTCCTAGGATAGGGTGGACACGTGATTTTCCATAATAGCGGTACCAATGCATAAAAGAGCTGCGGACGGATGTTTTGTCTCATCCGAAACAAGCAGGGCGAACGCCGGTCTTTAGCGTTCGCCCCAAGGACTCAGATATTGAATAACGCGGCTGTGGCGCGCGTGCGGGCCCTAGACGCGTTACCGCGCATGGCGCTACTCGTCCAGAGCGGAAAGGTCGATGCCCAGGGCCTCGGCCGTCTCGTCGTTCTTGACGACGACCAGGTCCTTGCTCGAGAGGTGCTTGATCGGCATATCCTCGGGCTTGGCCTCGCCCTTCAGGATCTTAACGGCCATCTCGCCCGCGGCGTAGCCCAGGTCCTTATAGTTGATGGAGAGGGTGAACAGGCCGCCGGCCATGCACATACCCTCCTCGCCGGTCACGAAGGGGAGCTTATTCTCCTTGCAGATCTGGCCCACCTGCGAGGCACCCGCGGCAATCGTGTTGTCGGTGGGGGAGTACAGCGCGTCGACCTTGCCCACGGCGGACTCGACGACGGACTGAATCTCGTTGGAGCTCGAGACGGTGAAATCGGTGTACTCGAGGCCCAGCTTGTCGAGTTCCTTCTTGGCGGCCTTGATCTGGACGTCGGAGTTGGACTCAGCGGTGCAGTAGAGCAAGCCGACCTTCTTAACGTCGGGCAGGACCTTCTGCATCATCTCGAGCTGCTCGGCGACCGGGGTGAGGTCGGAGGCGCCCGTGACGTTGGTGCCGGGCTTGTCGTTGTCCTGGACCAGGCCGGAGGCGGCGTAGTCGGTGATGGCGCAGCCCACGATGGGGATATCGGCCGTGGCACCGGCGGCAGCCTGCGCGGCGGGCGTGGCGATGGCATAAATCAGGTTGACGTTGTCGCCCACAAACTTGTCGGCAATGGACTTACACGTGGACTGGTCGTTCTGGGCGTTCTTCTGGTCGATCTTGACCTTAAGGCCGCTCTCCTTGATGGCCTTGACAAAGCCGTCGTTGGCGGCATCGAGTGCGGAGTGCTCGGTGAGTTGCAGAACGCCGATGGTGTAGTCGGAACCGGCGGCAGCAGAGCCGGAACCAGAGTTGCCGCCGCATCCGGCGAGCGGGGCGAGCGCGAGCAGACCGGCGGAGACCAGAAGACTCCTGCGGCTGATGGTGATGTCCTTCATATCATTACCCCCAGTATAAAAATGGCTGGAAACACTGCACTGGGACAAAGTGCAAGTGGGACTATAGTAGCGCTGATGTCCATTTTTACAACAGCCTGGCGGGTTTTTTAATACAGAATCGGATGGGCGGTACGGGTAGTCGAATGGGCGGCGGAGGGTCTTATGCGGCGGAGGAGGCATCGTCCTCGTCCAGGGCGGCGAAGAGCTTCTTGCCGTCGAGGAGACGTGTGGTGACGTTTCTCATGCGGCCGATCTCTACGGTACGCAACGTGTCATCGGCGCCTCGCGCGTCATAGACCGTTCCCAGCAAATACGAGATGCCGTCTCGTTGCTTGATGGCAAAGGGCCGGAGTGTCATCCGTGCCACTTCGACCTCTCCGCGTGCCGTGACACTCGAAATATCAAAACTCACCGTGGTTCCGTGGTCGATGGCCTGCTCGATGAGCTCGCAGGCATCGATGCGCTTGACGGGCGTGCGTGTGGCCTTGGTGGATTTGTCGCCTGCGCTTGGAGCAGGCTCGGGTGCATCGAGGTAGCCGCGAACGTCGGCACTCGCCATGGCGACCAGGTGCTGCGCCATGCTCTTTCGAATGGCGATGGGCGTGGAGCGGTTGCGCATGACCATGCCGTGGAGCCGGATGATCTCTTCGTCGGTGAGCGGACGGGTCAAGAGTCGATAGCCCACGCCGCGCTTGTACTCAATTTCGTATCCGGCATGGCGAAGTGCGGAGATGGCGGTGTAGATGCTGCGCCGCGCCGCCGAGATGGGCATGCGGGCGGGGTCGTCGGGATGGGCGAGGCGCCGGATCAACTCATCGGAAAGCATGGCCTTGTCCTCGCCGGTGTTTTCGCTTAATAGTTGCAGGATGCGAACGGCGCGATAGGCTGCCATCGAGGCGGCGCCCCTCGTCGTGGTCTCGTAAGTTTCAACAGCGGTTTCGGTCATGGCGCCCACGTCCTTTCCGTTTTGGGTGGCGACGGTATGGAGCCTAGGACGCGGGGCTTTCCCAGGGGTGCAGGACGCCCTGGGCGGTCGGTAGCCGTCGGCAAGCGGCGGGTCGAGTTTTCAACAGCCCTGCCCAACTGACCAAAAACTTGCCAAAAGATTGACGGATGCTGTTGAAAAAAGCGCCCCTCGGCTTGCCGAGAGGCGCTGGCGTGATGCGCTGGAACGTGTTTGGTGGCGCTGTGGCGATTAGAAGTCGGCGTTGCCCACGGTGCGCGGGTGCGGCAGGACGTCGCGGATGTTGCCCACGCCGGTCAGATACATGACCAAGCGCTCGAAGCCCAGACCGTAGCCGGCGTGCTTGCAGGAACCGTAGCGGCGCAGGTCAAGGTAGTACTTGTACTGCTCGGGATTCATGCCCAGGTCCTTGATGCGGGCCTCGAGCAGATCCAGGCGCTCCTCGCGCTGGGAGCCGCCGATAATCTCGCCGATACCCGGCACCAGGCAGTCGGCGGCGGCGACGGTCTTGCCGTCCTCGTTCATGCGCATGTAGAACGCCTTGATCTCGGCCGGGTAGTCGGTTACGAAGGTCGGGCGCTTAAAGTGCTCCTCGGTCAGGAAACGCTCGTGCTCGGTTTGCAGGTCGATGCCCCAGCTCACGGGATAGTCAAACTTGTGACC
The DNA here is from genome assembly GCA_958371715.1 of uncultured Collinsella sp. Lineage (GTDB taxonomy): Bacteria > Actinomycetota > Coriobacteriia > Coriobacteriales > Coriobacteriaceae > Collinsella. Next base: position 32,390 of record CATXLW010000010.1, read on the forward strand.
GGCGGCGACGGCCTGCTCCAGGATTTCGACGGCCTCGGTATAGGTGACGCGGGCAAAGTCGGAGTTTGCCACGTGGTCCAGACGCTCGAGCAGACCCTTGTCCACAAACTTGTTGAGCATATTGAGCTCGTCGGGGCAGGTGGCCATAACGTCCTTAAGGACGTACTTGAGCATGGCCTCGGCGTTATCCATGTAGTCGTTAAGGTCGGCAAAGGCCATCTCGGGCTCGATCATCCAAAACTCGGCGGCGTGGCGCGTGGTGTTGGAGTTTTCGGCGCGGAAGGTGGGGCCAAAGGTGTACACGTCGCCAAAGGCCATGGCAAAGTTCTCGGCATTGAGCTGGCCGGACACGGTAAGGCTCGCGTGCTTGCCAAAGAAGTCCTGGCTCCAGTCGACCTCGCCGGACTCGGTGAGGGGCGGATTTTTGGGGTCGAGCGTGGTCACGCGGAACATCTCGCCGGCGCCCTCGCAGTCACTCGTGGTGATGATGGGGGTGTTGACGTAGACAAAGCCCTGCTCCTGGAAGAAGCGGTGGATGGCGGCAGCCGCGACAGAACGGATGCGGAACACGGCGCGGAACAGGTTGGTGCGCGGGCGCAGGTGCTGTTGGGTGCGCAGGAACTCGACGGTTGCGCGCTTCTTCTGCAGCGGGTAATCCGGGGCGCTGACGCCCTCGACCTCAATGGAGGTGGCAGAAAGCTCGAAAGGCTGGGGCGCATCGGGGGTCAGCTTGACGGTGCCGGTGCAAATGAGTGCGGCCGAGACGTTTTGATGGGCGATCTCGTCATAGTTGTCGAGTGCCTCGCGGTTCATGACGACCTGCAGGTCGCGGAAGCAGCTGCCGTCGTTGAGCGTAACAAAGCCAAAGTTCTTCATGTCGCGGATGGACTTGACCCAGCCGGCGACGGTGACGGTCTGGCCGCCGAGCGACTCGGCATCGGCATAGAGCTGCGCGATTTTGGTGCGGTTCACGTATCCTCCCATAACGGTTGAATGATAGTTATCCATACAGTTCGATATTCTAGCAGCTCGGCTCATTTGGGCTATACAGATAAGGCATTGGCGGGATGGTTTTTCAAACGAAAAGCGCCCGCGGCCAAATGGTCGCGGGCGCTTGACGAGGTGCCTTTTGGCTGTGTGGCGCGGGGCCTGGCTACTTGGTCTTGGCAACCAGCAGCGGGTCGCCAAGCTTGACGAGCGGGTTGCCGCCGATAAGCGTTCCAGACTCGCCGACATGGTCGATGCTCTTAAGACGATCGAGCTCGGAGACGATGACGGTCACGATGTCCTCGTGGCCGGCGGCCTTGATGGCCTCGCGATCGAAGCTGATGAGCGGCTGGCCGGCCTTGACCACATCGCCCATCTCGACAAAGCGGGCAAAACCCTTGCCGTTCATTTCCACGGTGCCCAGGCCAACATGGATGAATACGCGCAGACCGTCCTCGGTAATCATGCCGATGGAGTGGTTGGTGACAGTGGTGGCGCCGATGCGGCCGTTGGCGGGCGCATAGATGGTGCCGGTAATGGGCTCGATGCCATAGCCCTGGCCAAGCATGCCCGAGGCGATCGTCTCGTCGGGAACCTCGTCCAGGCTGACGAGCACGCCGTTGACGGGGGCATAGATGACGCCTTCGCGGGTGGCGAAGCTTGCTGCGGGCGGAACGGACGCCTCGCCGGTCGAGGTGAAGGTGGACTTAAGCGAATCGAGCAGACCCATAGTTGCCTCCAACTTAAATAGGCGCATATCGCGCGTTTGGTTTGCCGGAAACGTTTCATATCTGTTTCGCGGCTTGGTCAACACCCCCTATTCTACGCTGCTCAGCGATACCTCTGAGCTGGGATTATGTGATATATCAGTTGGAGGGAAACTTATTGCCGGAGAGTTTCTGCGTCCTGCACCCAACTGGGGTACGCTTAGATGCGAAAAAAGAGTGCGCATAATTTGCGCGAAGGGAGCACATATGATTGTCGAGAACCATGCGCTGTGGGGCGAGGAACCGACCGAGGATTATCCGGCGACCTTTACGTATCTGGGTGCCGAGCCGCTGCCCGATAAACCGAATGGCCGTCGCCCTGCCGTGATTATCTGCGGCGGAGGTGCGTTTACGCATATCGCTCCGCATGAGCAGGATCCCGTGGCGTTTGCGTTTTTGGATCACGGCTACCAGGCCTTTGTGCTCAACTATGTGACGAGCGGCACGGGTGACGTAAGTTTTCCGCACCCGCAGACAGATCTTGCCAAGATGGTCGCCACGGTGCGTGCGAATGCCGACGAGTGGCATGTCGATCCCAAACGCGTGTGCGTCGTGGGCTTTTCTGCTGGCGGCATGATTTGCGCCTCGCTGGCAACACAGTGGAAGACCGGCCCCTTCGCGGCACTTGCCGGGGCGCGTCCGGACGACATTCGTCCCGACGCCGTGGTGCTGGGCTATCCATTGCTCGACTTTGCCTATGTGCGCGACATGCAGACGCGCGATCCGCGCATTGACTTGCGTGTGCCCAAGACGGGTGGCAAGACGGGGCGCGATCTTCTCAACGACTACCTGTCGATGGTGACGGGTGGCGAGGCAACTGACGAGCATTTGGCCGATATCTGCCCCACCACACATGTTTCGCGTCAGATGCCGCCGACCTTTGTGTGGGGCGTGTCCGACGATAAGACGGCGCCGATCGCGCAGGTCTACCCGTTTGCGCAGCGCATGGCCGAGGAGGGCGTTGCATGCGAGATACACGTCTTTGACCAAGGTGGTCACGGCCTTTCGCTCGGCAACGCCAACACCGCGGTCGACAACGAGGACAAGCAGGTGGCGGTCCGCCCTTGGATTCGCCTAGCCTTCCGCTTCCTGGAGCGCCACGGTTTCTAGACCGCGCAGCACGAGAGTGGATAATCTCCCATTTTTTGGTCTGCTTTTCGACAAAAAAGGGGGATTATCCACTCTCGTGAGATGGGCGTCTGATAGCTTTCCTTGTTGTATTTCTACCAGACGGTGAACTGGGCGTTTTCCGTGTTCCAATGGACATCGCGAACGTAGTCGCGCACGCCCGTCGCATCTCGTGCTTCGAACAACTCAAGAATATGAGCATGTTCGTTGTTGGCTTTATTGAGCAGCTTACACGCCGTCTCCTGGTCAACAGTCTCGTAATCGCGCTTGATAAAGCAACGCTCGAGCTGCGAGATCATATCGCGCAGACGGTCGTTGCCACAGCGGTTGAAGTACGTAAGGTGAAAGTCTCGCTGAATGTCGTCATACTTACGGATGAGGCCGCCTTGGATCGCGAGGTCCATGGAGCCGACGAGAAATTTCAGCTGCGTAATATCGTCGTCAGTTAGATTCGGACAGGCGAGATATGCGGCCTGCCCGTCGAGCGGCCCCATAATCTCAAAGACTTCAACGGCGTTTTGCTGATCGAACCCACGGACGCGGAATCCGCGGCGGGGGAGATTGTCCAGGTAGCCATCGCTTGCCAGCTGGATGAGCGCCTCGCGGACCGGCGTGCGCGACACGCCCATGGCATCGCAGATCGCTTGCTCGCTCAGCCGGTCGCCGGCGGACAACTCGCCGGCGTCAATACGGCTCGAAATATAGTCGTATACGTGGTCCTTCAGGGGCCTTCTGAGCGTTTCCATGAGCTTGTGTTCCTTAACGGTATATTTCTAAAATTAAATACGTTTCGCTTGAATAGCTCAGTCGAATTATAGAACGACCAGCTAAATCGTGCTACTTTGCGCCGATAAGCAGGAATACGCTTACCGAGGATTATCTACCGTTCGGGATTGTATACAATATACAAAACAGCAAAGACACCCTAAGATAAAGCCATCGGAAGGAAGGCGGACGCAAGGAAGTCCGCTCAGTACTATGAGATCCAAGGAGGATCATCATGACCAAGTTCAGCCACGTCATCATCCGTCGTCCCGGCAAGTCCCTGAGCAATGGCATCACGAGCGCTCCCGAGCTTGGCCAGCCCATCTACGAGCGCGCTATCGAGGAGCATTACGATTACGAGCACGCACTCGAGCAGTGCGGCGTTGACGTGTCGGTGCTGCCGGCACTCGAGCAGTATCCCGACAGCTGCTTCGTCGAAGATCCGGCCGTTATCACTCGCTGCGGCGCCATCATTACCAACCCCGGCGCCGATAGCCGCAACGGCGAGAAGGACGAGATTGAGCCGGCCGTCCGTCGCTTCTTTGACGACGAGCATGTCAAGCACATCGTTTCTCCGGGCACGCTTGACGGCGGCGACGTCATGATGGTCGGTGACCATTTCTACGTCGGTCGCTCCGCTCGTACCAACGAAGAGGGCATTCGCCAGTTCTGCGAGATTCTCGAGGGCTGGGGCCTCGAGGGTTCTGAGGTTCCGCTGGAGGAGGTCCTGCACCTCAAGACGGGCGTCAACTACATCGAGGACAACAACATGCTCGTCTCTGGTGAGTTCATCGATAAGCCCGACTTTGCCCAGTACAACAAGATCGTCGTGCCCGAGGACGAGGCGTACGGCGCAAACTGCATCTGGGTCAACGGTACGGTCATCGTTGCCGAGGGCTATCCGACTGTGCTCAAGGCCGTGCAGGATCTGGGCTACAAGACACTCGTCGTTGACACCTCCGAGTATCGCAAGGTCGACGGCGGCCTTTCTTGCCTGTCGCTGCGCTTCTAACGCGATAGCTGTAACAGTCTGATGATCGCTTGACCGATGGCCCGGCACCCGATTCGGGACGTCCGGGCCATCTTTCGTTCGATCACATGATGAAGGGGGTGCACATACAATGGCCTCTAAAGCTCAAAATGAAGAGATTATCGACCCTAATGGCCTCGATCTCTTTCGTCTGACCATGATGGTTATTACCGCCAGTATTTGTGGCGGCATCTTTTCGCTTGCCGGCGATATGGCAGCAGGCGGGGCAAATACCGGTGCGGTTATCGTCTCGTGGGGAATTTGCTTTATTGGCGTCTTTGCGCTGATGATGGTGTTCAACGGTTTGTCTCAGGCCCGTCCCGACCTGACCGGCGGCATCTATGCATACGCTGCGGCCGGTTTTGGCGATTACATTGGATTCAACTCCGCTTGGGGCTACTGGATCAGCGCATGTCTTTCCAACGTGAGCTTTGCGCTCTTGCTGTTTAGCGCGCTGGGCTATTTCTTCCCCGCGTTTGGCGCGGGTAACAACCTGCTTTCTATCGTCTGCGCCAGCGTGTTTTTGTGGTTCCTTACCGCCCTTGTGCTTCGTGGCGTTAAGGAGGCTGCGGGCATTAACACAATCGTCACGTTGGCGAAGCTGGTGCCGTTGGGGCTCTTTGTGCTGAGTATCGTGCTCCTGGGTAAGTTCAACGTCGATATCTTTATGGACAACTTCTGGGGAGAGCCGGCTGGTCCTGGCTTTGGCGAGCAGGTTGTCTCGACCATGATTGCCCTTGTCTGGGTCTTCACGGGCATCGAGGGCGCTGTCGTTATCTCGGGCCGTGCTAAGTACGTGCGTGACGTCGGCCGCTCGACGGCGCTCGGATTTGCGGCTGTATTCACGCTGTATCTGATCATCTCGATGCTGTCGCTCGGCATTATGCCGCGCGAGGAGATGGCACAGCTTGCAACGCCCTCCATGGCGGGAATTCTCGAGTGCGCAATCGGTCCGGTTGGTGCTGCCATCGTAAACCTTGGCGTTATCCTTTCGTTGGTCGGCGCGCTGCTGGGCTATGTCATCATTGCGTCCGAGACGCCGTTCGAGGCGGCGCGCCAGGGATCCTTCCCTCTGGCGTTTGCCAAGACGAACAAGCACGACGCCCCGGTGGTAACGGTTCTCGTGAGCTCCGGCATTACGCAGCTCTTCTTGATCGTGTCGTATGTGGCGGCGAGCACCTACCAGTTCTTCTATAGCTGCGCAGTCAACACGATTCTGGTTCCGTATGTCTGCTCGGCTGCCTATTACATGGTGATTGGTTGGAAGAAGGAGCATCTGGACGGACCGCATGCGCCAAGCGTCGGCAAGGCGCGATTCTTCGGCACGCTCGGCTTCATTTACACATTGTTCCTTGTGTGGTCGACGGGCCTCCAGGGTGTCATGATCACGACGATCCTTTTTGCTCCGGCCATTCCCGTTTATATGCTGGGCGAGCGAGGTCGCGGTAAGCCGGTACTTCCGCACCTGCACGACAAGCTGATCGCAGCGGTGATCATTGTCGTGGCGGTCATCTCGCTGTATCTGCACTTTGCCGGCATTGCGCCGATAGTCTAAGAATGCGGCAAGCTTCATCGCTTGGTAAGCCGACGGAGGCGTCGCGTGCCGGTGCCGTTCGGTAATCCTTAACTGACGTGGGCCTCTGTAACGTGCCTTTGTGAGCGCCCACCAAGCCCGCGCAGGTGACATTTGTTGCCAGCGCGGGCTTTTGCTGTTGCGGCGAAATAGTTCCTGTTTTTGCTGGTTAAAGCATCAAACAGGAACTATTCCACCGCAACTTGTTTTGATTCGCTGGGGGACGGAGGAAGCGGCGATCCGGAATCCACCTGCACAGTCGCTCCGCATCCCGTCCGTTGGCGCAAGTGGTGCCAAATGTAATCTGCCCCCCCTTGCACGCTTGTCCTCCTTGCAGCAATCTGTTGGTTGAACGTCGTTATGTGCTTGCAGTTTCTGGGCAAGCCGTCTCGCAGCAAAGTAGACTAGATGGCCATTTCAAAAAGCCTACTCAGAGGAGGAACCATGCTTGAGGGTACGTATGTGGTTTCGGCCCAGACGCCGGTGGGGAGTAGACGCGGCGAGGTGACGTTTTCACATGGGGTGAACGGCGCGCTCAGGGCAGTACTAAACGTCAGGGGTCTCAATATCGCTCTCTCGAGTGCCCGTGCTGAGGGCGATTTCTTTGAGCTCTTGGGTACTATCTCCCACGTCTTGATAGGCAAGGTGCCCTTTACATGCACGGGGTCGGTCGAGGGTGATCGACTCACTGCTACCGCGCGGTCGGGTTCCGTTTCGATCTCGCTGAGCGGTATGCGTAAAGAGCCTTCGGGGCGCACCGCATAAAGTTTGCGCAGGTAAACATCGGTATTTGACTTTATAAAATAGTTCAGAGCGCTATCATTTGTCGTTACGAGTTGGTTAACCCCGGTAAACGGTTAACCGCGTCTAACGAAAGGATGAGCGCGTGAAGCTCGATACACTCGAGATTGGAAAGGACGCCGTTGTCGCATCGGTGACATCCGACGACCAGGCGCTCCGTCAGCATATTTTGGACATGGGCCTGACGCCGGGCACCGAAGTCACCATGATGAAGTACGCCCCCATGGGCGACCCGCTCGAGATTCGCCTGCGTGGCTACGAGTTGACGCTGCGCAAGGACGATGCCGCTCGCATCGAGCTCGTGGGTATTCACGACACCGATACGGGTCCGCGCGCTAACGCCGCAATCGGCACGACGGAGCATCCGGCCCTGGGCGAGGGGGCGTATTCGCCCCGTGCGGCAAAGACGGCCGTGCCCGAGGGCGCACCGCTGCATTTTGCCCTCGCCGGCAACCAGAACTGCGGCAAGACCACGCTGTTCAACCAGCTGACGGGCTCCAACCAGCATGTCGGTAACTTTCCTGGCGTGACGGTCGACCGCAAAGATGGCACCATCCGCAACCACCCCGAGGCAAGCGTTACCGACCTGCCCGGCATTTACTCCCTGTCGCCGTACACGGGCGAGGAGATCGTGAGCCGCCAGTTTATCCTGGATGAGCATCCCGACGCCATCATCGACATCATCGACGCTACCAACATCGAGCGCAATCTGTACCTGACGCTGCAGCTTATGGAGCTCGATCGCCCCATGGTCATCGCGCTCAACATGATGGACGAGGTGACGGCCAACGGCGGCGCCGTGGACGTCAACCTGCTCGAGAGCCTGTTGGGCGTGCCTGTTGTCCCCATTAGCGCTGCCCGCAACGAGGGCATCGGCGAGTTGGTTGATCATGCCTTGCACGTGGCGCGGTTCCGCGAGCGCCCCGGTCGCCTGGACTTCTGCGCGCCCGATGGCCCGGACGGCGGCGCGCTGCATCGCTGCATCCACGGCATCGCCAACCTTATCGAGGACCATGCCGCGACGGCGCATATTCCGGTGCGTTTTGCGGCGACCAAGCTGGTTGAGGGCGACGAGCTGGTAACCGAGGCGCTTCACCTGGATCGCAACGAACTCGACGCTATCGAGCACATCATTACCCAGATGGAGGGCGAGGCCGGCACCGACCGCCTATCTGCGTTGGCCGATATGCGTTTTAGCTTTATCGGCGACGTGTGCGGGCGTTGCGTCGTCAAGCCGCACGAAAGCTGCGAGCACGTGCGCTCCGTCAAGATTGACCGCATCCTGACAGGTCGTTACACAGCCATTCCGGCGTTTCTGGTGATCATGGGCCTCGTCTTTTGGCTGACGTTTGGCGTGATCGGCGCGGCGTTGCAGGGACTCATGGAGGACGGTATCGCTGCCATCATCGCCTCGGCCGATGCGGGCCTCAAGGCGTTCGGAACCAACGACGTGGTGCGCTCGCTGGCTGTCGACGGCGTGCTTACGGGCGTGGGTAGCGTGCTGACCTTCCTGCCGATTATCGTCGTGCTCTTCTTGTTCCTCTCCATTCTGGAAGACTCCGGATACATGGCACGCGTGGCCTTTGTCATGGATAAGGTGCTGCGTCGCTTTGGCCTGTCGGGCCGCAGCTTTGTGCCCATGCTCGTCGGTTTTGGCTGCACCGTGCCGGCTATCATGTCGACCCGTACGCTCCCATCCGAGCACGACCGCAAGATGACGGTCATGCTCACGCCGTTCATGAGCTGCTCGGCCAAGCTGCCGGTTTACGGCTTGCTGTGCGGGGCGTTTTTCCCACAGGCGACGGTTCCCGCCATGGTCTCGCTCTATCTGATTGGCATTGCGGTCGGTTGCATCGCGGCTTTGGTGCTCAACCGTACGGCATTTAAGGGCGACCCGGTGCCGTTTATCATGGAGCTCCCCAATTACCGTCTGCCGAGCGTCAAGACGACGGTGATGCTGGCATGGGATAAGGCCAAGGACTTTATTACCAAGGCCTTTACCATTATCTTTGCCGCCACCGTGGTCATCTGGTTCCTCCAGACGTTCGACATTCGCTTTAATGTGGTCGCCGATCAGTCGCAGAGTCTGCTTGCCGGTCTGGGTAGCATTATCGCGCCGGCGCTGGCGCCGCTCGGCTTTGGCGACTGGCGTGCGTCGACGGCGCTCGTCACCGGACTTATCGCCAAGGAGAGCGTCATCTCGACCCTCACGGTGCTTTTGGGCGCAACGTCGCCCGCGGTGCTGTCAACTATGTTTTCGCCGTTTACCGCTTACGTGTTCCTGGTCTTTACGCTGCTGTACCCGCCCTGCGTGGCGTCCATCGGCGCCGTCAAGAGCGAGTTGGGAGCGCGCTATGCCGTGGCCGTGTTCGCGTTTCAGGTGACGGTCGCCTGGATCGTGGCGTTTGTCGTGCATTCGGCGGGCATATTGCTGGGGCTGGCTTAGTTATTTATTGATGGCGCAACCTCTGTGTATTGAGTTGATTACGGCCCCGCATCTGTTGCTGACGGATGCGGGGCCGTTGCTATATAATCGCCCATCGCTCAAGACAATCGGAGAGGGTTCCTACATGACTCAGGCAAGACAAGATGGCATCTCGCTCAAGCAGTGGCTCCCGCTTATCGGGCTCGCCTGCTGTGCGTTCGTGTTCAACACGTCGGAGTTCATGCCCATTGGCCTTCTGACTGATATTGCCGCATCGTTCTCGCTCACCGAGGCCCAGGCAGGCATCATGATCTCGGTCTACGCCTGGGGCGTCATGCTGCTGTCGCTGCCGCTTATGGTGTTTGCCTCGCGCTTTGAGTTCAAGCGTATGCTGCTCGGCGTGCTTGCCGTGTTCTCGCTCGGGCAGTTCCTGTCCGCCGTGGCGCCGACCTATCCCATCTTGGTCTGCGCACGCCTGGTGGTCGCCTGCGCGCACGCCGTGTTCTGGTCGGTCGCTTCGATCATAGCCTCGCGCCTGGTCGATACGCGTCATGGGGCGCTCGCCATCAGCATGATCGCCACGGGCTCGTCCATCGCGCAGATCTTCGGCCTGCCGATCGGTCGCGCCATCGGCCTGGCCGTGGGCTGGCGCATGACGTTTGCCGTGGTTGGAGCCTTCTCTGCCGCCGCGGTGGTGTACCAGGCAGCGGTGTTCCCGGTCATGCCGGCGGGCGAGCGCTTTACCGTCAAACAGCTGCCCGAGCTGCTCAAGAATCCGTTCCTGATTGCGCTCTACGCGGTCACGGTCTTTATGGCGACCGGCTACTACGCGGGTTACAGCTATATCGAGCCCTTCCTGGCGCAGGTCGCCCATGTCGACGCAAGCGCCATCACCATGACGCTGACGGCGTTTGGCTGCTCTGGTCTGCTCGGAAGCTGGCTGTTCGGCCGACTGTTCGATGGGCATCGCTTTCCGTTCTTGGCTATCACGCTCTCCGGCGTGCCGGTGGCTCTGCTGCTCGTGGGTCCGGTCGCATCGTCGCTCGTAGCAGTGCTTGCCGTCTGCGCGCTATGGGGCTGCTGCTCCACGGCCTTTAACGTGGCGTTCCAGGCCGAGCTCATCAAGTACACGCCGGCAGACTCGTCGGCCGTCGCCATGTCGATCTTCTCGGGCCTGTTTAACCTCGGTATCGGCACGGGCACCGCGGTCGGCGGCGCCGTGGTGTCGGGTCCCGGCATCGCCTGGATCGGTTGTGCGGGCGGGGCGATTGCCGTCGTGGGTGTCATTCTCGCTATCACGGTGCTATTCCCGGCCATACACCGCGCAAAGCCTGTCGCCTAATCACGTCTCCTCATCAGTTGCGGTGAAATACGGACTGCTGAGCCCAATAAACCCGGCAAACAGTCCGTATTTCACCGCAACTTAGAAAGGGGCTGGGGTAGCTAAAAGAGCCCCGTCCCAAAATAGCTACCCTGCTGGGCATACAATGGATGTCGTTGTGTTGAGCTTGCCGGGAGGTTGCTATGTGGGCATACGAGACGACGTTCTATCAGATCTATCCGCTGGGCTTTTGCGGAGCTCCGCGCGAAAACGCCGCGCCCGTTGCCGAGGATGAGCTCGCCCAGGCTGCCAACGCTGCGCCCAACCCCGATGCGCCCATCATGAAGATCGCCCAATGGGCAGACTACCTGCAAAAACTCGGTATTGGCGCTGTGCTGATTAACCCGCCGCTCGAGTCTGATAGCCACGGCTACGATACGCGCAGCCTGCGCCATATCGACCGCCGCCTGGGCGGGGATGCCGATTTTGCCGCCGTATGCGAGACGCTGCACGCCCATGGCATCCGCGTGGTGCTCGATGCGGTCTTCAACCATGTGGGCCGTGGCTTTTGGGCCTTCCGCGATGTGCAGGAGCGTAAGTGGGACTCGCCGTACAAGGATTGGTTCCACATCAGCTTTGACGGCGATTCCTGCTATGGCGACGGCTTTTGGTACGAGGGCTGGGAAGGCCATTTTGAGCTCGTGAAGCTCAACCTGCAAAACCCCGCCGTGGTCGATTACCTGCTCGAGTCCGTGCGCCGCTGGGCCGAGGTCTTTGGCGTCGACGGTCTGCGCCTGGACGTTGCCTATATGCTCGACCGCGACTTTATGCGTCGCCTGCACGCCTTTACCCGTGAGCTCAAGCCCGACTTTGTGCTGATCGGCGAGACGCTTCACGGTGACTACAACCAGATCGTCAACGACGAGATGCTCGACTCCTGCACCAACTACGAGTGCTACAAGGGCCTGTACTCCAGCTTTAACTCGGTCAATATGTTCGAGATCGCGCATTCGCTGCATCGCCAGTTTGGCGGCGATCCGTGGTGCATCTACCGCGGCAAGCACCTGCTGTCGTTTGTCGACAACCACGACGTGCCGCGCCTGGCAAGCATCCTCACCGACAAGTCGTGCCTGCGTCCCGCCTATGGCATGCTCTTTGGCATGCCGGGCATTCCGTGCGTCTACTATGGCAGCGAGTGGGGGATTGCCGGCGAAAAGGGCGGCCCCGATGGTGACTGGGCGCTGCGACCTGCGCTCGATGAGCCTGCGCCCAACGAGCTGACGGCGTTCATCACGCAGCTTGCGCACCTTCGCTCGGCCGACGACGCGGCGGCACGCGCTCTCAGCTACGGCGCGTACCGCAACGTGGTGATACAGAACAAGCAGCTGCTGTTCGAGCGCGCCTGTGACGACGCGACGGTGCTCGTGGCGGTGAACGCCGTGGGCGAGCCTTACACCTTTGCCGCCGGCGAGCTCAACGGGTCCTTTGTCGACCTGCTTGCCGACGATGCGCCCAATGTCGAGCTGACGGGTACCCTTGAGCTTGCACCCTACGAGGTGCGCTATCTGTTGAGAGCCTAGGCCATGGCCGTGTCTGACGAGGACTATCAACATATTGAGCATGGGTTTGAGCCCGTGTTCGACCAGCACTCGCGCGTTTTGGTGCTCGGGTCGTTTCCCTCGGTGCTTTCGCGTGCCAATGCCTTCTACTATGGCAATCCGCAGAACCGCTTTTGGCGCGTGATGGCCGCGTGCCTCGGTGTGTCCGTGCCGCCCAACGAGGGCGATCCTTTGGCGGATGGCGAGCCCGCGAAGCTCGACGCCTCGATTGCCGCCAAGCGATCCATGCTGCTGAACGGCGGCGTAGCCCTGTGGGATGTAATCGAGAGCTGCGACATCAAGGGCTCAAGCGACGCGAGCATCAAAAACGTCGTTCCGGCGCATGCCGAGCGCATTACCGGCGCAGCTCCTATCGAGGTCGTTGTCTGTAACGGCGGCACGGCAGGGCGGCTCTACAAGCGCTATCTACAAGAGCGCGCCGGGCTGCCGGCCATCGTTCTGCCGTCGACAAGTCCCGCCAATGCGGCGTGGCGCCTGGAACGCCTTGTCGAGCGCTGGCGCGAGGCCGTTGACTGGGGTGCTCTGTAATTTAGATATCTGATTGGGCGCGGGTGCCGAGGTGTTTCATGATGGCATGCCAGATCGGTGCGGGCAGCGCGGGCTTGACGCGCACCATGCCGTCGGCATCGACGCTACCGGCATTGCCACCGCCAAGCAACTGCGCATGCTCAATGGAGCAGCCCATGCGCACAGCGCCCACAAGCTTATCCATCGCTTCCGAAAAAGGCCGGCGCAAGAGGCCCATGCGCGGGGAGCGACGAAGCGCCGCAATGCCGCTGCCGGCGCAGATGACAACGCCGCCACACCACAATTGGCCCTGGCGCTCGCATGCCTTGTGCAGACGAACGGCGGCCCCGCGCGCCTGCTCAGCGCCCTCTTGTGCGGCTTGAATCATGGCATAGACACGCGTTCCCGTACCGCCAAGGCGATCGAGTATCTGCTCGACAGCGGTCATTGCCTCATCGTCAAATGCATCATCAACAGCGAGCACTATGCCATCGACTGCACCGACGTCATTTGTCTTCAAGTCAACCGGGTGGGGGAGTGCGGTGCCGGAAAGCCGGGCATAGGCCGCGATGGCATCCTGCAGGTCCCAAAGCAAAAACTCAAGATCGGTGCTATTGGGAATACTGATATACGCAATGGTTTGCAACGTTTTTGGTGCATCGCCGCGTGCGGTCGTCTCCATGCCGCCTCCTTTCCGGTTGGTTTCCGTTTAGGTTACACCGTCTGGCGGCGCTTCGCCGCGCTATCCTAGTGCAACCCTTACGAAAGGAGCGCCATGCGTCTGCCCATGAATACCTCGCTTGCCACGCTCAGGCCCTCCGGCATCCGTCGGATAAACGCGCTCGCTGCCCAGCACCCGGGGTGCATCGCGCTTGCGCTCGGCGAGCCCGATTTTCCCACGCCCGATGTGATTAGCGCCGAGGTGACTGCCTCGCTGGACCGCGGTGACACGCACTATCCGCCCAACAACGGTCGCCCCGCTCTGCGCGAGGCGCTGTCTGCCTGCATGGGCGACGCGGGCCTTACGTATTCTGCCGACGAGGTCATCCTGACCGACGGCGCGACCGAGGCCCTGTCGGCAACATTCATGGCTATGCTCAACCCCGGCGACGAGGTCATTATCCCCACGCCTGCCTTTGGCCTGTACGAGAGCATCGTCGTGGCCAACCACGCCAAAGCAGTCTTTTTGGATACGGAGCCCGCGCAATTTCAGATTAACGAGGAAGCGCTTCGTGCTTGCGTGACGCCGGCGACCAAGGCCATCGTCATCTGCTCGCCCAACAATCCTACGGGCTGTATCCTCAACGCGGCTTCGCTCGACGCCGTGGCGCACGTGGCGGAGCAGGCGGGCATCTACGTGGTCTGCGACGACGTATACAACCGCCTGGTTTATGTGGATGGCTACGAGCGCTTTGCCCAGCGTCACCCGGAGCTGCGCGATCAGACGGTCGTCATCGAGAGCTTCTCCAAGCCCTGGGCTATGACCGGCTGGCGCCTGGGCTGGCTCGCAGCAGCGGCACCCGTCATCGCCGAGATCGCAAAAGCTCACCAATACTTAGTATCGAGCGCCGTTTCATTTGAGATGGACGCTGCAGCTCGAGCTCTGACCGTCGACCCAACCCCCATGCTCAAAGTCTACCGAGCCCGCCGCGAACGCGTACTCGCAGCCTTAGACGCCATGGGCCTGGACGTCGTGGAGCCCGCAGGAGCCTTCTACACTTTCCCGAGCATCAAACAATTCGGCCTAACAAGCGAAGACTTCTGCATCAAAGCCATCAAAGAGGCAAACGTAGCCCTGGTTCCGGGCGACTGTTTCGGCACCGAAGGCCACATCCGCCTAAGCTACTGCGTCTCCGACAAAGACCTAGACGAAGGTCTCCACCGCCTATCCACCTTCGTCTCAACCCTATAGCCATCAGGGACGCAACATATCAGCCCACCGACTTAAGGCTTATGAGTGGGGGGCGCCGGCCAACGGGAAACCGGGCTGCCCCAAAGTCACCGCAGGCCGCGCCGCCGAAGGCCAGGCGCAAGGTTTTCGTAGATTCCGCACGAGCCGAAGAGCACTTAATGTGCTCTTCGTGCGAGCCCAGGACCTGACCGAGCGAAAACCTTGCGCCTGGCCTTCGGCGGCGCGGCCGGATGGTGGAATTGTGTGCAGCCCGGTTTCCCGTTGACCGACGCCGGGGTCCCCGCCATAATACTTTCGGTTCACGCACGAATCCGCTGCCAGAGACAGCCGGTGCAAACGGGCATCGCCCGCGAGCTTAATGGGACTTCCCGCCAGCCGAGGTGGTCGAGTAGATATGTCTTCTCGCCCCCGTCGCTCATGCAGCGCGGGGGCTTTCTTTTTGGACATGCCCCCGTCACGTCCTTGTGGCGGACCGTGCCCGGAAAGAATTCGAGGAGGTGTAATTCATGCCCCAGCAGTACAAAATCGACAAGGTTGCAGAGATCGAGTCCCGTATCGCCGAGAACGCCGGTCTGTTCGTTGTCAACTACAACGGTCTGACGGTTAAGCAGGCTCAGGAGCTGCGTCATCAGCTTCGCGAGTGCGGCGCCGAGATGAAGGTCTACAAGAACAACCTGGTCAAGATCGCTCTCAAGAACCAGGAGCAGCCCGAGCTCGACGAGATCCTCGCCGGCCCCGTCGCTTATGTGTTCTACGAGACCGAGCCGGTCGAGGCCGCTAAGGCCCTCAAGGACTTCTCTGCTAAGTCCAAGGGCGTCCTTGAGATCAAGGGCGGTATCTCCGACGGCAAGGCCGTTTCCGCTGATGATGTTAAGGCTATCGCCGAGCTGCCCACCAAGGATCAGCTTCTCGGCCAGATCGCCGGTCTCATCTCCGGTTTCGCTCGCGACATCGCTGTCTGCGTCAACGGCGTTTCCTCTGGTCTCGCTCGTTCGATCCAGCAGGTCTCCGAGCAGAAGGCAGCCTAGTCGCTGTTTTCACCCGCGGCGGCAACGCCGCACCCCAGGCGCATTCGCGCCGTGTTTTAACTGATCTCCGTGCATCCGCACGGAAACCGAAAGGACTTAGAAATGGCTAAGCTTACCACCGATGAGATCATCGATGCTCTTAAGGAAATGACCCTTCTCGAGGCTTCCGAGCTCGTCAAGGCTATCGAGGACACCTTCGGCGTTTCCGCCGCTGCTCCTGCCGCTGTTGTCGCCGCTCCCGCTGCTGGCGCTGCTGAGGCCGAGGAGAAGACCGAGTTTGACGTCGTGCTCGAGGGCTTCGGCGACAACAAGATCCAGGTCATCAAGGCCGTCCGTGAGCTCACCAACCTTGGCCTGAAGGAGGCCAAGGAGGTCGTCGAGGGCGCTCCCAAGGCTGTTCTCGAGGGTGCCAAGAAGGAGGACGCCGAGGCTGCCAAGGAGAAGCTCGAGGCTGCTGGCGCTGCTGTCACCCTCAAGTAATCAGGCTTTCTCGCCAGATTTCTTTGCAGACGGGGTTCGCATTGCGAGCCCCGTCTTTTTTGTTTTTAGGTCCCTCGGTATCGGTTGCTCAAACTGCCATGTTCTGTGATTTGCGTCGTATCGGGTGTCCTGCCGTTGGGCAATAAAATTGCACCATTCGAGCAATAATTTGCGTTGACCTGCTGAAGAATGGCGTTTGCCTAGCGGTAGCGCCTGGTCTCGGCGGTAAGATACTTCGGTATCGCAATTTGGTCTGCGGCCGCCGTGCCGCACGCACAGGGCGCATCCTGCGCCTGCGAAAGGATCCTTGAATAATATGAAGGCAATCATCCCCGCCGCCGGTCTTGGCACGCGTTTTCTGCCTGGCACCAAGTGCACGCCCAAAGAGATGCTGCCGGTGCTCGACAAGCCCGTCATTCAGTACGTCGTCGAGGAGGCGCTCGACCCCGAGGAAGTCGACGACGCCATCATCGTTACCTCGCCCGGTAAGCCCGAGCTACTGAACTACTTCCAGCCCGATCGCTCGCTCGAGAACCTGCTGCGCGAGCGCGGCAAGAACGCCTATGCCGATGCCGTCGCCCACGCTGGCGGTATGCCGGTCGACTTCCGTTATCAGTACGAGCCCAAGGGCCTCGGCCATGCTATTCGCTCTGCTGCCGACGCCGTGGCAGGGGAGAACTTCCTGGTTCTTCTGGGCGACTACGTTGTGCCTAACCGCGATATCTGCGACAAGATGCTCGCCGTTTCCAAGGAGCACGGTGGCGCTTCGGTTATCGCCGTCGCTGCTTGCTCGCCCGAGGAAGTCAGCCGCTACGGCGTTATCGCCGGCGAGCGCGTCGGTTCGCTCGAGGGCGCCGAGGGCGTTGCCGATGCCGAGCCGGGCGCTGTCTGGCGCATCGGCGGTCTGGTCGAGAAGCCCGCTCCCGAGGCGGCTCCGTCCAACCTGTACATCGTCGGTCGCTACCTGCTGAGCCCGCTGGTCATGGACTTGCTGGCAGATCAGCAGGCCGGCAAGGGCGGCGAGATCCAGCTCACCGACGCCATGGCCCGTTCGCTCGACCGCGAGGCCATGTACGCCGTCGTCATCGACCCGCTGTCGGGCTACGACACTGGCACTCCCTCTGGTTGGATGGCCACTAACGCCCTCATGGCTGCAAACGACCCCCGCTTTGCCGATGCCTTCTGGGACGCCATCGACGAGCGCGGCGGATTGATGCGCAAGTAAGCCTTCGGGCACCGACATTTACGGGCGTGGACCTCGGTTCGCGCCCGTTTTTTATAAGAGCTGCGATTGCTGGCTCTCTGTTCACAGAAAATATATGAACAGATGTTCGATATACATACATCTACCTGCGTGTTTTCTGTCGAAAAACTTTGCTACTCCAAAAACTCAATCGCGTCAAGGCTTTTCTTGCCCAACGGTCGGTACCTGATAAACTATTAGGTTGCGATAACTGGCGAAGCTATGCCTCGCCAACCCACCGAGCATTTCCGTGAAGGAGGAAAAACCTGGTGACCTACGCATACACTGCCACTGAGCGCAAGCGCGTCAGCTTCGGGAAAATCCCGGAGGCCATGGAGCTCCCCAACCTTATCTCTGTTCAAAGGGAATCCTTTGAGCGTTTTAAGGACGAGGGTCTTCGTGAGGCGTTCAAGGAATCCAGCCCCATCCAGAGCCAGAACCATGTTCTCGAGGTTACCTTCGGCGAGCATCAGTTCGGCGACCCCGCGCACACCGTCGAGGAGTGCCGCGAGAAGGATATGACCTATCAGGCTCCGCTTCTGACCGACGTCCGTCTCACCAACAAGGAGACCGGCGAGATCAAGGAGCAGCTCGTCTTCATGGGCGACTTCCCCATGATGACCGATCAGGGCACCTTCATCATCAACGGTACCGAGCGTATCGTCGTCTCGCAGCTCGTCCGCTCCCCGGGCGTGTACTACAGCTCCGAGATGGATTCGGGCAAGCAGATCTACAAGGCCCAGATCATCCCGTCCCGCGGTGCCTGGCTTGAGTTTGAGGTCGACAAGCGCGACCAGCTCATGGTCTCCATCGACCGTAAGCGCAAGCAGAGCGCCACGATGTTCCTGCGCGCCCTTGGCATCGCCGTCACCAACGACGACATCATCGAGCTGCTCGGTAACTCCGATGTGATCAAGCGTACCCTGGAGCGCGACACCGCTCTCACTCGCGAGGACGCCCTCATCGAGATCTACCGTCGTCTGCGCCCGGGCGAGCCTCCCACCGTGGACGCTTCCCGCAGCCTGCTCGAGGGCCTGCTCTTTAACCCGCAGCGCTACGACCTGGCCCGCGTCGGTCGTTACAAGGTCAACAAGAAACTCAACCTCACCACCGAAGAAGAGGTCACGGTGCTCACCGACGAGGATATCGTCGCGACGCTGCGCTACCTCCTGTCCCTCGCTGCCGGCGAGCAGGGCTTCAAGGTCGACGACATCGACCACTTTGGCAACCGCCGCATCCGCACCGTCGGCGAGCTCGTCGCCAACCAGTTCCGTATCGGCATGAGCCGTATGGAGCGCGTCGTCCGTGAGCGCATGAGCTCCCAGGACATCGACGAGATCACCCCGCAGTCGCTCATCAACATCCGCCCGATCGTGGCCTCCATCAAGGAGTTCTTCGGTTCCTCGCAGCTCTCGCAGTTCATGGACCAGGCGAACCCCCTGACCGGTCTGACCCACAAGCGCCGTCTGTCCGCACTCGGCCCTGGTGGTCTTGCCGGCCACAAGTCCGGCTCCAGCCGCCGCACCAACGTGCCGACGGCCGTCCGCGACGTTCACAACTCGCACTACAGCCGCATGTGCCCGATCGAGACCCCCGAAGGCCCCAACATCGGCCTGATCGGCTCGCTCGCCCTCTACGCCCGCGTCAACGAGTATGGCTTCATCGAGGCCCCGTTCCGTCGTGTCGAGAACGGCGTTGCCACCGATCAGATCGACTGGATGACCGCTGACGAGGAAGAGAAGCACGTCATCGCGCCGGCCAACACGCCGCTCGATCCCAAGACCAACGAGTTCATCACGACCGATGCCGAGGGCAAGATCGTCCGTCCGCACACCGTGATCGCCCGTACCCGCGACTTCGACGGCTCCTTCGGCGCTCCCGCCGACGTGCCTGTCGAGGACGTCGACTACATGGATGTCTCGCCGCGTCAGATGCTGTCCGTCGCAGCCACGCTGATTCCGTTCCTTGAGCACGACGACGCCAAGCGTACGCTGATGGGCGCTAACATGCAGCGTCAGGCCGTGCCGCTGGTTCACCCCGCCGCTCCCTATGTCGGTACCGGCATGGAGCGTCGCGCCGCTCTGGACTCCGGCGAGGTCACCCTGGCCAAGAACGCCGGCGAGGTCATCTTTGCCGACGCCGCCAAGATCATCGTCAAGCATGCCGGCGGCATGGACGAGTATCACCTGGCCAAGTACCAGCGCTCCAACCAGTCCACCTGCATCAACCACCGTCCGCTCGTGCGCGTCGGTGACACCGTTGAGCAGGGCGAGCCCCTGGCCGACGGTCCTTCGACCGATCACGGCGAGCTCGCACTGGGCCAGAACCTCACCGTGGCCTACATGCCGTGGGAAGGCTTTAACTACGAGGACGGTATCGTCGTGTCCGAGCGCCTGGTGGCCGAGGACCTGCTGACGACCATCAACATCACCCGTCACGAGATCGACGCCCGCGACACCAAGCTCGGCCCCGAGGAGATCACCCGCGAGATCCCGAACCTCTCCGAGGACATGCTTGCCAACCTCGACGAGGACGGCATCATCCGCATCGGCGCCGAGGTCGGCCCTGGCGACATCCTGGTCGGTAAGGTCACGCCTAAGGGCGAGAGCGCTCTGACCGCCGAGGAGCGCCTGCTGCGCGCCATCTTCGGTGCCAAGGCCCACGATGTCCGTGACACCTCCCTTAAGATGCCTCACGGCGCTTACGGCCGCGTCATCGACGTCGTCCGCTTTAGCCGCGAGAACGGCGACGACCTGGCCCCCGGCGTCAACGAGCAGGTGCGCGTCTACGTCGCCCAGCGTCGTAAGATCCAGCAGGGCGATAAGATCGCCGGCCGCCACGGCAACAAGGGCGTTATCTGTAACGTTCTGCCGGTCGAGGACATGCCCTACATGGCTGACGGTACCCCGATCGACGTTATCCTCAACCCGCTGGGCGTTCCTTCGCGTATGAACGTCGGCCAGCTGCTCGAGTGCCACCTTGGCTGGGCTGCTGCCTGCGGTTGGGATACCGAGCAGGCCGACTCCGACAAGTACGTCCCCGGTCCGTTCTTCACCGCGACGCCCGTCTTCGACGGCGCCAAGGAGGACGAGATCGCCGAGGTCATCCGTCGTGCCAACAAGAACATGCTCAACAAGGCCACCGCTGCCTTTGGCGATCACATGCGCCCCGAGTTCGTCACCCAGCTTGACGAGCGCGGCAAGACCCGTCTGTTCGACGGCCGTACCGGCGAGGAGTTCCGCGAGCCCATTACCGTGGGTACGTCCTACATCCTCAAGCTCGGCCACATGGTCGACGACAAGATCCACGCCCGTTCGACTGGCCCTTACAGCCTGGTTACCCAGCAGCCTCTGGGCGGCAAGGCCCAGTTCGGCGGCCAGCGCTTCGGCGAGATGGAAGTTTGGGCACTGTACGCTTACGGCGCTTCCAACGTCCTGCAGGAGATCCTGACCGTCAAGTCCGACGATACCGTGGGCCGCGTCAAGACCTACGAGTCCATCGTCAAGGGCGAGAACGTTCCTGTCCCGGGTATCCCCGAGTCCTTCAAGGTTCTCGTCAAGGAGATCCGCTCCCTCGCGCTGGACATCGAGCCCATGCACGATGCCGAC
This sequence comes from uncultured Collinsella sp., assembly GCA_958371715.1. Classification (GTDB taxonomy): domain Bacteria; phylum Actinomycetota; class Coriobacteriia; order Coriobacteriales; family Coriobacteriaceae; genus Collinsella. The sequence continues at coordinate 53,584 of CATXLW010000010.1, forward strand.
GAGGACGCCTCCGCCCCTGTGACCGCCGAGGAGACCTCTGCTCTCGACGACCTGGCTGCGCTCGCCGGCGTTGACACCGACGTCGAGGCCGAGGATGCCGAGACCGCCGAGGCACCCGAGGCTGTCGCCGCCACGACCACTGATAAGGAGTAGTTGACTGTGGCAGATTTCGAAGCTACTGATTTTGACTCGGTAAAGATCTCCCTTGCCTCCGCCGACCAGATCCGTTCCTGGTCGCACGGTGAGGTCAAGAAGCCGGAGACCATCAATTACCGTACCCTCAAGCCCGAGAAGGACGGCCTGTTCTGCGAGAAGATCTTCGGTCCCGCCAAGGACTGGGAGTGCTCCTGCGGCAAGTACAAGGGCATCCGCTTTAAGGGCATCGTCTGCGAGCGCTGCGGCGTCGAGGTCACCTCGGCCAAGGTGCGTCGCGACCGCATGGGCCACATCGAGCTCGCCGCTCCCGTGTCCCACATCTGGTACTTCAAGAGCCCCACGAGCTTCCCGATGAGCCGTATGCTCGACATCAAGTCCAAGGACCTCGAGAAGGTTCTGTACTTTGCCAGCTACATCATCACCGAGGTTGACTACGAGGCTCGCGAGGCCGACGCTGACGACCTGCGCGAGGAGCTCGCCGCCGATCTGGAAGAGATCGATGCCGAGTGCGCCCGCCAGATCGAGTCCCTCAAGGAGCAGGGCGACCCCGAGAACTTTGACGAGTTCTCCGACGAGGAGCCGCTGACCCCCGAGGAGATCGCCTCTGGCATCGTCGACATCGAGGAAGAGTGCAAGGACGAGAAGCAGCTCCGCACGGACGCCTTCAACGCCTTCATGAAGCTCACCGAGCGCGACCTCATCTCCGATGAGCCGCTGTTCCGCGAGATGACCCGCTACTACTCCATGTACTTCAAGGGTGGCATGGGTGCCGAGGCCGTCCGCGACCTGCTCGCTGCCATCGACCTTCCTTCCGAGGCCGAGAAGCTCAAGGCCATCATTGCCGACGAGGATTCCCAGAAGCAGAAGCGCGAGAAGGCCGTCAAGCGCCTTGAGGTCGTTGACGCCTTCCTGAAGGGTGGCAACAGCCCCGCGAACATGATCCTGGACGTCATCCCGGTCATTCCGCCCGATCTGCGCCCGATGGTCCAGCTCGACGGCGGCCGCTTCGCCGCGTCCGACCTCAACGACCTGTATCGTCGCGTGATCAACCGTAACAACCGACTCAAGCGCCTGCTCGACCTGGACGCCCCTGCGATCATCGTGAACAACGAGAAGCGCATGCTCCAGGAGTCCGTGGACGCCCTGTTCGACAACGGCCGTCGTGGTCGCCCGGTCTCTGGCCGTGGCGGTCGCCCGCTCAAGTCGCTCGCCGAGGCCCTCAAGGGCAAGCAGGGCCGTTTCCGTCAGAACCTGCTGGGTAAGCGTGTCGACTACTCCGGCCGTTCGGTTATCGTTACCGACCCCAAGCTGCTGCTGCACCAGTGCGGTCTGCCCAAGACCATGGCGCTGGAGCTCTTCAAGCCCTTCGTCATGAAGCGCCTGGTCGAGCTTGGCAAGGTCGAGAACATCAAGGGCGCCAAGCGCGCTATCGACCGCGGTGCCACCTTTGTGTGGGATATCCTCGAAGAGGTCATCGACGGCCGCGTCGTGCTGCTCAACCGCGCACCGACCCTGCACCGTCTGTCCATCCAGGCCTTTGAGCCGGTTCTGGTCGAGGGCAAGGCTATCCACCTGCACCCGCTGGTCTGCTCGCCCTTCAACGCCGACTTCGACGGCGACCAGATGTCTGTCCACGTGCCGCTGTCCAGCCAGGCTCAGGCCGAGGCCCGCGTGCTCATGCTCTCTGCGAACAACCTGCGCTCGCCGGCATCCGGCAAGCCGGTCAACATCCCCTCGCAGGACATGATCATCGGTGTGTACTACCTCACCCAGGTCCGCGACGGTCTGCCGGGCGAGAACCACGTGTTCTCGAGCTTCGACGACGCGCTGCACGCCTATGACTGCCGCTCCGAGGTCGACATGCAGGCCAAGATTCAGGTCCGCGTGTCCGCCGAGAACGCCAACGTCATCAACGAGGACGGCACCCGTATCTTCCGCGTCAAGAATGGCAAGAACGAGTTTGTCGACTACGACGTCACCGGTAACAAGACCGCACGCTTCGAGACCTCTATCGGTCGCATCATCTTCAACCGCCAGTGCCTGCCCGAAGACTACGAGTTCATGAACTACAAGATGGTCAAGGGCGACGTGGCCAAGCTGGTTGCCGACTGCTGCGATCGTTACCCCGAGGCCAAGGTCGGTCCGATCCTCGACGCCATCAAGTACTCCGGCTTCCACTACGCTACCCGCGCCGGCCTCACCATCTCGGTGTGGGACGCTCTCATCCCTGCCGAGAAGCAGGAGCTGCTCGACCGCGCCCAGGCTAACGTCGACCAGATCAACGAGTACTTCGAGGAGGGCTTCATCAACGAGACGGAGCGCCACATCGAAGTCGTTAACGAGTGGACCGCTTGTACCGACAAGGTCGCAGCGCTCATGCTCGACTTGTTCGACGAGGAGAACCCGCTCTACATGATGGCCGACTCCGGCGCCCGTGGTTCTAAGACCCAGCTGCGTCAGCTCGGCGGCATGCGTGGCCTGATGGCAGACATGTCCGGCGAGACGATCGACCTTCCCATTAAGGCGAACTTCCGCGAGGGCCTGCTGCCGCTCGAGTACTTCATTTCGACCTACGGCGCCCGTAAGGGCCTGGTCGATACCGCATCCCACACCTCGGACTCTGGTTACCTGACCCGTCGTCTGGTCGACGTGGCCCAAGACGTCATCGTCCGTGAGGAGGACTGCGGTACGCACGAGGGCGTCACCTACAACCTCATCATCCCCGGCACCACCGACCTCAACACCGACCTCGTCGGCCGTTGCTTCATTGAGGACGTCGTGGCCCCCGATGGCACCGTGCTCTTTGAGCAGGACGGCTACATCGAGAAGGTCGCCGACATCCAGAAGATGGTCGATGCCGGCCTTAAGAAGGTCAAGCTTCGCGCGCTGCTCACCTGCCGCTCCAAGTACGGCGTGTGCCAGAAGTGCTACGGCTGGGATCTTTCCACCCGTCGTCCGGTCGCCATCGGTACCGCGGTCGGCATTATTGCCGCCCAGTCCATCGGCGAGCCCGGTACGCAGCTTACGATGCGTACCATTCACTCCGGTGGCGTCGCTGGCGTCGACGATATTACGCAGGGTCTGCCTACGGTCAGCCGTATGTTCGATATCGTCGGCAACGTCAACGAGAAGATCCTGGGTCGCGAGGCTGAGCTGGCTCCGTACTCCGGCCACCTCTCGATTAAGCCCGAGAAGTCCGAGTACGTGCTGACGCTCACCGACTCCGAGGACCACACCCGTGTCCTCGACGAGCGTCGCGTCCCCGCTTCGGTGCGCTTTATGCCCGAGATCGAGGACGGCTGCGAGGTTCGCGCCGGCGACCAGATCACCAAGGGCTTCGTCAACTTCCGCAACCTGCGCAAGCTGACCGACATCGAGTCGACGATGCACACCTTCGTCGAGAGCGTCAAGGACGTCTACACCAGCCAGGGCGTCGACCTGAACGACAAGCACATCGAGGTGCTCGCACGTCAGATGCTGCGTCGCGTTCAGATCACCAACCCCGGCGACTCCAAGTACCTGCTTGGTCAGTACGTCGACCGCTACGAGTTCGCCGACGAGGTCGAGCGCGTTGCCCGTCTGGGCGGTCAGGCTCCCGTGGCCGAGCCCGTCATCCTGGGTACGCTCAAGGTCGCGTCCAACATCGACTCCTGGCTGTCGAGCGCTTCGTTCATCCGTACCGCCGGTGTCCTTACCGAGGCTGCCATCGAGGGCAAGGTCGACCACCTGCTCGACCTTAAGTCCAACGTCATCGTCGGTAAGAAGATCCCGGCTGGTACCGGCCTCAAGCCGTACGCCAATGCCAAGCTGACGTATCGCACGGCTGACGGCTACGTGGACATCGACGGCCCGGCTTCGCCCAACGCCAAGTCGCTGCCCGAGTGGGCTCCTGTGGAGCTCAAGGACCTGGACGAGCAGCTCCCGCAGCAGCTCGACTGGGCCGGCTACGACGAGTTCGGTGGTGCTGACGGTTCGTTCACCCGCAACGGCCACACCATCTCCGCCGAGAAGGCTCGCCTGTACCTGTTCGACGACCTGGGCGTGTCGCAGCGCTGGACCAACAAGTTCAGCGAGGTCGGCATCGAGACGGTCGGCGACCTGGTCGGCAAGTCCGAGGAGGATCTGCTGCGCATCGATGGTATCGGTGCCAAGGCGATCGAGGAGCTCCGTGACGGTCTGGAGGCCCACGACCTGCTCTACATCCTCGAGAACAACGACGACGTTGCCGACGAGGAAGACCTCTCGCAGCTGCTGCAGATGGTCTTTAGCCCCGACGGTCCGGACGACATCCTGCTGGGCACCTCCGCCACGCCGACGCATCACGCCGACGCCGACGAGGAGCTCCTGGGCGCCCCGATCGACGACAAGAAGGCTCCCGCCAACGGTGCCATCAACGAGGACATGGCTTCCCTCGACGAGCTACTCAACCAGCTCGTAGACACCGACGACGCCGAAGAGGCCAAGGACAACGACGAGGAGTAACTAGTTCCGCCGTTCTAACGAACGGCGGCGACCTCCGTCGCTGCGCGGCCCCCAGAGCTACAATCTGTCATTCAAAAGGCAGGGCATGACCAAAAGGTCAATGCCCTGCCTTTTTCATGCCACCTTGTACGCTCTGGGGACCGCTCGCTTGCGTATGCTCAACCTGTTGCGTTCCGTTGATCCCTTGTCAATAAGGGGCAGGCTATTTTTGGTAGGTTTTTCCTGCTTGAATTTGAAACATTCCGTTTGGTCAAAGCGTATCTATGGTGAGGGCCTCATCAAGAACCATTACCGTCACCGGGAGGTGATTATGGAAGAACAAACATTTAGACAGGCAGTCGAGGATCACCGGGATGTCGTGTTTCGAATCGCATTGACGTATCTGCGCGATCGTGCCGATGCCGACGATGTCGCTCAAGACGTCTTTCTGAAGTTACTCAAAAGCGATGCGCAATTTGAAAGCTGGGAACATCTTCGTCGATGGCTTATCCGGGTCACGATCAATGAATGCAAATCTCTCTTTCGAAAGCCATGGAGGCGTGTGGAGGATATTGAGAACCTGGCCGATTCGCTTTCGACGGCGCAGGAGGAGACCAAGGCGGTCCTGTCAGACGTTATGCGACTTCCGGAACGATTCCGTGTTCCCATCATGCTCTATTACTATCTGGGCTTTTCGACCTCAGAGATTGCCGAGTTATTGCATGTGCCAGCCGCGACTGTTCGAACGCGTTTGGCTCGCGGCAGATCGAAGCTCAAGTTCATCCTAGAGGAGGGCGACCGTGAAATCCAATCAAATCAAGCAGGCCTTCGAGTCCGTCCAAGCCGATAGCGATCTTGCTGACCGTGTTCTTTATGCCGCTGCTGGTGAGCCGCTTCGCCGAAAGGGTCACGCGAAGCCTCTGTATGTTGCCGTAATCGGATGTCTTGCCGGAGTGCTGGCGACCGGAGGGGTCGCCTACGCTGTTGTCAATTCCAGTTTTTTTGCCTCTGCCTGGGGAAACCATGGCAACGGAGAGTCCGTTACCTGGACAAATGGCGGCTCGTCGGGGACGAAATATACCTACACCAGAGAGTTTGGTGATGGTATCGCGCCCCAAAGCCTGGAGGGTGCAGTCCAGAAGGTCAATCTGTCCGTCGAGGGCAACGGCTATACGCTCGACATTCATGAGATGGCAATCGACGAGAACGGTTGCGGTGCTGTGACGTTTACATTGTCCAATCCGAATGGCGTTAACTACTACAGGCCGGCGGCAGAGCTTGGCGAACTTGTTCTCTATGGTGAAGAAGAAGGGGGCGTCAGTACACCCAGCATGAACTTCGGCGAGGAATGGGCTGATACACACTGCACCATTGATAAAGACACATCAAGCGACACGGTCATTAACGGCACGATGTACTTTGCATCTTGGAATCGCGATCGAGATTTACGACATGCGGTCACCTGGAATATCAGTTGGACGGAGGGCAAAGGTGAGGATGCGAAGGTGATCGAGGTATCGACGCCAGAGTTTAACGTCGGAGCGCACGTCGATACAAAAGAACTCCGCTCCGATGACTCGCCTCTCGAGATCAGTCCGTTTTCCATCCAGACGCACATCGATGATCTGGGCTATGAAGCAGTTGATCATAAACTGACCGTCACCTACAAGGATGGGTCAGAGCAGATTATCGAAGATGACGACGCAGGGGCGTACAATTTCTATGTTTCGATGGGACGCAATAGCGGAGAGAACATTTGGGTGCCAACGAAGTTGATTGATGTCGACCAAGTGGTTTCAGTAACGCTCGAAGGCACACGCTGCACTTCAACAGGGGGCGCCGAAACGTCGGAACCCTTTACCATCGTCTATTCGTAAGATTTGGGGCCGCTTTCTACTAGGGGAAGCGGCCTTCTTTGCGGTAAATGGGCGGTTAGACCGCACGATATTCGCCTGCATTCCTGAAGTATGCGGCAAAATCTTGATGGGTCGACCACACCGTATATGCTCAAGCGCTCTACCTGCGGGTTTATTATCGCAAAACCCCGGTGCGCTCGGCGGGTCCAGAATTTGCCGCATACTTCCGAAAGCGCCGCCGATTTCCCTATGACAGATGAGGGCGGATCACCGCTGGAGCGCGACGTTTCCGCAGATAAAACCGACCAAAACAAACCTGTCCCTTTTTGGCAGGCAACGTTGCCCCAACGAGCACGTCGGATTCCCGGCCCGGGCGGCGCGGGGGTTAAGTTTGTCGCGAGTTCCGCACGAGCCGGAGAGCACTTAATGTGCTCTCCGTGCGAGCCAGGACTGTAGAGCAGCAAACTTAACCCCTGTGCCGCACGGCCCGAGAATCCGCCCCCGCGCACAGGAGGGGATTCCTTTTAATATGAGCAGGACATTGTCAAGAGGCAAAATCGGGCCTGGCCCCAA
>CATXLW010000011.1:0-56786 GCA_958371715.1 uncultured Collinsella sp.
GGTGCGGGAACGGCCTATTTGCTCAATGTGTTCGGCTGAGATCGGAAATCAACCTCTTGAAACAAAACGCCGCCCGGTTTCCCAGGCGGCGTCGCTATGGCAAGGGTTACATGCTGCTATCGATCAGCAACCTCGTCCTCAAGCATTTCTTGAACGAGCATGCCGGTACGGACGCCCTCAAGATACCACTCGCCACGTTCGGTGAGGCAAATGCCATTTGCAAGCTGACCGCCGTCGTCGCTATAACGCGAGACGACATCAATCATGCCTTCGGAATCCAAGCGATCGATTGCGGCGCGGGCACGATACGGCGAAACCCCCACGCGCTCGGCAAGCGTTTTGCGCGAGAAACCATACGGCCCGCCATTGTCTTCGGTTTGCTGGTCGATCTCCATCAACACCAGCACCTCGACACGCTTCATATCGTTGACACTCGCACGACCCTTGCCCGCCATAGCAGCCTCCTCAAACCGAGCACGAGCATCTAACGCGCCGTGCGCGACCGACACACCTCACGATGGCAGGTAATATCCATCATGCGGCATCCCGCTAAGGATGAAACAGTTACGGTTATTGTATACCGCTCAAATTGTTTCTAGGCAGGTAAACGGCTATTTTTCGCCGAAATAGGCACTTTATTGATCAAAAAGCCGTACCGGGCGCTAACCCGATACGGCCAAACTGCAATGCAATTACCGCGGTGCTTCAAACTTAGCGATGGAAGAAACCGCGGCGCTCAAACTTGGGCTCGCAGCACACGTTGATACCCAGTTTGCGCAGTACCGTCTCGTCCGTCGGCGAGATGATCACGCTAAAGAAGGCATCGCAACCGCGCAACTGCTCCAGGCCCGAAAGGACGCGAGCGGCCGTCTCACTCGTGGCCGAGGTGATCGACAGCGCCATAAGCGTCTCGTCGGTGTGGAGGCGCGGGTTTTTGCTACCCAGGAAATGCGTCTTGAGCTTGCTGATGGGCTCGATCGCCTCATCGCTAATGACCTCGAGCTCAAGGTCGACGCCCGAGACATGCTTGAGGGCGTTCATAATGAGCGAACTTGCGGCGCCCAGGCGCGTGGAGGTCTTACCGGTCACCACGGAGCCATCGGGCATGACCATGGCACCCACGGGACCACCCGTCAGCTGTTCCCTGGTGAGGGCCGCCGAGCGTGCCGGTGAGTAGTTCTTATCGATGCCGGCTTTCTTCATAATAATCTTGAGACGGTCGACTTGCTCATCGCCCACGCCGGTACGGCGCACATTTTCGACCGCGGTAAAGTAGCGGCGAACGATCTCCATCTTGGAAGCGTCGCGGCAGGCATCGTCATCGGTGATGGCAAAGCCGACCATATTGACGCCCATGTCCGTGGGGCTCTGGTAGGGGCTCTTGCCCAGGATCTTTTCCATCAGAGCACGGACCACCGGGAAGGCCTCGACGTCGCGGTTGTAGTTGACCGTGGTCTTGTTGTAGGCCTCCAAGTGGAAGGAGTCGATGATATTGGCATCGTCGAGGTCGGCCGTGGCGGCCTCATAGGCGATGTTGACCGGATGCGTGAGGGGCAGATTCCAGACCGGGAACGTCTCGAACTTGGCGTAGCCGGCAGCGGTGCCGTGTTTGTGCTCGTGATAGAGCTGAGACAGGCAGGTGGCGAGCTTGCCCGAGCCAGGGCCGGGTGCCGTCACGACAACGAGCGGACGGGAGGTCTCGACAAACTCGTTCTTGCCATAGCCGTCGTCAGACACGATCAGGTCGACGTCGTGCGGATAGCCCTCGATGGGATAGTGCAGCTTGGCGGGAATGCCGAGCGCGTTCAGGCGATTGCGGAACACATCGGCGGCGGGCTGGCCGGCGTACTGGGTGATAACCACGGCCGCGACAGCAAAACCGTTGCCGCGGAACAGGTCGACCAGGCGCAAAACGTCCTCGTCATAGGTAATGCCAAGGTCGCCACGGGCCTTATTCTTCTCGATGTGGTTCGCGTTGATCGCGATGATGACCTCAACGTCATCGGCAATGCTCTTGAGCATGCGAAACTTGCTGTCCGGCTCAAAACCCGGCAGCACGCGGCTGGCATGATAGTCATCGAACAACTTGCCGCCAAACTCCAAATACAGCTTGCCGCCAAACTGCGAGATGCGCTCCTTAATATGAGCGGCCTGCAGCTCGATATACTTCGCGTTGTCGAAACCCTGGCGCATATATGGCTCCCGTCCCGTTTCCATTTAATGTCTTAGGCGATTATAACGGAGCCTGCCCTCCCCGATGCCCAGGCCATCAACAGGCACCAACCAAACACGCCATCGATAAGTTGCGGTGAAATAGCTCCTGTTTAACCCCTCAAGACGGCCAAACGGGAACTATTCCACCGCAACTTCCCCTTTTGGCGCAAAGTAACCTGACCCCTTTGCACCAACAGCAGAAACGTCGCGGGCAGAGAACGGACAGCGAACAGGCACCAGAGCGAGCAAGCCGCCCCCTGCGCCAACAATGGCAGCGCCGCAGGTTGAGCATAAGTCAGCGAAAGCCCACCAGAGCGAGCAAGGTGACGTGAAAGAGGAGGGCATAGGCCTTTTGGCCATGCCCGACGATTGAACGTCAGATTGCCGCTCTGGCGGGCTTGCAGCGTCGAGTGGTTCCGGCGTTTGGTAAAACGCCGGAACACAAGAGCGCCCCCTCCCGCGCACGGAACGGGAGGAGGCTAAAGGTAGGAGTCTACCGGTGGGGTTACCCCACCGGACAGACGATGACCAGGTGATCCTTTACAGGATCGTCATGGTTTCCGTGGGGTACCCAAGGGGTACTTAGAGCATCACGCAGGCGACGGTCAGAATGATGGCGCAGACGACGGAGAGAGCGACGATGAGCTTGAGAGCAAACTTGAGCCAGGTCGTCCACTCGATCTTGGCCAGGGCAAGACCGCCCATGATGGCGCCGGAGGTCGGGGTGAACAGGTTCACGACACCGATGGCGGCGGAGAAGATCATGACCATGACCTCGGGCGAGAAGCCGAGCTTAACAGCCAGCGGTCCCATGATGGGCATGGAGACAGTAGCCATACCGGAGGTCGAGGGGATCAGGAAGGACAGGCCGAAGTAGACCAGGAAGCTCATGGGAGCGAAGATCACGCCGGACAGGCCAGCCAGAGCATTGGCGGCAGCGTCGAGGACGTAGACGTCGAGGCCGGTGCTAGCCATGAGGACGGAGATACCACGGGCAAGAGCGATGACGAGGACAACGGACATCATGTCGGCAGCGCCGGTGATGAAGGTGTTGACGATCTGCTTCTCGGAGAGGCCACCGATGATACCGATCAGGACAGCCATGAGGAAGAACCAGGTGGAAGCCTCGTCGAAGTACCACTGGCCAATGGGCAGGCCGGTGATCAGGGCAGACCAGCCCTGAACGATGGCGTTACCGTCGGCGTCATAGACAGCGCCAGCATCGAAGAAGTTGGCGACGCCCTCGTTGAGGTCGGCCAGCGGGATGAAGCCGACGATCATGACGACGAAGGTGAAGGCAAAGGCGATCAGAACACCCTTCTGACGACCGGTGAGCTTGACCTCCTTGTGAACCTCGGAAGCAGCCTTGCCGTGAGCCTCTTCGGCGTCCTTGAGCTCCTGCATCGAAAGGATGGTGGAACCCTTGTCAGCCTTGACCTTCTTGGCATAGCTCATGACGAAGAGGATGGACATAACAGTGGTAACAATCCACAGGACGGCACCGAGACCGATGATGATGGACTGGTTGACCTCAATGCCAACGCCGGTCAGAGCGTCGACGGCAGCACCGACGGCGAACGGGTTAACCGTGGAGCCGAGGCAGCCGCAGCCAGCGCCGAGCAGGACGGTGGCAGCGCCGACCATAGGGTCGAAGCCAGCAGCCATCATGGTGGCGGCGAGCAGGGCGTAGAAGGGAACGGTCTCCTCGCACATACCATAGGTGGTACCACCGAGGGAGAAGATGAACATTAGCACGGGAATGAGCATGATCTCATTGCCCTTAAGCTTCTGCACCAGAACGGCAATGCCGTTGTCCAGGGCGCCGGTCTCGGTCATCATGCCGAGGAAGCCACCGAGGATCATAACGAAGAGGCAGACGGGCAGAGCGTCAGCGAAGCCCTTGACCGGGGCGGTGCAGAAATCGCTCAGGCGGGCAGCGGTAACCGCGCCACCGGACGTACCGGAGACGATAACGGTAACAACCGCGACGATTGCCAGCAGAGCAAGAAGAATGGTGAACGATGAAGGCATACCGCGCTTTTTCTTAGCGGTCTCAGTCATAGTTCTCATCCCCCCTTCATAAATCATTTACTGATCTCGCCCGAAGCGGCTCTTCCGTGCCGTGCATGTCGCTCGGTGCGAGATTTTTACCAGACAAAAGCGCTCGGGGTGCGCAGGAATGCACCCCGAGCGAGATGCTAGATGCTCTTACTTGAGCGTGGCGTACATGACAGCCTTGATGGTGTGCATGCGGTTCTCGGCCTCGTCGAAGACCTTGGAAGCGGGGCTCTCGAAGACCTCGTCGGTGACCTCCTGCTCGGTGATGCCGAACTGCTCGCACTTCTCGGCGCCAATGGTGGTGTTGGTGTCGTGGAAGCTGGGCAGGCAGTGCAGGAAGATGGCACCCGGGTTGGCCATAGCCATGACCTCGGAGGTAACGCGATACGGGGTGAGCTGAGCGATGCGCTCGGCCCAGACCTCGTCAGGCTCGCCCATGGAGACCCACACGTCGGTGTAGATAACGTCGGCACCGGTGACGCCGTCCTTGACGTCGGTGGTCAGCTTGATGGTGCAGCCGTTGGCCTCGGCGATGGGCTTGCAGGCCTCGATGACGTCGTCAGCGGGCATGCACTCCTCGGGGCCGCAGGCCACGAAGTTCATGCCGAGCTTGGAGCAAACGACCATGAGAGAGCGAGCAACGTTGTTCTTGCAGTCACCCATGAAGACGAGGGTCTTGCCCTTGATGTCGTAGTTGAAGTTCTCCTGGACGGTCAGGATGTCGGCGAGCATCTGGGTGGGATGCCACTCAGTGGTCAGGCCGTTCCACACGGGCACGCCGGACTTAGCAGCGAGCTCCTCGACGTCGTCCTGGGCAAAGCCACGGAACTCGATGCCATCATACATGCGGCCGAGAACACGGGCGGTATCCTCGATGGACTCCTTCTTGCCCATCTGCGACGAACCCGGATCGAGGTAGGTGACGCCCATGCCCAGATCCATGCCGCCGACCTCGAAGGCGCAGCGGGTACGAGTAGAGGTCTTCTGGAAGAGCAGAACGATGTTCTTACCCTCGAGATAGCGGTGCGGAACGCCAGCGCGCTTCATGTCCTTGAAGTTCTTGGAGAGCTTGAGCAGGTACTCGATCTCCTCGGTGGTGAGGTCGAGGAGCTTGAGGAAGCTACGGCCGGAGAGGTTAACACCCATGGTTCGTTTCCTTTCGAAGAAATGAATTACGTAAGTATTAGTGTCGCCCGTTTGACGGGCGAAACCGGTGCGGTTGTAGGGAGACCGCACCGGAAACGGAAAGACTTAGAGGTCCTCGCGCCAGAAGGGCATGCTCATGCAGCGCGGGCCGCCGCGGCCGCGGGAGAGCTCGGCGGAGGGCACGACGAGAAGGTCCAGGCCCTCCTTGTACAGCACGTCGTTGGTGACGGTGTTGCGGGCGTAGACGCAGATCTTGCCGGGCTCGACGCACAGGGTGTTGGAGCCGTCGTTCCACTGCTCGCGGGAGGCCGCGATCGGGTCGCCGCCGCCGCAGGGGATCAGCTTGACCTGGTCGACGCCGGTGGCGTCCTCCAGGACGTGCTCGAGGGTGTCCTCGATCAGGCGGATGTTCACGTCGCCCGGGTTCTTGCCGGCGGTCAGCTCGTAGACGCGCAGGGTGCCCATGATGGCGGGGTGGATCGTGAACTTATCGACGTCGATCTGGGTGAAGACCGTGTCGAGGTGCATGAAGGCGCGCGAGACCGGGATGTCGAAGGCCAGGATGCGCTCGACCTTGGAGTCGGAGTTCCAGAAGATGTTCTGGGCCATGACGTCGATAGCGGCGGCCTGGGTGCGCTGGGAGATGCCGACGGCGAGGGTCTTCTCGTTGATGTTCAGCACGTCGCCGCCCTCGGTGTGGAACTGGCAGTCGCGGCGGAAGTACAGGGAGACGTCCTTGTAGTCGGGGTGGTACTTGAAGACGTACTTGCCGTACAGGGTCTCGCGGTTGCGGGTGACCGAGTACATGCGGTTGAGGTTGACGCCCTCGCCGACGACCGCGAACGGGTCGCGGGTGAAGTAGAGGTTGGGCATCGGGTCGATGATCAGGTCGGACTCGGACTCGGAGTTGACCAGGGAGTCGAGGGTCGTGGACGCCGTGAGGGGCATGTCGATCTCGGCCTTGGTCATGCCGGCCATGGTCTTCTTGACGAACTCGAGGTTGTCCTCGATGGAGTCCAGCTTCTCGCGGACGATCTGCGGCATCTGCTGGCCGCGGATGCCTGCCTCGGCGATGTACTGGTCGGTGAACTCGGCGCGGGCGCCGGGGACCTGGTCGAACACCTCTGCGACGAGGTTCTCGAGGTAGAGCACCTCCACGCCCTGGTCCTTAAGGATCTGGGCGAAGGTGTCGTGCTCCTGCTGCGCGACCTCCAGGAACGGGACGTCGTCGAACAGGAGTCGCTCGAGCTCGTCGGGCGGCAGGTTGAGGAGCTCGTCGCCGGGACGGTGCAGGCAGACCTTCCTGAGCTTGCCGATCTCGGAAGGCACGTGCAGACCTTTCGTCATGGCCTCCTACCTTTCTTTCGGGCCCTTGTCAGGGCCGATTCGTTAGCGCCCCTCCGTGTGAGGCGTTATTGCTGACGACATATTTATATCCAAAATCAGCCCATACTTCCACCTTGCCCCCGAACGGTTTTTTATGAGGGGTGAACGGCATACACATATACTTCACGCATGGTACACTTTGACTTAATAAAGTGTATCTACGTGCTTAAACGCTTTTTTAACCGGAAAATCAATTGGAACTAATCTTTCTTAAACCACCCTCGATTTGCATATTTCACGCAAAGGTATGAATAGAATTCGCAATTCTTGCTACGTCTCAACCATTTTGATTTTTATTCAGAAAATAGTTCGTCCTATTCATTTTTAGCAACCAGGCTACCGTTTACCAGACGTTGGATACCGTTCACCGGAAGCTCAGTATAAGGCCCATCGAATACACCGCCTGCTTTTCGCCTCCATTTGTAACAAGTTGACTTTTTTGGCGGTAAAGATAAACAGACCCGCTCCCCCAAAGGGAGCGGGTCTGCATTCGGTACATCTAGGGCCCAGAAAGGTTTAGGCCCTCGAAAACCTCAAGGGGCTAACGATCGAACTCGGCCAGTGCCTCGCCCAGAAGCCTCAGGCCCTCGCGGAGAACGTCTTCGCTCGCGCAGTAGCCCAGGCGTGCGCCGCAGGGAAGCTCAAAGCGGCTACCAGGAACCAGCAGCACTCCCCTCTCGGCCAACAGGCGCTTGCAGAACTCCTCGTCGTCCTCGGGAATATCCAGCTGGATAAACGAGGTGGATACGCCCTGCGGGGCCGTCCAGGAGACGCGGTCCTGCGTATCAATCCAAGCCTGTGCGATATCGCGGTTGCCAAACACGATCTTACGGTTGCGCTCGAGAATCTTGTCCTTGTGCTCGAGCACGTAGGTCGCCAGGGCGTCGTTGAACACGCCGCCGCAGATCATGGTGTAGTCGCGATATGTGCGGATGCGGTTGGACACCTCTTCGTTGGCCACGACCCAGCCCACGCGGGCCGCAGGCGTCGAATAGGTCTTGGACACCGAGTTGGTGACAATGGCCTTCTCGTACACGTCGGCCATCGACATAAAGGACTCGGTGTTCTCGAGCGGCAGATACACCTCGTCGCACAGCACGTAGGCGCCCACCGAACGGGCAATCTCGGCAATCTGCCCGAGCATATCGGCATCGAGCACCGTACCGATGGGGTTCGATGCGTTATTGATGCAGATGAGCTTGGTGTTTGGGCGCACCAAGCGCTTGAGCTCATCGATATCGGGCTTCCAGCCGAGCTCCTCGCGGAGCTCCCAATACTCGACCTCGGCACCCAGCGTACGCGGAATCTCGTAGAGCGGCGCATAGGTAGGCCACTCGGCAATCACGTGATCGCCGGGCTCCACAACGGCCATGATGGCGTTGAGGTTGGCGCCCGTGCAGCCATTGGTCTGCAGAATGTGATCGGGATTGACATCGCGACGATACAGCTTGGCGACCTCGGCCTTAAATTCCGGCGATCCCTCGATCCAGCCGTAGTTCATCTTCTCGCGATCCAGGCGCTCGTAGAACGTGGCGCCGTCCTGCTCGTCCAGTGCGCGAAGCTCGCCCATGGTCAGCGACGAGATCGTCGACTGAGCGATATCCCAGGTAGCACTCTTCTCCCAAACGTTGAGCCATTCCTCAACACCGATTGTCTTGATATCCATGGCCACCTTATCTGATCTTCATTTAGCGTCATTAAACATGAATGGGGCGGTGCGAAAGATCCGCACCGCCCCAATGGGAGACATCTAATGGCAGCTAGATGTTTGTAGTAAGACCTGTACGGGTCTTTGAAAACCTTAGAGGTCCTCGCGCCAGAAGGGCATGCTCATGCAGCGCGGGCCGCCGCGGCCGCGGGAGAGCTCGGCGGAGGGCACGACGAGAAGGTCCAGGCCCTCCTTGTACAGCACGTCGTTGGTGACGGTGTTGCGGGCGTAGACGCAGATCTTGCCGGGCTCGACGCACAGGGTGTTGGAGCCGTCGTTCCACTGCTCGCGGGAGGCCGCGATCGGGTCGCCGCCGCCGCAGGGGATCAGCTTGACCTGGTCGACGCCGGTGGCGTCCTCCAGGACGTGCTCGAGGGTGTCCTCGATCAGGCGGATGTTCACGTCGCCCGGGTTCTTGCCGGCGGTCAGCTCGTAGACGCGCAGGGTGCCCATGATGGCGGGGTGGATCGTGAACTTATCGACGTCGATCTGGGTGAAGACCGTGTCGAGGTGCATGAAGGCGCGCGAGACCGGGATGTCGAAGGCCAGGATGCGCTCGACCTTGGAGTCGGAGTTCCAGAAGATGTTCTGGGCCATGACGTCGATAGCGGCGGCCTGGGTGCGCTGGGAGATGCCGACGGCGAGGGTCTTCTCGTTGATGTTCAGCACGTCGCCGCCCTCGGTGTGGAACTGGCAGTCGCGGCGGAAGTACAGGGAGACGTCCTTGTAGTCGGGGTGGTACTTGAAGACGTACTTGCCGTACAGGGTCTCGCGGTTGCGGGTGACCGAGTACATGCGGTTGAGGTTGACGCCCTCGCCGACGACCGCGAACGGGTCGCGGGTGAAGTAGAGGTTGGGCATCGGGTCGATGATCAGGTCGGACTCGGACTCGGAGTTGACCAGGGAGTCGAGGGTCGTGGACGCCGTGAGGGGCATGTCGATCTCGGCCTTGGTCATGCCGGCCATGGTCTTCTTGACGAACTCGAGGTTGTCCTCGATGGAGTCCAGCTTCTCGCGGACGATCTGCGGCATCTGCTGGCCGCGGATGCCTGCCTCGGCGATGTACTGGTCGGTGAACTCGGCGCGGGCGCCGGGGACCTGGTCGAACACCTCTGCGACGAGGTTCTCGAGGTAGAGCACCTCCACGCCCTGGTCCTTAAGGATCTGGGCGAAGGTGTCGTGCTCCTGCTGCGCGACCTCCAGGAACGGGACGTCGTCGAACAGGAGTCGCTCGAGCTCGTCGGGCGGCAGGTTGAGGAGCTCGTCGCCGGGACGGTGCAGGCAGACCTTCCTGAGCTTGCCGATCTCGGAAGGCACGTGCAGACCTTTCGTCATGGCCTCCTACCTTTCTTTCGGGCCTTTCGGCCGAATCTCTCAGCACCCTTCCGTAACGGGTGCTGCTTGCTGACAGCTCTAGTTATATCCAAATTCCAACCGCAATTCCACCTCGCCCCCGAACGGTCAACAAAGTTCGATGAACGGTATATCGAATATGATTCCCCCATAATGCACTTCGGCGCTCTAAAGTACCTTTTCAAAGGTAAACGCTCTTTTTCCTATAATTTATCCCCCATCGCATCTATAAATCCATGATTCAGAATTGCATAGGTAAAACGGTTTTATGTATATAAATGAAGCTAGCCCACGTTTTGGACCGAATTCAATGATATTCAGCTTGCCATCATTCTTATTCACGCATCCTTATCAGTTGAGTGAGAATATTGAACGCTAGCAATAGCGTCGCGAGCGTTAGTTCTATGGCCGGGCATCGTAAGAAATAGGTAAAGATACCGTTCACGCGATACGTCTGTGCCAGCGGTCAACTAAATTGAGACAATAGAGAATAGAGTTAGGCTATCGTCCCCTGCGGGGACTGAACGGACAGATGCATATGCCGAGCAAAATCGAAAAGAAGCAAAAGGCCGCCAAGCTGCGCAAGCCGCCGCGTGATTTTTCGTATACGCAAAACCGAGAGCTTAGCTGGCTGCGCTTTGACAACCGCGTGCTTGACGAGGCCTTCGACGAGACCGTCCCGCTGTTTGAGCGCCTCAAGTTCGTGTCGATCTTCGAGTCCAACCTCGACGAGTTTCTCATGGTGCGCGTGGGCGGCCTGTCCGATCTGGCAGAGCTCAAAAAGCAACCTGTCGACAACAAGAGCAATATGACCGCCTCGGAGCAGGTCGAAGCTGTCATGGCAGAGCTGCCCGGGCTCCTTACCCGTTGGGAGTCCATCTTTAAGAGCATCGAAGGCAAGCTCGACACCCTGGGCGTTCACCGCGCGCGTGTCGATTCGCTTACGCCCGAGGAGCGCACCTTTGTCACCCGTTACTTCCAGGCCTACGTGTCGCCGGTCATCTCACCGCTGGTGATCGACCCGCGCCACCCCTTCCCCAACCTGCGCAACGGCGCGCTCTACCTGGCCTGCGGCCTGGACAGCGTCACCGACGAGGAAAGTCTGCTGGGCCTGATCGAGATTCCCGCCTCGATGAACCGCGTGGTCGAGATCCCCTCGCCCACCGGCACCTACTCCTACATTCTGCTCGAGGACGTCATCCTCGCCTGCCTGGACAGCTGCTTTGGCTCCTATAAGCCGCTCGACCGCGCGCTCATCCGCGTCACCCGCAACGCCGACATCGATCCGGACGGCGAGGGCGTCGAGGAGGAAGAGGACTACCGCCAGCATATGAAGCGCATCCTCAAGAAGCGCCTGCGCCTGCAGCCGGTAGTGCTCGCCGTCTCGGGCTCACTCGAAAAAGCAACGCTCAAGACTATCCGCAAGGCGCTCGAGCTCTCGCGTCGCTCGGTATTTACCTGCGATATCCCGCTCAACCTGGGCTATGTCTTCGGCATTGAGGGCAAGATTCCCGAGCACCTGCGCAACGAGCTGCTCTTTACGCCGTTTAAGCCGCAGCCCAACCCCACCATCGACATGGCCCGCTCCATCCGCGAGCAGGTGCTGCAGCACGACAAGCTGCTCTTTTATCCCTATGAGGCCATGAACCCCTTCCTGGATCTGGTGCACGAGGCCGCCTACGACCCCGAGTGCATCTCGCTGCGCATCACGCTCTACCGCGTGGCCAAGCAGAGCCGCCTGTGCGAGTCACTGATCGATGCCGCCGAAAACGGCAAAGAGGTCACGGTGCTCATGGAGCTCCGTGCGCGCTTTGACGAGCAAAACAACATCGAGTGGGCCGAGCGTCTGGAAGAAGCGGGCTGCACCGTCATCTATGGCTCCGAGGGCTTTAAATGCCACTCAAAAATCTGTCAGCTCACCTATCGCGAGGGTATGGCACTCACCCGACTCACGCTTTTGGGCACCGGCAACTTTAACGAGAAGACGGCCAAGCTCTACAGCGACTTTATGCTCATGACCGCCCATCCCGGCATCGGCGAAGACGCCAACCTGTTCTTCCGCAACCTGTCGCTGGGCAACCTGCGCGGCGACTACCGCTTCCTGGGCGTGGCGCCCGTCGGCCTCAAGCCGCTCATCATGCGCGGTTTGGACCGTGAGATCCAACGCGCCCTCGCCGGCGAGCCCGCCCGCGTGTTCTTTAAGCTCAACTCACTGACCGACCGCGAGGTCATCGACAAGATCGCCGAGGCATCGTGTGCCGGCGTGCGCGTGGACATGATTATCCGCGGTATCTCGTGCCTCAAGCCGGGCGTTCCTGGCAAGACCGAGAACGTGCATGTCCGTTCTATCGTCGGACGCTTTTTGGAGCATGCGCGCGTTTACGCCTTTGGCGTGGACTCGGACATGATCTATCTGAGCTCGGCCGACATGATGACGCGCAACACCGAGCACCGCGTGGAGATCGCCTTCCCCGTGCTCGACCCCACCTGCCGCGCCCTGGTGCACGAGTACATGGGCATGCAGCTGCGCGACAACGTGAAGGCCCGCAGCCTCACGAGCGACGGCACCTGGGTCCCCGTGGAGCGCGCAGAGGGTGAGAAACCCTTCAACTCGCAGGAAGCCCTGCTGGAGCGTGCCTACCGCAACGCCGAGGCCGCGCCCGAGCCCGTCATTGAGGCAAAGCCCGCCCCTGCTCCTAAGCCGCAGCCGGCCACACCCGAGGTTCAGAAGGTCCAGGCGACCGTCATTGAGCCCGAGCCCGCACCTGCACCTCAGCCCGAGCCGCAGGCAGCTAAGCCCGCACCCGAGACGAGCGCCCGTCGCGATAAGCCCGCCGGCAAGACCAAGGCCATCGAGCGCCATCGCCCCGGTCGCGTGCGCATGGGCCTGGGCCTGATCGGCCTGGGTCTTAAGACGCTCATTACCGGCAAGACGAAATAGTCGTTTGTAGAAGCAGTTTGTAGAAGCGCCCCGCATTTGAGGAAAGCCTCGGATGCGGGGCGCTTTTCCCTGCTACCATGGTGCGAACAACAACACGAATGACAGGCAGGGATATGAAGCTCACTATAGAATCGATGACCTACGGCGCCGACGGGTTGGCGCACGCCGACAACGGCAAGGCCGTCTTTGTGCAGGGCGCCGTGGCAGGCGACACCGTTGAAGCCGAGGTCGTACAGGACGGTAAGTCGTTCATGCGCGCCCGCACCACCGAGATTCTGGAGCCGAGCCTCGATCGCATCCAGCCTCCCTGCCCCTTCGTTGGCATTTGCGGCGGCTGCTCGTGGGGCAATCTCTCACGCACGGCACAGCTTGCCGCCAAAGAGCAAAATCTGCGCTCCACGCTCGAGCGCATCGGCAAGTTCGCTCCTGAGCAGGTCGATAAGTTGGTGCAGCCCATCTGCCACACCAAGGACGACTGGGGCTACCGCAATAAAATCGAGCTCGAACCGACCGTCGTCAACGGTCGCGTGCGTCTTGGCATGCACGGTGTCGACCCCAGCAAAATCGTAACCGTCGATGCGTGCCCGCTGTTCGATAAGCGTTTTCCCAAGGCGCTCAAATCGGTCGTCGGCGCACTCAACTATCTAAGCGGCAGCCATGACTTGGGACTCGAACGCGTGGGCATTCGCGCATCGCGCCGCACCAAGGCGCTCGAGGTCGCACTCTGGACGCCCACAGGCTCTTTTCCGCGCTCGCAAGTCTCCCGCGTGCTGGCGGACGCCGCTCATCCCACGAGCATCGTGCGCGTGATGAGCAGGGGCGAGAAGAAGGCCCGCCGTGTCTCCAAGGTCGAAATGCTCGCCGGCGAGGGCTCGTGGACCGAGAATATCGCCGAGGGCCAGATGCGCTTGTCTGCCCCGTCGTTTTTCCAAGTCAACACCAAGGGCGCCGAGATTTTGATTGATCTCGTTATGGACGCCCTCGACCCGCAGGAAGACGAGCTTGCCGTGGACCTGTACTGCGGCGCCGGAACCTTTACCCTGCCGCTCGCCCGCCGCTGCGACTTCGTCGCCGCCGTCGAGGCCTACGGCCCGGCCGTGCGCGACCTGCGCCGTAACCTGGAGATCAACAAGCTTGATAACGTCGACGTCATTGGCGGAGACGCGGTGCGCGAGTTCCCCGACCAGGATGCCGACGTCTTGGTGGTCGACCCGCCGCGCGCAGGCCTCGCCCCCGAGGCGATCGACCTTATCGCCAGCACGAGTGCTCGCGATGTCGCCTACGTGAGCTGCGACCCGGCCACCCTGGCGCGCGATCTCAAACGCTTTGTCGAAGAAGGCACCTTCTCCCCCGTAAAGATCACGCCAGTCGACCTGTTCCCACAAACCTTCCACTGCGAGACCGTCGTCCACCTTAGGCGCAACTAGCCACTTAATCATTGCTCAGAAAAATCATTGGGAAATCGAGCGTGGCAAGCGGAGGTCTTCGGGGTATAAGACGGCTAATTGTATGCCGCCTATGAAAGGAACCCTCATGCCCAGCGTTGCCGTTCTCGCCGCCGATGGCTTTGAAACTATTGAATGCTTGACCATGGTCGATGTCATGCGTCGCGGCGGCGTGCGTGCCACGCTCGTCTCGATCATGCCCACGCGTGAGGTCGTAAGCTCGCTGCAGATCCCCGTGACCTGCGATGCGCTCTTTGATGAGATCAACTTTGACGAGTACGACTGCGTCGTGCTGCCCGGCGGCCTGCCCGGTGCCACCAACCTGCGCGCCGATCAGCGCGTCTGCGACGTGGTCTGCGAGTTCGCCGCGACCAAGCACGTTGCCGCCATCTGCGCCGCCCCGTTTATCCTGGGCGAGCTCGACCTACTCGAGGGGCGCCAGGCCACGTGCTTCCCTGGCTTTGAGAAAAGCTTCCCCGAAGGCGCCTATACCGGCGAGAAGGTTACGCAAGACGGCAACATCATCACCGCCAGCGGCATGGCCCAGTCGCTCCCCTTTGCGCTTGAGCTGCTGCGCACACTCGCCGGCGACAAGGCCGTCGAGAAGGTCGCCGAGGGCATTCAGCTATGATTTTGGCTTCGCAATCACCGCGCCGCATCGAGTTGATGCGCGAGGCAGGCTATGACATTCGCGTGATTCCCGCAGATATCGACGAAACGCCTTTTGATGGCGAGGCCCCGCTTACGCTCGTTGAACGCTTAGCACGCGCCAAAGCCGCCGCCGTTGCCGCCGAGCATGCCGAGCCCAACGAACTGACCGTCGCGGCCGATACTATTGTCACCTTCGATGGCAAGATTCTGGGCAAGCCGGCAACCGAGGACGAGGCGCGCACCATGCTCCGCGAGCTTTCGGGCCGCACGCACCAGGTCGCAACCGGCGTCTGCATCGTTAAGGCAGGCGACACGGCCGCTCCGCATGCCGCCGAGAGCCTGTCGTTTGTCGATGTGACCGACGTGACGTTCTATGAGCTTACCGAAGAGCAGATCGAGCGCTATGTTGCCTCCGGCGAACCCATGGACAAGGCCGGGGCCTACGGCATCCAAGGCACAGGCGGCCGCATGCTTGTGCACGATATTTCGGGTGACTTCTACAACGTGGTGGGCTTGCCCATCGCTCGCGTCGCACGCGCGATTCAAAAACTCTCGTAATTGCATCTGGCGCTGGTTATCCCCCAGCGCCTACAATTTTGCCGTACCGTACGGATCCCGACCGGGCATAAGGCCCGGCGGAAAACCGATAGGAGAAAACATGGACACACTGCTCGAAGCCATCGATGTTTGCAATGTCGATGGCTTTTGCTTTGGCAACTATACGGACGAGGAGGCTGGCACCGGCTGCACCGTAATCGTGGCGCCCGGGGGTGCAACCGGCGGCGTTGACGTTCGCGGCGGTGCTCCAGCATCGCGCGAAACCGACCTGCTGCGACCCGAGAACACCGTCGACAAGGTTCACGCCGTCTGCCTTTCGGGCGGATCGGCCTTTGGCCTCGAGGCTGCAAGCGGCGTCGCTCGCGAACTCGAGAGCCGCGGCATTGGTCTGCCCGTCGGCCCCACGCAGGTGCCCATCGTGTGCTCCAGCTGTATCTTCGACCTTGCCTTTGGCGACCCCACCGTACGCCCCGACATAGAGGCCGGCATCGCCGCCGTGCGCGAGGCACTCGACAACACCCCCACCACGCTCGAGCAAGGCAATGTGGGCGCCGGCACCGGTGCCACCGTAGGTAAGCTCATGGGCCCTGCCACCTGCATGAAGGCCGGCCTTGGCACTGCCGCCGTGGCGCTCGGTCCCGTTAAGGTAGGCGCCGTGGTTTCGGTCAACGCCTGCGGCAACGTTGTCGACCCCTTCACCGGCGAGTGGGTCGCCGGCATGCGCGCCTCAGCCGATAGCGACCAAATCGTCGATATGGAACTCGCAGCCTTTGCCGCCGCCGGATCCATGCAGATGCCGCTCGACCGCACCAACACCACCATCAGCTGCATCGTCACCAACGTGGAACTCACTAAGGCACAAGCCACCAAGGTCTCCCAGATGGCCGCAGACGCCTACGCACACGCCATCCGTCCCACGCACACCACCAACGACGGCGACACCATCTACACCCTCGCCAGCGGCAAATTGGGCGCCCAGGCAAACGCCGTTCCCCTAGACCTGCTGGGCATGCTCGCCGTAAGGGCCCTGGAAACCGCCATCGTAAACGGAGCCAAAACCGCCAAAACCTCCCACGGCATCCCCGGCGCCGCGAAGTAAACTAGCTCGTCCGGTTGCCCGGTGGGTCTTGGTTATGTTTGCTGCTCTACAGTCCTGGCTCGCACGAAGAGCACATTAAGTGCTCTTCGGCTCGTGCGGAACTCGCGACAAACATGACCAAGACCCACCGGGCAACCTACCAACCAAGTCTTTTCAGCCCAGGCCCATGTGTACCGCGCGTCCAAGGTCTTCAAATTCAGCTTGCTGACATAAAGCAAGACATAACAGAGGACCCCTGGTCCTTAACTTGATACGAGTTCCGCACGCAAAGGAGGCGCCAGTGGCGCCTCCGTCTTGCGCAGGACTGTTCGAAGTAGCAAGTTAAGGACCAGGGGTCCCCGTTACCCGAGCGTTTCTGCCCTAGTTGAATTTGAAGATCTTTGAGGCAAGACGGTATAGGCCAAGTGTGGTTTTGTCTCCGGCGCGACCGCGGAGGTTGGTGAAGAAGCCGACCACGCCGTAGCGAGCACGACGATACATGCGCTCATCGTAGGCCTTCAGGTCCGCCCACAGCGTCTTCAGGCGCTCGTCGGCGCAATCCTCGTCGGAAAGCTTGGTGAGCACCGAGCAGATCGCCATCATCATAGTGAAATAACCCATCATGTACGAGCGCAGACGCGACGACTCGACATCGCTGTACAGGTGGTACGACTCCATCATGATACGCGTAACACGGAACTGCTGGTCCAGACGCTTGACCATCGTTGCCTCGTTGACGCTCTGACCTTCGCGACCGATAAAGTAGCGGTAGAGGTCGATGTCGGCGTAGTACATGGTCTTGCAACGCGGCAGCGGTACGTAGGCGTAGATGTTGTCCACATAGAACGTGTGCGGCGGCATGGGAAGGTTGGACTCGCGCAGCACATCCGTGCGATAGCACAGGCTGTGCATGAGTAGGTTCTGGTCCAGGCGGAAATGACCGATCTGATCCCAGGAAAAGATCTTTTTGCGCGGCAGGGCAAATTTGTAACCGATAGCGGTATGCGTGCCCTCGTAAACCTTCTCGTACACGTAGTTCGAGATAAACAGGTCAACGCGCTGGTCGCGCTCCTCAAAGCCACGCAGGATCGAAAGCATGGTCGAAAGGGCAGCGCCGTCAAGCCAGTCGTCCGAGTCGACAACCTTGTAGTAGGTGCCCTGCGCCTCGCGCAAGCCCGAAAGGACGGCGATACCGTGGCCGCCGTTCTCCTGATGCACCGCGCGGATAATGCCAGGGTAACGCGCCTCCCACTCGTCGGCCTTAGCGGCCGTCTCGTCCTTGGAACCGTCATCGACGATGATAATCTCGATGTCGGTGGCATAATTGCTCCCCTCCAGAATGGAGGTGATGCAATGGTCCATGTCCTTGGCGGCGTTATACGAGGGAATACCGAATGTTATGACTTTATGCATGGCAGGCGATAATCTCATCCGAAAGATCGAGGGCGGAGTTGGTCACGGCATCCATATCGTAGTAACGATACTCGGCCAGACGACCCACCGGGTGGAAGTTCGTCAAGTTCTGGACGCGCTCGAGATAGCGCTCGTAGAGCTCGCGGTTCTCGGGCTCCAGAATGGCGTAATAGGGCGTCTCGCCCGAGCCGGGCGTATAGGCCTTGGAATACTCCTTCATGATGGTGGTCTTGCCGGGCAGGACCTGGCCAGTCATGTTCTTGAACTCGGTGATACGCGTGTAGTCCTCGCTCGTGGTGTAGTTGACGGTGCCCACGGGCTGGAACTGGTCCATATCGAGCGTCTCGAACTTCATATCGAGCGTGCGGTACGGCAACGCACCCAAGTCGAGGCTGAACAGCTCATCGAGAGGACCGGTATAGACAATCTCGCCGCCGTAGACCTTGCCATCGATCTTGACGGTGGTCTCGTCGATTTCAAAGAGATCGCGGGCGTCCACGTCGCAGAACACGTCAATCAGGTCGTGGTCGAGCATGTGCTCAAAGAGCGCCGTGTAGCCCTCCTGCGGCATGCCCTGGAAGGGAGCTTGCGGGAAGTAGCGGTCATCATCGCCCACAAAGACGGGAACGCGGCCGGTGATCGAGGGGTCGATCTGATCGGGCGTCTGGCCCCACTGCTTCATGGTGTAATGCAAAAAGACGTTCTCGTAGACGTAATCGGCGACCTCGGCCAAGTCGGGGTCGTTCTTCTTACGCAGCTCCATAATGGGCACCTTGACATCCTTGCCAAAGGTCTCCACGAGCTTCTGATACAGCTCCTCGCCGCGCTCGTCACCAAAGGCGAGCTTGAGACTCGCATGGTTGAAGGGCACGGGCATAAGGGTGCCGTTGATGTTGGCGAGCACCTTGTGCTGATAATCCGTCCACTTGGTAAAGCGCGACAGGAAATTGTGCACGCGCTCGTTAAAGGTGTGATAGATATGCGGACCGTACTCGTGGATCAGGATTCCGGCCTCGTCAGTGCAGTCATAGGCATTGCCCGCAATGTGGCTACGGCGCTCCAAAACGGCAACACGATAGCCGATGGTCTCGGCAAGACGGCGGGCGCAAACGGCACCGGCATATCCAGCACCGACGACAATCATGTCGTACGTGCCGGCGTTAAAGCCTTCAGGCAGGCCTGAGGTAATCTGCATCGATACTCCTTGTCAAAAGCCACGGGCTCGTTAGCTGGGCTTTTCTCGAACATTCTTCGAGACATATTTATCAGAGCGATTATAGCGCTAATGCGTCCTATAATGAGCTTGCCACACAAGGAAAGCTCAAGCACCGCGGCGTACATAATTGAAAGGTAAACCCGCTAGCAGCGGGTTTATTCGTGTACAGACGGGCGCCTGGAGCTTAGCGAAACGCTTGTAAGGAGTAACATGAGCGATTTCCTAAACCGTATGAAGTCTGCCGCCAAGGCCGACCTTAAGACCATCGTCCTGCCCGAGGGCGAGGATCCGCGCACCATCGTCGCGGCCAACAAGATCATCGAGGAAGGCCTGGCCAACATCGTCATCCTGGGCGATCCCAACGAGATCAACGTCCCCGGCGCCACCGTCATCGATCCGCGCAATGCCGAGAAGCACGAGGAGTACGCACAGAAGTTTGCCGAGCTCCGCGCCAAGAAGGGCGTTACCATCGAACAGGCTCGCGCCCAGGTGATGGACGCCACCTACTTTGGCACCATGATGGTCAAGATGGGCGATGCCGATGGCCTGGTCTCCGGTGCCTGCCACTCCACCGCCGACACCCTGCGCCCCGCGCTGCAGATCCTCAAGACCGCCCCAGGCACCAAGCTGGTCTCGGCCTTCTTCGTGATGTGCACCGACACCCCGCAGTTCGGCACCGACGGCACGCTGATCTTCGCCGACTGCGGCCTCAACATCAACCCGTCCTCCGACGAACTCTCCGAGATCGCCATCGCCTCCGCTCACTCCTGGTCCACCTTCATGGGCAATGTTGAGCCGCACGTGGCTATGCTCTCCTACTCCACCATGGGCTCCGCCGGCGGCGAGGTCGCCAAGAAGGTCCAAGAGGCCGTGAAGTTCTGCAAGGAGAAGGCTCCCGAGCTCGCCATCGATGGCGACCTGCAGCTCGACGCCGCTATCGTCCCCACCGTCGCCCAGCTCAAGGCTCCCGGCTCCTCTGTCGCCGGCAAGGCCAACGTGCTCGTGTTCCCCGACCTCGAGGCCGGCAACATCGGCTACAAGCTGGTCCAGCGCTTCGCCGGCGCCGACGCTTACGGCCCCATCCTGCAGGGCATCGCCAAGCCGGTCAACGACCTGTCGCGCGGCTGCTCTGCCGACGACATCGTGGGTGTCGTAGCCATCACCGCCGTCCAGGCTCAGATGGCTGAGTAGCGGACGCACTCGCCCGAAGGCCGTACGGGCTAACCCCTGAAAACGTCCTCGACCAATGAAACGCCCCCGTTCTGCTCCTTCGGAGCTACGAACGGGGGCGTTTCTGGTCTGCGGAATGTTTTCAGGGGTTAGCCCGTACGGCCTTCTACTGCTACGAAGCATTCAGAGCATCTGGAGTGGACGGCGGCTTGGCTACGAGCTGGGGCTGAGGATCTGAATGGATGGGTGTCGTTGCTGGGAGCGCAGGCGTTACTGGTGATGATCACTTTGGGACTGGAATTTCCGCCTGCTAGCAAAAAGGCCTCCTGAGCTGCTGCTCAGGAGGCCTTTCGTTCAATCGCAAGCGAACGCACTAGTTATTCGCGGTCAGACGCTCGACGTCGTGGGCGATCATGTATTCCTCGTCGGTGGGGATGACCATGACCGTGACGGCGGAACCGGCGGCGCTGATGACCTGCGGACCGTTGCCCACGGCCTCGCGGTTCTTGTTGTTGTCGATGCGCACGCCCAGCCACTCGAAGCAGTCGCAGAAGGCCTTGCGGATCGACCAGTCATTCTCGCCGATGCCGGCGGTAAAGGTAATGGTGTCGACGCCCGCCATGGAAGCGATCATGGAGCCGGCCTGCTGCATGGCCTTGTAGGCGAACATATCGAAGGCGAGCAGGCAGCGCTCGTCGCCCTCGGAGGCGCGCGTACGGATGTCACGGGCGTCGTTGGAGATGCCCGAGATGGCAAGCAGACCAGACTGCTTGTTCATCATGTCATCGACTTCCTGGTAGCTGTAGCCGCCCTCGCGCTGCAGGTAGCACACGGTAGCCGGGTCAATGGAACCACAACGGGTGCCCATCATCAGGCCGTCGAGCGGCGTGAGGCCCATCGTGGTATCGCGGCATACACCGTCCTCGATGGCGGCAAGCGAGGCGCCGTTGCCCAAATGGCACGAGAGCAGGCGGTGGCAGCGCGAGCCCAGGATCTCCTTGGCCATCATCCACTCATAGCGGTGACTCGTGCCGTGGGCACCGTACTTGCGCACGTGGTACTTGTCGCACACGTCCTTGGGCAGCGCGTAGGTGTAGGCGACCTCGGGCATGGTCATGTGGAACGAGGTGTCGAAGACGGCCACGTTGGGCAGCTCCGGATACTTCTCGCGGCAATATTCGATTGCCGCGGCCTCGCCGTAATTGTGCAGCGGGGCGAGCGGTGCCACCTCAAGAATCTTAGCCATGACCTCATCGTCGACGACCGCGGAATCATCGAAGTGCCAGCCACCCTGAACGATACGGTGGCCGATGCCATCGATCGTAAAGTCGGTCTTCTCGAGCTCCTCGAGCACGCGCGCAATGGCGCAGCGATGATCGGGAAAAGGAATCTCCTCGGTCAGCTTGGCACCACCGTTCTCGGAGTGGCCAAAGGTGCCCATCTCCGAGCCGATACGCTCGCAGTTGCCCTTGGCGAAAACCTCTCGGGTATCAGTATCCAAAAGCTGATATTTAAGGCTTGAGCTACCGGCGTTGACAACAAGTACGTTCATGAGACTCCTTTGCAGTGCGATACGGTCGGCGCAGACCGCTCAAGGCGGCCGTATGTTAATAAGAAGTTATCACAACTTGATAAATAGCTATCAGGCATATCGCCCAACGAGTTCAAAAGAGGGGCTGAACGGGATGTTGCCGTCCAGCCCCTCCCCTCTTGTAATTACTTGGCGTTGACGATGCGCTCGACGTCGGAAGCGATCATGAACTCCTCGTCCGTGGGGATGACAAAGATTTTGACCTTGGAATCCTTAGCAGACAGGCACCAAGCGCCGTCACCACGCAGGGCGTTGCGGGCATGATCCATCTTGACGCCCATAAAGGCCAGGCGGTCGGCAACGCCGGCGCGGACGGCCGGAGCATGCTCGCCGATGCCGGCGGTAAAGACCAGGGTGTCCATACCGCACATAGAAGTAGCCATCTCGGCCGCCTTGGCGGCAATCTTGTAGACAAACATGTCGAAGGCGAGCTGAGCCTCGAGGTCACCAGCGGCGGCGAGCTCCTCGACGTTGCGGCAGTCGTTGGTCTTGCCGCCGGTCACAGCCAAAAGGCCGGACTTCTTGTTCATCATCTCGTCGACCTCGTCGAAGGTGTAGCCGCCCTCGCGCTGCAGGTAGCACACGGTAGCCGGGTCAATGGAGCCGCAGCGGGTGCCCATCATGACGCCGTCGAGCGGGGTGAGGCCCATGGTGGTGTCCATGCACTTGCCGTCCTCGATGGCGCACAGGGAAGCGCCGGAGCCGATATGGCACACGACGACCTTGCGGGCCTCGCCGTTGGTCATCTCGGCGACCTTCTTGGAGATGTAACGGTAGCTGGTGCCGTGGGCGCCGTACTTACGGATGTGCAGCTTGTCGCAAACGTCCTTGGGCAGAGCGTAAGTCTTGGCGACCTCGGGCATGTTGAAGTGGAAAGCGGTGTCATAGACCGTGACGTTGGGCAGGTCGGGATACTGCTCCAGGCAGAACTCGATAACGTTGGCCTCGGGGTTGTTGTGGAGCGGCGCCAGCGGGGCGACCTCGCGGATCTTGGCGAGAACGTCCTCGTCGACGAGGGAGGAATCGCCAAAGTACCAACCGCCCTGAACGATGCGATGGCCGATGCCCTCGATCTTGACGCCGTTGGCCTCGAGGTCCTTCAGGACGACCTCGATGGCGACCTTGTGGTCGGGGAACTCGATGTTCTCGGTCACCTTCTTGGAACCGTTAGCAGCGTGGGTGAAGGTACCGCCGGTAAAGCAGACGCGCTCGCAGGAGCCCTTTGCGGACACCTTGTGGGACTTGGTGTCGATGACCTGATACTTAAGGGTCGAAGATCCCGCGTTGACGACCAGAACGTTCATGTGTCTCCCTACTAACAGGCGGTGTGGCGCCGCCAGGTTACATACGCTTCAATAATAAACCCAAACGCCCTCGCGCTCGGGTTTATTGGCGTTGATATATAAGTTATCGGTGTCTAAATACTCATGTCCTTTGGCTTGTAAGACGAAATAGCGCGGGAATATACACCAAAGAAGAAATCCCGAGCGCGACAAGCAATACGACTCGAATGCCCGCAGCGCTGCTCAACACAGCGTTGAGCAGATAGAAAAGAACAGCACCCACCGCCACCATCTGGCTTTGAACCGAAATCAGTGAACAGCGCATCGATGAATCGGCAGCATTTTGGAAAACTGAGTATTTGATTGGGGCAAACAACGAGTACGCAACCGTCTGCAGCACATAGAACACGGGCAGCAAATTAGCCGGAGTAAGAGGAATCAAAAACAAAGCTGTCAATACTGAGCGAAAGATGCCGCAAATACGCGCAAAACGACCCTTGTCGACACGAGCAATCACACTGGGCACAATAAACCCCATGGAGGCCGAGGCAAGGAGCTGGACCGCAATGGTCACGCCCGAAGCGACGGCATTCATTCCGCGGCCTGCAAGTAACAGTGAGAAGAAGTCTTCCAGAGCGACGAAGGCAAATGCCTGAGAACAGTCCATGATGAACGCTGACCGAAGAATGCCATTACCCGCAATAGCAGCACCGATCATCCTCGGGCTCATTCCATGCCCAGGTGTCACCGCAGCGCCCTCTCTTCTCGCCTCAGGAATGCAGATAACGACAACCAACGTCAACACCATTGCGATGATATCTGCCGAAAGACCAATGAGGTATGCACCGACAGACGAAATGAAGCCGCCCACACAAGCGGAGATGGCATAAGAGGCATAGAAAACAAATCGCTCAACGACATTAAGTCTTACGAGCTGGTCCTGAGAGACGCTGTCAATGTAAATCGCTTCCATGGATCCGCTCACACATGCAACGGCAAAACCTTTGAGAGCAAACGCGCCGATTAAAAGCAGAGGAGAACGGACGAGAAGCAGGGCGGCGTAGTATCCAAGCATTCCCACAACGCCAACGAGACCGCTAGTCTTTCGTCCAAACCTATCAGCAATATAGCCAGTGGGAACTTCAAGGATGAACTTGCTCACTTGATATGCAATCATCATGCTAGAAATCGCTACCATCGAAAGCCCGACGAACTCAAGGTAGACAGTTAGAAAATACAAGATGGTGCTGAAGTTCGACAGAAAAACGAACGTCATATAAAGCAAAACCGTACGGTTTTTCATGCTCCGCCCTCCAAGAGTCAGCAATCTAAATCGGAATCTTGGAAAAGCATGAGGGCAAAGCTGTCAGCTATGTGTTGCAAGGCGTCAATAATCACTTGACGCCTCGAAGCCAATTAATCTCACGAAGCAAGATGACGCAATAGGTGCAGAAAAACCGTCTGGTGTCGATCGGTCCAGGAGTTTTGCCGATAGCAGAAGTAGATGGGCAAGGCTACGTCATGCGAGGCTTCAATGGAGCACTCGCTCACTTCCGATCCATCTGATGCGAGAGAAGAGCCAGAAAAACCCAATATCAATCCCCCGGCTTGAAGAAACTCAGCCTGCGCTCTGTTTCCGTATTCGACGTCGCGGAAGCGGAAATTAACCAGCTGAGCTTCGGGGCATTGATTGATTGCATTGAGACAGGGCGACAAATTAATGGGAACAGCTAACCTGCCGCCCAGTAACTCACGGACGGTCATAGCGCCCACAGATTGATGACCCGCTGGGCACGAAAGAACCTTGAGCTCCTTTTCACCCAAGTATTTCGAAGAAAGGACACTGTTCCTTGGTTCCTCAAATGAGATGGCCGCATCCGAAATGCCAAGCACAAGTGATTCAAAGCATGTAGCCGTTGGCTGATGCCACACATCAAGGTGAATCTGAGGGTGCGAGCTTTCAAAAGAGTCGTACCAGTTTTCGGAAAAGAGACGCCCCCGCCCTTGAAGGCAGGGGGCGTAAAGACGGAAGTGGCCGTCGGGCGAGACGCCGTCGTCCCTCGATTGGGCGTACTTTTTAAGATCGTCGACTTGTGCCAGGATCACGCGTGCACGACGCGCAAATTCTCAGCCCGCCGGAGACAAAACAGCCTCCCCCGCCGATCGGTCGAGCAAAACAATCTGATACTCAGATTCCAACTTTTTGATTGCCGACGAAACGGCCTGCGGACTCACATGAACGGCGCGAGCTGCTTTGCGCACGCCGCCATAGTTCGCTACCGCTTGAAGGTATTCGAGTTGAGAAAGCTGCATAGATTACTCCAAAGGCAGCCAAGTCGACGGGCTACGTGTCCTCAGATGAGGTTCTCGCCCAGGTTCTTGCCGCCGAGGACATGCATGTGGAAGTGCATGACGGTCTGGCCGGCGTTGACACCCTTGTTGGAAATGACGCGGAAACCGTCCTCCAGACCCTTGGCCTTGGCGACCTCCTGGACGGCGTGGGCCATGGCGCCCATGGTCTCGGCGGGCACGTTGTCGGCGATGTCGCTGTAGTGCTTCTTGGGGATCACGAGCGTGTGGACCGGCGCCTGCGGGTTGAGGTCGTCGAAGGCGATGACCTGGTCGTCCTCATAGACAACGGTCGAGGGGATCTCGTGGTTGGCAATTTTACAGAAGATGCAATCGCACATAGCTGGTTCCTTTCTTACAGACCAAGGTAATTATATTTGGTCGAGATGCTTAGAACGAAAGGTTATCATCGGTGTTGGCGGCCTCGCCGTCGGCGAGCACGTCGTTGCCGTCGACGTCCTTAAGGAGCACCGAGACCTTCTGCTCGGCATCGGACAGGCGGGTGCGCAGGCTTTTGAGGAGCTCGACGCCGCGGGTGTAGCTCTCGAGCGACTCCTCAAGCTCCATATCGCCCGACTCCAGGCTGCGGATGATGAGCTCCAGCTCCTGCGAGGCCTGCTTGTACGTAAGCTGCTCGACCGGGGTCTTCTCTGCCATATCTGTTTCCTTTCCTAAGGGTCTATCACTGCGAAACGCGGTCTACTCGACCGTATCGACCGTTGCTGCCACGTTGCCGTCTGCCATGCGCACGCGAATGGCGTCGCCAGGCTTAAAGGTCTTGGCACTCGTAGCCACACCATCATCGCTGTACGCGATGGAATAGCCGCGAGCAAGCACTTTGAGCGGCGACAGGGCATCGAGCGACGCTGCCGCACGGCTCAGGTCGGACGCTGGCTTGCTGAGCATCGTGCGCCCTTGATGCTCTAGGCGGGAACTCGCAAGCGTGAGCGCATGGCGCTTACCATCGAGCCCCGAGGTGCTTGTAATCAGACGCTCGGGCAAGCGCTCAAAGTTGGAGCGGAATGTCCCGACCGAGCGTACTATGGCGCCCGACAGGCGATCGGCAGTCAGCGCAAGCTCCGATTCGCGACGCTCGACCATAAATGTGGGGTCGTTGAGGCACGGGCGACACGCAGCGGCATCGAGCGCATCACCCAAGCGAGCCGTATAGGTATCCCAGGCACGGCGACCGCGCTGATCGAGCATCTCCAGGTCGACCTGGGCCGACCCAATCATCGATGCCATCGCGGCACCCAGACGCTGATGGCGCGCCTCGAGCACATCGGCCAACTCCGTCATAGCCGGCGCCACCGATTCTGCCGCCGCCGTGGGCGTGGAGGCGCGTCGGTCGCTCACCATGTCGCAAATCGAGGTATCGGGCTCATGGCCAATGCCGGTCACCACGGGCACAGGACAAGCCGCCACCGCGCGGGCAAGCTCCTCGTCATTAAAGGTCATGAGGTCCTCGAAGGAGCCGCCGCCGCGCACCAGCAAAATACAGTCGGGCGCCGGCGTAATGGAAGCGGCGCGGCGCAAGCCATCAATGAGCTCGGCCGGCGCACCCTCGCCTTGAACCTTGGCGCCCACGCAGACAAGCTCGACGAGCGGGTTGCGACGGCGCAGCGTACGCTTGACGTCGTCGATTACCGCACCGGAAAGCGAGGTGACGACCGCCGCGCGTGAGCAAAACACCGGGATGCGGCGTTTGCGGGACTCGTCCATCAGTCCCTCGCGGCGTAGCTTTTCGGCCAACTGCGCCACCTGTTGACGCAGCAGACCCTCCCCCGCCAGCGAAAACGAGCGAGCGACAAAGCTCATGCGGCCCGTGGCCTTATAGAGATTGAAGCTGCCCTTAAAGCTCACCTGCATGCCGTCACGCAGATCGAAGGTACGCTTGAGATAGGCGCCCTTCCAGATGATGCAGTCGACGGCGGCCGAGTCGTCTTTAATCTGGAAGTAGCAGTGGCCGCTTCGGGCATTGGGACCACGGAAACCCGTGACCTCGCCCAGGACGGTCAGTTGCGGAATAGCATCGAGCGCACCGGCGGCGATCTCTACCGCCTGGCTCACGCTGAGCTCTTTACGCTCTTGCTCGTCCGAACCGTCGAACTCGGCGGAAACGCTATTGCCGGTTAGATTCCAGCCTGCCACGCAGCCTCCTTTCGTCATCGTGCACAAAGGCTCTGGCCCTGCGCAAATTCAAGTCCAACACATAGTACAGCGCCGCGGGGACACAAATTCCCGCGGCGCCCAGCGACCCAATTTGTTATCGGTTGGAGTTTCTGTTGTAGCGAGCCATAAGATAGAGCAGCTGAATAATCGAGGTGAGCGCCGCAGCCACATAGGTAAGCGCGGCGGCCGTCAGCACCTTCTTGGCACCGTTGACCTGCTTGGAGCTCATGCCCGACTGCTCAATATACGCCACGGCGCGGCGGCTGGCATCAATCTCGACCGGCAGCGTAACGAGCTGGAACAGCACGCTAAACGAGAAGAAGATCAGCGCGATGGTCGTGAGTCCCGCGATGTTCATAAACAGGCCCATGAGCAGCACGACGGTCCAGGTGTTCTGGGTAAAGTTGACGACCGGCACGAGGGCGGTACGTACCTTCATCATGGCATAGCCGCTTTGACGCTGCGCGGCATGGCCTGCCTCGTGACAAGCGACAGCAACGCTTGCGACCGAGCCGCCCGAACGGTTGGAATCCGACAGATACAGGTTATTGTCCTGCGGGTTGTAATGGTCGGTGAGCTCACCGGCGACGCCCTTGATACCCACGGCGTTGCAACCGTTGGCGTCGAGCATGCGGCGAGCGACCGTGGCACCCGTGTCGCCGTCCGAGCGAACCTTGGACCACGTCTTGTACGTCGAATTGATATAGCTCTGCGCAGCAAGGCCAAGCACCGTGCAGACAAGAACAACCAGCAGGTACAGCGGGTCGATGCCAAAGCCGTAACCATAGTAATAGGGCATGCGAATTCCTCCAAATCGAGTTACACGTTGGAGGCATTCTACCCACTCAGCAGACTAGGCTTCCCTATAACAACTCAATCTTTCCGTCCTTCACGGTGAGCCCCATATTGCCGGAAAGCAGATCGTCCAGGCGCGAACCCACAAGCTCAAAACGCCAGCCTTCGCGCAGGGGGCTTTGCTCAGGATGCTCGATGTAATCGGCCAGGTCATCGCGCGAGGCAATGACCGAGGTCGCCACCCCCGAGCGCTCGGCAACCAAGCGAATAAGCGCATACATCAGGTCCGTCACGCTCTCAAGCTCCGGCGAAATCTGGCGATGCCCGCGCACCATGAGCGGCAGGCGATCGTGCGGGCAGCTCGCACCGCGCTT
Source organism: uncultured Collinsella sp. (assembly GCA_958371715.1). Taxonomy (GTDB): domain Bacteria; phylum Actinomycetota; class Coriobacteriia; order Coriobacteriales; family Coriobacteriaceae; genus Collinsella. The sequence goes on from CATXLW010000011.1 coordinate 28,902, forward strand.
GATGGCCATGAGCGCGCCGTCCACGTCGCGCTCCCCCAACTGGTCGGTACCGCGAATGCTACGGAACTCCTCAACGCGCACGGGATTGCGCTTAACGAGCGCCAGCAGCGTATCGTCGGACATGACCCACTTGCGCGGGATGTTGCGGCGCTCGGCGCGGTCCTCGCGCCAGGCGGCGAGCTCGCGCGCGATGCCCAACTGGTGACGGCTGCACGAATTGATGCGTTTGACCTTGCGGAACGCCTCGTGGCGATCGGCGCGATAGTGCGACTCGTCGGCCAGCGGGCGCAACTCGTCGAGCACCCAGTCCACACGGCCCAGCTCGCGCAGGCGACTCATCATCTCGGTATAGGCGACAATCAGGTACTTGACGTCATCAATCGCGTACTCGATCTGCTTATCGCTCAGCGGGCGGCGCGACCAATCGGTTAGCGACTCGGTCTTGGGCAGCGATACGCCGCAGAACGCCTGAACGAGCGCTCCATACGAAATCTGCTGGCGCTCGCCCAAAAAGGCGGCGGCAACCTGCGTATCAAAAATCGGTCGCGGCAACGCTCCCACAGTGTGGAGCATAACTTCCATGTCCTGCGAGCAGGCGTGGAAGACCTTGATCACGCTCTCGTCGGCCATAAGCTCGGCAAGCGGCGACAGGTCGTCGATCACCAGCGGATCGACAGCGACACTCTCGGCGGGGGTGGCAATCTGGACCAGGCACAGGCGCGGATGAAACGTGCACTCGCGCAAAAACTCGGTGTCGACGGCGATCGCGTCGAACTCGCGGGCGCGCTGGCAAAAGTCGACCAGAGCCTGATGTGTGGAAATGTACATATCAACCCATCGAATAAGGTTAGGCCCGAAAAACACGGGTAGGATATCGGCATTGCCCTACAACTATACTCGGTTAGTCACAGAACGGGAACGTAAGTATGCGCTGCCTTATCATCCACAATCCGGCATCGGGTCCCAGCTCAGATGAAATCTACGCATTCACGCACGCCCTTGCACAGGGCGGCGACGAGGTCGTGATGCGCTTTATCGGCGATGGCATGGAGCCCGAGGACGCCGTGGCAGACGTTCGCGAGTTCGACCGCGTGGTCGTCTCGGGCGGCGACGGCACTGTCTCCAACGTGCTCGACCAGATGCGCGGATGCGGCGTCCCCACGCTCGTCTTCCCCTCCGGCACGGCCTGCCTGTTCTTTAACAACATCGGCAATGCCCCCGAGGCAGCGGCGCTTGCCAAGGCATGTCGCGCCGGCCGCACGGTCAAAGTAGACATGGGCGAGCTCTTTTGGCTCGACGAGAACGGCAACGAAAAGCGCCATGGCTTTACCATCATCGCCGGTTCGGGCTTTGACGCCGAGATCATGATGAAGGCCGCCCCCACCAAAAACGACATCGGCGAGATCGCCTACTTCCTCTCCGCTCTCGCCACGCCCAACCCCACGGTGGCGCACTTTACCATTGAGCATGATGGCATTGTTGAGGAGCTCGACGGCATCTGCTGCATGGCGGGCAACACGTCTGTCATCCAAAACGACATCAACCTGTTCCCCAACTGCCGTATGAACGATGGCATGGTCGACATCGTCGTTATTGAGCCCGTGCGCACGGTGCAGTTGCTCCCCACGGTAATCACCGCCGCGCTCGACCCCGCCGGCAAGGTACTCGGCCGCCCGCAGTTTAAGATCATCCAGACCAAAGAAGCCAAGATTACCTGCACGCCATCGCTCGGTATGCAGTTTGATGGCGAGATCATTTCCAGCAACTCCGGCGTCTTTGGCGCCCGCGCGCTACCGCAATGCCTTGATATCATCGTCGACGAATTCTCGCCGCTCGGAAAATAGGAGGACCCCCGTGAACGACAACCCCATCCTTGGCTTTATCGTCATCGTTTTGGCCATGCTCGTCGGCTATGCCATTAACGTGATTCACCGTCGAAAGAAGTAGCCATTACTCTTAGACGGCCCGTGCAGCCCGGACCCCTCGCCGGCATGAAACCACATGCCGGCGAGGGGTCCGCTTTTTTCTTGACGCTTTATTTAGCTACATTTTTCGCTGGCGTTATACAAATTGATTTCCCACTAAATGAGTTCAATTTACCGTTAATCGCATATTTCGCTACGCTTATCGAGTAAATAGCTTTCATGAATGTATATTGTTTCGAATTCGTTACGCTAAGGGGGTGTAATTATTGGGTGAAGCCCTCTGGAGACAGAGGGCTTTCGCACGCTGGGAGGGAATATGAGTAAAACTCATCCCGTCAACGCGCTCAAGAAGCTTGGCATAGGCCTTGCATTTGGAGCTGCAACCATCATGTCCATGCCGACATCTGCGCTCGCCTGCACGCAGATGTACATGGGCAACAAGCTGACGGCCGACGGTGACACGTACTATGGCCGCGCCGAGGACTTCGATAAGCGCTACCTCAAGCACTTTGGCATTGAGCCTTCTCACGGCCCGGGGCATACGTACGGCTCGGACGAGTCCGCATTCATGTATACCTCGACCAAGACCACGTATCGCTACACCTATGTACGCGACCATCCCTCCCAGTGGCACGGGCGCTATGATGCCTACTCTGAGGCAGGCATCAATGAGAAGGGCGTGTCCTGCTCCGCAACGCTGACCACCGGCATGAATGCTGATGCTGAGGCAGCAGACCCCCTGACCAAAACCGGTATTGGCGAGTACAGCTACGGCAGCGTTATCTTAGGTGAAAGCGCCAATGCACGTGAGGGCGTCGAGCTCCTCGGCAAGATCATCGACGAGCAGGGCGCCTGCGGCAACGATCAGATTATCATCGCCGACAGCAACGAGACTTGGCTGTTTGCCGCACTTTCCGGCCACCAGTGGATCGCCATGAGGCTCACTGACGATATCGCCTCGCTCAACCCCAACATCGGCAACCTCAACTACAAGGTTGACCTCACCGACACCGCGAACTGTCTCCACTCTGCGACCATCGAGTCCATGCCCAAGGAGAATGGCTTCGCCAAGTACTTCGATGACGGTCAATTTGACGTTGCCCAGACCTACGGCGAGGCAATTAGCGAAAAGGCCATGCATTCTTGGGCCCGTTATGTCCAGGGTCGCGCCTACTTCGGTGTGCCGCTCACCGAGGGCACCGACTACGAGATCGTCAAGGACGAGCGCGAAGATGCTCGTGCCACGACCGGCGCCCTGGTTAGCAAGGCGCAGCCGCTGTTCTTCCAGCCCGGCAAGTCCGACTGGAACACCTTTGAGATGATCCGCGCGTTTGGCAACCGCGGCGAGAAGGTCCCGGGCCTCAACGCCAACACCGACGGCGCCTACGCCATTGGTACCGAGACCAACACCGAGGTCAATCTCTTCCAGATCCGTCAGGGCATGGACCCCGAGATCGCGACCATCCAGTGGGAGATGCTCTCCCGCGCCGCCTACTCCGTCGCCATCCCCTACTACTCCGCACTGCTCACCGAGGTTAGCCCGTACTACAGCGACCAGACCGTCTCCTTCGATCACTGCGAAGAGGAGGACATCGTGAACAACGAGGAGCCCGAGAACTCCATCAACTATGTCCTCATGGACATCAGCTCCCTGTGCTTCGAGCACCGTGAGCAGCTCGGCACCGGCGTTCGCGCCTACCTCGACGCTCTCCAGAACGAGCTCATCGAGCAGAACCTCGAGGTCGACAAGGCCATGCTCGCCGAGACCACCACTGAGGGCCGCACCGCCCTGGCCAACAAGGCCGGCAACGCTGCCACCAAGAACACCTATGTCAAGTGCAAGGCCCTGCTTCAGGAGATGCGCGCTTATCTGAAGGCTGAGGACTTCAGCAAGCCCTTCACCCCGAGCGACCTGAACACCGAGACCAACGGCCTCAAGGTGTCCATCACCTACGCCAAGGACGCCCTCGCCACCGAGCAGCCCGGTACCCCCGACAAGCCCGAGCAGCCCGGTACCCCCGACAAGCCCGAGCAGCCTGGCACTCCCGAGAAGCCCGAGCAGCCCGGTACCCCCGACAAGCCCACCAAGCCGAGCACCACGACCACGGTGACCACCAACAAGACGAACACCAAGGGCAACCTGCCCACCACCGGTGACCGTTTTGATGGCCGCATGGTGGCTGCGTTCGCCGCTGCCGGCGTCGTCGTCATCTCCGCAGGCGGTTACTTCCTCTACCGTCGCAATAAGGAGTAACGTCTTAGCTGAGCGGGCGAGGCAGCAATGGCAGCCTCGCCCGCTCAGCCCGCTCTTTTGACCGACGGGAAACCCGCCTGACATCTTTTCAAAAAAGATTTCCCCGCATACACTTCGCTGTGCTATAGTGCAGCGCAACAGCAACTAGGTGCGACCGCGCCACGGCATCACGAAAGGAGCCACCAACATGAAGAACACGATGACGTCTCTCAACAACTGGTGGTGGCGTGATGCGAATACGATCGGTCGACAGTGAGTCCCTCACGCCTGTTTTTGCGCTCTAGGTGATTGGAAGGCCTCCGGTTTCGACCGGGGGCTTTTTTCTATCTCGAGCCCGATCGCATTCGCATCACGCGCCTCCGCTTTTCTCTTGCAATCCCCTTCCGAAAGGATTTTCACCATGTCTCAGAACACCACCGCCACCCAGCCCCGCACCGTCCAGACCGCCGATCGCGGCAAACTCGATGTCCGCGCCCTCGTCCTGCTCGCCATCCTGCTCGCCGCCGGCTTCATCCTCAACTTTACCGTCGGCAAGGCAATCTCGGGCATCTCGGGCGGCATGATCAGCCCCGAGTTCATCATCTCGGCCTTCTGCCTCACCATCCTGGTCGTTCGCCCTAACATCGGTCAGGCGCTCGTCATTGGCCTCATCTCGGCTGCTGTGATCCAGATCACCACCACTTCGCCGTTCGTCGATTTTGCCGCCGAGGGCATCGCCGCCATGCTCATGGCCGGCATCGTCAACGCCGCCGGCAAGAACGGTCAGGTCAAGCCCGCCATCGCCATCGTCGCAACCTTCCTGACCACCTTTGTCTCCGGCGCCATCTTCATGGTCATCAAGATGGCCATGCTCGGCGTGGTCGGCGAGCTCGCCGCCGCCATGTTGCCCGTCGTCGCCATGACCGCCGTCTTTAACGCCATTCTGGTCGGCGCCCTCTACCTGCCCATCCAGAAGGCCCTGAAGCTCAACTAACCCACAGTGCCCCATCGGTAAAGACTGTCCCAAACAACTAGCTCTTGGGAACGTTCTTAAACGACTAGTCATTAAAGAACGTCCCCAATGACTATGAAAGGTATCCATGGAAACGATCATCAACGTCGACGATGTCTCGTTCTCCTATGGCACGCAGACCGAGCAGGCGCTTAGCCACATCTCGCTCAGCGTGAACAAGGGAGATTTCATCGGCATCATCGGGCCCTCGGGCGCCGGCAAGTCCACGCTTGCCGCCTGCCTGTCGGGCGCCGTGCCCCACCACTACACCGGCACGTTCTTTGGGTCCGTCATGGTTGACGGTCACGACACCTGCGAAGTCTCGCTCACCGACGTGTCGCAAATCGTCGGCAGTGTGCTGCAAGACATCGACACGCAGATGGTCGCCTCCGTGGTTGAGGATGAGATGCTCTTTGGCCTCGAGAACTTTGGCGTGCCGCACGACCAGATTGAGCAGCGCGTCACCGAAACCCTCGAGACCGTCGGCATCAGCGACCTGCGCGACCGCGAGATCGCCACCCTCTCGGGCGGACAGAAGCAAAAGGTAGCCATCGCTGCCATCCTCGCTATGCGTCCGCGCGTCTTGGTTCTCGACGAGCCCACCGCGGCACTCGACCCCGCCAGCTCCACGTTGGTCTTCGAGACGCTACGTGAGGCAAACCGCGCACTTGGAATCACCATCGTCGTCGTTGAGCAAAAGGTCGCCCTGCTCTCGGAGTACTGCAACCGCGTGCTCGTGCTCAACCAGGGCGAAATCGCGCTGCAGGGCGAGCCACACGAGGTCTTCGCGCATACCGACGAGCTCCGTGCCATCGGCGTCGACTGCCCTCGCGTCACGCGTATCTTCAATAGCCTCCAGGCCGATGGCCTGGTAAGCGGTACCCCTTGCTTGGATGTCGATGAGGCCGAGCGCCTGATTTCGGGCATCGTCGACCCCGCACACGCAAGCAGCGACATTCAGGCACCCGCCGGCTCACCGCACGCACCGTCGTTGCGCCCGCACGCCAAGGACGCCGAGCCCGTGCTCACCTTCGATCATGTTGAGTTTGCCTATCCCAATGGCGGCGCCGCCGTCCACGACCTCAACCTAACCCTCTATCCCGGCGAGCTCGTGGGCATCGTCGGCCAAAACGGTGCCGGCAAGACCACGCTCACCAAGCTGCTCACAGGCCTGCTTAAGCCCGCCTCAGGCAGCGTGCGCGTTACGGGGCTGGACACCGCAGCCGTTCCCACGAGCCGCATCGCCCGCGAAGTCGCAACCCTCTTCCAAAACCCCGACCGCCAGATCTGCAAGGATACCGTACTCGACGAGGTCGCTTTTGGCCTGGAGCTTGCCGGCATCGACCGTGCCGAGGCTCTGCGTCGCGCTCAACTCGTTATCGACCGCTTTGGCCTGCCTGCCGATGAGGCACCTTTCTCGCTTTCGCGCGGCCAGCGACAAATGGTGGCGCTTGCCTCCGTCGTAGTTGTTGAGCCCAAGATCGTCGTGCTCGACGAGCCCACGAGCGGCCTTGATTACCGCGAGTGCATGACCGTCATGGAAACGGTGCGCACCATGGCCGAGCGCGGCTGCGCCGTGATTATGGTCTGTCACGACATGGAAGTCGTTTCCGACTTTGCCGAGCGTATCGTAGTAATGGCCGACGGTCGTATCCTCGACCGCGGCCGCACGCACGAGCTATTCTCGAACATCGATCTCATGCGGCGTGCCTACGTGGAGCCTCCCCAGGTTATTGAACTCTCGCGCCGTCTGGCATCCTCCGTCTCTCCCGTCTTTGCACAGGTGAGCGAGGTCACCGATATCGTTCGCATTACCGAGGAGATGGTCCACCGTGGTTAACGTCATCGACTATATGCCGGGCGACACACTGCTGCACCGCTTGAACCCGGTCGTCAAACTGGCCCTTGCCGCCGCCATCATCATCGGCATCTTCCTGTCCGACACCTACGTGGCGCTGTTGGGCTTTTTGGCACTCACCCTCGCACTGGGCGCCTATGCCGGTGTCGTCGACCGTCTGTTCTCGTTGCTCAAGTTGCTGATTCCGCTCGCGCTTATCATGCTGGTGCTCCAGCTAGCCTTTATGCGCGATGGCAACGTGGTGTGGGGCTTTATCACCGACACGGGCCTCATCACGGGATCGAAGGCCTGCCTGCGCCTGCTGGGCGTGGCGTTACCACTCATCCTCATGCTCATGGTGACCAAGCTCAACGACCTTGCCAACGCCTGCGTCGAGGTGCTGCACGTGCCGTATCGCTATGCCTTCACCTTTACCACGGCGCTACGCTTTGTGCCGGTGTTTGGTCAGGAGATGAACGCCATCATGGAAGCGCAGACCGCACGCGGCGTCGAGTACGACACCAAGAACCCCATCAAGAAGCTTAAGCTCATGCTGCCACTGTGTGTGCCGCTGCTCATCTCGAGCGTGGGCAAGACCGATGCCACGGCCTTGGCGGCAGAACAGCGCGGCTTCTATCTGCGCACGCGCGCCAGCTCGTACAAGCGCTACCCCATCAAGGGCCTGGACATCGCCGTACTCATCGTCAGCATCGCCCTCATCGCCATCGGCTTCCTGTTCTAGTTCGCCACCGACAGCAACCGCCCAACGCAAAAGGCCTCGGCTCGCACCAAACGAGCCGAGGCCTTTATTGTTTCACCAGATAAAACCTACCAAAATTAACCTGTCCCTTTTTGACGGGTCGGAAGCTAGAGGCGGTAGGGGACGCCGCTGCGGATGATGGATTCGCGCACTAGGACATCCATAGCATCGAGGGTGATCTCGGGCATCTCTCGATACTTCTGCAGCACCGATAGCTCGGTGCAGGCCAGAATGACACGGTCGCAGCCGCTACGGGCGAACTCCCACATCACGCGGTCGAACTTATCCATATCGGGCTCACGTCCGGCTTTCACATCATCGTAGATAAGCGACATCACATCGTTCTGACGTTTCTCGCTGGGATAGACGACCTCAACACCCGCAGCCTCGCATTCGCGGCCGTAGACGCCCGCGCCCACGGTTCCGTCGGTGCCCATGATGCCAATCTTGCGCACCGGCTCGGCCGGCATGCTCAGGTTGGGGTCGAACTCGCACTCCCCCATCACCGCACCCGCAAGGGCATAGCGCACCGACTCACGCGGCATGTGGATAATCGGCACCTTCGTAAACGACTGGATCTGGTCGTAGAAGTAGTGTGACGTGTTGCAGGGAATGGCAATGTGCGCACAGCCCAGCGACTCGAGTGCCTGGGCACACTCTTTCATGGTCGCCAGCAGCTTGGCGTGCTCGCCGGTCTTAATGGCCAGCGTGCGGTCGGGCATGGTCGACTTGGAGAGCACCACCATGTCGATATGATCCTGATCGCAGGCAGCAGCCGTATGACGCACTACCTGGTCGTAGTAATACGACGTGGCCTCAGCGCCCATGCCGCCGATAACTCCCAGCTTTTCCATCGCCGCCTCCTTGGTGACGCTTGCGCAATTGCGCGTATCATACCCGCGCCCGCCCGATGTAAACCGGACGGGTGCCGCACTCATCTACTTGTAATACGTCTTGAACAGCTTAAAGTGGCGCAGCTTGGTGTGCCACATGCGCAGCCAGCGGTTAAAGACAAAGTCGCCCTTCATAAACGAAGGGTCGGCGCCCTTGCCTTCCTTGTCCAGGCGATGCACCTTAGCGCGCAGCTCGGGATCCTTGACGTACTTGTCGACGACGCCCATGGGGACGACCATCCACAGCGCCTCGTCCTGCGCCGTCACAAACTCCGGCTCAAACGGGCGGTTGAACACATACTCGTCCACCACATACTTGGCAACGTTAAAGCCGCTGTTGGTGACGTAGTAGTTGCTGCGACCCTGGCGCGTGTTGAAATCGAAGAACTTGAACGAGCCATCGCGCTCGTCATACTTGACGTCAAAGTTGGAATAGCCCACAAAGTGAAGGTCCTCGAGCAACTTGCGCACGCCGCCCATGAGCTCGTCGTTGGGCTCGGTGATGATACAGGCATGGTTACCGACGCCATGGGGCTGATGCTCCTCGAGCAGCACGTGACCCAGGCACATCATGCGGACCTTGCCGTTGCGGTCGGAATAGCTGGTGAGCACGCGCATGTACTCGTCGTTGCCGGGCACGCGATCCTGCAAGATCAGGTCGTCGGTGTAGCCGCTGGCATACGAGTCGCGAATGACCTGTTCCAGCTCGGCACGGTCGGCAATCTCATAGGCCTTTTTCTGGCCCTCGAACTCGTGCTGCCACCACATGATGCCGTCGGAAGGCTTCAGAATCATCGGGTAGGGAAAATCGATCTGGTCGAGCACTTCGGCAGGCGCCTCGCCTTGGGCGTTCAGCATCGCCATGGTGAAGGTAAAGGTATGCGGATAGGGCACGCCATGCTTCTCGCACAGCTCGTAGAAGATCTCCTTCTTCTGGCACTGCTCGAGCATGCTGTAGGGTGCGTAGGGAGCGACGATGTTATCCGCCAGCTCATGAGCATCCTTGGCCTGAGCCACGAGAGCAACATAGTTATCGCCACAACCCACAAGGACAATCGTCTTGTCGGCATGCGCTTGGGCAATGCCGTTGACGGTTTTGAGCATCACGGGCATGGTGTCGATATCCACGTTGGGCGTGTAGTCGATAATCTGGCTGCGGTACGCGGGACCCGTCTGGTACTTGCCAAAGACCAGACTCTTGACCTGGTACTCCTCGTAGAAGGCGCGCGCCACCGAATAGGCGTTGATGTCGCCACCGAGCAGCACGGGAATGAACTCGCGCTCTGTAAATTGCAATGCCATGGAAACTTCCTATCATGAACTGCCCACACAACGGGCGGTCTTTGCGCAACTGATTTATTCTAGCGTGCCAAGCCGCCGGCGCCCAAAGCTCCACCGTATCTATGGCGATCGACGTAATCGTCCAGCATAAAGGCCGCACTCACCGCGATGGGGCCTTGTAGCTGCAAACCCCCTGTTGAGATAGCTTTCACGACCGAAAGCCCGTCCGCAAACAGGCCCCCGTAACGTTAAAGTTGAACTCTATGGTTTCTCAACAATTCATCATAACTGCAGGTCAAAGCCAAAGTCTCAAGTTCAACTTGACCCTTTGGAACCTTTAAGGTTCAAGTTGAGGTCGAAAGCAGTAGTAGAATACCGTTCGAACCATAACCTACGATTGATTGCAGAGGGACTGGATGCAGCATTCGAATCATCGCACCGCAGCGCTCATCGCGTCGAAGCCGGCTCGTATCATCACGAGCGCCGCGCTCGCCGTTGCGCTGACGGCCACACCGATGCTCTCCCCCGTTGCGGCGTGTGCCGCCTCGCAGGCAACGCAGGACCAGCTTTCCGCAGCCCAGCAGAAGATCGAAGCCGCCACGAGCGCCTACAACGACGCCCGCACCAAACTCGATGACCTGCAAAAGCAGATTGACTCCAATGAGGCGAGCATCGAGGAAATCGAGGCTAAGCTTCCCGAGCAGCAGGCCAAGGCAAGCTCTGCCATGCGCGATCTGTACAAGTATCAGAAGGGCACCAATCCCATCGTGAGCTTCCTGGTCAACGCGCAGAGCCTGGGTGAGTTCATCACGACCTGCAAATACACCAACCAGATCACGAGCTCGAGCGTCGACGAGATCGAAGAGCTCAATAACATGCAAACCGAACTCGAGCAGAACAAGGCCGAGCTCCAGCAGGCCAAGTCTCAGCTTGAGGCGGAGCAGAAAAACGCCGAGGATGCGCTGGCGCAGGCCCAGCAGCTCCGCAGCGAGGCACAGGCAAAAGCCGAGCAGGAAAATGCCGCCGAGCTTGCCAAGCTTGAGGCCGATAAGGCCGCTGCCGCCGAGAAGCTCTCGGGCGAGGGCGTAAGCGGCAGCAATTCCAGCAGCCAGGCCACCAACACCAACACCACCATCGACACCACGGTGAACAACTCCAATACCGGTAACTCCGATTACGATTCGTTCATTAATGAGTGGACGAGCCGCATCGACAATTATCTCGCCGGCTCCCCCATGGCAGGCCAGGGCTATAACTTTGCCGTCGCCGCCTGGAATACCGGTGTCGACCCCCGTTGGTCCCCCGCCATCGCCTGTATCGAGAGCACCAAGGGTGCTTATTGCGCCAATTCTTACAACGCCTGGGGCTGGAGTGCACGTGGCGGCGGTTGGCGCAGCTTTGGCAGCTGGAGCGAGGGCATCTCCGCTCACGTTGCCTATCTGGGTGCCAACTACGGCTCCACCCTTACTCCGGCAGCGGCCAAAAAGTACTGCCCGCCCACGTGGCAGGACTGGTATAACAAAGTCGCCGCTCAGATGAACCGCATCTAAGCGCAACTGCAAAGGGCCCCAATGGGGCCCTTTTCTTTTAGGTAGCGGAGGTATCGACGACGCCGGTCGCATTGGCAACCGCGACTATGACGATCATGCATAGGAGCAGCACACCCAATGCCTTGAGCCAGAGTTTCGCGAGTTTCTTGCCGCGATAGCTGTCGAGCAGTACGAATCGCCGACGAAGACGGCGCTTATCGAGCAGCGCAAAATGCATAAGCACCATAAGGCCATCGACAAAGAAAAAATACTCGATTATGAGAAGCCACGTCGGGTAGCTTTGGTTTGCTCCCGTGGGGTGAAAGACGGCAAAGTGACTTCCGGCAAAGAACACAAGTAGCGAGAAGCAGACAAGCGTATTCCAAATGCGCCCCAGAGACTCCGGAACGCGAGAGAGCAGACCGCATGCAACAGAGGCGGCAGGCCTAGGAAGCCCTGCGGGGTTCTGGAGCCCTTGGGGCGTCAACACCGTCTCCGAGTCTGGAGTACGGACAGGCGCAGGCGCAGGAGGCCGCACGGGGCGACTCAGATCGTATGCCGCGCGCGTAGCCCGTCCCAACGCTTCCGCACTCGCAAAACGCTTAGCCGGGTCGAGCGCCATCGACATGCAGATGACATCGGCAAGTGGAGTGGGAATGCCACGCGCCTCGCATTGCTCGCGCATGTCGAGCCCTGGTTTAGGGTCGATTCCCGTCAAGCAGAAGAACAACAGGGCGCCAAGTGCGTAGACGTCGCTGCGCACACTCGTCTGCCCAAACCCATACTGCTCGGGCGGCGCATAGGGTCGCGTGCCAAACTTGACGGTGTCGGCATCGGCGCCATCGCGCCACACGCGCGCAATCCCCAAGTCGATAATCACCAGCGACGAAAACGTCAGGCCGTCATCAGGCGTATAGTTGGCACCCGTCACGATGATATTCGACGGCTTGAGGTCGCGATGGATCACCGGCGCTGACGTCTCCCCCGCCATTGCAAAACCGGCGTGGAGCTCGCCCACGGCATCGCATAGGACAGGATACAATTCACGCGCATAATCGGGGGTGGCTCCCAGACGGTCCACCAGCACCCCGAGCGTCTCCCCTTCGATGTATTCCATAACCACGTTGAGCTCGTCGCCCACACGACGACAATCGACGATTCTGGGCAGGTGCTCAAAACGCCTGCCTGCCCGCTGGGCGGCAAGCAGACGCTCGTATGCCCCGCCGATTTGAGCCGAAGCATCGATGCGTTTACGGACAAAGGGGCCGAGCGAACCACCGCCGGTTCCTTCAAAGCACACGAGCTCGGTTGTTTCAACGGACGAGCGCTTAAGTACACGCTCCACGCGATAGCTGTCGTCGCGACCGAGCGACGCCAGGTGCTCGGCAAGCGCTGCAGTCAGCTCGTCATCGGAATATGTTGTGGTCTGAGTATCCATAGCCTCCATCATAGCGCAGGGCGCAGACACCCCATGGCATCCGCGCCCCGTTCGTTTGCATCGTTGTTCGGCAGCTCCGCCGGCTCAGATATCAGCCGCTAACTCACCGTCTCCTCGCCAAAGCGATACAGCTCCTCGTTGACCTTTTGGAGGCTGCACCCGCGATCGATGCAAAAGATGATAATCGCATCACGGCGATCCTTGCAGTTGAGGACGCTTACCCCGGCAGCCGTCAGTGCACGGTTGGCCTCTTTGAGCGTCAGCGCCATCGCAAAGGCAATCTGCAGCACCTTATTGCGACTCGGGTGACGCGCACCGGTAAAGATCTGATAGCCAAAGGTCTCATTGAGATCGGCCATACGAACCACGCGCGAGCGCTCCAAGCCCTTTTCCTGCAGCAGCTGCTTCAGGTAGTCCGAAAGCGACGGGGCGGCAAAGTCGTGCTCCCTGATATAGCCATCGATGTTCGGCGCGTCGAGAAGCTCATTGAGCAACTCCTCGGTCAGCTTTTTATTGGGCATACGACTTCACCTCCTCCAGTGCATGCAACATGCTAGAAACCGCTTACGTCCGAACGCTCCCAGCTAGCAACCTGGTCGGGAGACACCGTACCCAGTGCCTCGAACTTCCAGGAGCCGCCCGCCTTCAGATGGTTGGTGTTTGCAAGAGCCGTTCCAACCTGGTTGCCATCGGCATCATACAGAACATACTCAATCTGAATGTAGCTCTTTTCCTTGTCCGTGTTATTGGTCAGCGTGCCCGTGATCTTATAGGCAAACTGACTGGAGGTGTCTTCAGCCTCGTCAGCAATGATATACGGTTCTTGCGGTTCTTTTTGCTCCTCAGCCTGCTGTGTCGCCTCGGCAGGTTTTGCCGAATCGCTCGCAGACGAATCGGTTGAATTGCCACCCATAGAACCCACGGCACCGACGATAACCAGCACCACGATGACGCCTAGGACAATCTTGCCGATCAGCTTCTTTCCCTCTTTTGCCATTATTCATCCTTCCTACGATCCGGCTACCGTGCCGGCACACAGCACATCGTAGGAAGGATTGAACTTGAATTCATTAGCTGAGAGCTAAGGTTGCGGTAAACGGCCAATGCAGCTATCCAGACGCCGAGCAAACGCACTTTGCGTGACCGTCTGCTGGCAGCGCATCAACCCACCGTGACGGATTTCCCGGTAAAGGCACTGATCATCATTAGGACAAAGAACACCAGGTAGCTGATGCTCAATAGGTACGCAATGATCAGGAAGACGACCCAGCCGACATTGGTCTTACCGTCGGCGCGGCGCTGCTCGCGAGAACGGCACAGCCAGACCGTCACGCCGATGGCGGTGATAAACAGTACGAGTGCCGCCGCAGCCAGCCCAGCAAACACAAACATCACGCCAATGCTCACAGCGATGACCGGAAGCAGCAGCAAACCGCATCCGCATCCACCCGGACTATATACGGCAGACTGTCGGCGTCGTTCCATCGTCACTCCAAGCCAAGCAATCGTTTGTAGACATCGAGGCCTTTGAGTAGGATTTCCTCGTCAAAGAGCATGGTATCAGTGTGAAGGGCGCTCGTGGCATAGGCGGGACAGCCATCCGAATCGATCGGATTATCTTGTCCCTCCGGCACGCCCGTACCCAGGAGGAAGAACACGCCTGGCAGATGGCGCTGACAGAAAGCGAAGTCCTCGGCAATCAGCAAAGGCTCATCCACGAGTTGCAGCTCGGACAAGACAGGCGCAATGTGGGCGAACAGCACGGGGTCGTTATCGACCGGCGGATAGCCCTCGGCAAAATCGAGGTCATATGTGCAGCCCGTTGCGACGCAGGCATCGTCCAGCACGCGGCGCACGCCCTCGCGCGCACGGTCGAACATACCGTCCGTAAATACGCGGAGGCTGCCAGCCACATGGGCCTCCCCCGCCACCGCATTGCAGACGGTGCCAGCCTGCAGCAGGCCGAACTTACCAATGCAGGGCTCGTCGGCACCTAACTCGTCCATGAGCTTGCGCTCGGAAACCAAGAACTTGGCCGCTGCCAGCGCGGCATCATGCGATTCCTCGACTGGAACGCCGTAGGTCTTGGCGATATGGATGCTCGCGCCATGGATATGAATGTGCGTCTCGCTTGAGCGCGCCAGCAGCGGACCGGAACAGCTCGCCAACGTGCCGGCGGGTAAATCGGGCCATACGTGGAAGCCAAAGATGCGATCCGCCCCGTAGCGCTCGAATACGCCGCTCTCGCACACCGTCTTGGCGCCACCAGTCGTCTCCTCGGCCGGCTGAAACACAAAGAGCACATTGCGCTTAATGGCGCCCGGCTGCTCACGGATCGTACGGTCGACGAAGGTTGCCGCCGCAAGCGCCATGGCCATGTGTCCATCGTGTCCGCAAGCGTGCATCTTTCCGGGATGCGTCGAGGCAAAGGCCGCGCCCGTCGCCTCCGCAATGGGCAGGGCGTCCATATCGGCGCGAATCGCCGTGGCATGCGCGGCGCCCGTGCCGGCATCGAAGAAAGCGCAGACGCAGCTGGGACACGGATGGGTCACCTCGCAGGCGAGCGGCGCCAACACGCCCTCAATATAGGCGATAGTCTGCGGAAGATCGAAGTCGAGCTCCGGAATGCGGTGCAGGTCGCGACGATAACGACGGAGTTCTTGGAGCTCGGTCATAGAGGTTCCTTTCATGGGTGCGCGTCGGTTGCCATCTATTGTGCCGCAAGATTGCTACACCCTTATTTCCAGCATATCCTTGCATTTTTTAAACGTTATATACGAATACTCTTGTTTGGTAAAGTGCAACGTGGTAGGGTCGTTACCACTTGATAGAGGCGCGGGCACGAAGAACCGCGGGCGAGCCGGCAGGCTTTGACCCCGTGGGGAGGCGAAACCCGCCGAACTGGGCTTTTCGGGCACGAACAACCTGGTGGGCCTGTGGGAAACACCCACAGGACTGTCTGCAGCAATGCGGGAGCGCTATCCGGACATTGGGTCCACGCTATGCGGATTCGATGCGCAGGTAGCGCCGTCTGGATAGCGAGGTTTACGGGACATGTCATTGACTCCCAACGAGGCATATGCGGCTAAGCGGCCGTTTGTGGACAAGGAGACACTCGAGCATATCGTCGAGCAGTTCCCCACGCCGTTTCATCTATACGACGAGGCGGGCATCCGCCGCAACATGCAAGAAGTGCGCGACGCCTTTGCATGGAACCCGGGCTTTAAGGAATACTTTGCCGTCAAGGCCAACCCCAACCCGGCGCTCATCTCCATTCTCAACGAATACGGCTGCGGTTGCGATTGCTCGAGCTATACCGAGCTCATGATCGCCCGCTCGCTGGGCATCACGGGGCATGACATCATGTTCTCGTCCAACGACACGCCGGCGGCGGACTTTGAGCTCGCCGACAAGCTGGGCGCCATCGTCAACTTTGACGACATCAGCCACATCGAGTTCTTTGAGCGTGTTGCGGGACCCATCCCCAAGACGGTCAGCTGCCGCTTTAATCCAGGCGGCCTGTTCCAGCTCTCCAACGGCATCATGGACAACCCGGGCGACTCCAAATATGGCATGACCACCGAGCAGCTCTTCGAGGCCTTCCGCATGCTCAAGGCCAAGGGTGCCGAGGACTTTGGCATCCACGCATTCCTTGCCAGCAACACTGTCACCAACGACTACTACCCCAAGCTCGCGCGCATCCTCTTTGAGCTTGCCGTACGCCTGGAGCGCGAGACCGGCGCACACGTCGCCTTCATCAATCTGTCCGGCGGCGTCGGCATCCCCTACCTGCCCGAGCAGCAGGCCAACGACATTCGCGCCATCGGCGAGGGAGTACACGCGGCATACGACGAGATCCTGGTTCCCGCCGGCATGGACGATGTGGCCATCTGCACCGAGATGGGCCGCTTTATGATGGGCCCCTACGGCTGCCTGGTCACCAAGGCTATCCACGAGAAGCAAATCTACAAGGACTATATCGGCGTGGACGCCAGTGCCGTCGACCTCATTCGTCCCGCCATGTATGGCGCTTACCACCACATCACGGTGATGGGTCAGCCGGGCGGCGCCGACAAGGCCACAGCGCCCGTCACGAACACCTATGACATCACGGGCAACCTATGCGAGAACAACGACAAGTTCGCTATCGATCGCGAGCTGCCGCATATCGACATGGGTGACCTGCTTGTAATCCACGATACCGGCGCGCATGGCTACTCCATGGGCTACAACTACAACGGCCGTCTGCGCTCCGCCGAGGTCCTGCTGCGCCCCGATGGCTCGGCCGACCTCATCCGTCGCGCCGAGCGCCCGGGCGACTACTTTGCCACGCTCGACGTGCTGCCGTGCGGCCGAGAGTTGCTGGCCAAGTCGCGCGCCGAAAGTGCCCGCCGCCGCGCTCAGGACGAGCGCCTGGCCGTCGCCGCTCAGTGGAACAAACGCATCCAGATCGCGGAAGCGAAGGAGAAGAACATGGACATCCGCAATCTCGAGGGTTCAATCGTCGCCCTTGTCACGCCGTTTAAAAAGGACGGCAGTGTCGACTTTGACGCGCTCGAGCGCCTTATCGATTTCCACCTGCAAAATGGCACCGACGCCATCCTCACCCTGGGCACCACCGGAGAGAGTGCCACGATGACCGACGACGAGGACAACTCCGTTGTCGCCGCAGTGGTCAAGCAGGTTGCGGGCCGAGTCCCCGTTATTGCCGGCTCGGGCTCTAACTCCATGCAGACCATGCTCACTAAGTCGCTCACTTACCAGGGCCTGGGCGCCGATGGTCTGCTGCTCATTACCCCCTACTACAACAAGTCTAACGAAGAGGGCATCTACCAGCACTTTAAGACCGTGGCCGACGCCGTGGACATCCCCTGCATTCTGTACAACATCCCCGGCCGCTGTGGCTGCGGCATCAGCGAGCGCAACGTAGAGCGCTTGGCCGCGCACCCCAACATCATGGGCATCAAGGAGGCCTCGGGCAACGTCGCCTACGCGGCCAAGATCGCCCACCTGCTGTCAGACGACTTCCGCATGTACTCGGGCGAGGATGCCCTCACCGTGCCGCTCATGAGCCTAGGCGCTTCGGGTACCATCAGCGTGTGGGCAGACGTTCAGCCGCAGCTCGTGCACGACATGTGCCGTGCCTATCTGGACGGCGACGTGGAGCGCGCCCGCGATATCCAGATTGCCGGTCAGCCGCTCATCAACGCCCTCTTTAGTGAGGTCAACCCCATCCCCGTCAAAGAGGCGCTCGCTCAGATGGGTATGATCGAGGCAAACTACCGTATGCCGCTGTGCCCCATGGCCAACGACACGCGCGCTGCACTTACCGATGCTTTGAAGGGAGCTGGTCTGCTTGATTAAGACCGTCATTATGGGAACGGGCCGCATGGGCTCGCTCATCCGCACTACCGCCGAGGGCATTGTCAACGCCGCTGGAGAGGCCGTTTTTGACATCGTCGCCCAGATCGGCTTCGACTTGTCCGAGCTCGAGAACGCCCCAGCAGCCGACGTCATCATCGACTTCTCGAACGTTGCGGCCTTCAATGCTGTCGTCGCCTATGTCGAGCGCACGGGCGCGGCGTTGGTCTCGGGCACCACGGGCTACACGCCCGAGCAGATGGATCGCCTGCGCGAGCTGGGTCAGAACGCCCGCGTCATGCACTCCGGCAATTACTCCATCGGCATCGCGGCCCTGCGTCATCTGGTGGCACAGGCCACGCGTGAGCTGCCCGGCTTTGACTGCGAGATTGTCGAGACGCACCACAACCAAAAGGCCGACGCCCCCAGCGGCACCGCGAAGCTGCTGCTCGACGCCGTCGTCGAAGCCGAGCCCGAGGCAGGTTACCACCCCGTCTATGGCCGCGAGGGCATGTGCGGCGCACGCGACCCCAAGGAGATCGGCATGCACTCGCTGCGCGGTGGCACTGTCGCCGGCGTGCACGAGGTGAGTTTCTTTGGCCAGGACGAGGAAGTCACGCTCGCCCACCGTGCCACGAGCCGCCAGATCTTTGTCAACGGCGCCCTGGCCGCCGCCCAGAAGCTCATCACCCGCGACCCCGGCTTCTACACCTTCGACCAGGTCATGTTTGCCTAACCAGGTATCAACCGTATCCACGAAAAGGAGAAACAGCATATGAGTAACGCAGCCGAGATGGATGCACAGGAGATTATCAACTACATCGCCACCGCGCCCAAGAAAACGCCCGTCAAACTGTACGTGCGCGAAAAGCCGGGCATGAAGGTCCAGTGGGGCAATGCGCACGTCTACGGCGGTCATCGCGGCAAGACCGTCTTTGGTAACTGGGATGAGCTTAAGACCATCCTGGTCGCCAATGCCGATTCCATCGACTACTACGACGTAGAGAACGACTGCCGCAACTCCGCCGTGCCCATGCTCGACCTCAAGGGCATCAACGCCCGCATCGAGCCGGGCGCAATCATCCGCGACCGCGTCGAGATCGGCGATCGCGCCGTCATCATGATGGGTGCCATCATCAACATCGGCTCCGTCATCGGCGAAGGCTCCATGATCGATATGGGCGCCGTGCTGGGCGGCCGCGCCACCGTGGGTAAGAACTGCCACATCGGCGCCGGCACCGTGTTGGCAGGCGTCGTAGAGCCCGCCAGCGCCACGCCCGTCATCATCGAGGATGATGTTATGATCGGCGCCAACGCCGTAGTCCTGGAAGGCGTACGCGTGGGCAAGGGCGCCGTCGTGGCGGCAGGCGCCGTGTGCGTCGAGGATGTCCCCGCCGGTGCCGTCGTCGCCGGTGTTCCCGCCCGCGTCATCAAGATGCGCGATGAGAAGACCGACAGCAAGACCGGTCTCGAGGAAGGCCTGCGCCAGCTGTAGAAGTTGCGCGGTTTTAGCAAACCGCGTAACGGCTCGACGCCGCACCTTTGGTTCCGTCGTTCTAACGAACGACGGACCTCTCGACGCTGCAAACGCCCTAAGTGGCAATCTGACGTTCAATCGTCGGTCGCGTACCGAAGTACGCTTATCTCCTCTTTCATGTCACCTTGCTCGCTCTGGGGCGTTTTCGCTGACTTATGCTCAACCTGCAACGTAATTAAGCCCCAAGTAAAAAGGCCGAAGCCCTCATCCGGGGCTTCGGCCTTTTTTTGCAGCGTCCAAGCGCAGTTTATCGATTCTCAATTGAACCGATGTTTTTGAGTTCGATGGAGATGAGGCCGTTGGGCTCGTTGACGAACTCGATGTACTCGGAGTTCGAACCCATCTCGGCCGGGAAGCTGATCTCGATACCCGTGTCGGTACGGATCTTGTGATTGCGCACGGTTGCGCGCTCAACTTGCTTGCGCTCTACGGGCACGCGCTCAGGCACTTTCTCCTCGGTCAACGCCGCACGCACGCTCTCCTTGATGACCGGCTCGTCCTCAAAGACCTCATCGACGATATCCCAAGGCGGCAGCTCCTCGTCGTCTTCGACTTTCTCGGCAACGGCAGCCTTAACCTTAGCGAGCGCTACGGCCGTATTGGCACCGTGCTCCTCGGCGATCTCCTCGACCACACGCGTCACGGTGTCGATGACCTCCTTGCCCGATACGCCCGTGTCGCACTGAAGCAAGCCATCGGGGATAAGCATACGGTCCTCGCCGGCAATCTTGCGCTTCTTATCCACATAGCCGATCTCCATGGTGCTCGCGCGCACGATGGCATAGCTCGGCACCTTTTGCGAAGGGTTCGGCAGAATGGCATAGTGGCGCGCAATGTCGTTACGAACCTCGCCCTCTTCGCGACCCACCTCGTGCATGAATGCCTGCTTGGAGCCCAGCAGCATCACGGCAAACCAGCGGGCATCCTCATCATCGTCAAAGTCCGCCACAAGCACGTCAGCGGACTCGGCTTTCTCGGCCTTGGTGAGTTCGGAAGAGATGAACTCCGCAATCTGCTGCGACAGGTCCACGAACTCACGCTCACCAAAGAAATAGCCCTTGAGCTCGCCGCCGAATGCGGAGTTCTCGGCAAACGTGGCACGCTTGTTGTCGGCCGAAGTACGAGCGCGGCGCAGATGCGTGGTCACGAAGTTGCGCACGGTACGGCTCTCGATATCGAGCTCGCGCTGGCTCATGACGTTGACGGCAGAGTCAAAGTCCAGGATATGCAGGATCGCGTGATTGATTTTCATATACGGCATTCCGTTCTAGATTGATTTCGGCACGAACCAGTATAGCGGTCGAGCCCTCCCCGAGCGCATCGAAGATTGGTGCATCGGGGACAGGTTGCTTTGCACCAATGGCTAGCGCAGGAGCTCGGACTGCCAAGCCTCGAGCTGTTCTGCCAGACTCTTACCGGCAGCGGACATGTCGATCTGGGGTCGTTTGGGCAGCAGTGCGCACTTAAGGATTGCCACGATGGTCTGCGAGACAAAGCGTCGTGTATCCTTGTCGAAACCTTGCGCAGCCTGGAGCATCACGGGCAGGCTCTCGCGCAGATTTCCAACGATATCCGCAAACCGCTCAGCACCCGTAGCCTCAAACACGGAGAACAACGCATCTACAAAACGCTCGCGCTCGCTAGGCCCCACTGCAAGCAGCATCTCGCGAATGGAGCCATCAACGTATCGAGCACCGGCGGACAGGCGCTCACAGTACACGAAGTCGCGGCCATCAACCACCCAGCTAAAGGGATTGTGCTGCAGCAGGCTGAACTCGGTGCTCTCAACGATGGCATAGTCCTCCTGTGTCTCGAACATCATGCCAAAGATCGACGACCGAGGTAGCGTCTTGTCGATTCGACCGGAAAGATCGGCAAAGGCGTTGCCGTTCAGAAACTCCTCGACGAAGCCAGGACCATCATGGGAATATACCCGTTCGATTCGCTCACGGGCGACATCGGAGCACATCGCCGCACCGTACACCGCAAGGTTTCCACCCTTGGAATGACCTCCGCACAAAAGCGGCCCGTCAATCGCATCCGCCGCCTCGTCCACATAACGCGCCGCGGATTCCTGAGCCGGCACAGGACACCGGAATGCCATGTTAAAGTCCTCTTTCCAGCCCACAATCGTACTGTCGGTCCCCCGAAAGGAAAGATAACTAAACCCCGCCGGAAACCGGAACGCCATGGCTGCAAACTGCTCTGTCGCCACCACATCGCTCACGGCACGATAGCCGCAAACGTGTACGCCACGGTAGCGAGGGCTTGCTGTCACGGCCTCCAACAAGGCTCTGCTCCCCTCTGGGTCCCACAAGTCGTCAATCATGTCCCGGTAGCACTCGGCACGCAGCAGCTCGCGTACGTCCAGGCCCTGCCAGTTCGTCAGCTTCGCCATATCACCCGGCAAACGCAAATAGGACAACCACGCAAAGACCAGGCTATCCACCGCGCAGAACGACCGTTCCTCAAACGGGTCAAACGCCGTCTGGGCATAGGTCAAAAAATTAGGCGAATCCGACATGGCCCTCCCATCAACTATGGTGCATTGGAGTCAGGTTACTTTGCACCAAAAAGGCGCCCGGGCCGTGTGGACCCGGACGCCTTTCATTGTAGCCTGTTGCCCAAAAGAGCTTGATTTAGCAGGAGAAGTCGACGCTGTCGATGATGTCCTTGAGGGCCTTTGCAGAGGCGGTGAGCTCATGCTGCTCGTCATCGTTCAGCGGCACGGGGACGCGGCAGACAACGCCGTCGCGGCCAACGACGGTCGGCATGGAGATGGCAAGATCGGACAGGCCATACTCGCCCACCATGAGCGAGGAGACGGGCAGAACGGTCTGCTCGTCACGCATGACGGCGGTGCAAATGCGCTTGACGGCCATGGCGACGCCATAGTAGGTGGCGTGCTTCTTCTCGATGATGGTGTAGGCGGAGTTCTTAACGTCCTCGGCGATGCGCTTCTCGGCAGCCTCATGCTCCAGGTGGCCGTGAAGCTCGCAGAAGGTGTTCAGCGGAACGCCGGCAACCTGGGCGCTGGACCAAGCGACGAACTCGGAGTCGCCGTGCTCGCCCATAACATAGGCCTGGACATCGCGCGGGTCGACCTCAACGTGAGCGCCGAGCATCTGCTGCAGACGGCCGGTGTCGAGCACGGTACCGGAGCCGATGACATGGCCCTCGGGCAGGCCGGACATCTTGATGGCGGCATAGGTCAGAACATCGACCGGGTTGGAGACGATGAGCAGAATGCCGTCGAAGCCAGACTTCTTAATCTCGGGGATAATGGACTTAAAGATGTTGACGTTCTTGTTAACCAGGTCCAAGCGGGTCTCACCGGGCTTCTGGGCAGCGCCAGCGGTGACGACGATCATGGCGGCGTCGGCGACATCGGAATAATCGCCGGCGTAGATCTTCATCGGCTCGGCAAACGTCATGCCGTGCGCGATATCCAGAGCCTCACCCTCGGCGCGGTTCTTGTCCACGTCGATGAGGACCATCTCGGAGAACAGACCGCTCTGCATCAGCGCGAACGCCGAAGACGAACCGACGAAACCGCAGCCGACAATAGCGACCTTCTTCTCGTTAACCATTAGAAACTCCCATCTCTCTCCACAAGCAAGCCGCCCGGGAACGACCCGAGCGGCTTGCCGTAATCCCAATACATCCAATCGGGACTTTGATTATGCTCCTATTCGCAGCCAAAAATCGACCGTTTACCGAAATTGTTTGCAGGATTCGTAAAATAACTGCACGAAATCGGTTTCGAGCTATTGACGAGGCGAAATAGCTTTCTAATACAGGCCCGCCTCGCGAATGGCCTCGACAGCCAAAGCAATCTGATCGGGCGGCAGGACCAGCGCCATGCGCACATGCCCCTCACCCGAAGGACCAAAGCTCGCGCCCGGCGTCACCACAACGCCGGCCTTCTCCATAAGCTCCTCGCAAAACGCCATGGAATCGGTGCGACCACCGGGAAGCTTGGCCCACACAAACATAGAGCCATGCGCGTTGGGACGCTCCCAGCCCAAGCCCTCAAGACCGTCGCACAGGGCATCGCGGCGCTCCTGGTACTTCAGACGCTGCGCCTCGACCTCATCGCGCGGACCGTTCAGGCAGGCGATAGCAGCCTTCTGGATCGGGAAGAACATACCAAAGTCGATCTGGCCGCGCAGCTTGGCAAAGGCAGAGACCACGTCCTCGCGGCCGACCAAAAAGCCGATACGCGCACCGGTAACGTTAAACGACTTGGAAAGCGAGAAGAACTCCACGCCCACCTCAAGCGCACCAGGATACTGCAAGAAGCTTCCGCCCGGCTCGCCGTCGAACACGATGTCGGAGTACGCGTTGTCATGGACGATGAGCAGGTCGTGCTCGCGGGCGAAAGCGATGATCTCCTCGTAGACCTCGGGCGTGCCCACCGAGCCGACCGGGTTGGCGGGCAACGACACGATCATATACTTGGCACGATCGGCCACCTCGGGATCGATGCCCGCCACATAGGGCAGGTAATTATGCTCGGCGACCAACGGATAGTACTCGAGCTTGGCATCGGCAATCTTGGCGCCCGCCTCAAAGACCGGGTAGCACGGATCGGGAACCAAAATGGTGTCACCCGGATCGAGCAGGGCCAGGCCCAAATGGCCCACGCCCTCCTGCGTGCCGTTGCACGACTGCACCATAGACGGCGTAATGCCCGAAACGCCAAAGCGGCGCTCATAGTAATCGCACACGGCTTGCTTGAGTTCGGGCAGGTCGCGCAGGGCATACTTCCACATCTCGGGGTCCTGGGCCGCTTGCGTGAGCGCCTCGACCACGTGGTCGTACGGCTTAAAGTCGGGCGTGCCCACGCTCATGTTGTAAATGGTCTTGCCCTGAGCCTTCAGCGCAAGCAGTTTGTTGTTGAGCGAGGCGAAGACCTCCGCGCCAAAGCGGTCGAGACGCTGCGATGCCTGCATGGTGCCACCTTTCGATATGAAAAACGCGGCGCTCCGACAAGAGCGCCGCGCGATACGGGCCATCAGATTGCAAAAGTGTAACGCTTGTACCCGCTGTTTTGGTTCAATTTGGCAACCTTAGTCCATCGGATTGAGCGCGTCAATCTGGGCGAGCCACAGGCGCGAGCTGGCGTCACTCGGCATACGCCAATCGCCACGCGGGCTGAGCGTCACCGAGCCCACCTTGGGACCGTCGGGCAGGCAGCTTCGCTTAAACTGCTGGGCAAAGAAGCGGCGGTAGAACGTACGCAGCCACGTGTGGACGGTCTTGGCGTCGTAGACGCCCTCGAAGCTCTTGAGCGCCATGCGGTAGATCTTGCCCGGCTCAAAGCCAAAACGTAGCAGGTAGTAGAGGAAGTAGTCGTGCAGCTCGTACGGGCCCACCAAATCCTCAGTCTTCTGCGCAATCTCGCCGTCGCCCGTGGGCGGCAGAAGCTCGGGAGATACCGGCGTATCGAGGATATCGAGCAAGACCTCGGCAATACGCCCGCCAAAGACATCAGCCGCATAGCGCACCAGATGGCGCACAAGCGTCTTGGGCACGCTCGCGTTGACGGCATACATGCTCATATGGTCACCGTTATAGGTAGCCCAGCCGAGTGCCAGCTCCGACAGGTCGCCCGTGCCGATGACAAAGCCGCCAGCCTGATTGGCCAGATCCATCAGAATCTGCGTGCGCTCGCGGGCCTGGCTGTTCTCGTAGGTCACGTCCTGCACGGCCGAATCGTGCTCAATGTCCTTGAAGTGCTGCTCCACGGCCGCGTGGATCGAAACCTCGCGGAAGCTCACGCCAAGGTCGCGAGCGAGCGACTCGGCATTCGACTTGGTACGATGCGTCGTGCCAAAGCCGGGCATGGACACGGCAGTGATGCCTGTGCGCGGCAGCCCCAGCGCATCAAAGGCACGCACGGTCACAAGCAGTGCCAACGTGGAGTCCAGGCCGCCCGAAAGACCGATGACAGCCGCCTTGGTGCCCGTATGGGCAAGGCGGGTCTTGAGGCCCGCAGTCTGCAGGTCGAGGATGGTCTCGCAGCGCTCGGCCAGGTCGCCATGGTCGGCCGGCACAAAGGGCGCGCGCGGGAAAACGCGGTCGATATCGCAGGCATCGCGCAGGACAGGCTCTTCGGCCAACACACCCTCAAACGAAAACTCAACGGTCGTGTCCTCCGGCGCATCGTCCGCGCGTGTCCACGTCGTCGAGCGGCGGCGCTCGGCAACCAGGCGGTCAAGGTCAACATCGGCGACGGCCATGTCGCAGGTAAGCAGTTTGGTGGCGGCCAGCTTAGAGCCGTTTTCGTAGATCAGGTTCTCGCCCGCAAAGACCATGTCGGTCGTGGACTCGCCCTCGCTCGCATCGGCGTAGACATAGGCGCAGTACAGGCGCGCACTCTGATTGGAGATAAGGCTGCGGCGGTAATCCGCCTTGCCGATAATCTCGTCCGAGGCCGACGGGTTGAGAATCACCGTCGCACCGGCAAGCGCCATCTCGGTCGAAGGGGGTGCCGGCACCCACAGGTCCTCACAGACTTCAACGCCCAGCACCAGGTCCTCGGCGCCTTCATCACAGCAACGGTAGACAAGCCCCGAACCCAGCGGGACCGGACCCTGACCGGCAAATTCAACCCACACGGGATCCGCAGGCGCCGGAGCAAACCAACGGCGCTCATAGAACTCGCCATAGTTGGGCAGATACTTCTTGGCCGTGAGGCCCAAAAGCTCGCCCGCGCAGCACACGGCGGCGCAGTTGTAGATATTCTCGGCAACCGCAACGGGAAGACCGACGGTAAAGACAATCGGCAGCTCGCGAGTTTCATCGAGAATATGTGCCAGTGCGGTCTCGCAGGCATGCAGCAGTGTGCGGTTATGGAACAGATCGGCCGCGGTATAGCCGGTCAGGTTAAGCTCGGGCAGCACCAGCGCGCGAACGCCACGCTCGGCAGCCTCGCGAACAGCCGCCAGTGCAACCTCGGCATTGCCCTCGACATCGGCAACGCGAATCCGCGGCGACGCCGCCGCCACGCGCAAAAAGCCGTCGTTCTTATTAGCCGAAACGCAGCATTGCCTTGTTGATCTGGACACTGGAGGCCCCTTCTACCCTGAGATTCAGTCTAACGGACGTTCACATATCTCTAACTAGCCAAAGCAACCTCCCAGTTTACTGAGACGCCAACCTGTGCTAAGAGCATGTATTCCAAAAATATCTTTAATTAAAAAAGGAGAAATCGATAATCGACTTCTCCTTTAAGCGAGGCAAGTAAATTCCGAAACTAATGGCAGAATTTATCCATGTAGTCCTCAAAGTCGAACACTTCTACCACGACGCCCTCTTCCTGAGACTCTTTCAGTTGCTCCAAGAGATCTTTGTTAATAACGTCCATGCAGAAACCTCCTCTATCTAATCAATTGTAGTATATCTGCTTTCATGCAATTATCAACCAACTTGTTTAATTGCTCCTCGTTTGCCGATAGTCCCTCTTTTTTCAAAATGTCGCGCAGCTCGTTCTTAGTAATCGGCTTTTCAAACAACGAAAGCAAAGCGAACGAATAATCATTAACCGCACACATTCTATGGGTGGCACAACTCAGCAGTACTCTTAACCCCTCTTTTGAGCGTCCGACTTCTTTAACAAACGAACTTTTAACCAATTGAAAACCATTATCGTGCATTACATAATCGGCATCGATATTTGTATTCAGCAATCCATAATGCAACAGTTCTTCTATCGCCCTTGTCAGCTCGAGGTCGCCCTGATCAAGAATAAGAGAAATGCTACAATCGGCCTCCAATAAACGGGCCAACTTAAGGTATACCAACTGGGAAACAGCATAGACATGATGGTATTCAGAATTATAGAAGTAGGCAAATGGCTCAACGAGCACGACAGAGGTCTTGGAATCCAGCCAGATTCGATCAGCTGGATTTAGACTAGTTAGCCGTCGCTTTACTTTGGTCAAATGTCCCTTATACCTGACAGCGTGAATAGAATCTAGGATCCAGGTCACCTCTGAAATATGAAGCCGCTGGGGCAATGTTAGCGCCGAAAAATATTAGCCAAATATAGTCGGCCGAGATTGACCAATCCCA
>CATXLW010000012.1:0-55304 GCA_958371715.1 uncultured Collinsella sp.
TATCCCTCCCTCCGCCTGCGTCCCCCTCCCCGCCCCCCCCCCCCCCCCCCCCCGCCCCTCGGGACGACGAGCCACGTAAAGGAGCAGCCATGGCAAGCAAGCCGCAAACACTAGCTACGACCTCGGCATTCGAGATCTTGGGGCCCGTCATGGTCGGCCCCAGCTCATCGCACACCGCTGGCGCCCTGCGCTGCGCCCAAGTTGCCGCCAGCCTGCTGGAAGGCCGCATCACCAAGGTTACCTTTGGTCTGTGGAACTCCTTCGCCCACACCTACCGTGGCCACGGCACCGACCGTGCGCTCGTCGCGGGCATTCTGGGCCTCGACACCGATGACGAGAACATCAAGCAGGCCTTCGACCTCGCACGCGAGCAGGGCCTCGAATATCACTTTGACATTAAGGGCGACGACGCCTCCATCCACCCCAACACCGTCGACATCGACATGGTCGACGCCACGGGCGCCACGGCGCAGGTCCGTGGCGAGAGCCTGGGCGGCGGCAAGATGCGCATCAGCCGCATCAACGGCGTCGGCGTCGACATCTCGGGCATGTATTCCACGCTCTTCGTGGCGCACCAGGACGTCCCCGGCGTGCTCGCAGCGCTCACCAACCTGCTCGCCTACGCCCATGTGAACATCGCCTTCTGCCGCACCTACCGCACCGAAGTGGGCGGCCAGGCCTACTCCGTCTTTGAGACCGACGGCGCGCCCGACGACACCGTTATCCCCATGCTACGCAAGCTCGACAATGTCGATTACGCCACCTTCATTGAGCTTCCCGGTTCGGCCTCATCGCTCTCCCCCGGCGTCTCAGCAAAGGAAATCTTCGACGACGGCGAGCAGCTGCTCGATGCGTGCGACGAACTGGGCCTCAACATCGGCGCCGTCATGGCCGTGCGCGAGGCACGCCTGACCGGCGAGCAGCATGCCGTCGCTGCCATGCGTCGCGTGCTCGATGTCATGAAAGACGAGACCACGGCTCCCATCGCCAATCCGCAGCGATCGCTCGGCGGCCTCATCGGCGGCGAGGCAAAACTTGTCGATGCCACCGGCAGCAACGACCTGAGCTCCAACTTAATGGGCGCCGTCCAGACCGACGCCGTGGCTCGAGCCATGGCCGTGCTCGAGCGCTCAGCCACGATGGGTGTGATCGTCGCTGCCCCCACGGCAGGCTCCGCAGGCGTCGTACCCGGCTGCGTGCTGGCGCTCGCCGACCACCTCGAGCTCGACGACGAACAGATCATGGACGCGCTCTACTGCGCCGCCGCCATCGGCCTCAACCTCACCACGAGCGCCTGCGTTGCCGGCGCCGAGGGCGGCTGCCAAGCCGAGGTCGGAAGCGCCGCCGCCATGGCAGCCGCCGCGCTGGTGCAGATGCTCGGCGGCACGCCCGAGCAGGCGCTCGACGCCAGTTCCATCGCGCTGAGCAACCTGCTGGGCCTCGTTTGCGACCCCGTCGCTGGCCTCGTGGAGGTGCCCTGCCAAAACCGCAACGCCATCGGCGTGGCGGCGGCCTTTAGCTCGGCACAACTCGCCCTCGCCGGCATTAAGAGCCTGGTGCCGTTTGACCAGATGGCACATGTCATGCTCTCGGTGGGCCACGCGTTGCCGGCCACGCTGCGCGAGACGGCAAAGGGCGGCATCGCGCAGGCTCCGGCCGCACTTTCGGCCTGTGCAAAATGCGGTGTGTGTGGATAGCGACAAAGAACGACTCAGAGGTGGGACAAATGTCCCACCTCTTTTGAATGCCACCGTTTCCATACCACAAACAACTGGGTAATCGCTATAATGCAAGCCCAGTAAAAACACGATGAGCCACAAGGCGAAATTCGAAGGATATGCATACGATGTCGCAAAACGATCGAACTCAACTGATTCCCGATCCGCAGCAGCCGAGCAGGCACACCGGCGGCGTTCAGTCGCCGCGTCCTATCGCGCCGAGCCACGGTCAGCAGCGTGGTGCGGCAAGCGCTTCCCAACGCCCGAACCAGCAGCGTCAGGCAAACGGCAATGCGCCCAAGCAGCCCCCCACGCACGCTCGAGGCAATCGCGGCCCCGCACGCAAACCCGCCGAGAACAATAAGTCAGGTAAAAAGACGACGCTCTTTGTCGTCCTGGGTCTTATCGTCATTGTCTATATCGTAGGCGTCGTAGCGTTTTCGCAGGTAGCCTACCCCAACACCACCATCGCCGGCGTCGACGTCTCGTTCTCCAACGCTTCGTCCGCCGCCACCAAGGTCAACTCGGCTTGGAAGCACTATAAGCTCACCGTGACAGGCGATGACTTTAGCTGGACCTACCAGCCCGAGTCCGATGAACCCATCGTCGACGGCGAAGCTGCCGCAAAAGAGATCATCAACCACAACGAAGCCTTTGTATGGCCGGTTCGCCTTGTGGAATCCTTAAGCGGCAAGACCAAAACAACCGCTAACTCCAACGAAGTCGATCTTGATCAAGACGTCGACCTGTCCATGCTCTCCGATACCTTTGACCAAAAGCAGTTTGAGAAGGATCTGGGCGCCGCCATCGACGAGTTTAACGAGGGCCGTTCGGGCGCGTTCGAGGCCAATAGCTCCTATGACGAGCAGGCCGGCAAGTTTACCGTCGAGAAGGCGCGCTCCAACGAAAAACTCAACCGCGAGCATGTCATTAAGTATGCCGAGCTCGAGCTTGCCTCGCTGGCCGAGACCGTAGATCTTTCCAAGCTCGGCAACGATGCTTATGAGCCGCTCAATGGAACGCTGACCGATGATCAGATTCAGGCTGCATGCGATGCCGCCAACAACTTCCTGGGCGTCAACGTGACCCTCAAGCTCAACGGCGAGGATGCCGGCAAGGTTGATGGCAGCTCCGTGTTGCAGTGGATCAGCTTTGCCGATCCCGCCAACCCCACGCTCGATACGTCGCAGATCAGCAGCTGGGCAGCCGAGCTCGCCAACGGCTTCAATACCGTGGGCTCCACTCGCTGGTGGACGCGCGCCGATGGCAAGCAGTGCGCCGTCGAAGGCGGCGACTTTGGTTGGTCCATCGACAGCAGCTCGCTCGCCAAGCAGGTCGAAGACGCCATTAACAACAAGCAGACCGGCGAAATCGAGATCAAGTACTCCCAGAAGGCCGACACATTTACCGCCAAGGGCGAGCCCGACTGGAAGGCCTATATCGACGTCGACCTGTCCGAGCAGCATGCGCGCTACTACGACGAGAGCGGCAACATCGTGTGGGAGGCCAACTTTATTTCTGGCAAACCGGGCGAAGACGCCACCCCCGAGGGCGTATGGCAGATCAACAGCAACGATGGCGCCAGCAAACTCATCGGTGCCAAGGACCCCGAGACCGGCAAGCCCAAATACGAGAGCCCGGTAAGCTACTGGATGCCGTTCGAGGGCAATATGGTCGGATTCCACGACGCCACCTGGCAAAACGATTCGAGTTTCGATAACGCCGAATCGTACAAGTGGTGCGGTAGCCACGGTTGTATCAACCTGCGTCTGGCCGATGCCAAGTCGCTCCACGAGCGCATCAAAGTCGGCCTCTGCGTGGTCGTGCACTCGTAACGCAGCTAACGTCTACAACAAGTAAACAGCACGGCGACAAAACTTACAGTACCGTCATCCGCAACTTCTATACGCCCGCCCATCGCGACGGGCGTATATACTTATCGGAGCCATATCGATAAAGGAGACGCTATGTCCAAGGTCCCCACGATCAATCCGGGTCCTGACGATTCCGATCGCATGCCCCAAGATGCCACCGAGACCCTGCCGATTATCAGCGCTGCAGACACCAAGCAGCCCCAAACGAGTCTCGACGATTCGACCGATATCTCCGATGAAGAAGCCTATGCAAAGCTCAAGGCAAAGCGTGCTGAGCGTCGGCGCAAAAAGCTCATCCGACGCGGTATCGCCGTCGGTGTCGTTGTTGCCATCGCACTCATTGCCATCATCGCAACGCTGGTCATCAACGCGCAACCCGCAGGCACCAACGGACCGGTGACCGACATGGTCACCGAAGGCACGTTTACCACCACAGTCGAAGCCAAGGGGCAGCTTAAGCCCATCTCGGCATCGGTCGTCTCCCCTTCTGTCGACGGTACGGTTGAAAAGATCAACGTGCAGGCCGGACAGAGCGTCAACGAGGGCGACGTACTCATGACCATTAAGAACGACGCGCTCGATAGCGCTGTTTCCGAGGCGCAGCGCGCGGTCGCGGCCGCCCAGGAAGACCTGAACAATGCAAAGGTGGCACTCGCGGCCGCACAGGCCGCACCGACAACGGACAGTGACGGATCGACCGGTCCATCGGACGCAAACGCCAACGCAAATGCCGTCTCGACCGCCCAGCGCAACCTCGCCTCGGCCCAGGCAGCGCTGGAACAGGCAACTGCAAAGGCGGCCGAGCGCACCGTAAAGGCCCCCAGCTCGGGCAGCATCGTGGAGCTCAACGCCAAGGTGGGCGCCACGGTAACAGGCGGCATGATCATGGGCGAAAGCGATACAAGCGGCGGCAAGCAGTGCATGCAGATTGCCGACCTGTCCAAGATGAAGGTGACCGTGCAGGTGGGCGAAAAGGATATCGCCAAGATCGCCGTGGGCCAGAGCGCCAACGTGACCTATCCAGCGTTTCCCGATATCGTGAGCCAGGGAACGGTCACGGCCATCGCCTCGGTGGCAAACTCCGACTCCAACTCCGGCGGCGGCAGCGTAACCTTTAACGTCGACATCCTCATCGAAGCACCCGACAGTCGCCTTAAGCCGGGTATGACTGCTGAGGTCTCGGTAGTGACCGAGAAGCTCGACGACGTGGTTATGGTGCCGACCATGGCGCTGATGACCGAAGATGGCGAGCACTATTACGTCAATCTGGCCACCGATTCGGAAGGCAAGAAGACGCGCCGCGTGAAGGTGACCGTCGTGACGCAAAACGACAACGAGGCTGTAGTCGGTAAGACGCAGGTCAAGCGCGACGACCAGGGCAACGAGATCAACCCAGACGTCCCGGTTACCAAGTTACGCGACGGCGACACCATCGTGACGGATACCGGCACAGGCATGACGGCAGACGGCGGCGACAATATGTCTGCCGACGAGGGCAAGTAATGCGTCCCGTCATCGACATCCGCAACGTGCACCGCATCTTTGAGAGCGAGGCCGGTTGCGCCCACATCCTGCACAACGTGAGCCTGGCGGTGAACCCCGGTGAGTTCGTCGCCATCACCGGCCCCTCGGGCTCGGGCAAGTCGACGCTCATGAACATCCTGGGCTGCCTGGACAAGCCGACGGCGGGTGATTTTTTCCTGCAAGGGCTCAACGTCGCCGAGCTCGACGATGATGAGCTCACCGAGGTGCGCGCGCTGAGCATCGGCTTTGTCTTTCAGAGTTTTAACTTGCTGCCGCGTCTGACGGTGATCGAAAACGTCATGCTGCCGCTGTCCTACACCAATGTGCCGCGTAGCCAGCGCGAGATGCGCGCCGTGCACGCGCTGCAAGCCGTCACACTGCCGGTCGACCATTGGGACCACCGCATATCGGAACTCTCGGGCGGACAGATGCAGCGCGTCGCCATCGCGCGCGCCCTCGTCAACGACCCGCCCATCATTTTGGCCGACGAGCCAACGGGAAATCTAGACTCGACAACCGGGGCGCTCGTCATGGAAACCTTCCACAAGCTCCAGAAACGCGGCAAGACCATCGTACTCATTACGCATGACCCCGGCATCGCCGCCGAGGCCGATCGAGCCGTAACCATCCGTGACGGGCGAATCCATGACGGCGCATATGTCGCGCATACACCGAATACGTTACGCGGGGCCGTCAACAACCTGCCCGCGATTTCTGCAACCACCAATCAGCCGAAAGGAGCGAAGGCATGAGCACCCGCGATCTTGTCCAAGAAGCCCTTCACTCGCTCGAGGCCAACAAGGGACGCAGCCTGCTCACCATCCTTGGCATCGTCATTGGCATCGCCTCGGTCATCGCCATGACTTCGCTCATCGGCGGCATCCAAAACAGCCTGGTCAACAGCCTGGGCCTCAATGCAGCCCGCATGGTAGAGATCTATTCGTCCCAAGAACTCACCGATTCGGATGTGGAAAAGCTTCGCAAACTGGTGCCGCAGATTGAGCAGATCGGCATCGTCGATAGCGCCTATTCCGAGTACAAGGTCGGGGATAAAAGCTATACCGTCATGGCACACGGCGTCGATAGCGACATGCTCGATGCCGTGGGCGCCAGCAAGCTCGTTGCGGGACGTGTCTATTCACAGGCAGAGTCTCAATCAGGCTCGCGCGTGGCGCTCATCAGCCGCGGCGGCGCCGATCAGCTTTACGGCAACGAACAGGACGCACTGGGGAAAACCATCAAGGTGTCCAACGGCGAGGTGCAGATTGTAGGCGTGATTGATGGCGGCAGCGACTCCATGGGCTCGCTCACTTTGTATATGCCACGCGAAACCATCTCCGGCCTATTTGGCGACGAGAATCCTTCATTCCCCAGCGTGACGGCACTTGCCGCCGAGGGCACGGACATGGATGAGCTCTGCAAGACCATCGAGTCCAAGGTGCGCGCGATGAAGGGCATCGCGGAGGATGATGAGTACGACAGTGTATCGGCGACCTCCATGAAAAGCGCTATCGACTCCCTCAATTCCTTTATGGGCGCCTTCTCGCTCATCATGGGTACTGTCGCCAGTATCTCGCTGCTTGTCGGCGGTATCGGTATTATGAACATGATGCTCACTAACGTGACTGAGCGCATCCGCGAGATCGGCATCCGTCGCGCTCTGGGCGCCAGTCGTCGCGATATCACCGCGCAGTTTTTGTCCGAGTCCTCGGCGCTGTGCGTCACCGGTGGCCTGCTGGGTGTCCTGATAGGCTATCTGCTGGCCTGGGGCCTCGCGATGTTTGCCTCCGGATCCGGGATTCTTGGCGAGCTCGGTGCCAGCGGGCAAATCACCCCGAGTTTTTCAATCGCCACGGTGCTGCTGGCCTTCGCCGTCTCCGTCGGCATCGGCGTAATCTTTGGCTTCTACCCCGCTCGACGCGCGGCAAAGCTCGACCCGGTGGAGTGCCTACGCTACCAGTAAGCCACCACCAACAAGTTGCGGTGAATTAGGGACTGAATATGCTATCTAGCAGCAAAAACAGACACTATTTCACCGCAACTTATTGAAGGGCTGTTTGCGCCAGTTCTGGGCGTCGTCCTCGAGCTATTGATGGATGACGGGCTTGTACGGGTCGAGCTTGCTCGGGGCGCTCCTCCTCGCGGGCGGGAGGGCGCGCAGGCGCGGCAAGCGCCTAGCGCGCGAACTCCCGTAAGAGCGCGTCTTCCACTTCCCGAAGCGAAAGGGCCCCGCCTCCCTCGGCGGGACGGGTGACCACGATGCAGCGCGCCCCCACGGCGCGCGCTGCGGCGAGCTTCTCAGCCGTGCCGCCTACGGTTCCCGAGTCCTTGGTCACAAGCCACTGGGCGCCCACCTGCCGAAGCATCGCCTCGTTGAGCTCGCGGGTGAAGGGCCCCTGCATGCCGATGACGTGCGACGGCGAAAACCCCGCGTCGATGCACTTCGTTATAGCACCGGGCAGCGGGAGTACACGCACGAAGAAGCGCTCCGCGAAATCGGCGACGCTCGTGTAGGGAGCAAGCTCCTTGCTCCCCGTCGTGAGAAGCGCGCGACCCGGGTTCTCGGAGAGAAAGCGCGCCGCGCAGGCGATCGACGCGACCGCCACGACGCCTTTGGGCAGCGCCTCGACCGGGCGCGCAAGGCGCAGGCATCGTGCACCCACGGCGAGCGAAGCGGCCCGGATGTTGCCTCTTGCGAGCGTAGCGAAGGGGTGCGTGGCGTCGACAACGATGCACGCGCCGGAAAGCTCGCGCTCCATGTCGGCATCGTCGAGCCTGCCCGCATGCACCTCGATGCCCGGAAGCTCGCCCAAAAGCTCGCCTCCGTACTCGGTTGCCGCGTAGGCACGGGCGGGGATGCCCGCCCTGCTCGCCCATTCGCACAGAAGGCGGCCCTCGGTGGTGCCGGCGAAGATGCGCAGCGCCGGCGCGGATGCGGGCGCCGTCACTTCGGGCCGCCTGGGCGCGTGATCTGGTAGAGCAGCGCGTTCATAATGGCAGCCGCCACGGTCGAGCCGCCCTTGCGACCCCTCGCGACGATGGCTGGCACGCGTCGTGCGAGTAGCTCCTCTTTCGCCTCGACCACGTTCACAAACCCGACCGGCACCCCAACGACGAGCGCGGGCGCGATCTTCCCCGCGTCCATGAGCTCGGCGAGGCGCAGAAGTGCTGTGGGAGCGTTGCCGACGGCCACGATGAGCGGACCCTCGATGCCGCAAGCTTTGTCCATGCTCGCAACGGCGCGAGTCGTGCCCGCGGCGCGCGCAGCCGCGGCGACATCAGGGTCGGCCATGAAGCACACGGCCTTGCAGCCGAGCTTCGCGAGCGCGGGCTTGCTTATGCCTGCGAGCGCCATGTTCGTGTCGGTGAGCACCGTGGCCCCTGCGCGCAGTGCGTCGAGCGCACAGTGCGCGGCGTCATGGGTAAACACGAGGGAATCGGCGTACGAGAAGTCGGCAGTGGTGTGGATGACGCGCTTCACGACGGGCTCTTCGAGCGGCGGGAACGTGCGGCCGCCGAGCTCTTCGGTGATGATCTCGAAGCTGCGCCGCTCGATGTCGCCGGGCGCCATCTCCTTGGAATCCATCTAGTACTCCACTCCTTCCCTTGCACATATCCCCTGCTCGTAGGGATGTTTCTTGCACCGCATCTCGGTTATGTAGTCGGCCTTCTCCACGATCTTGCGGGAAGGCGCGCGCCCGGTGAGCGCTACTTCGACGCCGCGCGCGGACATATCGAGCGCGCGGTCCACGAGCGCCTCGTCGACAAGCCCCTTCGAAAGCGCGTCGAGCGCCTCGTCGAGCACGAGCAGCCCCTCCTGAGCGCCCTCGAGCTCGGCGAGCGCGGATGCGAGGTTCCCATCGTGCAGCTCGCACGTCGCGGCAAGTTCTTCCGACGTCATCGACCAGGTAAACTTGTCCGACACCTTCCCCGCGAACAAGGGCACGCCGAAATGCTCGGCGAGCAGGCGCGCCTCCCCGCTTTCGCCGTCTTTCAGGAACTGCACGACGACGACGCGGCGGCCTGCGGCGAGCATGCGAAGGGCGAGGCCCATCGCCGCCGTGGTCTTGCCTTTGCCGTCGCCATGATACACGTGGATCATACGCCCTCCTCGATAATGCGGTAGACATACTCCATGTCGAGCGCCCCGCGCACGACGTCGGCCAGGCGGTCGAACTCGCGCGCACGGTGATCGGCTGCGGACGCTGCGCCCGCAGCACCCACGACGCTCTCGGGCAGGCCGCGCATGCGCGCGAGCGAGCGCGCGAGAGCGAGCGCCACCCCCGGTTCGTCGAACAGGCCGTGGAGATAGGTTCCGAAAACGTTTCCGCAGGCCGCGCCTTCTGGTTTGCCGCCAATCGTGCCCGCAGGGGCGCAGGAGACGGTCGTTTCGCCGTCGTGAATCTCGTACCCGCGCGCCGCCATGCCGTTCCACACCGAGAACGCGCCTTGGGCGCCCGTGATGCGCAGCTCCGACTGGGCGAGGCGCTTTTCCTCCTTGAACACCGTACTTGCAGGGATGAGCCCGAGCCCGCGCGCGGTGCCAGCGCCTTCCCTGCCGTGCGGGTCGGAAAGCTCGTCTCCCAAAAGCTGGTAGCCTCCGCATATGCCGAGCACCGGCGTGCCCGCGCCCGAAAGCGCGCGTACACAGGCTCCGATGCCGCTAGCCGCAAGCCAACGCGCGTCGTCGAGCGTAGTCTTCGAGCCGGGGAGCACCACCAGGTCGGGTCGGCCCAGATCGGTCGTCGAGGAAACGTAGCGCACGCCCACGCCGGGCACGCGCGAAAGCGGGTCGAAGTCGGTGAAGTTCGACAGATGCGGAAGACGCACGACGGCGACGTCGATGACGCCGCGCGCCTCGCGGGCAGATAGGCGCGGCGCGAGCGAGTCCTCGTCGTCCAGGTCAAGCGTAAGATACGGCACGACCCCCACGACGGGAACCCCGCACATCTTCTCGAGCGGGGCCAAACCCGGGCGCAGGATTTCCACATCGCCGCGGAACTTGTTCACCACAAGCCCCCGCAAAAGCGCGCGGTCCTCGGGCGTAAGGAGCGCGACCGTGCCGTAGAGCTGGGCAAACACCCCGCCTGGGTCGATGTCGCCCGCGAGCAGCACGGGGGAGGACACGGCGCGCGCGAGCCCCATGTTGACGATGTCGTTTTCGGCAAGATTGATTTCGGCGGGGCTGCCGGCGCCCTCGATGACGATGACGTCGTTTTCCTCCGCGAGCGAATCGAACGCCTCCAAAATCTGCGGCATGAGCGCCTTCTTTCGCGCGAAGTAGTCCCTCGCAGCGAAGGCTCCCTGCGCCTTGCCGGCCACGATGAGCTGGCTTCGGTGGCCGCTTTCAGGCTTGAGCAGGATGGGGTTCATGCGCACGTCGGGCGCGATGCCGCACGCCTCGGCCTGCATGATCTGGGCGCGCCCCATCTCGAGCCCGTCGGCCGTGACACCGCTGTTGAGTGCCATGTTCTGGCTCTTGAAGGGAGTCACGCGCAGGCCGTCCTGCGAAAGCACACGGCACAGCCCCGCCGCAAGCAGGCTCTTCCCCGCGTTCGACATGGTGCCCTGGATCATGATGGGCTTCGCCCTACCCACGGGTATCGACCTCCTTCGCCGAGCCTCGGCCATCCGCGCCCGCCATAGCGCCGCTGAAAGAAGCGCCGCCCCGTTCGTCCGGTTCGCCTTCGCCCGATGCACCTTCCGCCCGAAGCACGCGGCTGAACTCCATCGCAAGCCGGGCATTCTCCTTGCGCGTGCGCACCGCGACGCGGCACCAAAAACGGGACAGTACCGAAAACGAGTCGCACGTGCGGACCAAAACCCCCTGTTTATACAGGCGCTCGGGGATGTCTTTCGCCGGCGTGCGGACTAAAAGGAAGTTCGCATCCGACGGCACC
Source organism: uncultured Collinsella sp. (assembly GCA_958371715.1). Lineage (GTDB taxonomy): Bacteria > Actinomycetota > Coriobacteriia > Coriobacteriales > Coriobacteriaceae > Collinsella. Next base: position 11,017 of record CATXLW010000012.1, read on the forward strand.
ACGGAAAGCCCGAGCGAGGAGAGCTCGCGGGAAAGCCACGCTCGCTCGCCCGCCAATACTTCGCGCGTGCGCGAGACGTATTCAATGTCTTCCAGGGCGGCGATGCCCGCGGCCTCGGCGACCGAGGAGACGGGCCACGCCTGCCCCGCCCGGCGAATCCCCTCGATGAGTTGGGCGTTTCCGCTGATCAGATATCCCAACCGCAACCCCGCCATTCCGTAGAGCTTGGTGAACGCGGAGAGCACGGCCACATGGCGCGAACACGCGGCGCGTGCGGCCACGCTCCTTTCGCGGGCGTCGGGCGCAAATCCGAGGAAGCACTCGTCCACGACGAGCAGCGCGCCCACCTGCTCGCAGCGGCAAGCTGCGGCATCGATCACGCTGGGGTCGACGAGGCGCCCCGTCGGGTTGTTCGGATTGCAGAGGTACGCCACGTCTCCCGGCCCCTCGATCGCGCGGGCGAAGGAGGTGGGCACGTCGAAGTCGTCCGCTTCGGAGAGCGGGAACTCCTGCACGCATGCGCCGTAGTACGATGCCGCCTCCGCATATTCAGAAAACGTCGGCGCGCACACGACGATGCGTTTCGGGCGCACCGCCGCGGCGAGCCGCCAGATGATGTCGGACGCGCCCGCGCCGCAGACGATAGTATCTTCGGGAATGCCCTGGGCGCGCGCTAGGGCGCGAACGAGGGCGAGACTTTCCCTATCGGGGTAGGCGTCGATTCGAGAAAGCGCCTTGCAAGCTGCGGCGACGACGCGCGGCGAGGGGCCTGCCGGATTCACGTTCACCGAGAAGTCAATGAGGTCGGAGGCGCCCCTTTCACAAGCGATGCCGAGCGATTGCGCGCTGCCCCCATGCGTACGGGCGCGCAGGATCCCCCCGGCAGCCCGGGGCGCGGCGTGGTCTTCCCTCATAACATCGCCCCCACGGCGAGCACGACCGCCGCGCGCGCAGCGCCGAAGACGACGAGCGCGCATACGGACGCGGCGAGCATGAGCCTTGTCGCCCGGGCGATGTCGCCCCACTCGATTTCGCGGGACGCGTCGCCTATCGTCGGTTTCTCAACGAGCTTGCCGAAATACACCGCGGGTCCTGCCAGGCGTAGCCCGAGCGCGCCCGCGCACGCTGACTCGGTCTGTGCCGCGTTCGGGCTCGTATGGCGACGCCTGTCGCGGCGCCAGATGCGCGCCGCCCCGTGCGCATCGAGCCCGACGATCGGGCACACGGCGATCATGAGCAGGGCCGATAAGCGCGAGGGAATCCAGTTCACCGCATCGTCGAGGCGCGCCGAGGCGCAGCCGAAGTCGATGTAGCGCTCGTTTTTGTAGCCCACCATGCTGTCGAGCGTGTTCACCGCCTTGTACGCCATGCCCAAGGGCGCACCCCCGATCATAAGGTAGAAAAGCGGCGCGATGACGCCGTCGCTCGCGTTCTCCGCCACCGTTTCCACGGCGGCGCGCGCGACGCCCTGCTCGTCGAGAACAGACGTGTCGCGTCCCACGATGAGCCCGACGGCTTCGCGCGCCGCGACAAGGCCGCCCTTCGAGAACGCACGGGCCACGGCCAGGCTCTGGCGGCGCAGCTCGCATGTCGCGAGAATCTGATAGCTCGCCCATGCCTCGACCACGAAGCGCAAGCCGGAGTGAACCATGCCGCAAAGATGCAGGATTCCCCAGGTCAAAAGTCCACACGCAAGCGGAAGCGCCACGGCGAGCACAAGCCCTGCGGCGCGCGTGCCCGCGGACGTTTGCGGGAATGCGCGCCGCAGGCGGCCTTCGACCCACGTGATCGCGCGCCCCATGGCGACGACGGGATGGGGAAGCCAGCGCGGGTCGCCGAAGGCAAGGTCGGCCGCGAACCCGGCGGCGACGGCAAGAATCGTCATCACAGGGCATCGCCCCCCGAAGCGGGGCGAACGTCGCGAAGGCAGCGCCCATCCCAGGTGGCGGCCCATGCGCCGCCCGGCTCGGTATGCACGTCGAAGTATCCAATTTTCGGGACAGCTAACTCGGAGAGCAGCGCTTTCACGGTACCCGCGTGAACGACGAAGACGGCGCGCCCACTCCCCTGGGCACGCTCCGATTTGCACGCCTCCCGAAACGCCGCGACGACGCGGCGGGTGAAATCGCTCTTGCCCTCGCCATGCGGGCAGCGCGTCTCGCACCAGGAGTCTACCCAGGCGTGGTAGCGCGCATCCTCTTTAAGCTCGGCGGCGCTTCGTCCCTCGAAGTCGCCGAAATCCATCTCGCGCAGACCGGGGCACGCCATAAGCTCCGCGCTCGGGAAGAGGATGCGCGCCGTCTGGTCGGTGCGGGCCATGCCGCTCGTGATAACACGGAACACGTTACGATAGCACGCGAGGTCGCGCAAAGCGCGCTCGCCCGCGCTCGACAGGGGCTCGTCGGTGCCCGCCCCGCTGTAGCGATGGTCTTCCGTGCCCGCCGTGGCACCATGGCGCACGAAGACGACTTCCAAAGGCGCGCCCGCGCCCTGCGTCCCTCGAGGCGCATCATCAAGGTTTCCTTTGATGACCTGGGGTATCCCGCACGTCAAGCGCACGACGACGTCGGCGCGCGCAGCGAGCGCGCATCCCAGGCGCCCCGCGCGCTCGCGCCATTGGGTGTCTTCCGCACGCATAGGGACGACCCCCGAGCCGACCAAGGACAGAATCACTACGTCGAAGCCGATCAGCCGCTCGAGCGCCCGGTCAGCGTCGAGCGCGCGTACGAGTTCCTCAGCACGGTAAGCGACACGGCCGGCAAAAACCGCAGGCACGCCGCCCTCCGCAAACTGCGCCGCGTCGACGAAATCGTCCGCCGCGAACCCGAGCTTTTCGCGCACGAAGGCCCTCTTCCCCGAATGCGCGCCACCTACCACGAGCATCATAGGAGCATGCCCCCCGCCACCAGCATGGCAAGCATCGCGAGCTCGGCCCATTGCAGAAACCATCCGGCCAAATCCCCCGTCACCCCGCCGAAGCGGGACAGGGCAACATGGCGGTACCACGCGAGCGCCAAAAGCCCCGCCACCGCCATAAGGGCGCCAACGGCCTGAGCGCACGCGATCATCCCTGCAGCCGAAGCCGCAGCGAAAGCGCAAAGCGGCACGACGATCGCCGCGCGCTTCTTCGCAGGTGAGAGCCCCGCGGCCATGCCGTCCGCACGCGCGGCAGGCCAGCATTCAACGGCGAGCCCCGAAAGCGAGCGGGAGAACACGAGCGAGCACAGAAGCGCGAGGAACGCCCCCGCTGTAAGCGACAACGCGGTGAAAAGGGAAAACTGCAGAATAAGGTACACAACAACACCGATGACCCCGAAGGCGCCCGCCCGCGGGTCGTGCATGATCTCGAGCTTTCGCTCGCGCGGGGCCCAACTTGCAAGCGCATCGGAGGTGTCGCAGAGCCCGTCTAGGTGGATGCCTCCCGTCACCGCCACAGGCAGCGCCACGAGCACGGCCGCGACGATGGTCGCGGGCACGCCGAGCAGGTTCGCAACGTGTCCCCACGCCGTCATGAGGAAGCCTTCCGCAAGGCCCACCAGGGGAAACGCGGCAAGCGCATGGGTTGACCCGAAATCGGTCCAGGCCGATTTCGGGACGGGGATGCGCGAAAACGTTCCGAACGCCGCGCCGATTGCCTCTACTGTCTTCACCTTGTAGGTCCTTCGCCTTTCATCCACACGGGAATCCCGCATACCACTTCGACTGCGCGGTCGGCCAGCGCCGCCACGCCCGCGTTCACGCGCGCGAGCGCGCACCTCCATGCCTCGGCCCCTTCATCGTAGCGCATCCCATCGGCGAACACGTCGACGGTGACCACCACCGTATACGCAGCGGCCTGAGCGAGCCGTTCAATGCCTCCGAGCACCTCGCGCGCCACAGCGTCAGGGTCACGCGGGGACAAGCCGCCTTCCGCGAAGAGCTCGTTCGCAACCAGGTTGCCCATGTCCTCCAAAAGAAGCGTGCAGCCGCGCGGAAGCCCGGGCACTGCGGCGCCCACGTCACGCGTGCGCTCGAGGGTGGAAAACCCCTTGCCCTCGCGCAGCGCCCGATGGCGCGCGATGCGGCGAGCGCCCTCTTCCCCGAAGGGCTCCATCGTTGCCAGGTACACGCGGGGGCCGTCGTGCCCGAGGCACAGGGACTCGGCGTAGGCGCTCTTGCCGCTCGCGGCGGCGCCGATGACGAGTGTCACCGTCATTTCCCGGCCTCGAAATGCTCGTAAGCAGCCATGCCAGTCGCCGTGAACGTCTTCCCATCCCGGTATACGCGCAGCGCCGAATCCAGAAGGGGCAGATACGCCATGGCGCCCGCGCCCTCGCCCAAGTGCATACCTGCGTCGAGGGGTGCCTTTATGCCGAGCTCGCGAAGGAGCTCCTGGCTTGCGGGTTCACTTGATGCGTGGGTGCCCACGAGGTAGCCCAAGGCGTTGGGGCACAGGCGCGCCGCGCACAGAGCCGCCGTGCAGGATATGACCCCGTCGAGGAGCGCCGGCGCCTTCGAGGCCGCGGCCCCCAGGTAGAAGCCGCAAATCGCCGCGATGTCGAAGCCGCCCACCTTCGAGAGCACGTCGATCGGGTCGGCGGGATCGGGCGAGTTCGCGTCGATAGCGTGCTCGACCACGTCGCGCTTGCGCGCGAGCGAGGCGTCCGAGAGCCCCGCGCCGCGTCCGACGAGGCTCCGCGCGTCCGCCCGGATGAGCACTGCGGCCACCGCCGCCGAGGTGGTCGTGTTGCCGATGCCCATCTCGCCCGCGACGAGAAGGCGCACGCCGGCGCGGGCAAGCCCGCACGCGACGGCGATTCCGACCTCGATCGCGCGCACGGCCCCATCTCGAGACATAGCGGAGCCGTGCGCGATGTTGCCACTCCCCCGCCGCACGTTCGCGCGCACCATGCGCGCGTCTTCTATGCCCCGGGCCATACCCACGTCGACGGGCACGACCTCGGCACCCGCGAACGCCGCCATGCGGCAGGCGCTCGTGGCCCCCTCGCACATGTTGCGCGCGACGGCTCGCGTCACGTCTTGCCCGCTTTGCGACACGCCTTCGGCAACGACCCCGTTGTCGGAGAAGAATACCGCGAGCGCACGGGGAAACTCGGCCACCCCGGCGCTCCCCTGAGCTGCGGCGATACACGCGACGGCGTCTTCAAAGTCGCCCAATCCCCCCAAGGGGTGCGCGATGGAGTCCCACGCGGCGTACGCGGCGGCGCGGGCGCACTCGTCTGCGGGCTCGATCCGGGAGAGCGTGGCTTCGAGCACGGCGCCCGGCGCCGACGAGAACGCGCGCTCGACTTCCTCGCGGATGCAGGCAAGCGCGGTTTCGGTTGCTTCAGCCATGCCGTCTCCTCTCTGCAAACGACGCTGCGGCAGACGCGAACGCGCGCGCAACGTCGGGGTTCGCAGGATAGTACACATGCGGGAAGCCCGCAACCAGGGACGGGGTGGTCGACATGCACGGCCAGCCCTTGTCGCGCCGGGGCTTCTGCGCCCAGAAGTCGCCGCCCGGGCAGGTGGACTGCCAGTAGTGGAACTCGTGCGCGCGGATGCGTGTGCCGCGCGGCCCGTAGAGCCCGTCGCGTTGGGAAGTGAGCACCACGTACCCGAAATGGGACAGCCTTACCCCATTCTCGCTTGCGCCCTCAAGGGCGCCCGTAACAGGCCAGCGCCGCCCCTCGCTATCAGCGATTTCGCGCTGCAGGTACAGAAACCCACCGCATTCGGCGACCGTCGGCATGCCGGATTCCACCGCGCGCCGCACCGCCTCGCGCATCGGCGCGTTCTCGGAGAGCTGCCGCGCATGGAGCTCCGGGTAGCCGCCCCCCAGATAGAGGGCGCTTGTCCCCCGGGGCAACTCGCTATCACACAGGGGGCTGAAAAAGGCCAGCTCGCAACCCAGGTCCTCGAGCGCGCGCAGGTTCTCCTCGTAGTAGAACGAGAACGCCTCGTCACGCGCGACGGCGACGATGGGCCGCGTTCCCGCGATCGGCTCCAACCGGTAAGGTTCCTCGCGGATATCGGGTGCCGTTGCCGCTATTTCGAGCAAGCGGTCGACGTCGACGCTCTTTTCCACCAGCTCGGCCATCTTGTCGATGCGCGCGGAGAGCTGCTCGACCTCGTCGGCGGTCACAAGCCCCAGATGCCGGCTTTTGAGCGAGAACGTCTCGTCGGCGGGGATATTCCCCAAAACCGCGACGCCCGTGTGCTTCTCGATCGCAGGCGCCGCGTAGGCGCAGGCAGCGGCGCTCGTCTTGTTCAGCACGACGCCGCGCACGTTCGCACAAGGCAGGAACTCGGCGATGCCGCGGATTACGGCGGCGAGCGATAAAGACGCCCCGCGCCCGTTCACCACTAAAACGACCGGCGTTTCCGTGTCGCGCGCAACCTGGTAGCTGCTCGCGTCGGCCACGCCGGGCGCCATGCCGTCGTAGAAGCCCATGACCCCCTCGAGCACCGCGACATCCGCGCCCGCGGCGCCGCGTGCGAGCAGGGCGCGCAGCGTCGGGGCGTCGGTGAAGAAGCCGTCTAAGTTGCCCGAGCGCGCACCCACGACGCGGCGATGAAAGAGCGGGTCGATGTAGTCGGGGCCGCATTTGAAGGCCGCGCATGCAAGGCCGCGACGCGCGAGCGCGCGCAGGAGCGCGCACGTTACGACCGTCTTGCCGCTCCCGCTCGAGGGCGCAGCGACCATGAAGCGCGGGATGGACGTGCTCACCGGGCGCCGCCTTCCCCACCTGCACCTCGCGCGCTGACGAGGAACACGGGGTTTTGCGCCTTCATAAGATGGTGCGAGCCTACAGCCTCGGCGCGGGCGGCCGACACCTGGCAGGCCTCGAACCCCTTAAAGCGCGAACCCGAGAGGAGCGCGCACGCCTCGGTGAGCGTCTCAACGGTTACGCATGGCACGCACAGGCGAACCTGCGAGTTCTTCTCGAGCGCCGCCTCCACGATGGAGGGAAGCTCGCCCGCGCTCCCGCCGACGAACACGGCGTCGGGGACGGGCAGTTTCGCGAGCGCTTCGGGGGCGACACCGGGGACCGCATGCACGTTGCCGCACCCGAATGCATCCGCGTTCTCTCGGATGAGCCGCACGCCGGCCGCGTTGCGCTCGACCGCCCATACCGACCCCGCTCGCGCGACGAGCGCCGCCTCGATCGACACGCTCCCCGTGCCGGCGCCGACATCCCACACGGTGTCGGTCGCGGTAAGGCGCAGCTTCGCGAGCGCGACGGCGCGCACCTCCTGCTTGGTCATGGGAACGTCGCCGCGGATGAAGAGCTCGTCGGGAATGCCGGAGGAAGCGTACGGCCAGCGGGAGTTCGCGGCGCGGGATGCGCCCGCAGAGCCCGCCGCGAAAGAAGCCGCCGCGGGCGCAGACGCGCCGGCCGGCGCCTCGGAGGCTGCGCTAGAGTTCGCAGGCGACCCGGCGCAGCCTGCGAACTCGATAAGCATCACGTTCAAGTCGTCGAACGTCTGACCTGCGATTTCACTTGCGGTCGCGCAGGTGATGCGCTCGTCGGGGTACGACAGGCGCTCGGCCACCGTCACGCGCGCGTCCTCAAAGCCCGCCTGCACAAGCTCGCCCGAAAGCCGCGAGGGGTCTTCCCCGCCCGACGTGGCGAGGAAGAGCTCACCTGCGCGCTCGGCCTCGGCCACGATGTCGCACGCCACGCCGTGAGCACTCACGAAGCGCCAATCCTGCCATGGACGCGCGAGGCGCGCGGCGAGATACGACGCAGAGCTTATGCCGGGAATGACGCGCACGTCCACCTGCGCGTCGCCGGAGAGCGCCTCCACCAGGCGGCGCGCGCCGCTGAACAGCCCCACATCGCCCGTCATCACGACCACGGCGCGCTGCCACGACGCCGCATCGGTGAGCGCGGCGACGATGTCCGCCGTCTTCACGAGCTCGCATCTCACCACGTCGGGCGGCACGTCGATGCCGACAAGCGCGCGATGAGCGCCGATGACCACGTCGGCGATGTTGATCGCGTCGAGCGCCGCGCGCGAGAGCAAGTCGGGGTTTCCGGGCCCCGCCCCGATGATCGTTACATTTTGCATGGAATCTCCCGATACCCGCGCGGCGTGACCATACGGCCGCTTACGCGCTTAGTGTCCGCGTTGCCGACGAACACGGTGGTGAACATGTCGGCATCGAACTCCCCCAGCTCGGAGAGCCTGCACATGCCCGACTGCTGCCCCTCGCGCCCGATGTTGCGTACCCAGCCGCAGAGCGTGTCGGGGGCCTTCCATTCGAGCATAATCTTCGCCGCGCGCGAGAGCCTGTCGGCGCGCTTTCTGCTGCGCGGGTTGTACAAACAGATGCAGAAGTCGGCGCTCGCCACGGCGGCGAGCCTGCGCTCGATGACCTCCCACGGCGTGAGCAGGTCGGAGAGCGACACGACCGCGAAGTCGTGGGCAAGCGGGGCGCCGAGCACCGCCGACCCGCTCTGAGCCGCGGTGGCCCCGGCGATAACTTCCACGTCTACATCGGGGTAGTCCTCAGCAAGCTCCAGCACGGGGCTCGCCATGCCGTACACACCCGCGTCACCGCTGCACACGAGCGCCACGGCTTCTCCGCTCTGCGCGCGCGAAAGCGCCAGGCGGCACCGTTCGACCTCGTGCATCATCGGCGTCGCGAGATGCGCCGCGTCGGGCACGGCGGCGAGCGCGAGCTCCACGTATTTCGTGTACCCCACAACGATGTCGGCCGCCTCGAGCGCGCGCCGAGCCGCAATCGTCATGCCGTCGGGGGCGCCCGGGCCGATCCCCACCACGAAGAGCTTTCCCATCACCGCTCCTTAAACGAAAGTTCAATAGTTACCTTGGAAAACGCGACGGTCACGCCGCCGTGAGCGAGCTTCGGGAAGATAAGTTTACCCCCGTCCGCGAGCGCCGCGCGCTCGCACACGTTGTCGACCCCCACCGTCGCGCGCACGAAATCAGATGGCGAAACGCTGCCTTCGACCTGCGACAACTCCTCTGCGGAATACGTCGCGAGTGGGATATTGCGCGCGCGGCAGAAGGCGAGCAGACCCTCCTCGCGCGCCTTCACGTCGATCGTCGCCGCCTCGCGCACGGCCGAGGGCGAGATGCCCGCCTGCCCGCACGCGAGAAGAAACGCCTCCCCGATCGCTTCGGCGCACGCCCCGCGCCGGCACCCTCGGCCCGCAACGAGGCTGGGCAAGACACGGTGAAGCGGCTCGGGCGCAGGCGCCTGCGCCCGCACGCCCGCCGGCTTCCCCGTCTCACCGACGGGCACGACCTCGTTCGTTGTCTCCGCCGCGCGAACGGACGCACCCGCATTCGCGCCAGCGAACGGCGACACGACGATATCGGCCCGAGCGCGGTCGGACGCAATGTCAACCCCCTCAGGCGGCTGTCCCGAAATCGGCATGTCGGAATAGAGCGCCACGCGCCCGCCCGAAAGCAGCCGCGCCGACACTCGTTTGATAGCCTCGGGATTCGAAACGGCGAGCCCCGCACAGCGCGCCCACGTATCCACCGCCCACACGCCGCGGACGTCGGTCGCCGTGGTGATGACGGGGATGGCCCCTGCCGCGCGTGCCACAGTTTGCGCAAGCTCGTTCGCACCGCCCAAATGCCCCGACAAAAGCGGGACGGCAAAGCGCCCCGCCTCGTCGATCGCCACAACCGCGGAATCGCTTGCCTTCGAGGCGACATGCGGCGCGATCGCCCGCACGGCGATGCCCGCCGCGCCCACGAACAGGAGCGCGTCCGACGCTTCCCACGCGAGCGCCGTCCATGCGCGCAGGTCGGCCTTCCCCTCGCCGAACCCGCGCGAAACGGAAACGTCCCAGCCAGGGTCATCTTCACCTGTCTGCGCGCAATCGGAAAGCGCGCGTGCGGTGCGCTCCGCCAACGCATATCCCCTCTCAGTGAACGCTATGCAGGAAACCCTCATCTAGCGCACCACCATCGTCGAGAAGTAGCTGCCCCGATCGGGCACATCGTCGACCGAGCGGTACACGCGCTCGCCCGGAAGCCCACAGTCCTCTACGAGCTCGGCACCGTCGAAGGCGCCCTCCTCGCGAAGGATGCGCTTCGTGTCCGCAAGCGAGCGGCGCGCCTTCATGACCACCTTCGTCCCCGGCCAGCTGATTGCGCGGCGCACGTCGTCGTAGCCGCCGGGCACGATGTGCAGAGGCGACGACATCTCGGGCGTGAGGTCGCGCTCGAGCGCCGCGGCGACCGCGCAGAAGCTCGGCACGCCGGGAATGGCGCGCGCCTCGAACCCGCGGGCGCGCACGTCGGGCGCTATGCGCTGGAAGGTGGCGTAGATGCTCGGGTCCCCCAGGTTCAGCAGCGCGACGTCGCGGACCGCATCCAGGTGCGCGACAAGCTCGCGAACAAGCGAGGCATGCTCGGCCGCGCGGCGCTCGACGTCGCGCGTCATCGAGAATCGCACGGGGATCACCGTCTTGCCTGTAAGGTCGACGGCGCCGCGCACGATGTCGAGCGCGACCATGGCCCCGTCCGCCGTCTGCGGTGCGGCGATGACCGGACACGATTCGATTGTGCGGACGGCCTTGATCGTGAGCAGCTCGGGGTCGCCAGGCCCCGTACCCACCCCGTACAGCACGCCTTTACTCATACGTCGCCCCCAATTCCCCGATAACTGCATCGGCGCCCGACGTGCGGAAAAGCTCGCGGCGCTCGGCGTCGAACACGACCGCGGCGATGTCGCATGCGCCCGCCGCGCGGCGGCGCAACCTGTCCTCGATTGCCGCAGCGAGCGAGGCGCGCGCAGCGTCCCCCACGCCGGCGGCCTCGATTACCTCGAGCGCCGCCGTGGTCGTGACCGACGACATGATCTCGCGCACGGTCTTCGCGCCCGCGCCAGCCAAGGCCGCGTGGGCGGCCAGAATCTCCGCGCGGCAGTCGGCGGTACGCGAATGAGTGTCCATGATGCCGCCCGCGACCTTCACCAGCTTGCCGATGTGTCCCACAAGAAGGACATTGGTAAATCCCTCGCGAACGCAGCAATCAATCGCATCGCCCACGAAGTTGGAGATGAAGACCACCGGCGCACCGTTTAGGTGGAAATGCCCCGAGATGAACTGCCCGCCGTAGTTGCCGGGCGTGAGCACGACTCCGCGCCGCCCCATAGCCGCATGCTGCCGGATCTCGAGCTCGATGCTGTCGCGCAAGGCAGCGAGGCTGCGCGGCTCGACGATGCCCGTCGTGCCCAGGATGGAGATGCCGTCCTCTATCCCCAGGTGCGGGTTGAAGGTCTTTTCGGCAAGGGCAACACCCTCGGGTACCGAAATCGTCACAGCAATATTTCCAGAAAAGCCATGCGCGACGCACACCTCGCGCACCGCCGAAGTGATCATCGCGCGCGGCGTCGCGTTGATGGCGGCCGCCCCCACCGGCTGCTCGAGCCCGGGCAACGTCACGCGCCCCACGCCCACGCCGCCATCGACGGAAATTTCCGATTCGCGCGCGGGCACGCCCTTGCTGCCCGCAGCACCCGTGCCCGACCCCGCATGTTCCACGCGCGCGTACACGAGCACGCCGTCGGTCACATCGGCATCGTCGCCTGCGTCCTTTCGCACGGCGCACTGGGCGCACCCCTCGCCGATAAATGCGTCGACCACGTTCGCCTCGACGGGCAGCCCGCCGGGGGTGACGATCGACACGCGGCCGACGGGCTTTCGTGACAAGAGCATCTCACAGGCCGCCTTCGCCGCGAGCGCGGCGCAACTCCCCGTGGTGTAGCCGCAGCGCAGGCGGGTCGTCCCGGTATATATGTAGTGCTCGAAGGCCACGCTAGCTGCTCGCCTTCCGATACCCCGTGGCAAACGAAGGGTCGTAAAGCTTGCTGCGCTCGTACGACTCCGCTTGCGCGCCGTCGTGCGCAAGCCCGCCGCGAGCTCCGAGCACGCGGCCCACCACCACGAGCGCCGTGCGGTCGATACCCTCTCGCGCGCCCGCATCGGCGAGCGTGCCCACTGTGCAGCGCACCACGCGCTCCTCAGGCCAGGTCGCCTTGTACACGAGCGCCGCCGGCTCGTCGGAGCTGCGGCCCGCGGCCAAAAGCTCGGCGGAAAGCTCGGCGAGCATACCCGAGCTCAGGAAGATAACCATAGTCGAGCCGCTTTCCGCCATGGTGCGCATGCCCTCGCCCGCGGGCATGGGGGTGCGCCCGGAAAGCCGCGTGATCACGACCGACTGGCTGATTCCCGGCAGCGTGTATTCCTGGCGAAGCGCCGCCGCGGCACCGCAAAAGCTCGATACGCCGGGCACCACCTCGTAGTCCACGCCGCGCGCGTCGAGTGCGTCCATCTGCTCCTGGATGGCGCCGTACAGGCACGGGTCGCCCGTGTGCAGGCGCACCACTTCCTCGCCCCGCGCATCCGCCGCGCACATCACGTCGAGCACTTCCTCCAAGGTCATGTGCGCGCTGTCGTAGACGACGCAGGATTCCTTGCACTCGGCGAGCAGCTCGGGGTTCACAAGGCTCCCCGCCCAAACGACCACGTCGGCCGCGCGCAGAAGACGCGCCCCGCGCAGCGTGATAAGGTCGGCGGCGCCCGAACCTGCGCCAACGATATGAATCATCCGAGCCTTCCCTTCCCGTTTCTCATCGTAACCGTTTACGCCGCCCTTCGCGCAGCGGGCAAAACACGGCGCCTGCGGCGGCAATCGGCGCAAATACGCAGGCAGGAGGCGCAATGCAGCCCGCCCTGGCTTTGACACGTTCACAAGTGCCCACTATCATAGTAAAAGTTTCGGCAACGAGCATATGACAATCGGATAAAAGGAAATGACCGGCGCGGCGCCCGCACAGCCCGCGCTGGCTTGCGGAGGGAACCAGGTGGGAATCCTGGGCAAGGGACATTACTGTATAGGACGCGCGGGCGAACCGCCTCGCGCCCCAAGCCAGACTGCTTCGCCTTTTCCTCACGGCATCGCCGTGGCGTTAGCTCCTTGTGAACCCCGAGGGGTGCGCTTTTCTTTCGCTTGTGCCGACAAGCAACTGTCGCCGGGGGACCGGCAAACCGAGGAAAGGAAAAACCATGTCCGACCAGATGTCACGCCGCGGCTTCATGGGCGCCGCAGCAACCGGAGCCGTCGCGCTCGCCGGAGTCGCGCTCGCGGGCTGCTCCAACACCTCCGCGAGTTCCGAGAAATCTAGTGAAAAGGAGAAGGCCGCGAAGCCGGTCATCCTCGTCACGAGCTTCGGCACGAGCTACAACGACTCGCGCCACATCACCATCGGCGCCATCGAAGACGCTATCCGCGAGAAGTACTGGCAGGACTACGACATCCGCCGCGCCTTCACCGCGCAGATCATCATCGACAAGCTGAAGAAGCGCGACGGCATCACGATCGACAACATGACCGAGGCGCTTGACCGCTGCGTGGAAGACGGCGTGAAGGAAATCGTCGTGCAGCCGACGCATCTCATGGCTGGCCTGGAATACGCCGACGTGAAAGACGAGCTCGACAAGTACGCCGACAAGTTCGACAAGATCTCGCTCGGCGACCCGCTGCTCACCTCCGACGACGACTACAAAAAGGTGGCCGCGGCCATTAAGGAGAACATGGCGTCCTTCGACGACGGCGAGACGGCGCTGTGCCTCATGGGCCACGGCACCGAAGCCGATTCCAACGCCGACTATGCCAAGATGCAGGAAGTGTTCAAGAACGAGGGTTTGACGCAGTTCTTCGTCGGCACCGTCGAGGCTGAACCGACCTGCGAGGATGTTATCGCCGCCGCGAGCGCCGCAGGCTACAAGAAGGCCGTGCTCGCGCCGTTCATGGTGGTCGCGGGCGACCACGCGAACAACGACATGGCAGACGAGACCGACCCCGACAGCTGGGCTGCGAAGTTCGTGGCCGCCGGCTTCGAAGTGACGTGCCTGCTCCAGGGTCTGGGACAGAACGTCGCGGTCGACGACATCTACGTCTCGCACGTGGACGACGCCATCGCCAAGCTGTAAACTCGCCGCGCACGGGGGCGCCGGTCGCGTCCCCGTGCAACGGGCATGCGCCTTTCCCCGACTGACGACGCATGCCCGTTGCATTCGCATCCCGACCGCCCACCGCACGGCACGGGCGGTCGAAGCGATTGAAAGGAACCCCCTCCATGTTGAAGAAAACCCTCGTCTTCGCCCTGTCGGCGGCGCTTTGCGCGTTCTCGCTCGCCGGCTGCGCCGGAAATTCAATCGACAGCGCAAAGGCAAGCGATGCCGATTCCCAGGAAAAGACCGAACAGGCGGCCGATGCGCCCGCGGGCGCAAGCGCTGCCCCCATCACCGCCGACAAGGTGGCCGACGGCACCTATCCAATCACCGTAGATTCCAGCTCGAACATGTTCAGGATCGTGGACGCCCAGCTCATCGTGGAAAACGGCTCCATGCACTGCGTGATGACGCTTTCCGGCACGGGCTACGGCAAGCTCTTCATGGGCACGGGCGACGAGGCTGCCGCCGCAAGCGAGGCCGACTTCATCCCCTATGTGGAAAACGCGGAAGGCAAGTACACCTACGACGTGCCCGTTGATGCGCTCGACGAGGACACCGCCTGTGCCGCGTGGAGTATTAGAAAAGAGCAGTGGTACGACCGCACACTTGTGTTCGAATCCGCCGGCGTCGATCTGCGCGCCGACGCACTGAAGTAACGCCATGCGGTCGATTCTTCCCAAGGGGGAAAACAGGAAGCTCCACAGCATCGCGGCGCGCGCGATCGCCTGCGTTCTCGTCGCCCTGCTCGCGCTTCCCTTCGCGGGGTGCAGTGCGAGCCCGAACGCGACCGGTGGCACGGCGGGCTCTCAGGAATACACGGTGAGCGTCTCGCTTTCCGGCGGGTCAGGGCGCGCAAGCATCGCCTCACCCACCACAATTGTGAAGGATGGCGACACCTACACCGCGACCATCACCTGGTCGAGTTCGAACTACGACAAGATGACCGTCGACGGCGTGGACTACGCGCCCGTAAACGACGGCGGCAACTCCACGTTCGAGATACCCGTCACGCTCGACGAGGACATCGCCGTGTCGGCCGAGACCGTCGCCATGTCGACGCCGCACACCATCGACTACACGCTCCACTTCGACTCATCCACCATGAAGGAGAAATCGGGCGACGATGCAAGCGGCGGCTCCCCTGCGGGAACGGCTTCAAGCGCCGCGGCCGACTTCCACAACGCCGATTTGGGCTGCGGCTGGGAGCCGACGGGAGCGCTTCAGCTTGAATACGCCGAGCACTTCACTGTCGACGAGTTCGAAGGCGGCCTGCGGCTTATCTGCGTTTCGAACGGGGAGCGCTTCCTCGTGGTGCCGCAAGATGCGAAGGTACCTGATGGGTTGAGCTCCGACATCGCGGTCATAAGGCGCCCCGCCGACAAGGTGTACCTCGTGTCGTCGGCGACGATGTGCCTAGTCGACGCGCTCGATGCGAACGACAATATCATCATGTCGGGCACGAAGGCCGACGACTGCTCGGTCGTGGGCTTCAAAAGCGCACTCGAAAGTGGGGCGATCGCCTACGGCGGCAAGTACAGCGCGCCCGACTACGAGCGAATATCGGCCTCGGGCTGCACGCTCGCCATCGAGAACACCATGATCAACCACACGCCCGATGTGAAGGAAAAGCTGCAGAAGCTCGGGCTCGTCGTGCTCACCGAACAGTCGTCGAGCGAGCCCGAAGCACTCGGGCGCGTCGAGTGGATTAAGCTTTTCGGCGTCCTGTTCGACAAGGAAGACGAGGCCGCGCACCTGTTCAACGAGCAGAAGGCCCGCGTCGAGCAAACGTCGGCGCTCGCGTCGTCAGGTAAAACCGTGGCGTATTTCTACATTAACTCGAACGGGGCCGCCGTCACGCGGCGGGCGGGCGACTACGTGGCGCAGATGATCGAGCTTGCAGGCGGCAGTTATGCGCTCGATGACGCGCAGACGGCGTCGACGTCAGGTTCGTCAGTAACGCTCGAAATGGAGCGCTTCTACGCGACGGCGAAGGATGCCGACATCATCGTCTACAACGGCACCATCGACGAATCGGTTGCCACCTTGAACGACTTCGTAGGCAAAAACGCGCTATTGTCGCAGTTCAAAGCCGTGAAGAACGGCAACGTCTGGGTCACAAGCGCCGACATGTACCAGCAGATGACTTCTACCGCCGACATTATCGACGAGCTGCACGGGGCGTTCACCGGCGATGACGCGAGCGACTTCCATTATCTGAGGAAGCTCGGTTAGCGCCATGAGAAGCCGGCTTTCCATGGCATACGACGAATCGGGGCGCGCCGCGCGGTGTCGCGTCGTGACGGCGCTGCTCGCTGTTGCCCTCATCGTGCTCGTCGGGGCCAACCTGTGCATCGGGAGCGTGCTCGTGCCCGCAGACCACATCCCCGGCATCCTTTCGGGCGGCGCGGCCAATTCCATGGAAAGCCAGGTCATCTGGGAGATTCGCCTGCCGCGCGTGCTTTCAGCCGTGCTTCTCGGCGGGGCACTTTCGCTTTCCGGGTTCCTGCTGCAGACGTTTTTCAACAACCCCATCGCCGACCCGTTCATCTTGGGCGTCTCCTCGGGCGCAAAGTTCGTCGTCGCGCTTACGATGATCGTACTTCTAGGCGCGAACCAGGCCATGTCCTCGCCGGCCATGGTGGCCGCAGCGTTTCTGGGCTCGCTTATCACCATCGGCTTCGTGCTCCTCATCGCACGGCGCATAAGTTCCATGGCCATGCTCATCGTGGCGGGCGTCATGGTGGGATACATCTGCTCGGCGGCGACGAACTTCCTCATCGCCTTCGCCGACGACCAGTCCATCGTGAACCTGCACAACTGGTCTTTGGGTAGCTTCTCGGGTTCGAGCTGGGACGACATCGCGATCATCGCGGTCGTGGTGATCACCGTGAGCGCATGCGTATTCGCGATATCGAAGCCCCTTTCCGCCTTCCAGCTGGGAGAAGCCTACGCGAAAAGCGTCGGCGTGAACGTCGCACGCTTCCGCGTGGTGCTCGTCCTTCTAGCGAGCATGCTCTCCGCCTGCGTGACCGCGTTCGCTGGTCCGGTGTCGTTCGTAGGCATCGCGGTTCCGCATCTCGTGAAGTCGGCGCTAAAGTCGTCGAAGCCCATCCGCGTGATTCCTGCGTGCTTCTTGGGAGGCGCCATCTTCTGCGCGGGCTGCGATTTGATCGCGCGCACGCTGTTCTCTCCCGTCGAGCTTTCCATCAGCGCCGTCACCGCCATCTTCGGCGCTCCGGTGGTTATCGCGCTCATGTTGAAGAAGCGGGTGAGGTAGATGGGGGAATTCGTGCCGCGGCCCAAAACGCTCGGAGGGGACATTCCATGCTTAGACAGTCCTGAGCTCGCACGAAAGCGCCAGAAGGCACTTTCGGCTCGTGCGGAACTGCGCGCGGAACGCCTCCTCCGAGCGGAGCCGAACCTCGAAACTACGGTCGAAACGCAGGCTGACGGAGCGCCGCTTTTCCACATAAGCGACCTGTCGGCGGGCTACGACAAGAAGGTCGTAGTCGAAGGCGTCGATCTGGAGGTTCGCGCGGGCGACGTCGTGGCGCTCATCGGGCCGAACGGCTCGGGCAAGTCGACCATCTTGAAAACCATCACACGCCATCTGGCACCGCTTGCCGGCGCGGTCGAGCTCGACGGGCGGGAGATTTCCCGATGGAAGACGGCGGAGTTTGCAAGGAACCTTGCCGTTATGCTGACAGATCGCCCCCGGACCGAGCTCCTCACCTGCCGCGATGTCGTAGAGGCAGGAAGGCACCCCTACACCGGGCGAATGGGCACACTCTCGCCCGACGACCATAGTCGGGTCGACGAGGCCATGAAAACCGCACATGTGGAAGAGCTCGCCGAGCGCGACTTTATGCAGATAAGCGACGGGCAACGCCAGCGCGTCATGCTCGCACGCGCCATCGCGCAGGATCCGCGTGTGCTCGTGCTCGACGAGCCCACGTCGTATCTCGATATCCGCTACCAGATCGACCTGCTGCGAATACTTCGCCACCTTGCGAAATCGCGGAATGTGGCTGTCATCATGTCCATCCACGAACTCGAGCTCGCGCAGAAAAGCGCCGACAAGGTGATTTGCGTGAAGGACGGCCGGGTCTTCCGCGCCGGCGCACCCGAGGACATATTCACGCGCGAGACGATTGGCGAGCTCTACGGCCTTCAGCATGGCACCTTCAACGAGCGCTTCGGCAGCGTGGAAATTGGGCGCCCGCACGGCGATGCGAACACGTTCGTCATCGCCGGCGCAGGTACGGGGTCGGCTGTGTTTCGCCAGCTCGTCCGGCAGGGCAAGGCGTTCTACGCGGGCGTTCTGCACGAAGGGGACATCGACTGCGAGCTCGCGCGCGACCTGGCAGCGGAATGCGTGGCCGAGCGCGCCTTCGAGCCGATCGGGGATAAAACCATAGCCCGCGCCAAAGAGCTCCTCGTCCACTGCGCGCGCCTTATTGTGTGCCCCGCCGCCTTCGGCACCATAAACGCCCGCAACGCAGAGCTCGTCGAGTTCGCACGCTCGCATGGTATCGAGGTCATGTGAGCGTGCGAAGGCGCATCGGAGGATTCCCAATTGGAGTGGGAAGGATAAACTGGACTTTCTTTTAATGATCCTCAGGCTACAGCTCCTACGCCGGCGAGGTCTACAAGGCGCCGGAGAACCTCGTAAACAGGAATTTCCACGCCGACGAGCCCAACCTGCTGTGGCTCACCGACATCACCGAGTTCAGACTCCCGGGCGGCGAGAAGGTCTACCTGAGCCCGGTCATCGACTGCTTCGGCGGGATGCTCGTCGCCTGGTCGATCGGGCTGCACCCCGACAAGCGCCTCACGAACTCGAGCCTGCGCCTAATCCAAGCGAGATTCCAGACTCGATAGGCCATTGAGAGTCAGGTCGTTGGCGACCTCCGAGACGCGCTCGATAGGAACCGAGCCATCAGACAGGGCCCACGTGCGATAGATACCGATAATACCCGACAGCAAGAACGCCAGATAGTAGTCGAACATCTCGTCCTTGAGACCTTGGGGCAGCAGATCGCGCTCGGCAATCTCGTGTTCGAGCGGCGCACGAAGACGAGCCATAAAATCATCGAGCGGAATGTTCTCGATCAGCTGACGATTGAGCACCAAGTTGTTGCATAGTGCCTCGTTAACGGTTTTAAAGAAGGTCGCCGCCGCGCCCAGGGCGCGCTCGTTGGTGTCGCCGTCCATGGAGGCAAGCGTTTTCTCAACCGAGTCGACAATCATCTCCACCACATCGACGGCAATGGCATCGAGCAAGCCATCAACCGTACCAAAGTGAACGTAAAAGGTCTTGCGGTCGACATTGGCCTCGCGCGCGATGGCACTCACCGTAATGTCTGCCAGCGGCTTTTCCATGAGCAGGCGCTCGAAAGCGGAAAGGATGGCATTGCGGCTGCGAACGATGCGGCGATCAAGACGCGGTTTGCTGGTGTCCATAGACGTGTCCCTTCGATATGCGGGCATTCATCAACAGATGAGAGATAATCTACGTAAGAGGATTATCCCCCATACAGCACAAATATGCCCCGCATCATGAAGAACGCACGACTGTCCTACTGCGACTTAGGGTGCTTCTTCTTATTGAGTGCCGACGGAGATACGCGGATACCGTCGCCCGTCTGTCGCACATAGGCTTTATGAGCCGGCTTAGCGGTCCCAGAAGCCTTCTGAGCGTGCTTCCTGGGATCAACGGTAACAGCATTCGTGGGGTGCGGCTTAGTGGGCGCAGAGGGCGTCTGAGGCGCGCGGCCGAGCTTGCGCATCACGCGATCCCAGCGCGCATGGATACTCTCGTTGTGGGCGCTCTTAAGGCCCAGCAGGGGCGCAGCCAAAATGGTCGGCGCGATAAACGTAATGAGACGCCACAGCAGATAGCCGGCGGTCGAAGCCGACCCAAAGAAATGACCCAAGAACAAAGCAAAGCCGCCCTCAGCGCCACCAGTTCCACCGGGCAAGGGAACCGCAGAGCTCAGCAGCTGGACAAAGGCGCTCGCGGCCATGACCGAGAAAAAGTCGACCTCGTGGTGGCCAAAGGCGAGCATCAGAAAATACGGCACCAGATAGAAAAACGCGAGCTGCAGCATGGTGATAAACACGGTGAGCAGCATGGAAGAAAAATGTCCGGCCGAAAGCTTGAACTTCTCGGAGAAGGAGTAGATCTCGCCATCGACAAACGAGCGCCATCCATCGATCTTAGTGGCCGAGACACCTATGCGCTCGAGCCAATTGATGATGCAATGGGCGACGCGCGTGACGGTCTTAGGCATGAGCGCGACGGCGAAGATGCCGAGCAGGATGCAGCAGTGACCGCCAAAACTAAAGACGCACAGCAGCGTCATGTCGCCATAGCGCTCGGCAAAAAACGGCATGCGAGCAAGCAATAGGATAGCGCCCCAGGCAACTAGGCCAAACTGATACACAATAAATCGGGTGAACTGCGTGGCACCGGCCTCGCCGACATTTTGGCCTGCCTTGGTCAGGCGGTAAATCTGGGCGGGCGTAGAGCCCATCATCATGGGCGTCAGGTTGCCAAAGAAGATGCCACTCGCCTCGACCGAGATCAGGTCGCGAATGCCGACGGGTGAATTGGGGTCGAGCCAGACGGCGATCGCATAGGCCACAATGCCAAAGAACAGATACATGAACATGCAAAGACACGCGACAACGAGCCAGGGCGCCTGGACGCTCGACATAGCAGCCCAGAACTGCCCCATCTGCCCGGTTACCACCAGATAGACGATATAACCCACCAGCACAACGCCGATAAAGATTGCGCCGCGGCGTGCGCTCTTATTGTCATCGCCGCCCGAGGCCTCAACCTCGACCTGGGGCTTGGACGTATGCTGAGAGGACTCCGTCATGAGACTCCTTCTAACAGTCAAAATATCTTGGTTATTGTACCCGTAAGGGCCATAAGCAGAACGCAAAGCTCTTGTTCAAACGGGAATGACAGACAGTTGTTTGATAATAAAAAACCCGGTCTTCCGTGGAAGACCGGGTATCAGATGCGTGGTAGCCCGTACCAGATTCGAACTGGTGATCTCCGCCTTGAGAGGGCGGCGTCCTAAACCGCTAGACGAACGGGCCATAAGCCTCAGCAGAAAAGAAGTGGTAGCCCGTACCAGATTCGAACTGGTGATCTCCGCCTTGAGAGGGCGGCGTCCTAAACCGCTAGACGAACGGGCCACATGACATCTGCACTGCCGTGCTGCGAAGAAATATATTACGGGACAAAAAACGCAAGCGCAAGAAGAAATTCCAAATTGCCGAAATTTTGTCGCGAGGTTATGGAACGCGCAGGTCAACAAGGTAGCTAATTTGGGACGGGGCTATTTTAGCTACCCTAGGTGGAGATGAGTCAGGAGGGCTTCGCGGTTGTTGGGGATGTTGTCCTCGATCACGGCGTCGAGGGCGGCGTTGAGAAGCTGCCCCAGCTCCGGCCCCGGCTTGACGCCGGCGCGGATCAGATCGCCACCATTGATGGCAAGCATCTTGAGTGTATAGGGCTCCCCCGCCTGCAGCAGATCGTGGGCGAGCGTACGCATCTCCTCGATCGTCTCGACGTAATAGAAGCACGAGGGCGCCTTGCCGAGCGTGTCGGCACGCTTAAGGTCCATGAGCTCGTCCATCAGACGCGGCGTATCGACGCCCTCGCCCGAAAGCGCGCGCATCATATTGAGCAGGCAGGAGCGCTCGGGGCGCAGCGGCTTGTCATGGTATTTGATCAGCAGGCACACATCGCGCACCAAATCGTGCGAGAGCGCCAGGCGATCCATGATGACACGCGCCTTCTTGGCGCCGAGCTCGGGATGACCGTAGAAGTGGCCGCTGCCGTCGTGATCGACCGTAAAGCACTCGGGTTTGGAAACGTCGTGCAAAAACGCCGCCCACATAAGGCTCGACGAGGGCGCGACGCCGTCGCACAGCGCCAGCTCCCCTGCCACCGTCAGCACGCGGGCGATATGCTCGTAGACGTTAAACGCATGATAGACGCTGCGTTGATCAAACCCGCGAGCGGACGCGAGCTCGGGCACGGCGGCGCAAACAAGCTCGGGGTAGCGCAGCATCGCGTCCCCCCCATGGCCGGTCGAAAGGATACCCTCGAGCTCAATGCCCACGCGCTCGCGCGCCACAGCATCGAGCAGCGGCGCGCACTCGGCAAGCGCCTGTTTAGTCTTAGGCTCGATCATAAAATCCAGACGGCAGGCAAAACGCACCGCGCGCAGCATGCGAAGCGCGTCCTCGTTAAAACGACGCTTGGGATCTCCAACGGCGCGGATGAGCTTGCGGTCTAGGTCGCCCTGACCATCGTAGCGGTCGACAAGACCACGCTCGGGATGCCAGGCCATAGCGTTAACGGTAAAGTCACGACGCGCCAGATCGTCCTCAAGCGACGCTGCACGCTCCACACTCTGGGGATGGCGGCCGTCGGTGTAAAAGCCGTCTAGGCGGTAGGTGGTGACCTCAATGCGCTCATCATCGCAAATAGCCGTGATGCCGCCAAATTTTATGCCCGACTCAACCACGGCAATATCCGCCGCTTCGAGCGCCTCTTTGGACTCCTGCCACAGGCCGCTGCAGCACATGTCAACATCGTGGCTGGGGCATCCCATCAGGGCATCACGTACCCAACCGCCCACGTACCAAGCCTCAAGACCTGCTGCCTCAAGCGCACGCAGGACACGGATAGAGGCATCGGTCGGCTGCGTACCGTTGAGCGAAACATTGCACATGCCTATGGCCTCCTGCGACTATCAAATTGGCTATCGATTGCGTCTGCAAGAAGTCTAGCAAGAAACAGCCTCCACTGCACACGCAAGTCCGATAAACAAAAACGCATCCGTCCTGGTCTAAGACGGATGCGAAATAATTGAACTATTCAGGCAAGGTGCCGGAACTAGCAAACCTGACGGATTGCAATACCCTTCTGATACTCATCGACCTTGGCAAAATCGCCCAGACCCGGGCACTCGACCACGTTGGCGCCGGTGGCCATCGAGAGGCGCAGGGCATCCTCGACGCGCTCCGGGGCGTCGTGCCACACGGACAGGAAGGCGGCCAGCGAGGAGTCGCCCGCGCAGACGGTCGACAGCAGCTTGACGTCGAAGGTGCGGTTGGCAAACCAGATGTGCTCGCCGTTGGAGAAGTACGCGCCGTCGCCGCCGAGCGTCAGCAGTACATTCTTAGCGCCCTTGGCGTGCAGCTCGGCCATGGCGCCCTTGACGGACTCGTCGTCGCCACCGCTCACCTTAATGCCAAAGATGTCGAGCAGCTCGTCGTCGTTGGGCTTAATGAGCAACGGCTCCATAGCAATGAGGTCGGCCAGCTGATGGCTCGAGATATCGAGCACGAACTCGGCGCCCTTCGCCTTCACGCGACGCAGGACCTCGGCCAGAAAGCCCTCGGAGGTGTTGGGGGGCAGCGAGCCGCTGATAACCAGGCAGGTCATGTCATCGAGCGAATCGATAAGCTCAAACATCTCCTGCTCGTTGGCTTCGTTGATGGCGGCACCGGCGTTGACCATGTTGTACTCGGTGTCGGGGCCGGCATTGAGGAACACGTTGACGCGCGTGATGCCGTCAGTCCACACGGGCTTGACGGGCACGCCCAGGGCCACGGCGCCCTTAACGATATACTCACCCGAGAAGCCTGCGAAGAAGCCCAGGATCGTGGTGTCGACACCGTAGTGGTCGAGCGTAAACGAGACGTTGAGGCCCTTACCGTTGGGCGTGTAGACGGCGTTGCGGGTACGCGTGACGGTGTTGGCAGCAAGACCGTCGCAGGAGATGTTGTAGTCAATGGCGGGATTTGCAGTAAGCGTGTAAATCATGAATGTTCCTTTCACGAAGCAACGTGTTAATGAAAGTATATTCCACGCTTCGGTAAAAGGCTACAACAACTCGGTGAACGGTGTGGAAGCGATGAAGTACGGCAGGGCACCTCTCCACCATGGCGGAACAAAAAAGGCGCCCCGGCCGAAACCGGAGCGCCGCATGCGCACGAATATGTCGCGTTTCGCTTACTTGCGATCGAGCTTGCGGACAGCAACGCGCTTGCTGTACTCGTCGACGTGACCAAAGTCGCCGATGCCGACGGACTCAGCAACGTTGGCGCCGGTGGCCATAGCGAGCTTCATGGCCTCCTCGACGTTGTCGCGATCCCTGTACCACTTGTGCAGGAACGCAGCGAGGGTGCAGTCGCCGGCGCAGACGGAAGAGACAAGCTTGATGTTGAACTCACGCTTGGCATACCAGATGTCCTCGCCGTTGGAGAAGTAAGCGTCACCGCGGCTACCACGGGTGAGCAGCACGTTCTGGACGCCGGCCTCGTGAGCCAGCTTCATGGCAACGCGGACCTCGTCGTCGGTGTCGACCGGCACGCCGAAGATAGCCTTCATCTCGTGATGGTTCGGCTTAATGAGCAGCGGCTTCTTGTGAGCGAGCTCCTTGAGCTTGTCGGAGGACAGGTCCAGGACGACGTCGGCGCCACGGGCCTGAGCGTGCTCCATGACCTGAGCCAGGAAGTCGGGCGTAGCTTTGGGAGGCACGGAGCCGGAGACGATCAGGCACTCAAGGTCGCCCGCGGTGTCCAGGATGTTGTAGAGCTCCTCCTGGTGCTGCGGCGTGATCGGAGCACCGGGGTTCAGGATGCCGTACTCGTGCTGGCCATCGTTGACGTAGGTGTTGATGCGCGTGATACCGTCGGTCCAGACCGGGCGGCAGAGGCAACCCAGATTCATGACCTCCTCGACGATGAACTTGCCCGTGAAGCCGGCGAAGAAACCGAGCGCGACGGTGTCGACGCCCATCTTCTTAAAGGCGAAGGACACGTCGAGGCCCTTGCCGTTAGCCGTATAGCTGGCCGAGCCGGTGCGGACGTTCTCGTCGGGCTCGAGCGGAGAGCTCGAAACCGTCATGTCGACAGCCGGGTTAGCGGTTAGCGTGTAGAACATTTACAGTACCCCCTGTATATGTGAGGGCCGCGTGGCCGGCCCATTCCAACCACGCGGTTACCTCTGATACCAAATTAGCGAGCTGCGGACTCGAGCAGTGCCTTGACCTCGGCAGCGGTGTTGCAGGCGAGCGCCTTCTCGGCGAGCTCGTCGCACTCGGCCTTGGTCCACTGGCTGATGGTCTTGCGGGCGCGCAGGATGGACGGAGCGCTCATCGAGAACTCCTCCAGGCCCCAGCTGATCAGCAGCGGCTCGAGCAACGGATCGGCAGCGGCCTCGCCGCACATACCGACCATGATGCCGGCCTTCACGCCGCTCTCGATGATGTTCTTGAGCGAGCGGAGCACGGCGGGATAGTAAACCTGGTACAGGTTGGAGATGGTGTCGTTGCCACGGTCGGCGCACATGGTGTAGCCGATCAGGTCGTTGGTGCCGATGGAGAAGAAGTCGGCGACCTCGGCCAGGCGGTCAGCGAGCAGCGAGGCTGCAGGCGTCTCGACCATGATGCCGACCTCGATGTTCTCGTTGAACTTGCGACCCTCTTCGGTCAGCTCGGTCTTGCACTGCTCGACGAGCTCCTTGACAGCCAAGACTTCCTCGACGCAGGTGACGAGCGGGATCATAATCTTGACGTCACCGAAGGCGCTGGCGCGCAGCAGGGCGCGGAGCTGGACCTTGTACTGGTCGGGGTTGGCCAGGCAGTAACGCACGGCGCGGAAGCCCATGAAGGGGTTCTCTTCCTTGACCATGTGCAGGTACGGAATCTCCTTGTCGCCACCCACATCGAGCGTGCGGATGATGACCGGAGCGCCCTTGAGCGCGCTGGCGACCTTACGGTAGGCGTTGAACTGCTCCTCCTCGGAAGGAAGCTCAGCAGAGTCCATGAACAGGAACTCGGAACGGAACAGGCCGATAGCCTCGGCATCGTGATCGAGCGCGTTGGGCACGTCATCGGGGTTGCCGATGTTGCAGGCAATAATCTTCTTGATGCCGTCGGCAGTCACGGACGGCTTGCCGCGGAAGGCCTCGAGAGCCGCCTTCTCGGCAGCGAAAGCCTCGGCCTTGGCAGTGTAAGCGGCGAGCGTCTCCTCATCGGGATCGGCCTCGACGATACCCTTGCCACCGTCGACGACAACGGTCATGCCGTTGCGCAGTGCGGTGCAGCTGTTGGAAACCGAAAGGACAGCCGGGATCTCGAGGGCGCGCGCAATGATTGCGGAGTGCGACGTGCGGCCACCAGTCTCGGTGACGATACCGGCAACGTGGGCCTTATCGATCGTGGCGGTCATGGACGGCGTGAGGTCGTGCACGACAACGACGGTGTTCTCGGGCAGGACGGAAAGGTCGACGACCTCCTTGCCCAGTAGCTCGGCCAGAATACCGGTGCGGATGTCGGCGATGTCGGCCGCGCGCAGACGGAACATCTCATCGTCCATGGACAGGAACATGTTCTCGAACATGGTCGAGGTGTCCATGAGCGCCTGCTCGGCGCAGGTGCCGCCGTCAATGGCGGCGTTGATGGCGTCGGTCATGCCCGGATCCTGAGCCAGGACAATGTGTCCGCTCATGATCTCGGCCTCGGCCTCGCCCACCGTCTCCTTCATGTGGTCGGCCTGAGCCTGGGTCTTCTCGCAGAAGACCGAAAGAGCGGTCTGATAGCGCTCCTTCTCTGCTGCCGAATCAGCAACCTCGTGCGGTTCAAACGTCAAGTCGGGATCGACGGCGACCATGACGGTGCCGATACCGATGCCCTCGGAAGCGTTGACTCCCTGATACATTCCCATTCCTCTCTCCGTGTCATGTGATAAAGCGTTTTGCCATATCCATGACAAAAGAGCGCAGCTACCTTAAGACAGGTCACTGCGCCCCCAAATATGAACTTAGTTGTTCAACATGCGACCCGTTTGAGTTCTACTCGCCGAGACCGCTCTTGATGAGCTCGATGGCAGCAGCCAGAGCCTCGGCCTCGTCGGCGCCGTCGCACTTGACCTCGACCTCGGTGCCGCAGGGGATACCAGCAGCCATGAGGGCCATCGGGGACTTGCCGTTGACCTCCTTCTCGGGGGTGACGACCGTCACGTCACAGGCGTACTTGCCCATGGTGGAGGCGAACAGACCAGCCGGACGCATGTGCAGACCCTGAGGATTAACGAGGGTAGCCTTCTCAGAAACCATAGTTGACTCCTTTTTTGTGTTTAACCCCTGTCATGCATGTGGCAGGAGTCAGATTCACGACGTTGTTTATATTAACTCACATCAAACGGTTTTTCATTGTGTTTCAGACGAATTATTGGACAGATGTGTTTGTCGTCCGCTTGCTCGCCCACAGGGGCCCGTGCGCGGCCTGTGAGATTTCCTGCTCTACAGTCCTGCTCGCACGAAGAGCACATTAAGTGCTCTTCGGCTCGTGCGGAACTCGCGATAAATCTCACAGGCCGCGCACGGGCCCCTGTGGGCGAGCAAGCTGCGGAAACTCAGTCGGTCCAAAGCAATGTCGGCTGAAAGGAATTCTGGCTGAATATTTGTCCGCCCGGACGATCCGATAGACAGGCAGCGCTATCCCCTTCTTCTAACTTGCGGTGAAATATGGACTGATTTTGGGGTTGAAACGTTTAAACAGCCCATATTTCACCGCAAGTTAGAAGAAGGGGGATGAAAAAGGCGGAGGCCCTGGGGAGGGACTCCGCCTTATATACAGGGGGGGGCGATGTTATTCGCGTACTGTGGGATTAGACCAAGCGGGCGTTGATCGTCTTGGCGATCTCGGCGGCGTCGGTGGAACCCTTGACGGTGCCACGGAAGTCCTCGTCCATGAGCGCCTCGGCAACCTTGGACAGGATCTTGAGGTGCGTGGTGCCAGCCTGTGCACCAGGGATGAGCAGAGCGATGGCCACGTTGACAGGAGCGCCGTCCATGGTATCCCAACCGGTCACGCCGGACTCGTCCTTAACGACGATGACGGCGGCCTCGGTAATGGCGTCGGACTTGGCATGCGGGATGGCGAAGCCCTCCATCATGCCCGTGGTGCCCTCGGCCTCGCGGGCCAGGAAGGCGTTCATCACGGCGTCGGCGTCGCTGGCGATACCGGCCTTGACAGCCTGGTTGGAAACGAAGCTCAGAGCCTCGTCACGAGAAGCGAAGTCCTCGGCGACAAAGACGTTCTCGACCTTCACGAAGTCGGCAGCCTCGGCCTTAGGGGACTCGACAGCAGCGGCCTTGGGGGCCTCAACGGGCTTGGCTGCAGGAGCGGCCTTCTGGTTCTTCTCGAAGTCGTACTTCTTGAAGGCCACGAACAGGATGCCACCGACAACAGCACCGATGAGGATCGCGAGGACCCAAAGCGGACCGTTCTCGACAACGGGCAGGACCAGGAAGCCACCGTGAGGCGCCGGATCGTGAACGTTGAACATAATGGTCAGGATCGAAGCGATAGAGGAACCGAGCATCATGATGGGCATGACCGGCCAGATGTTCTTGGTCATGAACGGAATGGCGCCCTCGGTGATGTGGGTGCAACCAAGAATGAGGTTGACGATACCGGCGTCGTGATCCTCCTGGCTGAAGTACTTCTTACCGACAACGACGGCGAAGGTGGTGATCAGCGGCGGAACGATGCAAGCTGCGGAGACGGCAGCCATGAAGTTGGTGCCGAAATTGT
This sequence comes from uncultured Collinsella sp., assembly GCA_958371715.1. Classification (GTDB taxonomy): domain Bacteria; phylum Actinomycetota; class Coriobacteriia; order Coriobacteriales; family Coriobacteriaceae; genus Collinsella. The sequence goes on from CATXLW010000012.1 coordinate 39,641, forward strand.
AGGTATCGGTGCCAACGCCGGCAGCCAGTGCCTCGGTGAGCATGGCGGTACCGGTGACGTAAGCAGCCTTGTTGACCGGGCCACCCATGTCAAAGGCGCACATGCAGCCGATGGCAAGACCCAGGACAACGGCGCCAGAGGCGGACAGGCCCTTGAGGAAGTCCATCATGGCGGTGTTGATGGCAGCCATGGGGCCGGAAATGCCGAGCATGACCAGGCCGACGATAGCCGTCGAGAACAGCGGGTACAGGAAGATGGCCTTGAGGCCGTCCAGGTTCTTGGGCAGACCGGCAAAGACCTTCTCGAGCAGCAGGATGACATAGCCAGCGAGGAAGCCGCCGACGATGCCGCCCAGGAAGCCGAAGCCCACGCCGGCGCCACCGGCGTCGATCATGCCGGTCTCGGCGTTAACAGGCAGGCCCTGGATGGCGATCATACCGGCAACAAAACCGGGGACGAGCGCCGGTCGCTTGCCGATGGATTCGGCGATGTAGGCGGAAAGCACCGGAACCATGAGGTTCATGGCGATGCCGCCGATGATCTTCAGCATCGCAGCAAAGCTGTTGTAGTCAGACGCCGTCGAATCGAAGGACGTAATGCCCCACAGGAACGAGACGGCGGTCAGGACACCACCGGCGACGACGAAGACCAGCATATGGCTGACGCCGTTCATAAGGTGCTTGTAGATGACGTGGCCGATAGACTCCTTCTCCTCGACCTCGTCCTCGACATCGGCAGCGGCTGCAACCGTGTTGTCGCCCTTGGCGGCGAGCGCGCGGTCAATCAGCTTACCGGCGGCCTCAACGGACAGAGCCTTGGAAACACCAACGGAAACCATGGGCTTGCCGGCGAAACGCTCAGCCTGGACATCCTTATCGGCTGCGACGACGACGGCCTTGGCACCGGCGATCTCGCTCTTGGTGAGCTCGTTCTCGACACCGACCTGGCCATGAGTCTCGACCTTAATGGTCAGACCGCGCTCGGCAGCTGCCTTCTCCAGCGCCTCCTTAGCCATGAAGGTGTGCGCAATGCCGGTCGGGCAACCGGTGGCGGCTATGATGTCAAACTTAGCCATGTGTCCCTCCTTTTAAAGTTTTGCGCCCGCAGGCGCTCCCCTACACGCGCGTCCTTGCGCGCTTTTCCACAACTGAAAGATACCAACCTACCGTCCGCGTGAGAAGAGACAAGGTGCAATTCTCCGGTGAAAGGTTCTTTCATAACCGTAAACGGTAGGTGAAAGTTTACCATCAACACTTGAAACGGCAAGGTGTATCTTGTTATTGAAAATCCCCCTATACTATGACATTACAAAACGATTCCGATTTTCATGCCAACCAGGAGCCATCCATGACCGATAGTAGCAAGAGCGCACTTTCCCTCATTAGTACCCATCAGGGATACAGCGAGTCCGAGCAGCGCATTGTCGACTATATATTGGAGCACCAGTCCGAGGCGCCACGCCTCACGGCGGCTCAGCTCTCACGCGCCGCCGCCACGTCCGAGGCGACCGTTTCGCGCTTCTGCCGCAAACTTGGCTTTGGTAGCTTCCGCAGCTTTCAGTTTTCGTTGGCGAGGGATTTGGAAAGCCAGCGCAACGAGGGCCTGACTGACGAAGTCTCGCTCGACAATATGGAGCAGAGCCTTAAGAACATCCTGGCTGCCAAGGTGAGCGAGCTTAATGCGACCATCGACGGGATCGACCACGATACGTTGGCGGCTGTTGTGCATGCCCTTAAGCATGCAGGGGTTATTGAGTTTGCGGCTGTGGGCAATACGAACGCGGTCGCGCTCGATGCGACGTTTAAGTTTTCGCAGCTGGGCCTGCGCTGCATGGCGAGCACCATTAGCGAGACATCAATCGGCTTTGCGCTCACGTTGCGCCCGGGTGACATCATCGTGCTCATCTCAAACTCCGGCAAGTCGCGCCGACTGAATCGCATGGCAAAAGCGGCTCGCGACTGCGGTGCCACCGTAGTCGTCATCAGCAGCGACAGCAAGTCTCCACTCGCGCGCCTGGCAGACTACACTTTTAATACCGTCAACCACGAGGCGCTGCTGACGACGGGTGACTTTGCGTTCTCCAAGATCAGCGCCACGATGATCATCGAAGTTATCTACAACTTCCTGCTGCCCGAGATTGAAGACGCTCGCGAACATATCAGCTACTACGAGGAGCTCATCCAGCCGGACAAGGTCGTTGAGTAAAACGCGTAGTGGGACAAAAATTTCAGTCTATTTTGTCCCACCAACACCGCTGATACGACCTAGCCTCGAACTTCTTCGAGCATCTGCTTTGCGTGGGCCAAGCTTGCCTCGGACTGATCGCCGCTGAGCATGCGGGCGATCTCGGCGGTACGCGCTTCGCCGGTTACCTCGTCCAAATGCGTCTGGGGAACATCGCCCGGCTCCTTGCTGACAACATAATGCTTGTCGGCCATGACGGCGACTTGCGCCAAGTGGGTTACGACAATCACTTGATGCGTAGCGGCAAGATCGGCCAGCACACCAGCAAGAGCACGAGCCGTGGAACCACCGACACCGGCATCGACTTCGTCAAATACCAGTGTGTCGACGCCGTCAGCATTACCCAAGACCACCTTGCTCGCCAGCATAACGCGACTGAGCTCGCCGCCCGAGGCAATGCGGCGCAGAGGGCGCGGCGTCAATCCGGCACCGCTGCGATACAGAAGCTCGTAGCTCGAAGGGCCCGCGGGTGTCCACTCAGCGCGAGGGAGATCGCGGGACTCCCAGACCAGCTCAGCGCCGCCCATCTCGAGGCGTGCCATCTGACGACCCACCTCGTGACAAAAACGCGGGGCTGCCGTATTGCGTGCGCGCTTAAGCGCCTTGGCAGCGGCGAACAGTTCGTGCTCCGCCGCGCCGAGTGCCTCGCGTGCCTTCCTAATCTGCTCGTCACCATCGTCCACCAGCGATAACAACTCCCGCGAGTGGTCACGCATGGCGAAAACATCGTCCATAGTGGGACCCCACTGACGCAACAGACCCTTGAGGTCGGAATACCGCTCACGCATGCGAGCGAGCTCGCGCGGATCGAAGGCGACGCCATCGCGATAGGAACGAAGCTCGTTCGCGCAATCCTCAAGGGAGATACAGGCATCCGAAAGCGCATCGGCAATGTCACCCAGTTTGCGATCGACGGTAGCCATACGGGAAAGCTCTGCCACGGCGCCGTTCACGGCATCGAGCGCTCCCCCTTCGGAAGTAAGCGATGCATGGACATCGTTGGCCGTCGCCACCAGCACCTCGGCATGCTCGGAGCGCGGCAGCAGCTCCTCGAGCTCCTCATACTCACCCGGCCTGGGGTCGACCTCGGCGATACGCTCCAGGGCGAAGCGCGCCTCCTCGACGCGACTCCCCTGCGCGCGTGAGGCTTCCTCCACACGACGAAGCTCCTTGGCGGCGACACGCGAAGCCTTAAAACAGGCGCGATACTTCTCGAGCGCCTCAAGCGCCGTGCGTCCTGCCCAGGCATCGACCATGGCAACGTGATGCGCCGGATCGAGGAGGCGCTGGTGCTCGTGCTGACCGCAAAGATCCATCATCACGCCGACGCGCTCCGAAAGTTCACGCACGCTGGCGATGCGGCCGTCAATTTTTACGCGGCTGCGGCCCTCGGCAGAAAGGCTACGCTGTACGGTGAACCCCTCCGTGTCGTGCGGACCGTCGAACAGGCGCGCCTCGACGCTCGCCAGCGCCTCGCCCTCGCGCACCGTCGACGAATCCGCGCGCTCGCCCAAAATAAGCTTGAGGGCCGAGAGCAGCGCGGTCTTACCGGCGCCGGTCTCGCCGGTCAGGACAGTCAGGCCCGCACTCGGAACCAACGTCGCCTCGCGAATGAGTGCAATGTTGGAAACCTGCAGCTCATCGATCATGACGCACTCCGTAGAACACGCGGCTCACCGAGTTGTAGAAGCTCTCGGGGCCGTAATCCAGCAGCAGCACATCGCCGGGACCGCGACGCACCGCCACGCTCTCGACCGTGCCATCGCAGGTAATAAACTGTCCGTCGATGGCAATCGCCGGCACGCTCGGGCGATCGTCGGACATAAAGATCTCGACTACATCACTCGGCGAGGTCAAAAAGGCGCGAGCCTGAATGGTATGCGGGGCGATGGGCACACAGACCATACCCGAGTAATCGGGGCTGACGATGGGGCCGCCGGCGGAAAGCGCGTACCCGGTGGAGCCGGTCGCCGTCGAAACAACGACACCGTCGCCGCGAAGGCGGTCGATATGATGGCCGGACACCGTGATGTCAAACTCAACCATATCGGACAGGGGGCCGCGCGTAAGTGCCATATCGTTGAGGGCAAACGTGCGCACGACATCCTTCGTGCCGCCTTCGCGCACGGACACGATATCCGCGGCGATGGTGGCGCGGCGGCTCACGTGGAGCTCACCGGACAGAGCATCGCTCACGACCTGCAGAATGTCGCGCTCCTCGGGGCTCGCAGCAGTTAAAAAGCCCAGGTGACCATAGGAAAGACCAAGGATAGGAATCTCGCGATGGTTGAGGATGCGGACAGCGCGCAGCAACGTACCGTCGCCGCCGAGTGTAATGACCAGATCTGAGCCGTCAATATCAGGCGTGCTTTGAATCTTCGATCGCTGATCGGCCGCCCATGCGACCTCGTAGCCCTGGCGCGAAAGCCAAAGCTCGAGCATCAGGCCGCTCTCGACCGCTTCTTGCTTGTAGTAATTGGGAACCAGAAAGACCTTCATAGCGTTGCAGCTTTCTCGCTCATAACCGATACCTGGGATTGCAGCTCGTCTTGCGAGCGGTCGCCGGGGGCATACCTCGTGCCGTACAAGAAAAACTCAACGTTTCCCTTGGCACCATGAATGGGCGACACGCACACATCGACCGGAAAAAGGCCCTTGGCTGCAAAGAGTTCAACCGCCGCCACGAGTGTATCGCGGCGCACGGCGGGATCGGTCACAATGCCGCCCTCACCCACCAACGCCGCCGGAGCCTCAAACTGCGGCTTTACGAGCGTGCAGAATGCACCCGTAGGCGCCAGGCACGCCAGCACCGCATCGATAATGTTCGCGATGCTGGTAAACGAGACATCACAAACAGCCAGGTCGATGGCGCCGGCATAGCCAAGCTCAGGCAGCTGCGTCACGTTGGTGCGCTCATGCAGCGTCACGCGATCGTCCTGACGCAACGACCAATCGAACTGTGCGCGACCCACGTCCACCGAGACAACGGTCGCAGCTCCGCGCTTGAGCAGGCAATCGGTAAAGCCGCCGGTAGAGCAGCCCACATCCAGACAGCTAAGGCCCGTCGGATTGATGCCAAACGCATCAAGCGCGCCTTCGAGCTTAAGACCGCCGCGGCCAACATAGGGAATGCGCCCCTTCACGTGCAGTGGCAGACCCGGAATCACCTTAAGGCCCGGCGAAGTCAAGCGCTCGCCGCCACTCGAGACCAATCCGGCCATAAGAGTGCGAAGGGCATCCGCGCGATCGGCGCAGATGCCCTGTGAAATCAGTTCGTCATCAAGACGCACGCGTTTCATGAATGCCATCAACCATTCGTATCCGGAGATGCGGCCTAGCTATCCTGGGATTCGTTTGCCGCATCCTCATCGTATTCCTGCTCGAGCTTATCGGCCTCACGCGGCGTCAGCTCAAACTTGTCGACCATATCGACCGCGCGGGAGCCCAGCTCAATCGCTTCGTCAAACAGATCGAGTGAACGCTCCAAGGACGTATCCTTGGAGCGAACGGTAGCGATGATCTGGTCCAGACGGTCCGAAATCTCGTCAAAGTTGCGGACAGAACCCTCTGGCATGGCTACTCCTCGACGGAGTCGGCCTCGACGGCCTCAGCAGCGTCCACATCCTCGGCAAGTACACCGGCGGTAGCCTGAGCGGCAGCGACCTTGGCGGCAGCCTCAGCAGCCTGGGCCTCCTCGCGAGCGCGATCCTCGGCCAGCAGTTCCTGGTACAGGTCCTCGCCCGGCAACTCCTCGCTGCGCGCGATCTTGCCCAGCACGCCGTTGACGAACGACGCGGACTGGTCGGTGCCATAGGCCTTGGCAAGTTCGACGGCCTCGTTGATCACGATAGCGTCCGAGACCTCTTCGTCGGTGAGGAAGCGCATCTCGTAGACGGCGATACGCAGCAGATTGCGGTCGGCGCCGGGCATGCGCATAAGATCCCAGTTCTTGGCGACGGCGCGCAGGGCACAGTCGATGCGATCGATATGCTCGTAGGCACCGCGGCACAGCTCCAGCGCATAGGGGTCGAGGGGGCCCTTCGAGATCAGGAAATCGCCCTCGAGGACGCGCTCGAGCGGGCTGTCCGTGGCCTCGGCCTGGAACAGCAGCTGCAGCGCCTGACTGCGGGCAAGCGTACGCCCGCGATAAACCTTAAGGCTCAAAGGTTACTCCTTGGGGAAAACGAGGCCGTCGATGCAAACGTCAACGCGCTCGACCTCAACGCCCACCTGGGCATCGATGGCAGCGACCACGGCAGCGCGAACGGCCTCGGCGAGTTTCTTGAACGGATAGCCAAAGAACACCACAACGCGCACGGTGAGTGCGAGCTTGTCGCCGACGACCTCGGTCTCGACCGCCGGCTCGGAAGCCGGGGCCTTGGACGAGAGCATCATGGAGACAAGGTTGGTGGCAAGGTCCTTGACGCCAACGGAGGCGATGCCCTCGACATCGGACACGGCGCGCGAGACGATGGCGGTCAGAACATCGGGCGAAATGCCGATGCCGTCAATCTTGATTTCCTGGGGCATGAGTCCTCCTAGAAGAGTTGGTTGCTAGACGCGGGAGACGAACTTGCCGTCGCGGGTGTCAACCTTGATGACCTCGCCCTCGTTGAGGTACATGGGGACCTGGATGACAGCGCCGGTGTCGATCGTGGCCGGCTTGGTGGAACCCTGGACGGTGTCGCCCTTAAAGCCCGGGTCGGTCTGGACGATGGTGGTCTCGATGAACATCGGCGGAGTCACGCCCATGAGCTCATCGTCGGCGAAGAGCAGCTGGCAGATGTCGTTCTCGCGCAGCCACTTGGAGTTCTCGCCCACCATGTCCTCGGGAACGGGAACCTGCTCATAGGATTCGTTGTCCATGAAGATGTAGTCGGTGCCATCGTTGTAGAGGTACTGGAACTCACGGGTGGTGAGCATGACGCTCTCGAACTTGGTGCCGGCGTTGCAGGTGTTCTCGACGACGCGGCCGCTCTTGATGTCGCGGGTCTTGTAGCGCACAAACGCGCCGCCCTTGCCCGGCTTGACATGCTGGAACTCGACGATGGTGTAGACCTTGTCCTTAATGCGGAGACCGAGGCCGTTCTTGAAGTCGGCGGTAGAAATGGTAGGCATAGCGACCTTTCTTGTTATGGGCAGAACGCACAAGCGTCCAAATTACATACGAGCGAAATTATACACTTGCAGACGGCGCCTGCAGCGAGCGCATAAAAAGAGAACGCGGGGCGTCCGAATTGCTCCGGAGGCCCCGCCCCAAAAATCTATCGAAATGGGCTAGCAATCGATGACGTGAAGGTCATGCGGCGTCTTGGTGAAGGGCTCGTAGCCGTTCTCGGTGACCACGCCGTAGTCCTCCAGGCGCACGCCGCCCACGCCGGGCAGGTAGACGCCGGGCTCCATGGTGATAACCGAGCCGACCTCGATGATATTCTTGCTGCGGTTGAAGTTGGGCAGCTCGTGGATGTCAATGCCCACGCCGTGGCCCAGACCATGGTTGTAGTAATCGCCATAGCCGGCATCGCCAATGATCTTCTTGGAAAGCTTGAAAATGTCGTTGCCCTCGACGCCCGGATGGATGGCGGCGACGCACTCCTCGTGCGCACGGCGCACGAGCGCGTACAAGTCGAGCTGCTCCTGCGTGGGCTCGCCCATCACGACGGTACGAGTCATGTCGGAGCGGTAGTCGCAATAGCCCGCGCCATAATCCATGAGAACGAAGTCGCCCTTCTCGATCACGCGGTCGCTCGGGACGGCATGCGGGTTGGCGGTGTTGGGGCCGCTCGCCACGATGGAGCCGAAGGCCAGGCTGTCGGCGCCGTTGGCGAACATAAAGTTCTCGAGCTCGTTGCGAACCTGCTTCTCGGTCATACCGGGCTTAATATAGCCGAGCATGTGCTGGAAGGCGGCGTCGGTAATCGACTGCGCATGGCGCATGAGCTCGATCTCCTCGGCGTCCTTGATGGCGCGCATCTTGCGAATGTCGTCATGCATCAGCGGCAGCATGCAGGCGACGGAACGATCCTCAAGGCCACGCTGGATACCCTGGTAGAAGTTGATCTGCATGTCGTCCTCGATAGCGCAGACACGGCACTTGTTAGCCGCGATCTTGCCGGCGACCCAACCGGGGATGGTGCCCTCGTCCATGTCGTAGACCCAGGGGCTGCCGGCGGACGTGTTCTCCTCAAAGCTGTTGAGATAGCGTGAGTCGGTATGGAACAGGCACTGGTCGGCCGTAATAAATGCAGCGTGCGGGAACTCGAAGGTGTAGTCGAAGACGCCCTTCACGCCCGTGAGCCAACGAAGGTTGGCCTCGTCGCGCACGACGATAGCGTCGTAGCCGCGCTCAGCCATCAGGGCACGGACACGCTCGATACGACCGGCAGGACCGGCAGCAAACTCAGACATGCAGATTCCTTTCTTATTGTCCTCATAAAAGCGGGACGGGCCTCGATCGAAAGATGGAATCGCGCGCGATTCGCAACCGATTGGAAACCCGCCCCTCAACATGATACGAAAGACGATGTATGTCAATAAATCCTAGAGAAGTTCTTTACGAGAAGCCAAGTATGCGTGAGCATGGCGGTCGAGAACCTCGTCCTCAACGCTCGTTAGACGAATGGCGCCGAGCGCCGCGGGCAGCGGCAACATGCTGCGGTTCGAGCGAACAAACTGCTGCCTGCGGAACTCCTCGATATATGCGGCAGGCTCCAGATCGAAGGCAAGCTCCTCGATACCAAAGTCCTCCAGGCAGTCATCGACCTCAAAGACGTAATCGATATCAAAGTCGCAGGCATCATGTGCTAGGCGCGCCTCAAAGCGCATGCCCTCGGACAGCAGCTGGTAGGCAGGAACCTGCGCCGCGGCTTTGCCCAGGCAGACGCGCAGAGTACGCTCCCCTGTCTTGCCAAAATCGAGCGCATGGCGGGCGCTCGGGTTCGTGGCCATCAGTACGTCCTTACGGGCAGTCTGAGACCACTGAACGGCATTGACGAGCGCGACCTCCTCGCCCGCGAGAATCTCGGGGACGGTCTCAGCAAACTGATTCCAGCGGGACTTGCTGCTCGAAAGCATGGTGCCAACAAGTACCGCATAGCCGAGCTTGAGGTCCTCGGGGTCCGCCTCGCGAACAAGGTCGAGGTCGCACACGACCAAGCCCGGCTCGGGACGGAACGCGATAGCGGGAAGCGCATTCGTAGACGAGGCGACAAGCGGCTTCATGGTCGTCGCAACCGTGAGCATGGCGTCGAACGTCGTCGGCAGCAAGGCGCACTCGGTGCGACCGCACCACTGATTGGCACACCAACAAACGACCGAGCAGGTCGCCGTGTCACCGACAGCGACAACGAGATCGTCGCAGGTAATGCCGTTAGCCGACAGGGCGCCAAAGACGGTATCGGCATCGGCCAGCGTAGCACCGGCAGGAGAAACCTCGAGGACGAGCAGCGACACGGCAAAACCGGCGTCGACCAGTGCATGCTCGACAGCCTCGCCAAAACGCTCGGATGTCGCGTCATTCCAAACCACCATCGCGCGCTTGGGCCTACCCACGACCGAGGCAAACATACGCGACAGCTCGCTAAACGCGTCAAACCCGACGCGGACATCGACGCTGCGATTTTGGAAATTGATCAGTTGACGGCGAATCATAGCAGTCCACGCTCCAAAAGCATCTCGGCACAAAGGTAGGAAACGTCCTCGAAGGACTTGTTACGAATATCAAGGGTAATATCGGCGGCCTGGCGATACAGCGGACGGCGATGCTCAAACAGGCGCGCGGCATGTTCGGGCGAGCGGAAATCGGGACGCGTGTCGCACCGACGAATCTGGCGCAACGAGTCCTCGAAGTCGCCCTCGAGGTACACGCATGTACCCATCTCGTGCATCAGTTCAATGTTCACCGGCGTCTCGACGATGCCGCCCCCGCACGATACTAGCAGGCTGCGTTCGCTTTGAAGCGAACGGAGTGCCGAGGTCTCGAGCTCGCGAAAACGATCCTCGCCCTCGGTCTCAAATATCTCGGTAACCGACTTGCCGCATCGACGCACGACTAGGCGGTCGGTATCGATAAAACGCCGCTTGAACATGGTGCCGACGTTACGCGCGAGCGTCGACTTGCCCGCGCCCAAAAAGCCGATAAAGAAGATATGGTCGCAGCCGTGTATGGTGTGCCGGGACATAGCGAGACCTATTCCTCGCAGGGAAGGTCGCGCAGGGCCCGGCGCTCAAAGATACGGAAGATCTGCGTATACCACAGGTCCTGGGTTGCCTGCGGCTTTACCAGAATGGTGTCAACGCCGGCAAAGTTGCCACTCCACACATCCGTGTAGAGCTGATCGCCGATCAGCACAGCCTCGTCAGCCGTGGCGCCCAGGCGCTTAAGACCGGCCTTGAGGGCAAACGGCGCCGGCTTCATGGCATGACTGATAGCCTCGAGGCCCAGCTCGCGTGCCGAACTCATGACCTGGTCGCGATGCCAGTTGTTCGAAACCATGCACAACTTAAATCCCTTGGCGCGAGCGGCGTCGAGCCAAGCAGAGACGGCGGCGGGAACCTGTTCGGTATCGCGCGGCACCAGGGTATTATCGCGGTCGAGCAAGATGGCGCGCTTGCCGTCGGCCCACAGGGTATCGAGGTCGATGCGGTCGACCGAGGCAACGTATCGTTTGGGGCTAAAAATCCTCATGCTAATTCCAAGACTGTTGATGCTCTTCGTAGGTTTGCGAGAAATACTCCTCGTCCTGTGTAATGTAGAAATACAGGTCATCGGAGTCGGTCGGCTCAAGGGTAGCCTTGAGCGCCTCAAGCGACGGAGAGCAGATGGGCGTGGGCGGCAGGCCCTCGTGCTTATAGGTGTTATACGGGCTATCGCTCTGCAGGTCGTCGGCGGTAACCTCGCCGCCGGTGACATACATCATGGTCGCATCGCTGTTGAGATAACGCAGACCGTCGAGCTTGCCGGCAAGGCGGTTGTAGAAAACCGAGGCCACGTGCGCACGTTGGTCGGCGTTGATGCCCTCGCGCTCAACAATAGAGGCCAGGTTGACGATGTCGTAGTCGGACATCTCCACACCGTAGCGTTCCTTGATCTTGGCCTCGCAGCTCGCAAAGTCAAGCGACTTGTACTCAGTCTTAAACTGATCGAGCATGGCACGAATCACGTCATCGGCCGTCGGCGAATCACCCAACGAATAGGTCTTGGGGAACAAGAAACCCTCGAGCGAGTCGTTGGCGGCGCCCTTAAGGAAGCTATAGTCGTCCACGTAGTTGGAGGCCTTGGCCTGGTTGAGGAAGTCTTCCTTAGAGATGCTGTCGTAGGCCTGGGCCACGCGGTCGGCGACTTGATCGACTGTCAGACCCTCAGGGATAGTCAGCGCATTGGAGCCCGCGTTGGGGCCTTCCATGAGCTGCTGAACAACCTTGGTCGCATCCATGAGTGTGGTGAACGAATAAGTACCAGGCTTGAGCGACATATCGGCGTTGAGCTTTTTCACCGCCGCGTAGTAATCCTTGGGATTTTCGACGATGTGGTTCTCGGAGAGAATCGAGGCGATCGCATCACCCGAAGCACCGTCGGGAATGGTCACCGTAATCTGCTGACCAGCCGTGACCTTCGTATCCTCACCGGCAAAGAAGCCCTTGACGGCAGGCACGACAAAGAAAGCGATCGCAGCAAGCGCGAGCACCGCCACCACAACGCCGATGATCATGGGAACCGGAGAACTCTTCTTTTGGACACCGCGACGAGCATGCGTGTTGTAGCTCGAGCGGGTCGCCGGAGCAACGCCATGCGAGCCGCGAGCGTGATGCGAATGCGATTGGGGGGTCTGCGTTCGCTGGGTAGGTGCCTGCTGCTTAAAGCGGGTACCGCTTGCAGGCTGGGTCGTACGAGCAGTGGGCTGCTGAGCCGCGTGAGAAGCCGGATGCTGAACCGAACGAACAGAAGGCTGCTGACCCGCCCGTTGAACAGGCTGGGCCGAGCGAGAGGAGGACTGCACCGGGCGCGCGGCAGGCTGAGCTGCGCGCTGCGTCGGCTGTGCCGGACGCTGGCCAGGCTGGCCAGGGCGCGACGCCGGCTGACGTGTACGATTCGGCTGGCGCGGATCGGAAGCACTAGGCATGCGAAACCTCCTCGTTTTTACGATCGAGCCACGTCTGCAAAAACAGGCTGGCGGCGATCATGTCGACCTTGCCCCTCATTTGCTTTTCATTGAGCCCCTGCTCGCGCAGGATACGCTTTGCCTCTTGCGAGGACAGACGCTCGTCCTCAAACTCAAGCGGAAGATCGAGCTCTTGGGCAATCTTTTGCGCCACGGCGGCAACGCGCTCGGCCTGGGGGCCGGGCTCACCGGCCATGGTCAGGGGACGTCCGCTTACCAGAATGTCGGGCTCATAGTCCTCGACCAGATAGCGGAACGTCTTGGCCACACCGGTGACTTCGGCGGCCGGGAGCACCTTGACGGGCATCGCCATCTTGCCATCACGGCTCGAGACGGCGATGCCGATCCTGGTCTCCCCTATGTCCAGCGCGAGCGCGACCACAGCGACTACCTAGATTCTTAGGCGCCGAGCGCGGTCTTAGCGGCCGCGAGGGCATCGGCGATGCCAGCGGCGTTCTTGCCACCGGCCTGGGCCATGTTGGGACGGCCGCCACCGCGACCGTCGACTAGGCCCGCGATCTGCTTGATCACGTTACCGGCGTGGAAACCGGCCTTGACGGCGTCATCAGAGCCGGCGGCGAGCAGGGCCGGGGTGCCCTTCTCGGTCACGCTGGCGACGACGCAGGCGACAGGACCGGCGACCTTCTGGTGCACGGTATCCCAGACGTTTCGCAGGTCGGCAGCCTCAAGGCCCTGGAGCTCAGCGACGACGAGCTTGTAGCCGTCGAGCTCGACGGCGCCCTCGATGGCGCTGGAGATAGCATCGGAGGAGCCACCGGTCAGCGCCTTCTTGAGCTTGTTGGAAGTCTCGCGCAGCTCGGCCTGCAGGTTCTCCACGCGGGCGGGAACCTCGTCGACGCGGCACTTGAGCGCAGCGGCAGCGGCGTCGACGAGTGCCAGGCGGTCGGCCATGTAGTCGAGAGCACCCTTAGAGGTCACGGCCTCGATACGGCGGACGTTGGAACCCGTGGAGGACTCGGAAATGATCTTGAACAGGCCGATCTCGGCGGTGTTGGCGGCATGGGTACCACCGCAGAGCTCACGGGAGAACGGCTGATCCTCAGCGCCCACGGAGACAACGCGGACGACGTCACCATACTTCTCGCCAAACAGGGCGACAGCACCGGCGGCCTTGGCCTCGTCGATGCCCATGACGCGGGTAACGACCGGCTTGGAGGCGAAGATCTGCTGGTTGACAAGGTCCTCGACAGCCTTGAGCTGCTCAGAGGACAGGGCCTCGAAGTGCGTGAAGTCAAAGCGCAGGTGCGCGGGCGTCACCAGCGAGCCAGCCTGGGAGACATGCTCGCCCAGGACCTGCTTAAGCGCGGCGTCGAGCAGGTGCGTGGCGGTGTGGTTGCGACGCAGGAAGCCACGGCGCTCGGCGTCGAGCACGGCGGTCACGGTAGCACCGACGGTCAGCGTACCCTCGGCGACGTGGGCAACGTGAGCATACAGGCCGTTGTGGTTCTTGGTATCGGAAATGGTCACTGCAACGCCCTCGGCGGAAAGCTCACCGGCGTCACCCTGCTGGCCGCCCATCTCGGCATAGAACGGAGTGTGGTCGAGCACGACCTCGACATCCTCGCCCGCGGCAGCGGACTCAACGGACTCACCGTTGCGCACGATAGCGACAACCTTGGCGCCCTTGATGACGTCGTTGTCATAGCCGTCGAACTCGGTCGCAGCGACCTTGTCCGAAAGCTCGACCCACACGTCATTGAAGCTGCCCCAGGCATCGCCCTTGGCGTTGGCGCGGGCGCGGGCCTTCTGGTCCTCCATGCAAGCGGTGAAGCCGTCCATATCGACGTCGTGACCGGCGGCGCCGGCGATCTCGACAGTCAGATCAATGGGGAAACCAAAGGTGTCGTGAAGCTTAAAGGCAACATCGCCCGGAAGGACAGCGCCGTCGGCGAGCGCGGCCAGGGCCTCGTCCAGGTAGACGCGGCCGTTGTCGAGCGTCGTGGAGAAGCGCTCCTCCTCGGAGGCGACAATACCCTTGACGAGCGCGACGTTCTTAAGCAGCTCGGGATAGGCCTCGCCCATCTGGGCGTTGACCTCGTCGATAAACTTGGTCAGGAAGGCGCCCTCGATGCCCAGCAGGCGGCCGTGGAACACGGCACGACGGAGCAGACGGCGCAAAACGTACTCGCGACCCTCATTACCGGGAAGGATGCCATCCGAGATCATAAAGTCGACGGCACGGGAGTGGTCGGCGATGATGCGCAGGGAGCGGCTGGCGCCGGAGTAATCGTCGGCGTCATAGGTCTTGCCGCTGATCTTCTCACCGAGCTTGATGAGGTGCTGCATCAGATCGCCGTCGTAGTTAGCGGTCTTGTGCTGCATGATGGCGGCCATGCGCTCCAGACCCATGCCCGTATCGAGGTTGCGGTGCGGCAGCTCCGGCATGGAGCCGTCCTCCTGGCGGTCGTACTGGGTAAACACGAGGTTCCAGAACTCAAGGAAACGGTCGCAGTCGCAGCCGGGCTTGCAGTCGGGGCTGCCGCAACCGACCTCCTCGCCCATGTCAAAGTAGATCTCGGAGCACGGACCGCAGGGACCGGTGGGGCCAGCGGCCCAGAAGTTGTCGTCCTCGCCCAGACGCGAGATGTGATCCTCGGCAACGCCCAGGGAGCGCCACACGTCATGGGTCTCGTCGTCCTCGGTAAAGACGGTGAAGTACAGGCGGTCGAGCGGCAGCTTGAACTCCTTGGTGATGAGCTCAAAGGCCCAAGTGCAGGCCTGCTGCTTGGAGACGCCGCCAAAGGAAAAGTCGCCGAGCATCTCAAAGAAGGACAGATGACGGCCGTCCTCTCCGATGCAGTCGATGTCATTGGTGCGAACGCACTTCTGGCAGGAGATCGCGCCGATCTCCTTCATGGTCTTCTTGCCCTGGTAGTACTCCTTAAACTGGTTCATGCCGGCGTTGGCGAGCAGCAACGAAGGGTCGTCGGGAATGAGGGACGAAGAAGGATAGAGCTTAAGACCGCGCTCCTCAAAGAAGTTGAGGAACTTAGAGCGAATCTCGGCCGTAGTCATTGACGGGTAGTCAGCACTCATAGAGGGAATCTCCTCGGTTTCACATCGAAACAGTTCAAACGTAACGATATTACCATCCCACTGCGCCTGTGCAAAAAAGAGGGCCGCCAAACAGCGACCCTCCAGCGAAAGTGCATGTTATTCAGGACTAAGCAATCCTTTGAAAAAAATGTTTATTTTGAAAAAGAGATAAAATCAATATATCCCTTTTCCCCAATTTTTAC
>CATXLW010000013.1:0-55239 GCA_958371715.1 uncultured Collinsella sp.
CTTGCAGCGACGGACCTCGGGACGCTCTTACACCACGTCTGCGCGCGCCACCGTCCCTAACGACTATTCTGGAGGGCTGTGTGCAAAAAAGGGCAAATATGAGTACTGTTGCCATTATGGTTGCATTTATTTTGTTCAAAAATAAGGTCCCTGATGAGATTTAATACCATTAGGTGTCTCTTTTATTGAACATATGGGGAGAAATAACGCCGTCTGCGGACGCTTGGGGCGTTGAATGATCCCTGAAATGATTAAAATCGCTGTTACTAAACAAGTAGCAGTACTCATATTTGCCATTTTTTGAACACGGTCCTCTAAGGAGCCCTTTCCAGAGACGTCGGATGGCCTCAAACAGCCATAATCCAAAGGCCGTCTCAAACAACTAGTCATTTAAGAACGTCCCCAACGACTGCCCACAAAAAGCTGTACGTCAGCATCCGAAGATGTCGAAAAATGTCGACTTTGGATGCTGGCGTACATGTTTGGATTCGGTGGGGGACTAGTCATCGGAGACGTTCTTTAGCGACTATTCATTTAAGTACGTCCCCAATGAGTGAAACTACTCATTTAAGTACGTCCCCAATGAGTGCTAGAGCAGGTTCTCCTGTACCCAGGCGATGATGTCGCTCGATTCGTAGAGTGGCTCGCCGTCAATGAACAGGCAGGGGACCTGGCGCTTGCCGCCGACGGCGATGAGCGTCTGCTCGGCATCGGGGTCGGTCGAGATATTGCGCTCGGGGATGGTCACACCGTTATCGGCCAAAAAGTGCTTGACCTTTATGCAATACGGGCAGCCGGTCATAACGTACAGCTCGAGCTTGTGATCAGTAGCCATAAGTCTCCAATCGGTTGAGGTTTCGGTTGAGATACCCAAAGCCGCCGCAGTCTATGCGCGCGTCAACGACGACTCGATGGCATGGACCAGAAACGCCGTGGCTCCGGTGCCGCAGGGCTTGTCGTAGTAGTCGATAAAGCGCTGATCGGCAAGATAGCCGTGGGCGAGGCCCAGGTATGCTTCGTCTTGGGGTTCGTGTCCCCAGTTAAGGCCAATCCATCGACGGTGCATTGCGACAAGCTTGCGCGCCTCGCTTCCATCCGGTTCGCTGTCGCCCATGGCGATCGAGAGCTGGCCCAGAATAGCGCGTTCAAGTTCCTTCATGTCGTTCCATGTCTCGGGGTCCATGTCCAGCAGTGCCTCGTTTGCTGCATCGACGGCCTCGTCGCCATAGCGCGCCCGCGCCTCAGCACCGTAGCGCTCCTCGTTTTCCTGCACGGTACGCCAGCGCTCCAGTTGCGGCAGGACAGCGCCCATAAGCGAGACGGCTTCGTCGAGCGACATGCCGGTGTTTTGTGCCAGGCGCGGGGCACAATCCTCAATCATCGCCTCCATCGTGGTGTCGTAGGTGTACTTACCGTGGTCGTAGCACCACTTGCAGTAATGGTCGGTCGTGGCGCCGTGAGCATCGGTACCGCAGTCGTCGGGCGTGAGTATCATGCCGCAGCTCTGACAATAGTGCTCGGGCATTTCGAGCAGATGAGACAGTGGCTCGCCGGTCACGGCGGCAATGAGCTTCATCATGTCGATGCCCGGTGTAACCTCGCCGCGCTCCCAACGGCTGACGGCTTGGCGTGTGACGAAGAGCTTGGCGGCGAGCTGCTCCTGAGTAAGGTGATGGGCACGACGGACGGCGATGAGCTTTTCTGCAAAGGCCATAACGGCTCCTTTCTGCTGGTTGATGGCTTAAGCATAAGCGGCGGCGGGCGCCCTTCCAAGCAACCGCTGGTTGCGCGACGGGGGACTGCGACAAAGAATTGCGCACAACGCCCCACACCTTCATGCCGTACAATGACCGGCATGGAACCTATTGCACACATACATACCGACCTGCCGCAGAAGTTCGGCATTCCGCGCAACAGCTTTTTGGCGCCTCATCTTGAGGGGCGCATCGTCTTTGAGCAGGAATTTGCCTTTAACGCGGCAGTTGAGGGCCTGGACTCCTTCTCTCACCTATGGCTGCTCTGGCGCTTTGAAAACGGAACGCCCGGCGGCACGGCGGAAGACATCGCCGCCGATGCCAAGGCGCAGGACAGGTCCGGCACCAACGCCAAGTGGTCGAAGACCGTGCGTCCGCCGCGCCTGGGCGGGGCCGAGCGCGTGGGCGTGTTTGCCACACGCAGTCCGTTTCGCCCTAATCCTATCGGTCTCACCTGCGTCAAGCTCGACCGCGTGGAGCTTACCGACGACGGTCCCATCATTCATGTGCTGGGAGCCGATCTGCGCGACGGCACGCCCATCTACGACATTAAGCCCTACATTCCGTTTGCGGACTGCCACCCGGATGCAACGGGCGGCTGGATTGAGGATACGCCGTGGCAAGAGCTCGATATCGAGTTCCCGCAAGCGCTGCAGGAGATGGTCCCGCCCACAAAGCTCCCCGGGTTGGTCGAGGTCCTTCGCCAGGATCCGCGCCGCGCGGGTAGCAAACACGAGCCAAACCGCGTCTACCATCTGGCTTACGCTGGGCTTGACATATCCTTTACGGTTGATGGAACCAGGTTGACGGTAGCCGCCGTCAACGACGCGCGGGATTAGCCGGCCATTCGCCGGCGCCCGCCAAATTCAACGCCAAACCCCATGCCAAAACCGCCCACGCTGGTGGACAATAACGCCTACCAAAACAATCCGCTTTGCACGGGAGCTCAGCATGAAATACGACTTTACTTCGCTTATCGACCGCCACGGCATGGACGCCATCGCCGTTGACTCCTGGGGCGAAATCCCCGGCATGGCTCCGAACGCACCCGACGAGGGCTTCGACCGCATCCCCATGTGGGTAGCGGACATGAACTTTGCCACGGTGCCCACGGTCCAGGAGTACATCATTCAGCGCGCCCAGCATCCCATGTTTGGCTATTTCGATCCGCGCCCCGAGTACTTCGACCGTATCATCGAATGGCAGAGCCGCCGTAATGGCGTCGAGGGTCTGCTCCCGGAACATATCGGCTACGAGAACGGCGTGCTGGGCGGTGTCGTGTCGACCCTGCGCGCGTATGTCCAGCCGGGCGATGCGGTGCTGGTCCACAGCCCCACCTACATCGGCTTTACCAAGTCCATCGAAGCGGCGGGCTATCGCATTGTCCACAGCCCACTCAAGCTCGACGACCAGGGCGTGTGGCGCATGGACTTTGAGGACATGGAGCGCAAGCTCGCCCAAAACCACATCCATGCCGCGGTGTTCTGCTCGCCGCACAATCCCTGCGGGCGCGTATGGGAGCGCGACGAGATTGAACGCGCCATGGACATCTATCGCCAGCACGATTGCGTGGTGATCTCGGATGAGATCTGGTCCGACATCATCCTGCCGGGTCACAAGCATATCCCGACGCAGTCGGTGAGCGAGGATGCCCGCATGCGCACGGTTGCCCTCTACGCGCCCAACAAGACGTTTAACCTGGCGGGCCTGGTCGGCAGCTACCACATCATCTATAACGAGACGCTGCGCGACCGCGTGAGCGCCGTGTCCAATAAGACCCACTACAACGAGATGAATGTCCTTTCGATGCACGCGCTTATCGGTGCCTACCAGCCGCAGGGCTACGAGTGGCTCGATGAGCTCAACGAGGTCATCGAGGGCAACATTGACTACTTCTGCGATTACGTGGACGAGCATTTTGAGGGCGTGTCCTATTCGCGCCCGCAGGGCACGTACATGGTGTTCCTGGACTGCACCAAGTGGTGCCGCGAGCATGGCCGCGATATTCAGTGGCTGCTCGACGAGGGCGCACGTGTGGGCGTGGGCTATCAGGACGGCCGTCCATTCCATGGACCTTGCCACATTCGCGTGAATCTGGCGCTGCCGCTTTCGCGTGTAAGGGAGGCGTGCGACCGCTTGGACCGCTACGTTTTTAATGCACGGTAAGTGAGCGCTGCATGCGGGGCTGTCTGCCAGATTGGCTGGAAGGCCCCGTATGGTAAAGCATCTGTAACCATTGAGCGCAAGCGCGGTTTTGTCTGCTATTATTCAGCTCTTGAGTCTGTAAACAGGATCGTCTGGAGCTCGATGAAAAGACCTCGTCGCTCGGCCGCCATATCGTTGTTTGTTGCGCTTGCAGTGGTGGGCGCCTTTGTCGTGGCGATAGCTGGCTGTTCCGGGTTGAATGATGGGGCCGCGGCGTCTGCATCAGAAGGCGCAGCCGCCTCGCAGGTCAAAGACGACAACCTTAAGACGCTCAACGTTGGCAGCGACCTCTATCCACCGTTTGTGTATAGCAACGAGTACGGCGATATTGTTGGCCTGGATGTCGATATTTTGACCGAGGCTTTGGGCCGCATTGGCTACAAGCCAAAGTACCAGCTGATCGACTGGGAAAAGAAGAAAGAGCTGCTGGCGAGCGGCGAGCTCGATTGCGTCATGGGCAGCTTTAGTATGACGGGCCGCGAAGGCGAGTATCGCTGGGCGGGGCCGTACCTTGCGAGCCGACAGGTGGTTGCTGTCGATCCCGAAAGCGATATCTACACGCTTGCCGATCTTGAGGGTAGGGTCGTGGCGGTCCAGTCCACCACCAAGCCCGAATCGATTCTGCTCAATCACACCAATGAAAACGTTCCGCAGATTAAGGAGCTCTACAGCTTTTCGGACCGCTCGTACCTGAACCCGGCGCTTGTCGAGGGCCTAGTCGACGCCATCGCCGCGCATGAGTCCTCGCTGCTCGCCTACGAAAAAGACTATGGCGTGACGTATCGCATTTTGTCTGAGCCGCTGCTAGAGGTTGGTTTGGGCACCGCTTTCGATATCAACGACACACGCGGCATCGACGTTAAGCTCACCCATGCCTACCAAGAAATGCTTGCCGATGGCACCATGGAGCGCCTGGTGTCAAAGTATTTTGATGACCCTTCGCCCTTTTTGAATGTGGAGGGCCTGTCATGATTGATGCGTCCGACCACACCGCTCAGGAGCGGGGCGATCGTTCGGCACGGGAATGGCTCATCGTCGTCCTGTTGGGGATAGCGCTCTCGATTGTTGCCGGCGTGACGAGCTACGCCTACACGACAGCTCAGGCCGAACAGCGCTTTGCCGACGTTGTCGATTACGTGGCGACACAGAGCTTTTCCTACGATGCGTTCAACAGCGCCTATGCGACCAAAAACCTGATTCGCGTTATGGAGATCGCCGGAGAGGCGGCGCGCGATATGGAGCGCGACGGCTCGGTGGATAACGCTACGTTGGAGCAATATGCTGACCAGTTTAATGTGACAGCGCTGATCGTAACGGATGCATCGGGCAACTTGGTGTCCGAGTCCTCGAAGGATGACGTGGGCTACGAGTCGCTCGCTGCGAATCTCAAAGAGGCGCCTGTGCTGGAGGTGGCAGCCCATCCGCTTAAGTCCTATACCGCTCGCATTACGCTTGCGGACGATTCGGTCGCAGACATTGGCTGCGTGGCCCGGCGGGACGGTGAGGGCATCGTTGTCGCGGTGAGGCACCAGAGCGCCAAGGCGGTCGCGAGCAATACGCTCAAGTTGCAGAGCTTGCTCGATGGTTATGAGACTATCGATAGCGGCAATATCGTGATCGAAAACGACGGTAAGGTCGTTGCGACCAACGCTGTCGAGCCCGCCGTGTCAGGCGTGTTCGATTTGCCTGCGACGGATGCCATCGTTGTCAACGGCATTAAGGAGCGTTGCCTGGCTGGTAAGGTCAGATTGGTTAACGACAGCGGTGAGTGGTATCTGGGCACATTTGGTAAAGCGCGCGATTTTTACGTGTACACCTATGCTCCCGCGCAGCGTTACTTTGAGGTTGTTGCCGCTGTTGTTGCCAGTGTGTTGGCACTCTACGGCGGTGTTATAGCCACTGTTGTGTTGGTGCGCCGCCGCGCCGAGAGCCAACGCTTTGCCGACCTGTTGCTGCAGGAGCGCGACTATGGCGACAAGCTGGCAAAAGCGGCGCGCGAAGCTTCGTCTGCCAACTCTGCAAAGACGGAGTTCCTGCGTCGCATGAGTCACGACCTGCGCACGCCCATCAACGGCATTCGCGGTATGGTCGAGGTGGGCAATGCCAACGCGGACGACTTGCAAAAGCAGACTGAGTGCCGCTCAAAGATCTGGACGGCGTCGGGACTGCTGCTCGACCTTGCGAACGAGGCGCTCGATATGAGCCGCTTGGAGAGCGGGCAGGTCGACCTGAATCTCGTGCCTACAGATATGGTGGCCCTCAACCGTGAGGTGTGCGATATTCTGGAGCGCCAGGCCGAGGAGCGCCTGGTGACAATTATCTGCGACCAACGGACTCTTGATCATCCCTATGCCCGGGTGAGCGTGACGCACCTCAAGCGTCTGTTGCTCAATATTGCCGGTAATGCCGTCAAGTACAACCGCCAGGGCGGCTATGTTCGCCTGACATGCCGCGAGGTGGAGCCGGTGGACGGTGTCCCCGTCTATGAATACACGATCGCCGATAACGGCATTGGCATGAGCGAGGAGTTTCAACAGCACCTCTACGAGCCGTTCAGCCGCGAGGAACAACAGGTGGAAGGCGCTTCATCGGGAACTGGCCTGGGCGCGTCTATTGCCAAACAGTTGGTCGAGCTTATGGGCGGAACCATGAGCTTTACGAGCGCCTTGGGGCAGGGGACGACGTTTACCATTTGCCTGCCGTTTGAGAAGTGCAGGAGTTCCGAGATTCCCCAGGCAGTTCGCGTGGATGCAGGCGACAGCGACGTGCTCCAGGGCCTGCGCGTTTTGCTCGTAGAGGATAACGACCTGAATGCCGAGATCGCACAGTTTACGCTCGACCGCGCCGGTGCCGTCGTGACACATGTCAAAGATGGCGAGTCTGCCGTCGAGACGTTTGCCGCGAGTGCGCTGCACGAGTACGACGTGGTATTGATGGACATCATGATGCCCGGCATCGATGGCCTTGAGGCCACGCGTCAGATTCGAGCGCTCGATCGCGAGGACGCCGCGACCACGCCGATTATCGCCGTGAGCGCCAATGCCTTTGCCGACGACCGTAGGCTTTCGCGCGAGGCGGGCATGAACGCGCATCTGAGCAAACCCGTGAGTTCTCAGGATCTCGTTGAGGCGCTTGCGCACATAGCTGCCGACGCTTCATAAACAAATAGCTCGGTTCCAATACTGGTTGGAACCGAGCCATTTTGCTATTTGCAGGACCTGTTTTTGGGCTTACTTTTCTTGAATCTGCTTGCCGCAAAGGTGCTCAATCGAAATCTCATAGAGTTGGACGCCCTTGATGTCTTTGGCGATTTCCTCCTCGACTTCTTCGGCGGAAGGGTAATACTTAAGCGCGAGCTGGCGGATTTTGCCCTCGATAAACGAAGGTGTCTCATCTACCAGACGGCAACGGCCAAAGACCACGGTACTCATAACGTAGGGAGCCCAGTCATCGTCCTTGTACCACTCGTTGCCGTAAACGGTAAAGCAGACTTTGTCATCACGCCTGAGTGAATCGACCTTGTGGCCAGCCTTGGCGCCATGGAAATAAATCTTGTCGTGCTCGGTGTCAAAGAAGTAGTTGACGGGAATGGCATACGGGTAGCCATCGTCGCCGTTGACGGCAAAGACGCCGCGCTTGCAGATAGCGAGCAACTCGCGCGCTTCCTCGTCAGTGATGGCGCGTTTCTTTCGGCGTAAGGGCCTAAACATCGTTGGCTTCCTTTCTAACTGTGCATGGTGGGTGGGCACAAACTATAGCGAAACAGTTCCGTTTTTCTTGATGCGGGCGAGGATGTTTTTGAGCTTGTTAAAGTCGAGCGGTTTGGGCAGATGGGCGTTCATGCCGGCATCGTGTGCCGCCTTGGCGTCCTCGGCAAAGGCATTGGCGGTGAGCGCGATGATGGGGATGTCGGCTGCATCGGCCTTCTCGCTCAGACGAATCGCGCGAGTTGCCTCGTAGCCATCCATACCCGGCATCATGATGTCCATCAGGATCGCATCGAAGCTGCCGGCGGGACGACTAGTGTATAGTTCGACCGCTTCTTTGCCGTCGGCGGCGCGAGTTACGACGATGCCTTCGCTTTCGAGCAGGGCCTGGGCAATTTCGGCATTGAGCTCGTTGTCTTCGGCCAAAAGAACGTTCATGCCGGCAAGCGAGCAGCTGATCGCCTGCTCGTCCGCACCTTCTCTTGCCTGAGGGTTCTTGTCGATATCGAGCGGAATCTGGACGTTGAACGTACTTCCCACGCCGACCTCGCTCGAAATCTCAATCGTGCCGCCCATCATGTCTATGAGCGATTTGACGATCGGCATGCCCATGCCAGTTCCCTGAAATTTACTGCGGGCATCGTTGCCCTCTTGGGCAAACGGTTCGTAGATGTGCTTAAGAAATTCGGGCGACATGCCGATGCCGGTGTCCGAGACGCTAAAGCAAAAGAGCACCTGGCTATCATCGATCGGTTTAATCTGCGATGCAAAAGCGACAGTCCCGCCATCTTTGTTGTACTTGATGCTGTTGTCGAGCAGGTTGATGATAATCTGACGTACATGAGTGGGGCTTCCCATTACATGTGGATTGCAGAGGGGATGTGCTCTTTGATCCTGCATCGTAATATTGCGATCGGAAGCGCGGAGCTTGCACAGCACAATTGCATCGTTGCAGAGATCTTCGAGGTTAAATGAGACATGCTCAAGCGTTAGCTTTCCATTTTCAATCCTGCCCATTTCTAGAATGTCGTTGATGAGTGAGAGCAGATGGTTGGCGGCGATTCGCGCCTTAGCTCGGTTTTTACGGGCGGCATCGACATCGTCTTCGTGCAATTCTTCAATTTCGATGAGCCCTAGAATGCCGTTGAGCGGCGTGCGGATGTCATGGCTCATGCGGGCGAGAAAGGCCGTTTTGGCCGCATTGGCGGCGAGTGCCTTGTTTTGCTCTACTCTGGCTCGCTGCAGGGCCCAGGTTAGAACCGCTACCCCAGTCAACAGTACACCGACGATGATGACGACAATCGAGCTACGATGACGATATATAAATCTGAACGCGTCTGATTCCTGTGCGCTATACGACGTAGAGGAATAATTGCTCGCAGAAAGCGATTCTCCGGCGTTGATGATGCCCTTGTTGACGATACTCAATAATTCGGGATTTCCGCGTCGCATAAGGCAAGAAAGTTCGGCCGTGCGTGAGAGTTCCTGTATCTCGTAGTCTCTGATATCGTAGCTATCTCGGATGGTTTCCAGCCGTGCGTTGGGAACAACGATGCAGCTTGATCTTCCGTCCTTAAGGGCAGAAAGCATGTCGTCTGCAGACGGATACTCGGTTACATTTGCATTTGGAAACATAGTTTTTAATTCGCTGCGGTTGACGATGGAAAACCCTGTGCAACAGATATTACGGAGATCCTTGTTGAGATCGCTGGTGGCGTGGATGGCGGTAAGAGAGATCGTTCCCATCGAAATCGATTGAACGGTCCCCATTTGCTCGGCAAGCCAGTAGTCGCGAAATGCCGGTAGGGCGATGTCGATATTTCCCTTTGAGAGCGCTTCCGTCATTTGCTGGTTGCTTGAAAAAGCGAGCGTGTGTACGGTAATGCCAAATTTGTCGTGGAGCGTCGTAACGAGTGAGGCGAGTGACCCTTCCATTTCTCCGTTTGCATCTTGGTTGCAGAAGGGGAGATTGTTGTTGAGATAACCAAGTGTAAGCGTGTCGTTATTGGCCTTGAGCCACGACCGTTCGGAGTTGGTAAGTGATGCGGATCCGCTATTTTGCGCCGAGTAGTTGGATTTGACTTCGTCGTTGTAGCGCGGGTTGGTGCGGTTGATTGCCGCCATGGCCGAGTTGATGTCGTTCATCAGATCGGGGCGGCTTTTGGGGACGGCAAAATAGTAGTCGCTCGAGCCTACGTAGAACATGGGCGACGCATCGGGCGACGAAATGGTGTCGTTCATGATGACGGCGTCGACCTCGCCGTCTGAAAGTGCCTCAAAGAGGGCGCCGCCGGTGTCGATTTCTTTATAGGTACAGGTGACGCCTTCGTTGGCGAGCCACTGCTGGCCGACGAAGGTTTGCATAACGCCAGAGTTGCAGCCGATGGTGAGGCCTTGGAGTGCCTGGGGGTCACCCTTGGCCAGATCGTCGCGATCGGGCTTGGCGTAGATGTAGTAGCGCTCGGTGCCCTCGGGGTTTGAGGAAAAGAGTAACTTTTGCTCGCGTTCTACTGAATGCGAGATG
Source organism: uncultured Collinsella sp. (assembly GCA_958371715.1). GTDB lineage: Bacteria > Actinomycetota > Coriobacteriia > Coriobacteriales > Coriobacteriaceae > Collinsella. Next base: position 10,191 of record CATXLW010000013.1, read on the forward strand.
TTGGGCATGAGGTCGATTTCGCCCTTCTCGAGCATGTCCATGAGCTCGGTGAAGGTGCCGGACACGTATTCGTACTGCCAGCCAGGGGTGTAGTACGAGAGGGTCTGGAGGTACTCGTAGCCCCATCCCGAGAGGCGCTCGCCCGGTGTGCCTTCCTGGAAGCCCTCGTTGTTGACAAGCCAGCCGACGCGGACCGTCTTGACCTGCTGGTCGGAGTCGGCGGCAAAGGCCGGGGTGGGCATGACGGCGCTCAGTAGTGTGAGCGCAGCAAGCGCGACGGCTAGGGTGCGATATAGAGCTAAGCGAAGGACGGCGGAAGGTTTCACATGCAATCCCATCGAGTCGAGATAATACCGCATAAGGATACCAGCTCAGCTTGCCTAACATCCGGCACTTAGGGACGTTCCCAATCTGTCCGGCAGTTGTAGTAGTCATTGGGGACGTTCTTAAACGACTGGTCGCCGGGGACACTCTTTGCCGGAGTTGGCACTTAGGGACGTTCCCAATCTGTTTGACACAAAAGGAACGTCCCCAAGTGCCGGATGTGCGACAATACCGAGCAACGTGATGGGGCGTCTGGGAAAAGGGGTCGCGATGAACAAGTTGAGGACGCTTGCCGACGTGTTGCGCCAGGCTGGCTTTGCGCGCATCACCGGCCTGTTCCTTATCTTCTACCTGCTGTGCTCGACGGCCGTCTGGCTGTCCGACCCTGCGACCCTTACGTTTGGCGATGGCCTCTGGTTTAGCTTTGAGACCGTATCGACGATCGGCTTTGGCGATATCCCGGCCGAAACGCCGGTTGCCCGCGCTATCACCGTCGTTTTGAGCGTCATCAGCATCTTCTACATCGCCATGCTCACGGGCGTGGCGGTGAACTACTGCAATACGCTCATCAAGATGCGCCAAAAGGACACCATGGCGCGCTTCATGGACGATCTTGAGCACCTGGAAGAGCTCGATCGCGATGAGCTCGCCGACCTGTCGCGCCGCGTGCGCGAATATCGCCGACGCCAACGCTAGGGCGGGCGCCGCGCGTCACGATGAGGGGGACAATAATATGAATATTACGGTATACCTGGGCGCCAGCGTCGGTAACGACCCGGCGTTTCTGCCTGCGGTGCGGCAGCTCGGCACATGGATTGGCTCCAACGGCCACGCGCTGGTATACGGCGGGTCCAAGTCGGGACTGATGGGCGCGCTCGCCGATAGCGTGCTCGATGCCGGTGGGCACGTGACCGGCGTGGAGCCAAGCTTTTTTATCGAGGCCGAGTTTCAGCACGATGGTATCGATGACCTGATCGTGACGGGCGACATGGCCGAGCGTAAGGCCAAGATGATCGAGCTCGGCGATGCGTTCGTCGCCTTTCCGGGCGGCACGGGCACACTCGAGGAGATCGCCGAGGTCATGTCGGCTGTATCGTTGGGGCATCTGAGCACGCCGTGCATTCTGTACAACCTGAACGGTTACTACAACGACCTCAAGGCGCTGCTCGAGCACATGATTGATAAGGGGCTTTCGAGCCCGAGGCGCCAGCAAGGCATTTACTTTGCCGAGGACCTGCACCAAATTGCATCGATTATCGACAACTAGGCCTTGGGGCCATCGCGTGTGCGGCGCCCAACGGTGCCGTTTGAGGCGTAGATGGTTGGCCCGTCCGCGCTGTGCCCGTCCTACAATAAAACGTATCTTTGTCGATTTAGACCACGGGAGGTCCCGATGGACAACCTTGCAAAACCCAAAAACCGTGCGCTGTTTTTAGTTAGCGTGGCCGTGACCGGTGCGTTTGCAGGCGCCGCGGTCTGGCTGTTCTTTTTTGCGATGGAGCACGGTATCGACTATCTATGGACCGAGATCCCGCATATGCTGGGCGTCGCTTCGCCCGAGCTTGCCAGCGGCCCGTTCGGCTTTTTGCCGTACCCGTTTTTCGTCTGCCTGCTGGGCGGCCTGCTGATCGGTCTGTACGAAAAGCTTACGGGCACCAAGACCGATGACCTCAACCAAGTGATGGCTAAGGTTAAGCAAGACGGGTGCTACCCGTACGACAACCTTGGCAAGCTTTCGCTTGCGGCATTGCTGCCTCTGCTGTTTGGCGGAAGCATTGGACCGGAGGCCGGCCTGACCGGCGTTATCGCAGGTCTGTGCAGCTGGGTCGGCGACCGCATGCGTCGCTTTGGCGCCGAGTTTAGGCAGCTCACACTGCTGGGTACTCAGGCTGCCCTGACGGCGCTCTTCACCGCGCCCGTGTTTGGCTTTGTGGCGCCGCTCGCCGGTAGCGCCGACGGCCAGGGCGCTAATGACGATGAGTCCGCGTCCGATGAGATCACGATCAAGCTTCCCAAGGCGCAAAAGACCGTGGTCTACGGCATTGCGATTGCCGGCGGTCTGGGTACCTACCTGCTGCTTGGCCAGCTTGTGGGCGGCGGCATGGGCATGCCCAGGTTCGAGGCCGCCGAGGTGGGCAACCTGGAGCTTACCTGGCTCATTCCTCTGTCGCTGATCGGAACAATCTGCGGCTGGCTGTACTTTGTCTCTGAGCATGCAAGCGAGGCACTGTCCCATGCCATAGGGGGGCGCCCTGTCGTCAAGGCCATGCTAGCCGGTCTGGCGCTCGCCATCTGTGGCACGGTCCTGCCCTACACTATGTTTGCCGGCGAGACCCAAGCCGACGTGCTCATGGAGACCTATCTGACCATTCCCGCCGGCGTGCTTATCGCGACCGGTCTGGTCAAGGCCATGCTGACGCCCGCCCTCATCAACCTGGGCTGGCGCGGCGGTCACTTCTTCCCGGTTATCTTTTCGGGTGTGAGCCTGGGCTACGGCTTCGCTATCCTTACCGGCGCCGATCCGGTCTTTTGCGTCGCCGTCTGCACCGCCTCGACGATGGGTGCGGTCATGCGTCAGCCGGTCATGGTCGTGGGCCTGCTGCTCATGTGTTTCCCGCTCAAGGGTATCGTCTGCATGATCATCGCCGCCGTCATTGCAGCAGGCATTCCGCTGCCCAAGCCGCTGCGCAAGTAGCACGGTGGCGCACGCCGGGGACATGCCGTTTGCCACGGATTTGCGGGGAGGGGGGCGATCACTCCCTTCGTGGATCGAGACTCGCATGCTTACAGATTGCGTACTCGATAAACCTTGGTGCTGATAGCGCAGCTCAGTCCAAATAGTACGAGGGCCAGTGCGGCAATTCCTGCGCATAGGCAGCCGAGGACGGCGGGATCGGGATTTGCCCCGGCAATCGACATGAGCCAGTTGCTGATGGGGTTGGAGGAGCTCAGCGTGGCCATGACAAGGCATCCGAGCAGGGCAAACAGACCAACGGACAGGCGCAGCGCCTCCATGTGTCCAAAACGAAAGAACAGCGGCTGCGCCAAAAACACCATCATGAGGGAGATGAGCATCGAGGCTGCCGAGGCGGCTGCGATCTCAAAGACGGCCTGTCCCGTCGGAGGGATGCCTGCATTATTGAAGAGTGGGATGGTGACGATGTTCAACAGTGCAGCCGCACATGCCATGATGGCCGAGAAAGCAACGATACACAGGTAGCGTGCGCAGATGATGTCTTTGCGCGAGAAGGGCAGCGTTGCCCGATAACGCTCCCAACCGTTTTGATTGTCGAAGCCGGCCAGCGAGCTCATGACCATGATGGGTGACATGGCACTGACCGCGCAGGCGCCGGCGCTCATGCCGGAATCGCCATCCGACGCGTTGGCGAGCGTCAGCACGACGAAGATGGACAAGCCGACGCCCGCAATGCTCGGGACAAGCGTGCGAACGATGGCGAGCTCGGACATAAAGGCGCGTTTCATTTCGAAGCCCCTTTCAGCATGAGGCGAAGATAATCATCAATGGTTGCCCGGTCGCAGGGAATCTCGGGGAAAGCCTCGAGCGTATCGCGACGGTTGGGCACGAGCACGTCCACGCTATAGGCGTGGTGGGCGGCACGGGCGCCTTCGACGCAAGCCATAAGCTCGGCGGCTTGTGCTTGGGCGCAGTGGGCGATGCCGGCTCGGTCGGTAATGTCCTCGCGCGACAGGTCAAACACAATCGAACCGTTATCGATACAGATGACGCGGTCGGCGGCGCGATCGAGGTCGGACGTAATGTGGCTCGAGAGCAGCACACTGTGCTGGCCGTCGGCGACAAAGGCGAGCAGCTCATCGAGCAGCTCCTCGCGCGCCATGGGATCGAGGCCTGCAGTGGCTTCGTCCAAAACGAGCAGCTTGGCATTGTGGCTGAGCGCACAGGCGAGCTGCAGCTTCATGCCCATGCCGCGGGAGAGGTCTTTGACCTTGGCTTTGGGATCAAGGCCAAATCGGTCGATAAATCTGGCGAACGTTTCGCTACTCCACGTGGGGTACGCCGGGCCTACGAGCCTCTCGATCTGGCCTACCTTGAGCGTGGAGGGGAAAGGACACGTGTCCAGGACAAGACCGACGCGGGAGCGCAGGTGGCGTTGCGATTCATCGGGCGCCTCGGCGCCACAGCGCTGCCCAAACAGGCGCACCTCGCCGGCATCGAGTTTGATAAGCCCGAGCGCGGCTCGAATCGTCGTTGTTTTGCCAGCACCGTTGGCACCAACAAAGCCAACGATCTGGCCAGGCTCCACGGCGAGCGTGACGTCGCGTAGCGAAAAACGGTCGCTCACACGGCGTGAGATGCCTTTGATTTCTAGCAAGTTTTGCATGGTATAGCCTTTCTTGCAGATGGCTACTGCATGGTTTCGGGGGCTACGAGGTCGAGCATCTCGTGCAGCTTGTCGCGCGTGACGCCCAAGGCTTCGGCTTGGCTCGCCGCTTTCGCAAGTAGTTCTTCGATATGGCAGAGCTGGTTTTCGCGCAAGAGTTCTTGGTTGCCCTCGGCGACAAAACAGCCCTTGCCCTGCACGGTGCAGATAAAGCCGAGTTGCTCCAGGTCGGCGTAGGCGCGCTTGGTGGTGATGACGCTCGCGCCAAGATCGCTCGCGAGCGCACGGATGCTGGGGAGTTTGGCTCCCGCAGCGAGCGTGCCCGAAAGGATCTGAGCTTTGACCTGCGAGGAGATCTGCTCGTAGATGGGATTGTCGCTCGAATTGGATAGGATGATGTCCACAGCGGCTCCTTAGCTGTTGGGCTACACGTGTATATAACCGGTAAGCACAGTATATATACACTATGCACAGTTATGCAAGAGGAAATGTGGGCTCGTCTGTCCCTTCGTTCGTTTGTCTCGATCTGTAACATCTGGAGTCGATTTTGGCAGTTAGATGTTACAGATTGAGACAGCCCCGACCTTCCTGCCCGTTTATCTCAATCTGTAACACTTAGCCCCGATTTTGGCGGCTATCTGTTACAGATTGAGACATTGGTTGTCCGCCTGCTTGTTTATCTCGATCTGTAACAGGTGGAGGCTCAAAACCCGTCTTTCTGTTACAGATTGAGACGGAGATTGAGACGACGCTGATCTTCCCGGCTGTTCGTCTTAATCTGTAACATCTGGAGTCGATTTTGGCGGCTAGATGTTACAGGATTGAGACGATCCTTGAGGCGGCTGCCCGGTGCACAGCGAGCTCGGCTAATGAATTTGTCCTGATAGGCGCCCTAGAGCGGGATTTCGCGGCTACAATAGTGCGGTTACAACGACGTAATGCACTCAATGCAAGAAAGGATCCGCATGGCAAGCCTGTCGGATGAAATCTCGTCGCGCCGCACATTCGCGATCATCAGCCACCCGGACGCCGGTAAGACCACGCTTACCGAGAAGCTGCTGCTCTATACCGGCAGCATCCAGACTGCCGGCTCGGTCAAGGGCAAGAGCTCGGCCAAGCATGCCGTCTCGGACTGGATGGACATCGAGAAGGAGCGCGGTATCTCCGTTACCTCCTCGGTGCTGCAGTTCACCTATAACGGCGCCTGTGTCAATATCCTCGATACCCCTGGCCACCAGGACTTCTCGGAGGATACCTACCGTACGCTTATGGCCGCCGATGCCGCGGTCATGGTCATCGACGGCGCTAAGGGCGTCGAGGCCCAGACCAAAAAGCTCTTTAAGGTCTGTACGCTGCGTCACATTCCCATCTTCACCTTTGTGAACAAGCTCGACCACGAGGCTCGCGATCCGTTTGAGCTCATGGAAGAGATCGAGAATGTCCTGGGTATCAATACGTATCCCATGAACTGGCCGATCGGCAGCGGCCGCAACTTCCGCGGCGTGTTCGACCGCCAGACCCGTCGCGTTATCGCCTTTGAGGGCGACGGCCACGCCAACGCCACCAAGAAGGTCGCCGAGGTCGAGGCTGAGCTGGGCGATCCCGCCATGGACGAGCTCATCGGCGAGGAGAACCATAAGAACCTGATGGACGACATCGAGCTGCTCGATGGTGCCGGCGACGAGCTCGACTTGGATGCCGTGGCCTGCGGCAAGCTGAGCCCGGCGTTCTTTGGCTCGGCGCTCACCAACTTTGGCGTGGAACCCTTCCTCAAGGAGTTCCTGCGTCTGGCCCCGACGCCGCGCGCCTATACCGATACGCTCACCAGCGAGCCGGTCGATCCCTGCCGCGACGACTTTAGCGGCTTTGTGTTTAAGATCCAGGCCAACATGGACAAGAACCACCGCGACCGCATCGCCTTTGTGCGCATTTGCTCGGGTAAGTTCGAGCGCGGTATGGACGCCTTCCACATGCAGGGCAACCGCAAACTCAAGCTTGCCACGGGCACGTCGATGATGGCCGATGACCGCGCCATCGTGGACGAGGCGTACGCGGGCGATATCGTGGGCCTGTTCGATCCGGGTATCTTTAGCATCGGCGACACCGTGTGCTCCGGCAAGTGCCACGTGCAGTATCCGCAGATTCCGACGTTTGCCCCCGAGATGTTCGCTCGCATTACGCAGGTCGATACGCTCAAGCGCAAGCAGTTCGTCAAGGGTATGGAGGAGCTTGCCCAGGAGGGCGCCATCCAGATCTTCCGCGAGCTGGGTGCCGGCATGGAGAGCGTCATCGTGGGCGTGGTCGGCGTGCTGCAGTTTGAGGTGCTCGAACGTCGTCTTAAGGCCGAGTACCGTGTTGAGGTTCGTCGCCAGCCGCTGCCCTATACGGACATCCGCTGGATCCAGAACGACCCCGACACCATCGATATCCCGGGCCTTTCGCTCACGCGCGATACGCTGCGCGTCGAGGATATGCGCGGCGGTAAGCTGCTGCTGTTCACGAGCCCGTGGAACGTGGATTGGGCAACTGACCACAACCCCGACCTTATCCTGTCGGAGTTTGGCAACGTGGCCTTTTAGCGCATCGGCGCGGTGACCCTGCGGGGCTGCCGCGCCGTTTGCTTGCCTGATGCCGTATGAGCGGCTATCATACCCACCGTCGTCTCAAGACCGGGGCGTCCGAGCAGTTCAGGTCCGATATCCTGCTCGTTAAACCTAAAACCAAAGGAGTACATAATGATCAAGAAGGTCATGGAGGACTACAAGGTCCTGTTGCGGAGCATTCCCGCGGCAACGGTTTCGCTGTTTTTCGTGAGCGTCATCATGATGAACCTGCTGGCCAACAAAGAGCTCATCAGCCTGCCGTATCTGGCACTCGATTGCGGCTTTGTGGTGAGCTGGGTTTCGTTTTTGTGCCAGGACATGATCTGCAAGCGCTTTGGCGCCAAGGCATCCATCAAAATCTCTATCCTCGCGCTGCTGGTTAATCTGGCCGTGAGCCTGTGCTTTTGGGCATGCTCGCTCACGCCCGGCATGTGGGGCGCCTACTACGACACGGGTATGATCGAGGTCAACACCGCCCTTAACGCCACCATCGGCGGCACCTGGTACGTGGTGCTTGGCTCTTCGCTGGCAATGCTCGTTTCTGCCGTGGTTAACTCCACGCTCAACCAGTCGCTCGGCCGTATGCTCAAAAAGAATAACTTTGCGAGCTTTGCCTTCCGCTCCTATGTGTCCACGGGTGTTGGCCAGTTTATCGACAACCTGGTTTTTGCCATTGTGGTGAGCCACACGTTCTTTGGTTGGACCTGGGTGCAGGTTCTTATGTGCTCGCTGACCGGCGCTGTTGCCGAGCTGCTGTGCGAGGTCTTCCTGAGCCCCGTGGGCTACAAGGTCGTGCGCGGCTGGGAGCGCGAGAATGTGGGCGCCGAGTACCTCGAGCGTCACGCAACCGCCTAAGGAGCAAGTATGCGGGTTTTGATCACGGGCGCTTCGGGCGGTATCGGAGCCGCGTGCGTGCAGCGCTTTTTGGACGAGGGCCACGAGGTCGTGGGCTTTGATCTGCTACCGGCGGCGATCGAACACGAGCGCTACCGCCATCTGATCGTTGATGTCCGCGAGCCTAACTCGTTTCCAGGCGACCTTGAGCCACAGGTAATCGTGAACGTTGCCGGTGTGCAGGATTCGGCTGACGATATTGCCGCCAACCTGCGTGGCACCATCAACGTGACCGAGCGCTATGCCTTTGTGGGGGAGGGGCTTGCCGCCAAGCCGGCGCCGGCTATCAAATCCGTGGTCAATGTGGGGTCGGCGAGCGGACATACGGGATCGGAGTTTCCCGCCTATGCTGCCAGCAAGGGCGGCGTTATCGCCTACACCAAGAACCTTGCAAACCGCCTGGCGCCGCAGGCCATCGCCAACAGTGTGGACCCGGGCGGCGTTATCACGCCGCTCAACCGTTGCGTGATGGAAGACGAACACCTGTGGAACCAGATTATGGAGCTCACGCCGCTCAAGCGCTGGGCCACCGCCCAAGAGATCGCTGAGTGGATCTACTTTGTGGGCGTGACCAACCGGTTTATGACCGGGCAGAGCCTGCTGATCGATGGCGGCGAGGCCGGCCGCACCCAGTTTATCTGGCCTGAATAACAAAACGCGCCCGATGGCAAGGTTGCCTCGGGCGCGTTTTGCATCATTAATTGCTAACTTTAGCTGGGTATTATCTCTGTAAAGTGCCTTTGAGCTGGTAGACTAAACCCCGAAATATGAAAAGGGGGCATATTGGGGCTGTTCGGTTCACACGAGAAGCGCGACGCGGACCGAGCGCGTCGACTGTTTGAAGAGGCGCTTGCGCAGCAAGGGCCCAACGTTGCGCTGGTCTTGCGTGCCAGCGACTGTCTTCCGCTCTATATCACCCCAAATTTTGAACGCGTCTTTGGCGTATCGCCCGAGCGTATTGGCGACGACATCGAGACGCTGTACCGTTTTATTCCCGATAGCGACCGTGTTCGCATACAGCGACAGGTGAGGGACTGGGACCACGCGACTCCGCTGAACCTTCTGTGCTCCTACCATGCGCCCCATGGAGAAAAAACGCAGCTCAGCATTAGGTTTACGATTGCGCTCATTCAAGACGGCACGCAGTACCTGGTTTCTGCAGTCGATGTGACGACCGAAAACGAGCGTATCGCCAAAGCGGAGTCCGAGCGCGATCGCGCCGTCGAGACCGCCAACGCGCGCACGGACTATATGAACCAGATGAGCCACGAGATCCGCACGCCGCTCAATGGCGTCGAGGGCATGATTTCGCTTGCCCGCGAGCATCATGCAGATGAGCCTCGCCTGATGGACGACTTGTCTCGCGCCTCGCAGCTTTCGGCCTACTTGCTTTCGCTTATCAACGATATGCTCGATATGAGCCGCCTCAACAGCGGGCGCGTGCGCCTTGACGATACGCCGTTTGATATGCGTCTGTTTGCCGACGAGATCGAGCGCATGTTTAGCTCGCAGGCAGCCGACAAAGGGCTTGCGTACTCGGTCAATCTGGAGGACTGCGAAAACGTTTTTGTCGTGGGCGACCGCATGCGCCTGTCGCAGATCGTCATCAACTTTATCTCCAATGCGGTCAAGTTTACCGAGCAGGGCGGCAGCGTTACCGTGACTCTGCGCGAGATGTACCAGGCAGACGGCGGCGTGAGCTATATGCTGCGCGTGCGCGACACGGGCAAGGGTATGGATCCTCGCTACGTCAGCAAAATCTTTAAGCCGTTTGAGCAGGAGGACCGCACCATCGCGCGCCGCTACGGCGGAACGGGCCTGGGCATGGCCATTACGAGCGCGCTCGTCGACCTGATGGGCGGCGAGATCGTCGTCGATACCGAGCCCGGTCGTGGCTCAACGTTTTCGGCCTACATCCCGCTGCGCCTGGCCACGTCCGAGCAGGTTGAGGACCTTAAACTCAAAGGGCAGACGCTCGAGACGGCTCCCGATTCCCTTGGTTCGTCGTTTACCTACCAGTTTGAGGGCAAGCGATTCCTGTTGGCCGAGGATAACGAAATCAATGCCATGATCGTGATTGAGTTGCTGGCAAGACGAGGCGCGGCGGTCGATCGTGCCGAAAACGGCCAGGCGGTCGTTGAGCGATTTCGGAGCATGCCCACGGGCACGTACGATGCGATCCTTATGGATATTCAGATGCCCGTGCTCAACGGTTGGGAAGCGGCGGAGCAGATTCGAGGACTTAATCGTGATGATGCCGCCGTCATTCCCATCATTGCGCTTTCCGCCAATGACTACACCGAGGACGTTGAGCGCTCGCGCAGCGTGGGCATGAACGGACATGTGGGCAAGCCCATTGATCTGAACGTTTTGAAAGCACAGCTGGCGGCCGCGACGGCCGAGGCAGCTTACCGAGGAAATGAGTAACCGTGATCGTCGAACAGTCAAGCAGCATCATCAACGAAGTGAGCCGCGCCCTGCTGGGCAAGCGCGATGTGATCGAGAAGGCGCTCATGGCTATCTATGCTGGCGGTCATATCCTGTTGGAGGATGTGCCCGGTACCGGCAAGACGACGCTGGCCCTGGCTCTTTCGCGTGCGCTGGGTCTGGACTTTAAGCGCGTGCAGTTTACGCCCGATACCCTGCCTTCGGACATTACGGGCTTTACGATGTTCGACCGCGACGCCGGTACGTTTCGCTTTGTGTGGGGCGCCGTCAACTGCAACATGCTGCTGGGCGACGAGATCAACCGTACCAGCGCAAAGACGCAGTCGGCCCTGCTCGAGGTTATGGAAGAGCGCGCGGTGACTATCGACGGGCAGACACATCAGGTCCCGCGTCCCTTTGTGTGTATCGCAACCGAGAACCCGGTGGGCTCAGCCGGCACCCAGCCGCTGCCCGATAGCCAGCTCGATCGCTTTATGGTTCGCCTGTCTGTTGGCTATCCGTCGCGCCGGGACCAGATTGATATCCTCAAGGCCCGTCGCTATGTCAACCCGCTCGACGACATTAAGCCCATGGTTGCCTGCGATGATCTGCTCGATATCCAAAACTACCTGGGCAATGTACAGGTTGCCGACACGGTGCTGGATTATATCGTCCGCCTGTGCGAGGAGACCCGTAATGACGATCTTGTCGAGCTGGGCGTGAGCCCCCGCGGCATTATCGCGCTCACCCGCATGGCGCGCGCCTGCGCATTGATTCGTGAGCGCGACTATGTGGTGCCCGAGGACGTGCGCGAGGTATTTAAGGCTGTTTGCGCCCACCGTCTCGTTTTACGCCCCCAGGCGCGTATTGAATCGATTGGCGCCGCCGACGTCCTCGACCGCATCCTCGCTGCCGTTCCCGCCCCGTCTATGGGTCAGGTTCGCGGCCGCTCGTAGCGGATCGTTTACCTTTTGCGTCCTACGTTACGCCCATGATTGCCAACAAGATTACCTATATCGTGTCCGTCGCGCTCCTGCTCGCCACGTTTGTGTTTACCGCCAATGCGGCCGCGCTCGCTGCTGCCGCGGCGTTGATCGCCATGCCCGTGATTACGGTGGCGGCGTGCCGTTCGAGCGTTGCCCTGCTCAAGCTTAGCTTTGAGCTTCCCCGGTCGTGTGTTGTCAACGCGCCTCTTGTATTGCGCATCACACTGGATCGCCCGCTTATGTTTCGCGGTCGTATGGAGCTGTCGTTTTCGGTTTATAACCAGCTGACGGGAGCGCGGACAGTCTATCCCGTAAGTCTTGCCCCCGCGACGGGCAGGCCCGCTTTGTTTGAGCTGGAGCTCGATTCGACCGTCTGCGGTGCGCACACGATTACCCTTGACACCGCGCGCCTGGTCGATGAGATGGGCTTTACGTCGCTTGCTCTCGAGAATGCAGACTTTCATGGGTTGTTTACGGTCTATCCCGAGGTGCTCGACATCCAGGTTGTTCCTAACCAAAGTGCTTCTGCCGGTCTTGAGGGCACGAGCTACGATCCCCATCGAAGCGGCCAAGATGCCTCCGAGGTCTTTGACATAAGGCCCTATCACGACGGTGATGCCGTTAAGTCGATCCACTGGAAGCTGTCGACGCGCTTTGACGACGTGCTGGTGCGTGAGGCTTCGCGCCCCCAAGACCACGCTATTGGCATCTTGTTTGGTGCGTTTGCGTGTGATTTTGAGCGCTCAAGCCGCTCCGAGGTCCTTTCTGCAGTGCTGAGTTTTACCGCATCGGTATCGCTGGCGCTTGTGCGTCAGGGATGCCGTCATGTGGTCGTGACTGCCCCCGAAGGCTCTTTGGCTGTCTATCCCGTTGATGACCGACGTGGGTTCAATAGGATGCTTGATGCTTTGACGGCAACGCCGCTTGGCCCTGCCCATCCAACGTCAAATGAGCAGTATGCCAGGCTTGTGGCGGCAAAGGGCATTAGCAAAACGGTGCTGGTGACGGCGGGCGTCGATGAACAGGTCTATATCGATTTGGGTCGTCTTGCCGATCTGTCGGTGCTCCATGTGTCGGATTCGGTCGAGTCGTATAGCATCGAGCGCGGCGCCAACTACATCATCACTCATTGCCCGGTATCGAGCGACTCGGCCCGTATTAAGAGTCTGGAGCTCTAAGATGGACTTTGTGACTCTTGCCTCGACGGAGCGCGTCGCTTCGAACAACCGCGTTGTTGCCGTGTTCCTGTCGGTGGTTCCCGCGGTTTTACTGTCTGCAGGTTTCTCCTGCGCAATTGGTTGGTGCCTGAGTGCAACGTGCATGGAGATCATGCTTGGCGTTGCCGCTGGCGTGGCTGTTGCGCTGGGCGTTTTGGGCGTTTCACTGGCTTCGAAAAAAGTCCCCTTCTGGATTGCCTTGGCTGCGGCGTTCGTGGCGCTTTTATGCGCGCTGTTGGTTCCTTCGGCGCGCTGGGGCTTCTATGCGTGCGCCAATGCCGTTATCGGTCGTGTCAACACAATCTTTGGTCTGTATATTCCCTTGGTGGCAAACGCCGGTCTGCTGTGCGAGGCTGTGCCGCTGGCAGTGCTTGCCGGTGTATTTGCGGGCTCATTTGCCTGGCTTTTCGCCAACTTGAGCGTTTCGTGGCCCACGCTCCTAATCGTCGCTATCTGCGGTGCAGGTAGCATGGCGCTGCAGGTCGGCGATTCTGCGATGTCTATGGCGCTGGGCGTTACGGGCTGGCTTGTCCAGTGCCGTGCTCGCGAGTTGCGGGGCTCTACGGTGGGTTTATCCCAGATTCTCATTGGTCTTGGCGGCCTGTGCGCCGCATGCGGCGCTCTCTTTGCGCTGACGGCCTGCCTTGTGCAGCCTCTTCCCGAGTTGTCCGCCATGTCGGCATCTGCCGTCAAAGCAGCCCAAAGCGTTCGATTTGGGGACGACACGCTGCCCGAGGGCGACCTTTTGCAGGCGGCGCACATGAACGAGGGCGCGTCCACGACGCTGTCGCTTACTGCCAGCAAGACGCTCGCTGACGATCTGCTTATGAAGGGTTTTGTGGGTACGACGTTTGATGGCCTGTCTTGGGGGCGTGGCGACTGGATGTCCTACGAGGGCAAATGGGCCGGCATGCGTGAGTGGCTGCGCCAGAACGGTTTGACGGTAGCCGAGCAACGCGCCGCGTTTGATGCCGAGGCCGAGCGTGAGGGTGGCGAGCCTGTCGAGGCGGTTGAGATTTCGGTCGATGCGTCGGGCGCCAACCGCAGATACACCTATGCTCCCTATACGCTGCGCTCGCTGGGCGGTACCGGTGCAATGTTGACGGCCTCGACGATGCTAAGCATGGACTTTTTGCCGTCTAAAACATACAGTGTGACCGTCGATAACGTGCCATCAGATGACGTCATTGCAGATTCGAGCTGGCTGGCGTCCTCCAAGAGCGACTATGCAAAAAGCGAGCGGGTATACGCCGCTTTCGTTCGCGATAAGTACCTGGACCTTCCCGAAGAGGAGCGGGATGCCGTTAATACATACCTGTTCTCGAGCGACAGCTGGGATGCTGGGGCGAATGTTTCGGATACAGCCGTGATCAGTCGCGTGCGCACGATGTTGGCTTCGCTTGCGGGGCAGACGGATAACCCGCCAACCTATACGGGGGCGACGTCGTTTGTCGCGTGGTTCTTGGGCACGGCGCACGAGGGCAACTCTGCCTACTTTGCCACGGCGGCGACGCTCGCGTTTCGATCTCAGGGAATTCCCGCGCGCTATGTCGAGGGCTATCAGGCAGCAGATGATCAGCTGGCCGCTGCTGTTGGGGCAGGCGTGGCGCTCAACTTGACGGCTGCCGATGCGCACGCGTGGACCGAGATCTACCTTGACGGTCAGGGATGGACGCCCGTGGAGGTCACCCCTGGATACTATAGCCAGACGCTCGATGCCGATAAGATTATCGATGTGGGCGAGGCATGGAGCAACGGCGCCAACGATAAGACGCTCGATGCGGGCTCGGTTGCAGGACGGGCCGAGGATAAGCATCGCGAGGATGTGCCGGTAATGTATAACATCCCCGTTGTGGCCAAAGTTGGGGTCGGTTTGATCGGCACGGCGATTGCCGCCCTGCTCGCTCTGTTTGTTCGCAGGTTTGTCTTGCGCGCTCGGCGCACGCGGGCTATCGAGAGCGATGAGCAGGATATATGCGTGCCGGCACTCTACGGCTATCTTGCCCTTGTGATGAACCAAAGCGGTCTCGACGCCTTTGACGAGACCAAGCCGCTCGATTGCCTGGATGCCTTTGCTGCAGTGTTCCCCCAGATTGACCCGTGGGAATACCGTCGAGCGATTCGACTTCATCAAGCTTATGCGTTTGGTGGCCGCCAGCTTAAACCGAACGAGTTGCGCACGCTCCGACGTTTTACCGAACGCCTGCATCGGAGCATGCCGGCTCCGCAAACTGTTATTGAACGCTTCCGCCGCTACATGCTGCACGCGTTGTAGAGGGAGTAGGTCTACGTGTTTTCTAAATATCCTCAACATATGGCTTCGCACAAGAACGCGGCGTCGGCCAAACTAAAAGGCCCGCGGAATGCGTCCGCGCGCGTTCAGCATGCCGCCAAAAATATGTATCGCGCCAAGCCTTTGGCCGCAACGCGCGTTGTGGCGGCGGCGGTTTCGGTTGCTGCGGTCGGCGTATTTGGCGCGGTCGCCTTTGAGTTGGCTCAGAGTAATCTGAGCTTCGATCCTTCGGGGTATATCGCTGCATACAGTCACGGTGACGCGGAGTCCGGCGAGGCGTATCGGATCAGTCCGCTCTCGACGGATGCCGAGGCAAATCGTCATGACGAGGATAGCGACAGCCGGGACACGAGCGCACGTGAGCAGCAGGCGCGGCTCGATAATGCGCAGGGACAGGTAAATCTGACGGGGCAAAGCGGCACGACCGCCTACAACGTTACCGGCAGCGCCGATGGAACGGGCGTAGGAGTTGCGGGTGGTTCGGGCAGCGGCGCGGGCGGCGCTGGCGGCTCGGGAGGCGGACAAAACGTTCCCGTTATCAATGCGGGCGGAGCATCTGGCGGCAATGCCGGCGGCGGTGCGGGCGGAAACGGTTCGGGCGGTAACGGCGGTAGTGGCGGCTCGGCCACCTCGACGGCCAATTCCTACAAGTATCTTCTTGCGGACCCCGCGCCCCAAAAGGGTGCCCCCATGGGAGACACAACGTTCTTTACGCAGTTTAACGGTGCAAATGGATTGATCGATCCCCATGAGGTGCAGATTTCACCCATGGAGGATGCAATCTACGATGGGCAGATGCTCGACGCCTGGACGCTGTTCTGCGCCATGGATGTCCACTGGAGTGACGACAAGGGCCTCTACTATCTTGCCTGCACCAAGGACGAGTTCGCCTCGTTTCCGTATCTCCGCATCGACTCGTGGACCAATGCCGCGGGCGAGCAGAATCCGGCGCTGTGCTCGAGCCAGCCGCTCACGGTAAGCGTCTCGCTGCGCTTGTCGCAGGATACGGCGTGGACGACGCGTAACGTTACCATCCAACCGGCGCGGTCGCGCCTGTTTGTGGTCGGCCAGCCCGATTCGATGGGCCAGCGAAGCGTGATTTGGAGCACGCTGAGCTCCAAGGAGAACCTGCTGGGTGTCAACACACAAGAAGCCTTTATGAAGCAGGCGGGCCACGTCGATTCGGAAGGTTACCTCAATGCCTTGTTGCTGGGGTGGCGCGAGAACGAGGCGGCCGTCCCATATTTCTACACGCTGACGCCCGGTCGTCATGTGGTGGTTCCTGGCGATGTCGTGCCCATCGATCCCGCCTACAAGGTGCGCTTTCAGGGCTATGCCCTCGACGAGGGCTATCGCTTTGACGACGATCCGACTAGCCCCAATAGCTCACGCCTGCAGACGCTCGTCGACGTGGACGAGTCGGCCGTGTCGGTCGATGGCGGTGTCGAGACGCTCAGCGTTCCGCAGGGCGTGCAGGCGGTCGACGCCTATACCGACAATCGCCAGCGCGAGGGCTTTACATGGCAGATCAATAATCTAGAGCTGCCGTCCTCGGTGTACTACGTCAACGTCAATGCGGGCTTTCAGGTGCTCGATGTCTACCGTGTCGCATCGGATAACCCCGTCTATGCCGCAACCGATGAGGGCATCTTGACGTCTCGCGATGGCCAGGAGTATTTGGGCGTTCCCTACCATACGCGCGAGCTCGACGTTCCCGCCGATATTACCCATGTTGTCATTCCCGATCGCAATAAGCTCGATCGCGTTGTTCTGCACGCGTCAAAAGAGGGTGATTTGCCCCAGATTGACGTGAACAATTTGCAGGACTGCATCCTTGTCGTCGACGATGCCGTACTGCTCGATTTCATTACCGAGCATGCGGGCGAGCTGGAGAATGCTTACGGCGTTTACGTATCGCCCGCGAGCAATCCCGATGTCCAGCTCAGGTACTCGCAGGGTCTGGTGTACAACATTAAATCGCGCTTTGAAGGCGATCTGTGCTATGTGCTCGATACGGGTTCCAATATTGCCTTGGTGCAGATATCCAACACCATCATGAAGGGCGCCTTTGCGGGCAACACTTCGGTGGACACGCTGGTGCTCATGCCGTGGTTTGACGATAGGGTGACGCTCGAGGACGGCAGCCTTGCGGGCGGTTCCGTGCGGACCATCGTGTGCGCAACCGACGAGCAGGTCGCCTATGTCGAGCAGCGTAAGGCCGCCGCCGGTGCGCCCGATGCGTGCGTAATTAAGATGAGCCTGTCTCAAGACGGATACTTGTATTATGCCAACGCCGGCAAGACGATTTTGCTGTCCGCTGCAGGCGATGAGGATGGCAACCTGCCCGCGACCTTTGACGGCACCTTGCTTACGGATGGCGGCAAGCAGCTCCAAGTAGATTCCATCGCACCGTATGCTTTCTTGGGCGATACGGAGCTCAGGTTTGTCAATCTGGGCGAGAAGACGAGTGCCATCGGCCGTAACGCGTTTGAGAACTGCCAAAACCTTCAAGGTGTGTTTATCGGCACGCCTGATAGCATCGAGGTGGGGGCGGATGCCTTTAAGGGCTGCACGGGCCTGGGCTTTGTGGCGTCGCGTGCTAAAAAGGCTGTCTTTGCCACGGCCGAGAATCCCAATCCGGCCGGCTGCACCTGGTATGCGCCCGATGGCGAGCTGCAGGGCTACGACAGCCGCTTTGTCACTGTCGACGGCATTTACGATTTTGATTGCGATACTCAGGGCGACGACACGGCTCTTCTCTACGGCTATTTCGATGGAGATGAGGAGGGCGAGCCAAGCATCCTGCTCGGTGCGCCTTCGGTGCTCAACGGTACGATCGACCTGCTGCCGAGTACGATTGAGATCTTTGGCGGCTATTCCTTGTCCGGTGTCAAGGACCTGTCTGGTGCCTTTGAGGGAACCGGAGGCGTGTGGGATATCAATTGGGCTTCGGCTCCCAATCTGGCATATATCGATCGTAATGCCTTTAGGAATGCTGGCATCGCTGGCGATCTGAACATCGACCTTCCCGATAACGATATTTACGTCGGTGTGTCGGCGTTCGACGGCTGTGCAAATCTTACGTCCGCATCTGTACACGCGGCAACAATCGAAATTAGCGATCAGGCATTCACGAATTGCCTGAGGCTCGCGAGCGCATCGTTTGTGGCAGACACCAATGGCGACTACGACGCAGCTACGGGTGCGGGCTCTCGGAACTATTTGGCATCATCGGTGTTTGGCAACGATGCCAACTTTACGAACTTGACCGTCGGCGCCGGTATTGCGACGCTGGGCTATCCGTCGCCAGGCGTGGGTTTCTTCTTGGACGGCGCAACCGATGTCCAAGAGGAGGCCGGCCGCATTCATCTGTCGGTGCCCCATGGCATGGAGCAGGACTACCTTAATGCGTGGGTCTACGGACTCGTCGGCTACGACAACTACGACGCGTATTACGGTGTCGTGGAGTTTGGCATGCTTTCCGATTGGTTCATGGGGGAGGGCCCGGAGCCGACGGTCGAGTCGATCGAGGCGCAGATGGCCAAGAATCTGTTGGAGCCCGAGAATCGCCTGCGAACCATGATGGGATTGCCGCTGGTCGAGGCTTCTACGGTAATACAGGCGGGTGGCGATGCGACCGAGAGCCATGAATGGAAGATCGAGGACAACGGTGACGGTACTGCCACGCTAGTCTCGGCGCCGTTCGATATCAAGCAGGCCGATCTGGCGAGCGTGTTGACGGGGCCAACCGTAATCGACTCGAATGCCTTCTCGCACTGCTCGAACCTCACCGAGATTGAGCTGTGCGATAAGGTGGTCGGCATCCAGAACGGTGCGTTTAAGGGCTGTGGCGGCGTGACGGTGACGCTACCTTCTGGCTGCCCGCTGCCGGAGTTGCTGGGCGGGATGGAGAGCGAGTCGTTTTCGTTTGGCGGCAGCGTAGTGCTCGATATTGCCGAGGCCGATCGCGAGTCGCTGCTCAAGACGTGGTCTCGCCAGATGGTGGGGGTTGCCACAGACGACGAGGAGGCCGACTACGTCGTGAGCAAGTGGTTCGGCAACGTCAATATGGATACGTTTGAGTCTCCGACGTTCGATGTGCTCAATAGGGCCGTAAATGAGCCCATCATGAAGTGCGAAAATGATTTGCGCTCCCTGATGGGCATGAAGGCTATTGGCGATATCGGCGAGCTTGCCGCCCCCATTGATATCAATAAATATCCGGATTATTGGATTGCCGGCTAGGCGGGTTATAAAGTGAGGCAGCCCCAGTCGATGGGGCTGCTGCCGTTTTGCTCGAGCAATTCATTGGCAGCGGAGAAGGGGCGCGATCCCATAAAAGCGGGGAGTTCTGCCGTGGCGCGGTTTGCCGAAAGCGGCGAAGGGTGTGTGGAGGCCAGGCAGAACTTGCCGCTTTCCTTGCCTGCGCCGGTCGCGGCGAGCTTGCCCTCGACCATCTGCTGGGCAAAGCGGCCCCATGCCAAAAAGACGACCGGCTGGGGCAGCTGGCAGCAGCGTTCGATAACGTAGTCGGTGAGCGTGCTCCAACCCAGCTTGGCGTGCGAGTTCGCGGCATGCTCGCGCACGGTGAGCGTCGTGTTGAGAAGCAGGACGCCCTGTTGTGCCCAGGGGGTTAGTTCTCCCGTGGCGGGAATGGGGCAGCCCAAATCGGCTTTGAGTTCCTTATAGATGTTGCGCAGGCTCGGCGGCAACTTGGTTTGCGTCGCAGGCACCGAGAACGACAGACCCATGGCCTGGTTGGGTCCGTGATAGGGGTCTTGGCCCAAGATGACAGCCTTGACCTGGTCGGCCGGCGTGTAGGCGAGGGCATTGAGGATGTCGTCTTGTGCCGGGTAGATGGTCTGCTCGGCACGGAGAAGGGCGATGCGCTCGAGCAGCTGGTTCGTAGTGTCACGTACCGGCTGCGGCGCATCGCCCAACCAAGTTGCTATGTTGCGGTCGCGGGTCGCGGCGTCCATGGGGCTCCTTTACGTCAGATGCTCTGTTTGCATCTATTGTAAAGGCGCACCGGTTGCCTTTATGCCGCGGCTGCATGAGGAGTGGGGTCTACGAGACGTGCTCGGGCGCTGCCGCCATATGAGCATGCCCATGTGCGCGAAGGCGCGGAAGCTCGGCAGTTGCCACCATGACGCCGGTGAGGATGAGGGCAGCGCCAAGGAAGGCGATGGGGCTCAGGACCTCGCCGACCAGGAAAAACGAGAAGACGGCGGAGCAGACCGGCTCGAGCGAGAAGGCGAAGCCAGTGGTTTCGGCAGGTACGTGGGGCTGCACGAGCGTCTGGGTGATAAAGCCGTAGGCAGAGCAGATGAGTGCGAGCGCAACGACAACGACGATCTCGCTCGGCGTGCTGGGAAGCGTAAAGCCGCCAAAGGTAAATGCGGCGATGCCCGAGAACAGGCCGCCGAAGCCCAGCTGCCAAACACCCAGGGCCAGCGGATCGACTTCTTCGACAAAGCGCTTGGCTACGATAATGTGGCCGGCATAGATAAAGGCCGAGAGCAGCATGATGATCGCGCCGGGATTCAGGCTGGTAAAGTCGGCGCCCGAGAGCAGCAGCATACCGCAGGTGACGATGGCAGTTCCAATGAGCACCTTGCGCTCGGGGGCGCGACGCAGCAGAGCTGCGTTGGCAAACGGCACGATTACGACCGTCAGGCTCTGCAAAAAGCCGGCGGTTGAGGCGGAGGTGAGGCTGGAGCCCAAGCACATGCAGGTGAGCTCGGTTGCCATGATGGCGCCGATGATGGCGGCGCGAACCATCAGGTCGCGGTTAATGCGCAGCGCGTGCTTGTGGAAGAGCAGCAGGCAGGCCACAAAGGCGATGATGCAGCGCAGCGCAACGATGCTCGTGGCGTTCATGCTGTCCATGCCGATCTTCATGAGGGGGTACGAAAAGCCCCATGCGACGGGAACGGAAAACGAGAGCGCGATTGCTTTTTTGCGATCCATGGGACTCCTTTTGTTACAGAACGGTTTCGCAAAAAGGATTCTGCTCCCAGATTTAGATGTAGTAAAGCGAATGTATCTTCAGTATGATTAAGTAATACTAATGTAGGCGGAAAAAGCGCTGGCAAAACGTTTTACGGCTACATCGATGTGGAGGCACGATGGCATCGCGGTATCAGATTGTATGTATGGTGGTCGATTGCGGCAGCCTGAAGGGCGCGGCCGACGAGCTGGGCTATACGCAAAGTGCGGTAAGCCAGGCCGTCAAAGCGCTCGAGCGCGAGCTGGGCACCACGATTATCGAGCGCGGCAAGCAGGGCGTGTCGCTTACGCGCGACGGCAAACAGTACCTGCCGTATCTGCGCCAGATTGTAACTGCCGAGGCCGAGCTCGAGGGCAAGCGTCAGGAGTTGCTGGGGCTTTCATCGGCCGACATTCGCATTGCGACGTTTACCAATGTGAGCCGTACCGTGTTGCCGCGCGTGATCCGCGACTTTGGGGCCCTGCATCCGGGCGTACGCTTTACCCTCAAGCAGGGCGATTACACGCGCAACGCCCAGTGGGTGCACGATGGCGTGGTTGACTTTTGCTTTACGGCACGCGGATTTACCACGGGGCTTCAGAAGCGCGTGGTCTATCACG
This sequence comes from uncultured Collinsella sp., assembly GCA_958371715.1. Classification (GTDB taxonomy): domain Bacteria; phylum Actinomycetota; class Coriobacteriia; order Coriobacteriales; family Coriobacteriaceae; genus Collinsella. The sequence continues at coordinate 31,905 of CATXLW010000013.1, forward strand.
ACGAGCTGGTGGCGCTGTTACCGGCCGCGCATCCGCTGACGGCAAAGGAAAAGGTGACGCTCGCCGACCTGGCGTCCGAACCGTTTGTGCTGCTGGATGAGGGCGAACAGAGTCTGGTGCTCGATGCCTTTGCCGCGCATGGGCTGTCGCCGCGCGTGACGAGCGAGGTGACCGACGACTACACCATCATGGCGATGGTGGAGGAGGGCCTAGGCGTGAGTATGCTGTATCGCCGTACCGTCGAGGGCATGAGGGCCGATATTCGCGTGCGTCCCATCGTGCATGCTCCCTCGCGTGACGTAGTGGCAGCCTGGCGCAGCTGGGACACCATGCCTATCGCCACGAGGCACTTTATCGACTATATGAGCTCGCATATTGTCAATTAATGACTGGCATGGCGTTGAGTGCGGTGTTTAGCGGGCTGTCGCTTTGGCTTGGGCGGCGCGATAGGTGCGTGCCGGGTGGCAGAGTAGTACCGCCACGACCATAAAGAACGCCGTGGTGCCCAGGCTGATGGGGTAGACCATCATGATGTTCGCAAAGGTGCGGAAGTGCGGGAACACGCAGAATACCCAGTAGAAGCGGATGCCGCAGACACAGATCATGGTGATGAGGGCGGGCATGAGCGAGATGCCAAAGCCGCGCAGGTAGCCGGACATATTCTCGTAGAACATGCTAAAGGCGTATGCCGGGAAGATCGAGCACACACGGATATAGCCGATCGAGACGATGTTGGGGTCGCTGTTGAACAGCGCCAGGATCTCGCGCCCCAGACCGACGATGATGACGATGGTGGTGAGTGCAACGATGCCGCCTTCGACCAGGCAGACCTTGAGCGTCTTGGTGCAGCGGTCGATCTGGCGCGCGCCGTGGTTTTGTCCCACAAAGGTAGTGCAAGCCTGACTAAAGCTGTTGAGCAGGTTGTAACACACATACTCCAGGCTCATGGCAGCGCTGGATGCCGCCATGACCTCGGTGCCCAAGCTGTTGATGGCGGACTGGATGATGATGTTAGCGACGGCAAAGACGGCGCTTTGGATGCCGGCGGGCAGGCCGATCTTAACGATGCGCTTGAGGGCGACGGGGTCTAAGCCTAAGTCGCGTGGGGTGACGCGGACGACGGAATCGGTCTTGAGCAGACGGATAAAGAGCGTGACTGCGCTGACGGTATAGGCGATGGCGGTGGCGATGGCGACACCCGCGACGCCCCAGTGGAGCACGGGGACAAAGATGAGGTCCAGGCCAATGTTGAGGACGGTGGACACGGCAAGCGCCTGCAGCGGCATGCGGGTGATGCCGACGGAGCGGAAGATTGCGGCCTCAAAGTTGTAGAGCAAGATCGAGGGCATGCTGAGCAAAAAGACGCGCAGGTAGAGCGATGCGAGCGGCATGGTTTCGTCAGGGACGTTGAGCGCGGCGAGCATGGGCTCGGCAAAGATCTCGCCCAGCGCGATGACGACAAAGCCCACGAGCGCCATTAAAATCGAGGTATGGACGGCGCGTTTGACCATGTTCTGATCGTTGCGGCCGATGGCGTTGGCGATGACCACGTTGGAGCCAAGCGACATGCCGATAAACAGGTTGAGCATAAGACTGGTAAGCGGAACATTGGAGCCGACCGCCGCCATGGCAAGGGTTCCCTGGTCGCCCGAGAAGTTACCGATGATGACCGTGGCGATGAGGTTCGACAGTTGCTCAAGGATGCTCGTGGCGGCGACGGGAAAGGCGAATAGGGGAATATTGCGCCATAGCGAGCCGGTGGTCATGTCAATGTGCTTGGACGCGGTATCAGTCATACGCTCTCAATCTCTAATATGCGATTCGCTAGATATTTGCGCAGACGATAATACTCCTAATGCATCCAGTCGGCACTTAGGGACGTTCCTTTTCTGCCGGCAGCTGGGGACACTCCTTCAGACTAGTCATTGGGGACGTTCTTAAATGACTAGTCGAACAAGAACGTCCCCAATGACGAGGCGGGGGGAGGCGTGCGACAATGGTGGGCGTTGTGTTGTTCGCGCTAAGGAGTTGCCATGTTGTTGTGTCCCGTTTGCCATGAGCCTTTGGTGGACGACGAGCGCGGTGCTGTGTGCACGGGCGGACACCGGTTTGACCGTGCGCGCGAGGGCTATCTGTATCTGCTGCGCTCGTCCAAGAGCGGCGACTCCATGGGCGATCCCAAGTCGCAGGCGCGCAGTCGTCGCGACTTTCTTAACCGCGGCTACTACGCGCCGTTGCGCGATGCGATGGTCGAGCTGGTGCGCGAGCAGGTGTCTGGACGTGCAGCGTCTGCGAATGGCCCCATGACGCTGCTCGATATTTGCTGCGGCGAGGGCTACTACACCAGTGCCATGGGCGCGGTGCCGGGCGTGGATGCTTACGGGTTCGACCTGGGAAAAGAGATGGTGCGTCTGGCCGCCAAGCGCGGCGATGCGACCTATTTCGTGGCCAATATGAAGGATATCCCCGTGGCCGATGGTGCCTTCGATATGGTGACCGAGCTTTTTGCCCCCTTTAACGAGCGCGAGTTTGCCCGCGTGCTGGCACCCGAGGGCTCGCTCTACACCGTGGTGCCGGGTGCGCGGCATCTGTTTGGGCTCAAGGAGGTGCTCTACGACACGCCGTATCTCAACGACGAGAAGTTGCCGCAGACAACCGAGCTCGAGTTGGTTGGCACGAAACGGGTGTCTGCGAACATTACGCTCCAGACGCAGACCGACATCGAGGCGGTGTTCCAGATGACGCCGTACTACTACCGCACGCGCCCTGCCGACAAAGAGCGCCTGGCAAACCTGGACACCCTTCAGACCGATATCGACTTCATCATCGCCGAGTACCGCCACTAACCTACCAAAAAGGGACAGGTTTATTTTGGCAGGTTTTATCTGGGCAAATGCAAAGGGCCGACCGCGGAGATGTGCGATCGGCCCTTTTTAGTTGCTTGGCTGCAGAGGCTATGAGAAGCGAGCGCTTACAGGCGGTCCTTGTTCTCGGCCTTGACGGCGTGCGCCTGCTGAACAAAGAACAGGTCGTACACCACGATGACAAAGGCGCCAAAGTTGATGGCGTCGCCGCCAAACGCGGGAAGCGTGAGCACCGCCTGGGCAAGCGTGGCGACTGCAGCAACGATACCGAGCTTAAACGCGCCGTCAACCTGCGAAGGCTTGTTGGCACCCTTGATGCCCGCAACGCCCGCGGCAAGATCGATGAGGCCCTTGGCGACCAGCACGACCGCGGCGAGCATGGCGTTCGATCCGTAGGTGGACTCGAACTTGCCGGTCGCGATGCCGGCGATTCCCATGACGAGACTGGCGATGCCCAGAACAAAATAAATCAGGGCAAGGATTTTGAGTGTCTTGCGAGTGAAGCTCATGGCTGGTCCTTTCGATACGAGTACGCCAACCTGGCGCACCCTATGTGCTGCACATATGGTGAAGCACATTGTAGTTCAACGCGGCGATGCATGCGCCTGAAAGCGTCTCTTGCCTGCACGGTTCAACCTTTCAAAAAGGAAAGCTGGACGTAAGTCAAATCGATGGCAGCGCATGCGCGGCGCTGCGATGATGAGGCCATGGTAAGAGCTGGACCGAAGGAGGAGCCATGATGTACGGAGTCAAGCAAGTGGATGAGCCGCGGTCGCTGGGAAGGCGCATGAGTGATTCTGTGATCGCTGCCGTGTGCACGGGATTGATGGCGGTGCTTTGCATTGGGATGCTGTGGACCATGTCGCATGTGGGACAATAACGGACGGTTGGGTGCCGACATGAATGGCGCCCATGTATTCGTTTTGTTTGCTAAGGAGTGTCCATGGGCGTCGTCGATCCCTTTTCTGTTGCTCGGGCTGCTGGGCTCGAGCTCGTGCGGACGTCCGAGGGCCTTACGCTCACCGACGGCACGATGGAGTTGCGTGCCGATTTTGGCCGCATGCTTCCACGGCTCAAGCAGGGTCGTCTGCAGCAAGAGCTGTTGGTAAAGGCTGCGCGCACAAAAGGCATCGAACAACCATGGGCGATTGATGCCACAGCAGGCTTTGGCGAGGACTCGCTGCTGCTGGCGGCCGCGGGCTTTACCGTCGATCTGTATGAACAAGATTGCGTGATCGCGGCGCTTCTCAAGGATGCCTTGGATCGCGCGACAGATGATCCGGCGCTTGCGACAGCCGTGGCACGAATGCGCTTGCATGCGGGCGAGGACAGCATCGCCGGCCTTCGCCATGTAGCTGAGCTGATCGGGCAGGGCGAGCTCACCGCTCCTGACGTGGTATATCTGGACCCCATGTTTCCCGGGCGCACCAAGAGCGCGGCGGTGAAAAAGAAGTTCCAACTCTTGCATCATCTGGAACAGCCGTGTGCCGATGAGGAGACGCTGGTCGAAGCCGCGCTTGCGGTGCACCCGCGTAAGGTCGTTATCAAGCGGCCGGTGAAGGGGCCGCTGCTTGCCGGCGTTAAGCCGAGCTATCAGCTTGCGGGCAAGGCCGTTCGTTACGATGTTTTGGTGCCGCCGCGCCCGTAGCTTGTGCACGATGGCTGGCGCTTCGCCAGCGCCGTGCCGATGCGGGGGTCTATTTCCAAGGGTGCGACGTCAGGTGCCAGCCGCCGCAGTATTCGCATTTGTAGCAGGACAGGCCGCGCCGTCCGCGGTTTTCGCAGTCGGCCATAACGGCCTCTGCCTCGGCGCGCGTGTCGTAACGGTTTTTGCGTTCGCACGACTTGTAGCGCCAGGCTTCATCGCGCTCGGCGTCTAGTGCGTCGCGGCGCTCGTCCTCGCGCGCAAACAGGTCGCCCATATCGCCGCCGGTGGCAGCGCCCAAAAACTCGCTTTTGGCTTTTGACCAGGCGGCTCGCTTTTTGCTCCCCATCTGCTTCGCGCTCCTCTCCAAACGTTGGTATCATTGCTCAATCAAAGTGATACCAATAAACGTGAGGTCGCCGCGTGATGATCAGAAAAACCCTCGATACCGACATTCCCGCCGTCATGGCTATCTATGACGCGGCCCGCGCCTTTATGCGCGCGCATGGCAACGCCACGCAGTGGCCCGAGGGCACGCCTTCGGCCGAGCAGCTGGCTGCCGATATTGCCGCTGGTGGCAGTTACGTGTGCGAAGTCGACGGCCGCGTGGTGGCGACGTTTGCCTTTTTACCGGGTCCGGACGAGTGCTATGACGTGATTGAGGACGGTCAATGGCGCAGCGACACTCCGTATGCCGTGCTGCATCGCGTGGCATCCGACGGCACCGTGCACGGTATCGCGGCGGCGATGTTTGCCTTTGCCAAGGAATGCGCCGACCATCTGCGTATTGACACGCACGAGGACAACTTGCCCATGCAGGGCGCCATCGCCAAGGCGGGGTTCGAGCGTGTCGGTATCGTCTATGTGTCCGACGGCACGGCGCGTGTCGCGTTTGATTGGCTGCGCGAGGCGTAGGAGCCAAGGCACGTATCATCACCCAGCTCAAATAAAAAATGGCCCCGAGTGGGGCCATTTTTGGTAAAACGCGTCGTTGTGGGACTCGCATTGTTACCGCCCCAGATGAACCCGGGCAGACAAAAAGGGGAGGTGCCGGCTTTCGCAAGGCGCGAACCTACGAAAATCGCCGCGCGGCAACGCGGGGCGATGAGCTCGGTCGGGGGATAGGGCCCGCTTCGCCCACCGGCCCGTAAATTGTATCATCCAGTGTGGAGCGTGAACGCCCGTTGCCGCGTGCGATGGGCTTGCAATAAGAGGAGAGCCATGTCGAAGCAAGCGGTCGTTGGAATCTTGGCGCATGTCGATGCCGGCAAGACCACGTTGGCCGAGGCCATGCTGTTCAACGCGGGCCGCATTCGCAAGCGTGGCCGCGTGGACGATGGCGATTCGCATCTGGACACTAACACGATCGAGCGCGAGCGCGGTATCACGATTTTCTCGTCGCAGGCCGTGCTCGACCACGGCGATACCCACGTCATGCTCGTGGATGCTCCCGGCCATGTCGATTTTTCTGCCGAGGCGGAGCGCACACTGCGTGCCCTGGACTACGCGATTCTGGTGGTGGGCGCCAACGATGGCGTGCAGGGGCACACCGAAACCCTGTGGCGCCTGCTTGCACGCTATGACATCCCGACGTTCATCTTCATCAACAAGATCGATTTGGAGAATCCCGGCCGCGATGTTTTGCTGGCACAACTCGGGCAGCGTCTTTCCGAGGGCTGCCTGGATGCCAACGAGCTGCTGGCGGGCGCCGCCGTTCAGGAGGACGCTGCTGCGTTGGACGAAGCGGCGCTCGAGGAGTTTCTTGAAGCGGGTGAGCTTTCTGTCGCAACGCTGTCGCGCATGGTTGCCGAGCGCAAGCTCTTTCCCTGCTTTGCCGGCTCGGCGCTCAAGGACCAAGGCGTTGACGAGCTACTGGATGGTATATGCGCGCTGATGCGTGAGCAGGCGTGGCTCCCGGAGTTTGCCGCGCGCGTCTATCGTGTCAGCCGCGGGGATCGTGGCGAGCGCTTGGCTTGGGTTAAAGTGACCGGCGGCACGCTGCGCGCAAAACAGATGATCAGCGGGCGTTCCAGTGCCGAGGCGTGGGAACAGAAGGTCGATCAGGTACGCATCTATAACGGCGAGAAGTATGAGCTTGCCCAAGAAGTTGCTGCTGGCGGTATTTGCGCCGTGACGGGTCTTGCGCACGTTCGCCCAGGGGACGCCCTGGGCGCGGAGCCCGCGGGCGATGCGCCCGTCATCGCTCCGGTCCTCACCTATACGGTGCTGCCGGGCGAACACGACGTTCATGCGGTGTTTAAAGCGCTGAGTGAGTTGGCGGACGAAGATCCCATGCTCGGCGTAAGCTGGAATACGCATCTTGAGCAGATCCATTTGCAGTTGATGGGCGCCGTGCAACTCGAGGTCGTGCAGCGGGTGTTGGCCGATCGCTTTGGCCTTTCGGTTGCGTTTGAGCCCGGCGGCATTCTCTATAAGGAGACTATTTCGCGGCCGGTCGAGGGCGTGGGCCACTTTGAGCCGCTGCGCCACTATGCCGAGGTGCATCTGCGCCTGGAGCCGTTGCCGGCGGGTTCGGGTGTGCAGTTTGGCACCGTGACCTCAACCGACGAGCTCGATCTTAACTGGCAGCGTTTGGCACTCACCAACGCTATGGAGCGCGACCACCTGGGCGTGCTGACGGGCTCGCCCATCACCGATGTGCGCATTACGCTCACGGGCGGCCGCGCGCATGCCAAACACACCGAGGGCGGCGATTTTCGCCAGGCCACGTATCGCGCGATTCGCCAGGGTTTGATGCAGGCGCGCGAGGTCGGCGCAGACGTGTTGCTGGAGCCGTGGTACCACTTTGAGCTCGAGGTGCCGGGGGAGTGCGTGGGCCGGGCGTTGTCAGATGCCACACGCATGGGTGCCGAGTACGAGCCGCCGACGATGGCGGGAGACCGAGCGAAGCTTGTGGGTCGCGTGCCGGCATCCGAGGTGCAGGATTACGCGCTGGAGGTGGCTGCCTACACGAGCGGGCGCGGTCATCTGTACCTGGAGTTCGCCGGTTATGCGGCTTGCCATGATGCCGAGCGCGTAATCGAGACGGCCGCCTATGAGCCCGAGGCCGATCTGCCCAACACGCCCGACTCGGTCTTTTGCTCTCACGGCGCCGGCTACACGGTCAAATGGTATGACGTGCCCGCCGCAGCGCACGTAAAGATCGATCCCGCCACCTTCCGTCCCTGGCGAGCAGCAGACGCCGAGTTTTTCGGCCACATATGACCAAGGGACAGCCCCTTTGTCACATGCTATTGGTATAACTCAGTATAAGTTGGTATAACTGTTACCAGGGTTTGCCAATCCGAGGAGGCCGATATGAATCCAAATCCCTTTAAGCCCACAGCTGGTAAGCGGCCTCCGATACTCATCGGTCGCGAGTCGGTCATCGAAGATTTTGAGGAAGGGCTCGACAACGGCGCCGGAGCGCCGGGCAGGCTCATGCTCATTACGGGAAACCGCGGCTGTGGCAAAACGGTTCTCCTGCGGGAGCTGCAACGTCTAGCCAGCGAGCGCGGATGGGCGGTTGTCTCCGATTCCGCTTCGCTTGGTTTGTGCGACCGCTTGGCCGACGCGCTTCGCTCGAATAAACCCGTTGTGACGTCAATGGAGTTTGGGCCGTCGTTTGGCCGGATGTCGGTCGAGGCGGCGCGGGCAAAAGGCGAGACATTGCGAGGGCTGGTCAACGAGCGTCTCAAGAAGCTCGGTCCGGGCAAGGGCGTCTTGTTTGCGATTGACGAGGCACAATCGGTGTCTATCGAGGAACTGGCGGCTCTTGCCGTCCTCTATCAGCAGGTGCTCGGAGACCAGGATGCCACGGGCTTGCCCGATAGCGACCAGCGCGGTCTTGCGCTGGCGTTCGCCGGCTTGCCCAGTATGGTTGACGATCTGCTCGAAGAGCCGAGCGTGACGTTTTTGCGGCGTGCCCAGCAGCGTACGTTGGGGGCAATATCTTTGCCCAAAGTGCGCGATTCGTATATCCAGACGGTCAAAGACGCTGGTCTTTACGTTGACGCGGAGACGGCGGACCTTGCGGCGCGCAAGAGCATGGGGCATCCCTATATGGTTCAGCTGGTGGGCTATTACATGTGGCGGTCTGCTGTCCGGCGTGGCTCGCAGGTCATCGAAAGGCGCGATGTCGAGAATGGCCATGCGGATGCCGTCTCCGAGTTCTACGAAGCGGTTGACGCACCTCTGTATTACGGTCTGCGCAGCCCTCAGCGCCTCTTTATCGAGGCTATGGCGGTTGACGAGGACAAGCCGACGCGCACGGCGGATATCATTGAGCGCTGCGACCGTACCCAGAGCTGGGCGAGTAAATATCGCGCAAGCCTGATTCGCGAGCGCGTCATCGAGGCCGCCGGATACGGCCTCGTCCGTTTTACCGTGCCCATGCTGGGCGAGTACATTCGAGATCGTGTTTTATGGCACGAGTAAAGGACAAAGGGACAGTCCCTTTGTCACATTCGATCAACAGGAAGGGGAGCGATGACGGTGTCGCAACAGCCGAGTGCTATCGAGGTACGTGGTGCGCGCGTCCATAACCTCAAGGACATCGATATCGATATTCCGCTGGGAAGGCTCGTGGGCATTGCCGGCGTGTCGGGTTCGGGCAAGAGCTCGCTGGCGCTGGGGGTTCTGTATGCCGAGGGCTCGCGTCGTTATCTGGAGGCGCTCAGCACCTATACCCGCCGTCGTCTGACGCAGGCCGAGCACGCACAGGTGGACGAGGTGCTGCACGTGCCGGCGGCGCTCGCATTGCATCAGCGTCCTAGTGTGCCAGGCGTGCGCTCGACCTTTGGCACCATGACCGAGCTCAACAACAGTCTGCGCCTGCTCTTTAGCCGCTGCGCCCATCACGTGTGCCCGCATTGCGGGGCGCGCGTGGAGCCGAGCCTTAACGTGGCCGCGGGCCTGTCGCTCACGTGCCCCTCATGCGGCCGTGAGTTCTATGCGCCGGGGGCCGAGGACCTTGCCTTTAACAGCGGCGGCGCGTGTCCCACCTGCGGCGGCACCGGCATTATGCGCGAGGTGGACGAGGCGAGCCTGGTGCCCGACGAGTCAAAGACCATCAACGAGGGCGCGGTGCTTCCCTGGGGCACGCTCATGTGGGACCTGATGAAGCAGGTGGCCGGCGAGATGGGCGTGCGTACCGACGTGCCGTTTAACCAGCTCACGCCTCAAGAGCGCGACATCGTGTTCCATGGCCCGGCAGTCAAGAAGCACATTCTCTACGTTCCCAAAAACGGCGAGGGCGCCACGCCGCTCGACTTTACCTATTACAACGCCGTCTATACCGTCGAGAATGCGCTCGCCAAGGTTAAGGACGATAAGGGGCTCAAGCGCGTTGCGCGCTTTTTGTGCGAGGGGCCGTGTCGCGATTGCGGCGGTACGCGTCTTTCCGACGCCGCGCGCCAGCCCCAGGTGCGCGGTATCAATCTGGCGCAGGCGGCAGCCATGACGCTGGGCGAGGCGATTGAGTGGGTGCGCGGGGTGCCCGCATCCTTGCCGACCGAGATGCGGCCCATGGCCGGGGACATCTGCGATTCGTTTTTGAGTACGGCCCGTCGCCTGGTCGATCTGGGTCTCGACTACCTTTCGCTCGACCGCGCCGGCGCCACGCTCTCCACGGGTGAGCGCCAGCGCGTACAGCTTGCCCGCGTGGTCCGCAACCGATCGACGGGCGTGCTGTATGTGCTGGACGAGCCTTCGATTGGCTTACATCCCGCGAACGTCGACGGCTTGGTAGGCGTAATGCGCGATCTGGTGGTCGATGGCAATACCGTGGTTGTTGTCGACCACGACACGCGCGTGCTGGCAGAAGCCGACTATCTGGTCGAGATGGGCCCCGTTGCGGGAGCAGGCGGCGGCCATGTAATCGCCGCCGGTACGGTAGACGAGGTCGAACAATCGCAGGGCAGCCGCATCGCGCCGTTCTTGCGCTCGGACCCCAAGCGTCTGCGCCCGCAGGTGGCTGACGACGAAATGTTCGACCTAGGCCATATCCGCATGGCGACCGATGCCATCCATACCGTCAAACCACTCGAAGTCGATATCCCGCGCGGCCGCCTTGTCGCGGTGACGGGTGTTTCGGGTTCGGGCAAGACGACACTGGTGCTCGAGACGCTCATCCCGGCGCTCAAGGCACAGGCAGCCGGTGAGCGCCTGCCAAGGCACGTGCGTTGGGTCGATGCCGAGGGCATCGCGCGCGCCAACCTGATTGACGCCACGCCCATCGGCGCCAACGTACGCTCGACGGTAGCGACCTATGCCGACATCCATGATGAGCTGCGCCGCGCCTTCGCCCGTACGCCCGAGGCCAAGGCGTCAGGGTATAAGGCGGGTGCCTTTAGCTACAACACTGGCGCTTTGCGCTGCCCCACGTGCGATGGCACGGGCTCGATATCGCTCGACGTGCAGTTTTTGCCCGATGTCGAGATTGTCTGTCCTGCATGCCGTGGCTCGCGTTATGCAGACGCAGCCTCGCATATTCATCGCGAGGGCAAGGACGGCAGTCTGCTCACGTTGCCGCAGCTCATGGACATGAGTGTGGACGAGGCCCTCGACGCCACGGTGGGACTCAAGAAAGTTCAGGCGCGCCTGCAGACCTTGCATGGCCTGGGTCTGGGCTACCTGACACTTGGCGAGCCCACGCCGGCGCTCTCGGGCGGCGAGGCGCAGCGACTTAAGCTTGCAAGCGAGATGGGCCGCGTGCAGGACGATGCCGTATTCGTGTTCGACGAGCCCACGATCGGCCTGCATCCGCTCGATGTTCAGGTGCTGCTGAGTGTGTTTGACGGACTCGTTGCCAAGGGCGCCACGGTTATCGTGATCGAACACGACCTCGACCTTATCCGTAACGCCGATTACGTGATCGACATGGGTCCGGGTGGCGGCGACGCGGGCGGGCAAATCGTCTGCACCGGTACGCCGGGCGACATCGCTGCCTGCTCCGCAAGCATCACTGGCCATTACCTCTAGCAGAATGTGACAAAGGGACAGTCCCTTTGTCACATGCCGGGGAAGTCTGTCTGGCGCAGGGCCTCGTAGAGGACGATGGCGGCGCTGTTGGAGAGGTTGAGTGCGCTGATGCGGTAGTCATCCGGGTCGACGAAGTTGCCGCAGATATCCTGCCGAAGGATGGCCTCATGGCTGTCCTCGGTATGCCCCAGCGATTCCTCGTGGGCTTCCCAGGCCTCGGCGTTATCGAGCGAGTCACAATCGCGCAGCATGGGGATGCGCTCGCAGCGCGCGGGCGCTGCGGCGAGCAGCTCTTCGGGAATCCCCGAGCTCTCGCTGCCAAAGACCAAGTAGTCGCCATCGCGGTAGGTGCTTTGCGCATAGGTGCGGCGCGCCTTTTTGGTCAGCAGATGCAGGCGCTCGTCGGCAGGGGAGAGGTCGTTGCGCACAAGGAAATCCTCCCAGCCGGCATAGGTCGTCACGTCCAAGTTTTGCCAGTAGCCCAGGCCGGCGCGGCGCACCGTCTTGTCGTCGAGCGAAAAGCCCAGCGGCTCCACCAGATGCAAGTGGGCACCGGTGACCACGCAGGTACGGCCGATATTGCCCGTATTGGCCGGAATCTCGGGCGCGTACAGCACAATATTGAACATGAATCTCCTTGGCTCAGAATGAAAAACCACCACGAAGGGGACAGGCACCTTCGTGGTGGTTTGGCGGTTACGTGGGCGGAAAACGCCCGCTTCGATAGCCTAGGCGCGGTGCCAGTCGGTCAGGCAGGCATCGAGGGCGGCGATGAGCGCATCCTTGTCCATGTGACGGCCGATGATGCACAGGCTCGTCATGCGGTCGCCCGTCTCGTCGTCCCAAATCTGCATGATCTCGGGGTTCTCGTCGATAATCTTCTGCTTCTCGCCCTCGGGCGCAGAATCGACAAACAAGCCGTTTTCCATCAGGCGCATCTGGTGGCCGGCCTGCTCAAACATGTAGCACATGTCCGGATCGCCGGTCTGCCACAGCGGACCCTTGACGCGAATGACTTCGTCGGGCCACTCCTGCTCAACAAAATCGGTGAACTTCTGCAGGTCAAACGGCTTGCGGCGCGAGTACACAAAGGTCTCGATGTCGTACTCGAGCACCTCGGGGTCGTCGTGCTCCTCGGGATGCTCCATGGCCTCGATCCAAGCGGCGGAGTTGTAGGCGCGCATAAAGTCGAAGCGGCCGGTGTCGAGCAGCTCCTCCATGGGGACCTCGCCGTTTTGGGCCTCGACAATCACGGCGTCCTTCTGCAGGCTACGCACGATGGCCTTGAGCTCGGCAATCTGCTCGGGCGTGACGGTATCGGTCTTGTTGAGGATCAGCGTAGAGCAAAACTCGATCTGCTGAATGAGCAGGCTCTCGATGTCGTCCTCGTCGATATCCTCGGCCAGCAGGTCGCGGCCGCCGTTGAACTCGTCGTACATGCGGGCGCAGTCGACCACGGCCACGATGTTGTCGAGCGCGAGCTTGGGCTCGCCGCCCACCTTGGCCTCGTCGCAGAAGCTCGAGATGGTGTAGGCGATGGGGATAGGCTCGCAAATACCCGAGGCCTCGATGATGATGTAGTCGAACTTGCCCGAATCGGCGATGCCCTGCAGCTGGTTGGCCAGATCGTCCGAAAGTGTGCAGCAGATGCAGCCGTTGGTGAGCGGGATGAGGTCGTCGGTCTCGGAAAGGCCGCCGTCGGCGATGAGGCTGGCGTCGACGTTGATCTCGCCGATATCGTTGACGATCACGGCAGCACGGATGCCGCCGTCGTTGGCGAGGATGTGGTTGAGCAGCGTGGTCTTGCCGGCACCGAGGTAGCCGGTAAGCATGATGATCTTCACGGGTTTGTTGGGCATGTGCCCTCCTTTGTTAGACATGGCTTACAGTTGAATCTTATGCCAAACGCCTGCTCTTATACCCACGCGCCGACAAATAACACAGGCTACTCCCAGGCTCCCCACACATCGGGACAATAGCCGACGGTGGCCTTCTTGCCGTTGCGTACGATGGGCTCGGCCAAAACCTGCTGGTTCTCGAGCAGCTTGTCGAAGCGCTGGCTGGGGGTAAGGTGCTGGATGAGCGCGAGTGTCTCCTCGTCCTTGGCTTTGGGGTTGAGCAGCTTGTCGATGCCGCCGACCGCCTGCATCACGCTCGTGAGCTCGCCCTTGCTCATCTCTTTTTCCTTAAGGTCAATAAACTGCACCTTAATGCGGCGCTCCTTAAAATAACGCTGGGCCTTCTTGGTATCGAAGGACTTCTTAGTCCCGAAAATTTGAATATTCATTGTTTGGTTCCGCCGTTCTAACGAACGGCGGTCACCTCGACGCTGCAAAGCCATCTGATGGGCGATCTGCCTTTCAATCGTCGGGCGCGGGCAAAAGCCCAGCGCCCTCCTCTTTCAAGGCACCTTGCCTCATCAGCTGGCTTTTCGCTGACATTGATAGAACATCAAGGTGACCACCGCTGGAATTATCGAATGAAGTTGGTCCTGGCGCGATCGGCCTGGGGGGCTTCGATGCCGGCGGCCTTTCCAGCCTCGATGCAACGCAGCAGCCAGGCCATGTTTTTGCCGATGTTTCGCATGGTGGCAAGGCCCTCGGCGTCCTGGGCGGCCTCGCCCGGCATGGCACCGAAGACGTTGTTCCAGTAGGTGGATGCTACCACGGGCATCTGGTTGATGGTGAAGTACTTGTTGAGCACATCGAACGTGGTCGACGTGCCGCCGCGACGGGCAACGGCGACAGCGGCGCCCGGCTTGTGCGCAAAGGCCTTGCTGCCGGCATAGAATGCGCGGTCGAGAGCCGAGAGGATGCGTCCGCTGGGGTGCGCATAGTAGACGGGCGAGCCAAAGACAAAGCCGTCTGCCTGCTCGGCGGCGGCAATCAACTCGTTGACCATGTCGTCGTCAAAGGTGCAGCGGCAATCGAGCTTGCCGCACTGGCCGCAACCAATGCAATCGCGAATGGGCTTGGCGCCCAGCTGAAACGCCTGCGTCTCAATGCCCTCTGCGTTGAGCTGCTCGGCAATCTCGGCGAGTGCGCGGTCGGTGTTGCCGTTTGCCTTGGGACTGCCATTGACCAAAAGAACCTTCATCACAAACTCCCTCTGCTGTCGGTGACTTCTGCGGAGGATTATCGCACGAGAGGGCAGATGGCGTGGGGCACGATGCCGGCCCCGAGGGCCCACGGCAGGCACGCTCACCAGGTACGAGCGGGATACGGTCCAGAGGATGTTGGAATGCGGGGCCTCGTGCGAGCAGATTGTAAGGGGTCTGGGCGGGTCGCCCTCGATGGCGAGCATTGAGGCCTTGGAAGGCGGGCTGCTGCGGCGGCTATGGTTTATACTAAGGCGGTTGCTATCGAGTAATTCATACTTGGTTTGATTCGATTGTGAATGCGTAACTAGGATGGAAAGCAAAGGAAACTCTATGGAAACAGAGGATGCTGTTTGCTTGATGACTTCGATTGCCTTGATTGTCCTTTCAATCCAATACCGAAGAGGAAGATGGCTCTGCTCAATTGCTGGATATGATGTCACAAAAAGGGAGAGCGAGATTGATATACGCCCCTACGCAAAGCTGATTTCTTCTGTGACGTTATGGATGGGGCTGCTGTTTTTCTTGTGGGCGGTAGAGGGCTGGGTACGCGATTGGAATACCAGCGTTTTTGAAGTTTTGGTTCTACTTCTGTTCAGCTTGGCCTCTTTGTCGTTCGTGCGGCTCGTTAGGTTTGTGTTTATGAGGCGATAGCCAGCGGAAGTGGCTGGACGACAAAATGGACCAATGCAGCCAATTGTCAATAGAATTTGATAGGCTTGGCTTAACAGATTTACTCGAGGGCATATCCGTGGCGGGGGATAGGTTCTATCCTGTTGAGCACTTATTTGCATCAGGCAAAGTAAACCAAGAGTATCGAAACGGTGCCCCCGGGCCCGCTAGGGACTGCGGGGGGCGTTCGGCTAACTTCGGGTACGACCTATTTGCCCAATGTGTTCGCCCGAGATCGGAAATTAACCATCATGCGCCCCGCGACGCTAGTCCAGCTTGGTGCCCGGTATCTGCGGCGCTTCTTTAAGCAACGCATTGAGCTCGTTCAAAATGGAAACGGGCTGTCGGTCGACGGCGTCCAGATGAAGCGTCGCCACGCGAAGGGGCGGCTGATATTCAAATGAGCCGAGGAGCACGGGCGATCCCAAGAACCGTTCGATTTCGTCTGCAACCGCGTCGGTCTCTTCGGGATCAAGCTCGTCAAAGAGCGCCACGAACATTGGTCCGGTCGAGCGGAACAGACGACCCTTGCCGCGCGAGCAATCCATGAGGCAGGCGGCGCTTTCTGCCAAAACGCGGTCGCCTGCATCAAAGCCAAAGCGGGCATTGACCTTTGCGATTTCGTCGATTTTAATGGCGATCAAGCCCGCGTTTCGTGCCACGCGACGCATCTCGCCAATGGCGTTGACCAGGGCGTGGATATCGCCCAGACCGGTCACGGAATCGGTCGTATCTGCCAAGCTTCGGTTGGTGACAATGCCCACATACATGTTGGGCTCGGTATCGGTGCCGTCCAGGCGGTAACCCGTGCAGTCGCAAAGCGCGTATTTTCCGGCGGTATTCATGACGCGATACTGCATGCAGTGGAAGTGCCACGTGCCGTTTACCACCATATCGAGCTCGGCACGTACGTTGTCGCGGTCCTCGGGGTGAACACGGGCAAGCCATATATCGAGCGAGTTGTAGGGATGCTGGGAGGGTAGGTCAAAATCGCGCACGGCATTAACCGACCATTGCGATTCGCCGGTGTCGAGGTTAATGATGAACGGATAGCGTGTCTCGGAGCTCATGGAGATCGCTTGAAACACTCGGTCGTTGCAGGGGGGGGTTGTTCGGTGATCGGGCGTTGCGGCGCATCGCCTTCTTCCGGTTGTTGCACGCGGTACATGAGCTTGTAGCGATACATTTTGCGGTCGGCGTCCTTTGTCATCTGGCGACGCGTATCGCCTGCAAGTGGGTCGACGCGCGAGCAGCCAAAGCTAAAGCTGGCGATCATGGGCGCCTTGTCGCCTGATGTTGCCTCGATAAGATTGGCACGCGTCCGCTCCAGGCGCTGCTCGAGCTCGGCTTCGTCTGTCGTGGGGGATATAAGTACAAATTCGTCTCCACCGATACGGAACAGCAACTCATCGTGCTCCATTGTCTCGGTGAGTGCGCGGCAGATGCTCAGAATGTAGCGATTGCCCTCGGCGTGGCCAAACTTATCGTTGCAATGCTTAAGGCGGTCGATATCGATATAGGCGCAGGTGAAGGGGGTGCCTTTGCGCCAGAGCTGATCGACATGGCGGTCGAGTCCGCCACGGTTGCCAAGATTGGTGAGCGAGTCGATATAGGCGCCGTGCTCAAGCAGCTCGCGTTCTTGTTGCAGGATGGCGAGCGTTTTCTGTAGTTGCTCACCGATGGCACGCAACTCCGGGGGCAGCGCGGCGACATCGAGCTCGGTGGTTGAGGCCCCGTTCGCAAGTCGCTGAAGATGAGCGATGATTGATTGCTCGCCCAGGCGATACGACTCGTTCATGATGGATAACCTCCTTGGGCACAACAGTGGTCTGTATCATATCCCCAATTTGGTTTGGATTGGGGATATAAGTTAGCCAATGGGGACAAACGTCCCTTCGACGGTAGTGTTTTGCGCGTAAGCGTATCAGTTGCGGCCGCCGCCATCGAGCAGCGCTTCAAAATCCTCCGCCGGCATGGGGCGGTAGTAGAGGAAGCCCTGAGCGTAGCGGGCGCCCATTTGGCGGAGCATGTTTGCCTGCTCGTCTGTCTCGATGCCTTCGATCACCACGGGCAGATGGAGCGACTGCGCCATCTCGAGCATTGATGAAATGATTTGCACGCTGCGGCCTTGATCGCCGTCGACGGGCACAAACGTGCGGTCGAGCTTGATGACGTCGACGTTGACGTTCTTGAGCATCGCGAGCGTGGACTGGCCGGTGCCAAAATCGTCCATGTAGGTCGAGAAGCCGCGGTTGTGCAGGTCGGCCGTCAGCTTATCCACAGCTTCGGACTCTCCCGTATAAGCCGTCTCGGTGATCTCGATGCGCATGAGCTCGGGCGGCAGATTGTATTGGTCGGCGAGTGCCCCCATATGCTCGGCAACGTCGCAGGCAAGGATATCCACGCGCGACACGTTAAGCGAGATCGGAACCACGCGAAGTCCTCGATCGATGCGCCCGCGCAGCCACGAGGCAACGCCCTGCCAAACGTATTTGTCGAGCGTCACCACAAAACCGCTTTCCTCGAGAGCGGGGATAAAGGTGACGGGTGAAATGAGGGAGCCATCCTTGTCAATCCAGCGCGTGAGCGCCTCGGCGCCAGTGATCTCGCCGGTTTCCATGTCGACCTGGGGCTGCAAGTAGTAGGTGATGCGGCCGTTTGAGAGCGCATACTGGAATTCGGTCAGCGTGCGGTGGAACGCGATTTCGTGCTCGTATTCCTCGGGGCGGAAAATGGCAATGCGCTCCTTAAAGTCGTTTTTTGCGCGCCGATTGGTAAACATTGCCTTGGCCTGCGCATCGATGGTGATTTCTTCGTTGGAGTCGATGGGGTAAACGCCCATGGACGGCCAGAAGCCCACGCCGTCATCGTGCTTGGCCACGGCTTCGCGAACACGGCTATAGATTTGATGGACGGCGACGTGCTCAAAGGGGATGAGTACGCAAAAATCGTCTTGGCCCCAGTACCCTGCGACGCCCATGTCGGCATTCTCGATGTCCTTGAGAACCGTGCCCACATCGGCGAGCATGCGGTCGCCCTCGGCCTGTCCGTGCCATTCGTTGAACAGCCGCATGTGTCCCATATCGACGGTGGCGATACACCAGGCGCCGTTGCGCCTTGTCTCAAGAAATTCGTTGGCGCGGCGCATAAACTCGCTGGGTCGATAGAGACCCGTGAGCGGATCGATGCGTTCGGCGATGGCGCTTTTGCGCTCCACCTCGGGTATGGGGAGGCTGTCGTTGGGAACAAGCCCGCCGGCCGTGCGAATGCGACGGTCGAGTTCGCCTAAAACGGCGGCCGTTTGATTGGTCAGGTGCTCGTAAAAGGCCGGAACGACAAGACAGACGGGGGTAATAGTGTCGCCCGCGATTCGAACGGGAGCGAAAACGGCCTCTTTGAGATGTTGGATCAGTTGCTCGAATGCTTCGTGATCCAAATTGTTGCTAAGCACGACGAACTGGGCGTTGCGTGAGCGGAAGACGCGACTCCTGCCGCGAGTAATCGACAGCATGCGGCCTGCGTATTCGGCGAGCATGTTGTCGACGGCCTCGGCCCCGTAGAGCTCGTTGAGCTTTGCCGTGCCACGAACGCGTACCGCTATAAGCCCCGTCTGGCAACGGTCGCGACGGCAGGCATCGATAGCGTTGGCCAGCATGCGCTGCGTCCCGAGGCCCGTGGCGGCGTCGACGGTCTCGGCAAGCGAGTGGTTGACGAGCTCGCCGACGTAGAGTGAGGGGACACCTTCGTCGCCGTCGATACGAAACCCGCGAGCGCGGCAGAGGACGAAATCGCCGGCGGCGTTGCGCACACGATACTGCATGACGTGACGGTGTTTGGAGCCGTTATAGATCTGGTCGATGTCGTTGGTATAGGCTTCAAGGTCATCGGGATGGACACGCGTTTTCCAATAATCGTGACAGTTGTCTATATGCTCCGAAGGAAGACCAAGATCGCGCAGGGCGCCTTGTGACCAAAGGGTTCGATGTTTGTCCAAGTTCTCGATAAAGAAATATCGGCCTTCGTTGAGCATCGAAAGAGCGTCGAAAATGCGATCGCTTATTTCGAAGTCGTCGGTGTGGGCTTGTGCGATATTGCGTCGATCAAGGTGCACGGCATGACGTAGCTTGTAGTCGTACATGCGATGGTCGGCATCTTTCGTCAAGCGATTGGGGGCTTCGCCCAGGGCGGGGTCGGCGTGTGCCACTCCGTAGCTAAACGAGTGGGGCATCTTGGAATCGTTGTTTTCGAGCAGGACCGTTCGGCAGTGCTCCAGACGCTCGGCCAGGTCATCCTCGGTCGCAATCGTAGACAGGATGGCAAACTCGTCGCCTCCCAGGCGAAATGCCGCCTCGTCCACCTTCATATACAGCTTGAGGTAGAAGCTAACCTGCAAGATATAGCGGTTGCCCTCGTCGTGCCCAAAGATGTCGTTGCAGTGCTTAAGGTTATCGATGTCGATAAACGCCATGGTTACGGGCAATTCCTGCTCCCAGATTTCCTCGAGGGAACGGGTAAAGGCGCCACGGTTGCCCAGCCCGGTGAGCTGGTCGGTAAAGGCGGTCCTGATCAGATCGTCCTGACGCTCGAGAAGGTCACGGATGGTCTTTTCGAGCGTCTCGGTGTAATTGCTGGCGATATCCATGCTGTAAGCGGCTTCCTGAGGTCGGGGTGTATTGCGTCGGGCGAGCTCGTTGTGTACACGCGTCGTTGCTCAGCGTATTGCGTGTATCCAGGCCTCCGCCTTGCGGCGTTGTTGGGTTACTTTGCCGGCTAATGTTCGCTGTTGATAACTGCTGAGTAGTATAAACAACAGTACAAAATTATATAGGGGTGCCAATACTATGGGTGACAATTATTTGCCAAGCGGTAACACGACGATGCGATGTTCGATGAAAATGCGACTGAGACGATATATGTTGACGGGTATACTTGTCCCGTTTAAAAACGCAGAAACGGGGATGATCGCATGACGCAGCCAGATACGACGCGCACGGTGGGGCTCGCGCTCGAGGGAGGCGGCTACCGCGGTATGTATACGGCGGGCGTGCTCGACGTATGGATGGAGTGCGGCTTAACTTGCGACCATATGGTGGGTGTCTCGGCGGGCGCGGCATTTGGCTACAACTTTAAATCGCGCCAGATCGGCCGTGCCATCCGCTACAACAAGGCCTATTGCGCCGACAAGCGCTATGCGAGTGTAACGAGCTGGTTGCGAACAGGGGACATGTTCAATGCCGATTTTGCCTATCACGAGGTGCCCGTCGAGCGCGATCCCATCGACCTGGAGACATATCGTGCCTGCCCCATGCGGTTTACGTGCGTGTGTACCGATATCGAGACGGGCAAGGCCGTCTATCACGATCTGCCGTATGGCGACGAGCGCGATATCGAGTGGATTCGGGCGTCGTCGGCGATTCCCGTGGCGACGCGTCCTGTTGCCATCGAGGGTCGTAAGTACTTGGATGGCGGTGTTGCCGATTCCATTCCCAGCGCTTGGCTGTTTGAGCAAGGCTATGACCGCAACGTGGTGGTGCTGACGCAGCCGGCGGGCTTTGTAAAGCAGCCCAATAGCGTGATGCCTATGCTGCGTCGCGTGTATCGTCACTATCCGGAGTTTGTTGCGGCGCTTGAGCATCGGCACGAGGTCTACAATGCCACGCTCGATGACCTGGCACGTCGAGAGGCTGCCGGGGAAATCTTTGTGGTGCGGCCGAGCGAATCGGTGAAGGTGCCGTCGCTGTGCCGCGAACCGGATGAGCTCGAGCGCATCTACCAGGTCGGCCGCCACGATGCAGAGGCGACTTTGCCGGCGTTGGAAGCGTATCTGGCGGGGTAAGGGTCGCATACGGAAAGCGCATCCCGGAATGGAGGCCCAAACTGGGATGCGCTTTCCATTGCTGAAGATATGAGGCTGCGGAGTAGCTGCTCGGCCTATGTCTATGCCTGCTGCCAGGTGTCGACGAGCTCCTTGGCCGCGACGTAGGGGTCATCGGCGCTGCAGACGGCGCTCACCACAAAGAAGCCGTCGACGCCGGTGGCCTTGAGCTGCGGCAGGTCGGCCGTCTTGACGCCGCCGCCCACCACGATGGGCACGGGGCTTGCCGCGCGGAGTGCGGCCAGGTCCTCAAAGCTCTTGGTGATGATGGAGCCGTCGGCCGCGCGTCCGCAGTCGCGCTTGGTCTCGGTCTCGTGGAGCGGGCCGATGCCCAGGTAGTCGACCAGGCTCATGTCGGCGGTCTTGACGTACTCGAGCATCTCCTCGCAACGGGCCGAAAGACCCACGATGGCATCGGGGCCCAGCAGCTTGCGACAGACCTCGACGGGGATGTCGCTCTGGCCCACGTGCACGCCGTCGACAGCAATGCCCTGCTCGCGCGCGGCGAGTACGCAGTCCAGGCGGTCGTCGATCAGCAAAGCGACCTGACCGGTCTTGCCAGCCTGTGCGATTGCCTGCGCGGCGCCGCCGGTCAGCGCGATGATCTCGCGGGCGCTTGCCACCTTGGAGCGCACCTGGATGCAGGTAAAGCCGGCATCGAGTGCCTGGGCCACCACATCGCCCACGGGGCGCCCGAGCGTGTTTTCGGGGCCGAGTACCAGATAGGCCGAGATATCAAGGTTGTCGCGGATGCTCATCGTGCTTCCTCCTGCTTTTTGATCTGCGCTTCCATGCGCTCGAGTTTGCCGGTCATGGTGTCGGTAAATCCAGGTCGAATATCGGCTTTGAGCACGACTTCGGTTCGGATGCCCTTGTTCGCTAACACAAAGGTCGCGTCGCGCACGACCTGCATGACCTCGTCCCAGTCGCCCTCGATCTCGGTGAACATCGAGGTGGTGCGGTTGGGAAGGCCGCTCTCGCGAATGACGCGCACGACCTCGGCGACCTCGGCGGACAGTTCATCGCCGGTGCCGCACGGGGCGATGGCCACAGCGACGAGCGTGTTCATGCCGGCATTGGTTGCGGGCTCGGACATGGCTTATGCCTCCTCGAGCTCGAGTTGGTTATCGGCGATGTCTTGGGCGGTTGCGCGGTAGAGCTCGTCGATAAAGGCGACCTTAAAGCTTGCCGGGGCATCGGCGACGGCGGCGGCACGCGTGCCGGCGACGTTGTAGACGGCGGTACCGCAGACGGCTGCCGTAAACGGATCGGCAGCGCAGGCGTACACGGCCAGCACGCCGCCCTGCGAGCAACCGCAGCCGGTAATCTTGGACATGAGCGGGCTGCCGCCGTGGGATTTGGCCACGGTCGTGCCGTCGGTAATCAGGTCGACTTCGCCCGAGACCACAACGGCGCCGCCGGTGTAGCGAGCGAGCGCCACGGCGGCATCGCGGGCGGCGTCGACCGTGTCGGTGGTATCGACACCACGTACGCGGCTCAGATCGGCCGACTCGCCCTCAAGACCCCACAGGCCGGAGAGTGCGATGATCTCGGAGGCGTTGCCGCGTACGATGGCGGGCTTGTACTGCTTGAGCTCGTTTACCAGCTGGGTGCGCAGGCTACCGATGCCCAGACCCACCGGATCGAGCACCCAGGGCTTGCCGGCGTCGTGTGCCGCCTTGGCCGCGCGGGGAATCGTCTGCTCGTAGATGGGGAAGAGCGTGCCCATGTTGAGATAGATGGCGGCGCCGCCGGCAACGAGCGCCTCGCCCTCGTCGGGCAGATAGACCATGGCGGCCGAACCGCCCACGGCGAGCTGCGCGTTGGCGACAAAGTCGATCGTCACCGTGTTGGTGATGGAGCCGGCCATCGGATTGGTGGCTCGAATCTCCTCTACGGCCTTGACCATATGTTGCTTAAGCTGTTCCGAATCAATCACTGCACATGCCTCCTTGGCATAGAAAAGGGGCGCTGTGCATAGACAGCGCCCCTGTAAAGGCGGCATGCTCCCTACGCCAGCATTAACTGACAGGTTCAAAGGATTGGGCCCTATGCCCTCTCAGCCTTGTGGTTTGCACCGCCGGCACTCCCGCATCGAATCTGTTGTTCCCTATACTAGCGCACCTGCCAATATGGGACAGGTTTATTTTGAACTGCGTCCCGAATCTTGGCCTTCTTTATTAGAAGCGAACACTAGGACG